>JABTUF010000004.1 GCA_015075645.1 Burkholderiales bacterium | reverse complement strand
GTGAAAGCGCGCCGCCGGATCGCTGGGCGACAGGTAGTAGCGCGCGTAGATGATCACCAGCAGGCCCATGCCGCTGACCAGCATGGCGAACATCCACGCAAAGCCATCGAGCCGCACGACGAGATCGACCCCGAGGCTGCCCAGCCACGGCAGCCGCTCGACCAGCACCGCGCCGGCGGCGATCTGCGGGTACAGCCACGCCAGCGGCAGCGCGACGGCCAGCGCCACCGCCGCGGCGAACAGCGATTCGAGGTTGCGTGCGTTGGTCGGCAGCAGCGCGGCGACCGCGCAGCCGGCGAACGGCAGCAGCAACAGCACGAGCAGCGACATCGGCGGGCAGTCTAAGCGCTGCCCACGGCGCGCTGCGAAGGACGAAGATCAGGTCCGGCCGCGCTGCCGGAGCGCGGCGCGCGCGCGCCGCGGCCGTGCGCGCGGAGTCTGCGTGCGAGATCGCCGGTGCACAGAGGCCGCGTCAGCGCCGCACATCGACCACGGTGCGCCCGCGCACCTGGCCGTCGATCAGCTTCGGCGCGTAGCCGATCGCCTCGCTCAAGCCGATCTCGACCGTCATCGCGTCGAGCTTCTTCGCGTCGAGGTGCTGCGCCATCAGCGCCCACGCCTTCGCGCGCTCGGCGTTGGGCACCAGCACACTGTTGATGCCGTACAGCGTGACGCCGCGCAGGATGAACGGCATCACCGTGGTCGGCAGGTCGCCGCCGCCGGCCAGGCCGCACGCGGCCACCGCGCCGAAGAAGCGTGTTTGCGCACACACGTTGGCCAGCGTGTGGCTGCCGACGGTGTCGACCGCGCCGGCCCACAGCTCCTTCTGAAGCGGCTTGCCGGGCTGCGAGAGTTCGTTGCGGTCGACGATGCGCGTGGCACCCAGCGATTTCAGGTACTCGGCCTCGTGCGGCCGGCCGGTGGAGGCGACCACGCGGTGGCCCATGCCGCCCAGCAGCGCCACCGCGATCGAGCCGACGCCGCCGGCGGCGCCGGTGACCAGCACCTCGCCGTCGCCCGGCTTGCAGCCGTGGCGCTGCAGCGCCATCACGCACAGCGCGGCGGTGAAGCCGGCGGTGGCGATCGTCATCGCCGAGCGCGCGTCGAACGGCGCCGGGATCCTCAGCAGCCAGCCGGCGTCGAGCCGCGCCTTCTGCGCCAGGCCGCCCCAGTGGTTCTCGCCCAGGCCCCAGCCGGTGACGACCACGCGGTCGCCCGCCTTCCAGTCGGCGCTGCGGCTCGCACTCACCGTGCCGGCGAGGTCGATGCCCGGCACCAGCGGCCAGCTGCGCACCACCGCGCCGCGGCCGGTGATGGCCAGTGCATCCTTGTAGTTCAGCGTCGAGTACGCCACGTCGACCGTCACGTCGCGATCGGGCAGGCGCGATTCGTCGAGATCGATCAACTCGGCGCGGGTCTTCTTGTCTTCCGTCTGCGACAGCAGGATGGCTTTGAACATCGGGGGACTCCTTCGACTTCAGGCGTGCCGTTCGGCCCAGCGCGTGATGATCGCATGCAGCGCGTCGAGCCCGTCGGTCAGTGCAGCGGGCCCGGGCTGCAGGATCAGCGGCGACTTGATCTCGTGCAGTTCGCCGTCGCGCACCGCGGGTATCGCGGCGAAGCCGGGCCGCGCCGCCACCTGCCCGGCCCTGAACTTCTTGCCGCACCACGAGCCGATGACGATGTCGGGCGCGGCGCGCACGATCTCGTCGGTGTCGGCGACGATGCGTGCGCGGGCCAGGCGCGCGGCGGCGCGCTGCGGGAAGATGTCGTCGCCGCCGGCGATGTCGATCAGCTCGCTGACCCAGCGGATCGCGCTGATCGCGGGTGAATCCCACTCCTCGAAGTACACCTTCGGCCGGCGCGGCAGCGCGGTCGCGGCCCGGCGCACCGCATCGAGGTGCGAACGCAGCGTGTCCACATACCGTTGTGCACGATCGGCGACACCGACCATCGCACCGAGCCGCAGCACATAGCCGAGGATCTGCGGCACCGAGCGGTGGTTGGCGATCCACACCTCGACGCCGGCCTTCACCAGCGCGGCCGCGATGTCGGCCTGGATGTCGGAGAAGCCGATCGCCAGGTCGGGCTGCAGCGCGAGGATCCTGTCGACCTTGGCGCTGGTGAATGCACTGATCTTGGGTTTTTCCTGCCGCGCCCGCGGTGGCCGCACGGTGAAGCCCGAGATGCCGACGATGCGCCGCTGCTCGCCGAGCGCGTACAGCACCTCGGTGGGTTCCTCGGTCAGGCAGACGATGCGCTCGGGCAGGGTGCTCATGGGTGGTGGATTCTCGGTGCTTCGAGCCTGCAGCTCCGTGACTGTTCTCATCGTCGCGCCGCGCGCCTACACTCGCGCGCCATGGATGCGGCGTTGCAATCGGCTTCGACCGGCCCGGCCGCTTCGCGCGGCGCCGCCTTGCCGCCGCAAGTGCAGCATTTACGGCAGGTGCTGCTGTGGCCGCTGCGGCTGGTGGCGCGCCAGCGCGGCGACGAGGTGCAGCGCCGGCCGTGGGAGCTGCTCGGTGCCGGCCCATGGCACCGCGTGCTCGACGAGTACACCGGCACGGCCAATCGCTTTCACGAGCGGCACTACAACGAGTTCGTCACCTTCCTGCCGTTCGTGCAGCAGTTCCTGTACGGCGAAGGCCGCAACCGCGCGGGCGGGGCGCACGATTCGTCGATGCACGTGTTCCGCCGCGACGACGTGCGCGCGGTGCGCCTGCTGCCGCGCGTCGACAGCGCGGCGCTGACGCTGCAGGTGGTGCACGTCGATCTGACCTTCTTCGACGATGTCGACATCGTGCTGCTGAACGTCGAGCTGGCGGCCGACGACCTCGCGCTGCCGCGGGCGCAGGAGGTGCTGTACCGCTTCGGCCGCGGCTACCCGTCGGCCTGGGACGCGAGCGGCCAGCCGCTGCACGCGATGGCCGGTGTCGAGTGGCTCGATGCCGACGGCCGCGTGCTCGCCAGTTCCGACGCGCAGGCGCGCGAGGTGTACATGGCGCACGTCAGCGAGCACCGCGCGCCGCGCATCGCCGCGCACTGGGAGTTCCTGCTGCGGCCGCTGGCGCCCGACCATTCCGAGCTCGACGGTGCGCTGCGCTACCGCCAGATCGAGTACTACCGGATGCCGCTGATGGCCTACCTCGCGGTCGACGAGCCCGCCGCGCTGACGCGCGGCGACTTCGTGCGCCTGGGCCTGGTCACCGACGCGGGCGACGACGAGCTGCCGTATGCGGCGCAGCACCTGGCCGACTTCGAGCAGCGGCATTGCTACGACCGCTTCTGGTCCGATTCGGGGGCCGCGCCGCGCACGCGCTACCTGTGCTGCGGCCACGCGCTGGTGGTGGTGGGCGACGCGCGGACCGAGTTCTTCCGCTGCGGCGAGCGCGGCGTGCTGGCGCAGTTTCGCCACCAGCACTTCATGCTGTTCCTGATCGCGCACTTCCAGAAGGCTGCGCTGCTGATCTTCTCCGATCGTCTGGTCGATGCGCTGAAGCGGCTCGACGTGGCCGACGCCGAGAGCGTGAAGCAGTTCAAACGCGCGATCCGCAACGCGTACGCCGCGTTCCTGCGCTTCACGCACCGCTACTGGTTCCACGAGATCTCCGAGCAGGCGCAAGTGCGCGCGCTGTTCCGGCTGTGCACCACGCATCTCGGCACCGATGCGCTGTATGCCGAGGTCAAGGAGCGCATGCACGACATGAACAGCTACCTCGAGGCCGACAGCCTGCGCCGCCAGGCCAACACGGTGGTGCGACTGACCGTGGTGACGATCTTCGGCCTGATCGGCACCGTGACCACCGGCTTCCTGGGCATGAACCTGCTGGGCATGGCCGAGTCGCCGATGCTCGAGCGCGTGCTGGTGTTCGGCGTCGTGTTCGCCGCCACCGTCGGACTCACGCTGTACACGATCGGCAAGTCGAAGCGGCTGTCGGACTTTCTCGACGTGATGTCCGAAGAGGGTCTGCCGTGGCGCGCGCGGCTGGCGGCGCTGGCGCGCGTGTGGGGGCGGCCGCGCTGACTCGTGCCGCGGTTGCGCTTCATCAGCGGTTGCGCGGGTCGATGGGCAGCGCGATGCCGCGCGCGTCGAGCACGCTGGCCACGCTGCCGCGCGTGATCGCGCCGATGATGATCTCGTTGCAGCCGGCGAGTCCGGCGCGCACGCGATTGGTCGAGCTGAGCTTTTCCGCCACCAGCACCAGCAGCGGCTTGCGCTCACCCGGCAGGCGGCCGAGTTCGCGCGCCTGGTTGCACAGGTCGATGCCGTCGCTGCCATCGGCATCGGACCACGCGAGGTCGACGAACACAGCGGCGAACGGCCACGGCGCCGGCAACTCGGGCAACTGCGACATCGCGTGTACCGCGAACCCGAACGCCGTGAGTTGCGTGCACAGCGGGCTGGCGCCTGCATCGACCGGACAGACCACCAGCACGGCCGGCGCTGCGGCCGGCGTGCTCGCGGCGATCGCGGCCGGTGGTGTTGCCGCAGCGAGTGCAGCCGTCGGGCGCGATGGGGCCGCTGCCGGTGCGGCTGTCGGCGCCGCATCGCCTGCTTCTTGGGCAGCGGGCGTCGCGGGCGCTGCGACCACTGCCGCAACGGGCGGCAGCTCGCGCAGCACCGGCTCGCTGAGCGTGGTGGCGAAGCCGGTCGTGTCGCCCGCGTCGGAGGCATTGCGCATGCGATCGCGCCGTACCTGCGCACGCCGCGCGGCGCGCTGTGCCGCGCGCTCGGCCTCGGGGCCGGCAGGGTCGGCGGGTGCGGCCTGCGGTTGCTGTTGCGGCGGCTGTGGATCGGAGACGATCAACCCCTCGAACCCGACCGGCGTGGTTTCGATCACCTCGGGCAGCGGGATCTCGAGGTTGCGCAGCGTGATCGTCACCGGCGGCGGAGCGTCGGCCGGCTTGGACTTGGCCGCGCCGGGCCTGGGCAGCTTGCCGGGTTGGGTGCGGCGTGGTCGGTTCACGTCGATGTCAGGTAGCCTGGCGATCGAGGTAGGTCTCGGCGATGCGTACCCAGTAGCTCGCGCCGGTGGGCAGCACACGGTCGTTGAAATCGTACCCCGGGTTGTGCACCATGCAGCCACCCTCGCTGCCGACGCCGTTGCCGATGAAGACGTAGCAGCCCGGCACCTGCTCGAGGAAGAACGCGAAGTCTTCGCTTCCGGTCACCGGTTCGGCGTTGGCGAGCAGGCCTTCGGCACCGAGCCAGTCGGTGACCACGCGCTGGCAGAACGCGCTCTGCTGCGGATGGTTGTACAGCATCGGGTAGCGGCGCTGGTATTCCACCTCGGCGCTGGCGCCGTACACCGCGGCCTGCGTGTTCGCGATCTCGGTGATACGCTGCTGCAGCAGGTCGCGCACCGCGGGCTTGTACGCGCGCACCGTGAGCCTGAGCTTGGCCTCGCCGGGGATCACGTTCGGCGCGTCGCCGGCCAGGAAGGCGCCGACGGTGACCACGCCCATTTCCAGCGGTGGCACGTTGCGCGAGACGACAGTCTGCAGCGCCATCACGATGCTCGACGCGGCCACCACCGGGTCCACCGCCACGTGCGGCATCGCGCCGTGGCCGCCCTTGCCGCGCACGGTGATCAGGCAGGTGTCGGAGCTGGCCAGCGCCGGGCCGGGCACGATCGAGAACCGCCCCTCGGGCAGGCCCGGCATGTTGTGCATGCCGAACATCGCCTCGCATGGGAACAGCTTCAGGAAGCCGTCGTCGAGCATGCGCTTGGCGCCGGCCTGGCCTTCCTCGGCGGGCTGGAACACCAGGTGCAGGTGGCCGTCGAAGCGGCGCGTCGCGGCCAGGTGGCGCGCCGCGGCCAGCAGCATCGCGGTGTGGCCGTCGTGGCCGCAGGCGTGCATCTTGCCGAACACCTTGCTCGCCCACGGCTTGTTGCTGGTCTCGGCGATCGGCAGCGCGTCCATGTCGGCGCGCAGGCCCACGTGGCGCGGCGAGTTGCCCACGCGCAGCGTGCCGACCACGCCGGTGCCGCCGAGGCCGCGGTGCACCTCGTAGCCCCAGCGCTGCAGCCGCTCGGCCACCAGGTCGGCGGTGGCGTGCTCTTCGTAGGCCAGCTCGGGGTTGGCGTGGATCTGGCGCCGCAGCGCCACCATCTCGTTTTCGTGCTCGCGGATCTCGTCGAGCGCGGGCAGCGGCAGCGGTGCGTTCATCGGGGCCTCCTTGGTCGGTGTCCGTCGGGTGCGATCGACGCCGCTCGGCGCAGAGCCGTGCGCCGAGCGCCCAGGCGGCATGGTAGCCGCAGCCACGCGCAGGCGCGTCCCGATGCGGTGGTGCAAGATCGCACCCGTGCCACGTTGCGCGAGGGTCTGTTCGATGCCAGCCAAACCTCCGTTTCGTGCCGATCAGGTCGGCAGCCTGCTGCGTCCGGCCGAGCTCGCCGCGCTGCGGGCGCGCTGCAAGCGTGGCGAGCTGAGCGCCGCCGCGCTGCGCGAGGCCGAAGATCGTGCGATCGTCGACGCGGTGCGGCGCCAGGAACAGATTGGCCTGCAGGCGGTGACCGACGGCGAGTTTCGCCGCGACTGGTGGCACCTGGATTTCCTGTCGCAGCTCGACGGCGTGACCGTCAAGGCCAACGAAGGCGAGAAGTTCAAGGTGGCGGGCCAGGAGCAGCCGCCGATCGCCACGGTGACCGGCCGCGTCGGCTGTCCGGCGCCGATCATGGTCGACGACTTCGCGTTCCTGAAGGCGCACACCGCGCGCACGCCGAAGATGACGATCCCGTCGCCGTCGATGCTGCACCTGCGCGGCGGCCGCGCGGCGATCGATGCCGCGGTGTACCCGGAGCTCGACGCGTTCTGGTCCGACGTCGCCGCGGCCTATCGCCTGGCGATCGCGCAGCTGGCTGCGGCCGGCTGCCGTTACCTGCAGCTCGACGACATCACGTTCGCCTACCTGTGCGACCCGCGCATCCAGGACAACTGCCGCCGCAACGGTGACGACCCGTCGACGCTGCCACGGCGCTATGCCGACACCATCAACGCCGCGCTGCGCGACCGGCCGGCCGACATGGCGGTGACGATCCACACCTGCCGCGGCAACTTCAAGAGCGCCTGGGTCGCCGAGGGCGGCTACGACCCGGTGGTCGAGGCGATGTTCTCGGCCGACGTCGACGGCTACTTCATGGAGTTCGACAGCGCGCGCGCCGGTGGTTTCGAGCCGCTGCGCCGGTTGCCGCGCGGCAAGAAGGTGGTGCTCGGCCTGGTGACCACCAAGGTCGGTGCACTGGAGAGCAAGGACGACCTCAAGCGCCGCATCGACGAGGCTGCGCATTGCGTGCCGCTGGAGAACCTGTGCCTGTCGCCGCAATGCGGCTTCTCGAGCACGCACCACGGCAACGCGCTGTCGGTCGATGACCAGTGGCGCAAGCTCGAGCGCGTGGTCGAGGTGGCCGGCGAGGTGTGGGGTTGACCGTCGCGCCGGCCGCCAACGGCTGGGCGACCTGCTTGGTCGTCAGCGGCAACCTGCTGAACCTGGCGCTGCCCGGCCGCGCGTTCTACGCCAACCAGGAGCCGCTCGGCAACGCCGAGTACGACCAGAAGACGCGATGGCTGGGCGCGATGTTCGAGCGGCTGAACGCCGACGTGCTCGGCGTGCAGGAGGTCTGGGACGAGGCGGCGCTGAAGGCGGCGGTCGCGCGCAGCGGCCTGCGCTACACCCACGTGCTGGCGCCGGGCACCGAGCACGGCGCCAGCGGCACGCCGCGCGTCGGACTGGTGACGCGCCTGGCGCTCGAATCGGTGGACAGCGTGGCGGCGTTCGACCCGCACGACGGCGTGACGGTGCCCGAGCTCGGCGTGCACGCGCGCTTCGAACGCCCGGTGCTGGTGGCACGGCTGCGCCTGAAGCACGGCCAGCCGCTGCACGTGCTGGTGGCGCACCTGAAATCGAAGCGCCCGAAGTTCCTGCAGACCGACGACGGCGAACCGCTCGAGGATCGCGACGATCCGCTGGTGGCCACGCGCGCCACGCTGCGCTCGCTGCTGATGCGCGCCGCCGAGGCCGCGGCGCTGCGCCGCATCGTGATCGGCGTGCTGCAGCGCACGCGCGAGCCGCTGCTGCTGCTGGGCGACCTGAACGACGCGCCGCACGCTGCCACCAGCCAGCTGATCGCCGCCACCGGTGCCGCGGCGCACGACCGCGAGGCGCGCGACGTGGCGCTGTACCACGCGCCCGACGTGCAGTCCGAGCCCGGCCTGCGGCGCGACCTGGGCTACTCGCACGTCTACCAGGGCTGGCCCGACACGCTCGACCAGGTGTGGGTGAGCGAGGAGTTCGTGGCCGAATCGCGCCATGCGATCGGCGACGTGCGTCGCGTCGAGTACTTCAACGATCACCTGCACGAGGGCCGCGAGCGCTGGCGCAGCGACCACGGCTTCGTGCGCGCGCTGCTGCGACTGCGGTTGCCGCCGGGCTGAACACCACAGGCCGCGCCTGCGAGCGGCCTGAGATCGCCACCGGCCGCGAGCCTGCGGCAGCAGCCTTCAGGCCACGGCACCGAGCGCGCGGGCTCCCGCCGTCGTATCGCGCGCGGGGGCGGCTGGCGGCACCGCGCTTGCCGATGCAGCCGGCGCGAGCAGACCGAACAGGTCTTTCGGGTCGCGCTGCGTCGGCACCAGATGCGTCGGCGTGCCGAGGCCGAGTTCGAGCGCGCTCGCGTGCAGCCAGCGCAGCGCCGCGAAATCCTCGAGCGCGAAGCCGACCGAGTCGAACACCGTCCAGCGGCGATCGTCGCGCCGGCCCGGCGCCGCGCCCGCCAGCACCTGCCACAGCTCGGTGACCGCGAACGACGGCGGCAGCTGCTGGATGTCGCCCTCCAGGCGCGTCTGCGGCTCGTACTCGACCACCACGTGCGCCTGGCGCAGCACGTCGGGGTGCAGCTCGGTCTTGCCCGGGCAATCGCCGCCGACGGCGTTGACGTGCGCGCCGGGCGCCAGCATGTCCGGCGTGACGATGGTGGCGCGCGTCTTGTCGGCGGTGGCGGTGGTGACGATGTCGGCCTCACGCGCCGCATCGGCCGCGCTGGCGCACGGCGTCAGCGCGAGGCCGCTCATGTGGCGCAGGTTGCGCTGCAGCTTCGCGGTGGCGGCGGGGTCGATGTCGAACAGGCGGATCTCGCGCACGCCCAGCAGGTGGTGGAACGCCAGCGCCTGGAACTCGGCCTGCGCGCCGTTGCCGATCAGGGCCATCGTGCGGCAGCCCGGCCGCGCCATCACGCGCGCCGCGAGCGCCGAGGTGGCGGCGGTGCGCAGCGCGGTGGTCAGCGTCAGCTCGCTGAGCAGCAGCGGCGCGCCGGTGGCGACGTCGGCGAGCACGCCGAACGCCATCACGGTGGGCAGGCCGGCGCGGGTGTTGGCCGGGTGGCCGTTAACGTACTTGAAGCTGTAGCGCGTGGCATCGGCGATCGGCATCAGCTCGATCACGCCGTCGCGCGAGTGGCTGGCCACGCGCGCGCTCTTGTCGAACGCGTGCCAGCGGCGGAAGTCGGCCTCGATGGCGTCGGACAGACGGCGCAGCGCACCGGCCACGCCTTGCGCGCGCACGATCTGCGCCACGTCGCGGGGGCTGAGCAGCAGGGTGTTCATCGGATGCAGCCGGTTCCTTTGGTCGCATTGTTCGAGCGACCGCGTTCAAGCAAAAGCATCAACAACGCATCGAATCGCGCGGTTAGTTGACATTTCGGCAGGGTGCATTGACACTTTGCTGCATGGACTCGCTCGACCACCGGCTGGTCGGCCTGCTGCGCAGCAACGCGCGCAGCACGGTGGCCACGCTGGCGCACCAGCTCGGCGTGTCGCGCGGCACGGTGAAGAACCGCATCACGCGGCTCGAAGACAGCGGCGTGATCACCGGCTACACGGTGCGGCTCAAACCCGACACGCAGCCCAACGAGATCAAGGCGTGGACCAGCATCGCGGTCGAAGGCAACCAGATGCGCAAGGTGATCGCCGCGCTGCTCGGCGAGCCCGGCGTGGCCGCGGTGCACGACACCAACGGCCGCTGGGATCTTCTGGCCGAGATCCGCTCGTCGAATCTCACCGAGCTCGGCCAGGTGCTCGAGCGGCTGCGGCTGATCAAGGGCATCGGCGCCACCGAGACCAGCATCCACCTGACGACGTACAAAGCCAGTTGAGGCCCTCCGAAGCGCCTTCGGCGCCGGGGTGTCAGGGCGCGGCGAGCGCGCTGTCGGCCAGCACGCGGCAGCGGCCGGCGTGCTTGGCCGCGAGCAGTTGCTGGTCGGCGTGCTCGAGCAGCATCTGCGGCGACAGCGGCGCGCGCTTGGAGTCGGACACGCCGGCCGAGAAGCTCAAACCCGACACCATCTCGGCGTCGAGCTCGAACCGTTGCTGCTGCCACAGTGCCAGCAGCGCGGCCACCTTGCGCCGCGCGGTGGCGGCATCGGTGCGCGGCATCAGCAGACAGAACTCTTCGCCGCCGTAGCGGCAGGCCACGTCGCTCTTGCGGCAGTGCGACGCCAGCAGCTGCCCGAAAGCGGCCAGCAGCGTGTCGCCGGCGGTATGGCCGTAGCGGTCGTTCACCGCCTTGAAGTGGTCGAAGTCGATCACCGCGACCGCGAGCGGCTGGTGTTCGCGCTGCGCCAGCGCGAACGCGGTGGGCAGGGTTTCGTTCAGGTAGCGCCGGTTGAACAGGCCGGTGAGGGCGTCGCGCACCGCCTGCTCCTTCAGCGCGGCCTGCAGCGACTCGACCTCGGCGATCTTGCGCGACAACTGCGCATTGGCCGCTTCGAGTTCGGCCCGTGCGCGCTCGGTGGCGCGGCGCTCGGACGCCTGCTCGTCGAGCTTGTGCTGCAGCCGCATCAGCTCGGTCTGCAGCGCCGCCGCCTGGTAGCGCGCCCGCGAGGCGAGGTGCGCGCGCGCCACGTGCAACTGCTGCCACAGGCGCAGCTGTGCCAGCGCCTGCACGGTGTCGCCGAGGTGCTCGAGGATCTCGGCGCGGATCTGCAGGTACAGGCAGCGCACGCGCAGGCTGAGGCCTTCGGCGGCCTCGCCATCGTCGGCGCTGACCTGCGCCAGCACCGGATCGAGCTCGCGCAGCGCGTCGACCCAGCGGCCCTCCAGGCCGGCCAGCAGCGCGCCGGCCACCGCGAGCTCCACATGCTCGTCGGGGATGTCGGCATGCGGCGCCCGACGCGCCAGTTCGACCAGCTCGCGGCCGGCGGCGAGCTCGCCGGCGCGCAGCGCGGCGATGGCCAGCGTCTCGAAGCTGGCGCCCATCGTGCCGCGGCCGTCCACGCCGGTGGGCAGCTCGCGCACGCGCAGCACGTCGAGCATGGCCTCTTGCGCGCGGCCGAGCTCGGTCAGGCAGATCACGCGGTTGACCAGCAGCACGCCGAGCAGGCGCGGGTTGCGCAGCGCATGGCAGCGCGCGATACCCTGATCGAGGTGGCGCAGCGCCTCGTGGTAGTCGCCGATCTGCAGCAGCTCGTGCGCGAGATTGCAATGCAGTACGGCGTCGAAACCGTGCCCGTGCGTGGGCCCGGAGTCGCGCAGCGCCTGGTACATGTAGGCGAAGGCCTGTTCCGAGCGGCCCTGCGCCGAATAGCAGCCGGCGATGGTGTTCAGCAGCACGCCGCGCTGCTCGTGCTGCAACACCGAGAGGCCCTCTTCGCGCAGCGGCAGCACGTGGTCGATTGCGGCCGCGAAGCGCCCCTCGCGCCACAGGCCGCGTGCCAGTCCGGCGCCGGCCAGGATGTGGCCGGCGCGCTCGCCGAACGAATCGAACAGCCGCTGCGCAGCGGTGAGCTCCGGCGCCGCCTGGGCCGGCGTGCCGAAGTACAGCAGGTGGTAGCCGATCGCCAGGCGGGCCCAGGCCTGGCCAGGCACGTCGCGCTCGGCCACCGCCTGCGCGAGCGCGCGGCGTGCGCACTCGATCGAGCGCGGGGCGTCCTGGTGCAGCAGTTGCCAGGCCTTGCGCGCCAGCCGCAGGCCCTTGCTGGAGGCGGCAGATTCCGCACGGCGCAACATGCGGCGATTATCGAATCGGCGTGCGGCGCGCGCCACCCCGCACAGACGTGCAACGCTGCACGCCGCGGCGACTTTCGGTCGCCGTGCTCAGTCTTTCCAGTCGTCCTCGAAAAACTCGCCGGCCACGCGCGTGCCCTCGGCGCGCTGCGCCGCCTCGGCCTTGCGCAGCTCGGCGCGGCGGATCTTGCCGGAGATGGTCTTGGGCAGTTCGGCGAACTCGATGCGGCGGATGCGCTTGTACGGCGCCAGCTTGTCGCGGCAGAACGCGAGGATGTCCTTGGCCAGCTCCTGGTTCGCCGTGTGGCCGGCGCGCAGCGCGATGAACGCCTTCGGCACCGCCAGGCGCAGCGGGTCGGGGCTTGGCACCACCGCGGCTTCGGCCACCGCCGGGTGCTCGATCAGCACCGATTCGAGCTCGAACGGGCTGATGCGGTAGTCGGACGCCTTGAACACGTCGTCGGCGCGGCCGACGTAGGTGATATAGCCGTCGGCGTCGCGCTGCGCGACGTCGCCGGTGCGGTAGCGGCCGTCGCGCATCACCTCGGCGGTCTTCTCGGCGTCGCCGGCGTAGCCCAGCATCAGGCCGGTGGGGCGCGGGTCGAGCTTCAGGCAGACCTCGCCTTCGTCGGCCGGGCGGCCGTCGGCGTCGATCAGCTCGATCGCGAAGCCGGGCAGCGGCCGGCCCATGCTGCCTTCCTTCAGCGGCTGGCCCGGGCTGTTGCCGATCTGGCAGCTCGTCTCGGTCTGGCCGTAGCCGTCGCGGATCGTGATGCCCCAGGCGGCGCGCACGCGCTCGATCACCTCGGGGTTCAGCGGCTCGCCGGCACCGACCAGCTCGCGCAGCTTCAGGCCCTGCCAGCGCGCGAGGTCGGCCTGGATCAGCATGCGCCACACGGTGGGCGGTGCGCACATCACGCTGACGCCGTGCTGCTGCAGCACGCCGAGCAGCGCGTCGGCGTTGAAGCGCGCGTAGTTGTAGATGAACACGCACGCCTGCGCGTTGAACGGCGCGAAGAAGCAGCTCCACGCGTGCTTGGCCCAGCCGGGCGACGAGATGTTCAGGTGCACGTCGCCGGGCTGCAGGCCGATCCAGTACATCGTCGACAGGTGGCCCGCCGGGTAGGTCTCGTGCGAGTGCGGCACCAGCTTGGGCTTGCTGGTGGTGCCCGACGTGAAGTACAGCAGCAGCGGGTCGCTCGCCAGAGTCGGCGCGTCGGCCGAAAAGTCGGCGCTGGCCGCGTAGGCGTCGTCGAAGCGCTGCCAGCCCTGCGGCGTGGTACCGGCCGTCGCCCCCACCGCGATGCGCGTGAAGCCGCCGCCGAGCGCGGCGAACTTCGGCGCGTGCGCCGCGTTGGCGATCACGTGCCTCACCTGGCCGCGGTCGAAGCGGTCGCGCAGGTCGTCCTCGGTGAGCAGCGTCGTCGCCGGCACCACCACCGCGCCGAGCTTCATCGCCGCGAGCATCGCCTCCCACAGCGGCCGCTCGTTGCCGAGCATCAGCAGGATGCGCTCGCCGCGGCGCACGCCGAGCGTGCGCAGCCAGTTGGCGACGCGGCTCGAGCGCTCGGACAGCTGTGCGTAGGTGCAGCGCTCCTGTCGCCCGTCTTCCTCGACGATCCACAGCGCCGGCGCATCGTTGCCGCGCGCGATCACGTCGAACCAGTCGAGCGCCCAGTTGAATTCGTCGAGCCTGGGCCACGCGAAGCCGGTATAGGCCCGGGCGTAGTCGCTGCGGTGCTCGAGCAGGAAGTCGCGAGCCGCCTTGAAGGCGGCGTGGGAGGAAGAAGTGCTCATCGCCGTTCTCCTGGAGAAAGGCGTCGTCGCCCGCGGGACGCGCGAGCGGCGGCGCCGTTGTCGATCGGGCGGGCGCCGGCGATGCCGGTGCGCCGGGCGCCTTGCTCGGCCATCACATGCTTCTGCGGTACTGGCCACCCACTTCGAACAGCGCCGCGGTGATCTGGCCGAGCGAGCAGCAGCGTACGGCGGCCATCAAGACCTCGAAGACGTTGCGGTTGTCGATCACCGCCTGCTGCAGGCGCTTGAGCATCGCCGGCGCCTCGCCGGCATGGCGCTGGTGGAACTCGTGCAGCCGCCTCAGCTGCGACTGCTTCTCGTCTTCGGTCGAGCGCGCCAGCTCGATGGCTTCGGGCACCGGGTCGCCCGCCGGGTTGCGGAAGGTGTTGACGCCGATGATCGGGTATTCGCCGGTGTGCTTGAGCATCTCGTAGTGCAGCGACTCCTCCTGGATCTTGCTGCGCTGGTAGCCGGTTTCCATCGCGCCGAGCACGCCGCCGCGCTCGGCGATGCGCTCGAACTCGGCGAGCACCGCCTCCTCCACCAGCTCGGTCAGCTCGTCGATGACGAACGCGCCCTGGTTCGGGTTCTCGTTCTTCGCCAGACCCCACTCGCGGTTGATGACCAGCTGGATCGCCATCGCGCGGCGTACGCTCTCCTCGGTGGGGGTGGTGATCGCCTCGTCGTAGGCGTTGGTGTGCAGGCTGTTGGCGTTGTCGTAGGTGGCGATCAGTGCCTGCAGCGTGGTGCGGATGTCGTTGAAAGCGATCTCCTGCGCGTGCAGGCTGCGGCCGCTGGTCTGGCAGTGGTACTTCAGCTTCTGGCTGCGCTCGTTGGCGCCGTAGCGCTCCTTCATCGCCACCGCCCAGATGCGGCGCGCGACGCGGCCGAGCACGGTGTACTCCGGGTCCATGCCGTTGGAGAAGAAGAAGCTCAGGTTCGGCGCGAAGTCGTCGATGTGCATGCCGCGCGCGAGGTACGCCTCGACGAAGGTGAAGCCGTTGCTGAGCGTGAACGCGAGCTGGCTGATCGGGTTGGCGCCGGCCTCGGCGATGTGGTAGCCGCTGATGCTCACCGAGTAGAAGTTGCGCACGTTGTGGTGCACGAAGTACTCGGCGATGTCGCCCATCACCTTGAGGCTGAACTCGGTGGAGAAGATGCAGGTGTTCTGGCCCTGGTCTTCCTTCAGGATGTCGGCCTGCACGGTGCCGCGCACGTTGGCCAGCGTCCACTCGCGGATCTTGGCGATCTCGGTGTCGGTCGGCTCGCGGCCGTTGTCGGCGCGGAACTTCTCCATCTGCTGGTCGATCGCGGCGTTCATGAACATCGCCAGGATCGTCGGCGCGGGGCCGTTGATCGTCATGCTGACCGAGGTGTTGGGTGCGCACAGGTCGAAGCCCGAGTACAGCACCTTCAGGTCGTCGAGCGTGGCGATGCTGACGCCGGAGTTGCCCACCTTGCCGTAGATGTCGGGGCGTGGGTCGGGGTCGGCGCCATACAGCGTGACCGAGTCGAACGCGGTCGACAGCCGCTTGGCCGGCATGCCTTCGCTGACCAGCTTGAAGCGCCGGTTGGTGCGGAAGGCGTCGCCTTCGCCGGCGAACATTCGCGTCGGGTCTTCGTTCTCGCGCTTGAACGCGAACACGCCGGCGGTGTACGGGAAGCTGCCGGGCACGTTCTCGAGCAGCAGCCATTTCAGCAGCTCGCCGTGGTCTTCGTACGGCGGCAGCGCCACCTTGCGGATCTTGTTGCCCGACAGTGTGGTGTGCACCAGCCGCGTGCGGATCTCCTTGTCGCGGATCTTCACCACGTAGTCGTCGCCGGCGTAGGCCTTCAGCGTCTCGGGCCACATCGCGAGCAGCTTCTTGGCGCCGGCGTCGAGCTTGGCGTCGCGCTCGTCGGCCAGTGCGAGCACGGTGTTCTTCGCGCCGCTGCGTTCCGGGTCGGCCTCATGCAGCATGCGCGCGCTCTCGCGCAGCTGCTGCACCTCGCGCGCCAGCAACGCCTGCGCGCGCGCGCGGCGCTTGTAGCCGCGCACGGTATCGGCGATGTCGGCCAGGTAGCGTACGCGCGCCGCCGGCACCACCGGGTGCTGGTGCGTGCTGTGCCGCGTGGCCACCGGCGGCAGCCGGCCTTCGGCCAGCGGCAGGCCGAGCGCGGCCAGGCGCGGCTTCAGCGCTTGATAGAGCGCGGTCACGCCGTCGTCGTTGAAGCGACTGGCCATGGTGCCGAACACCGGCATCGCATCGGGCGGCTGCTTGAACGCCTGGCGGTTGCGCTGCACCTGCTTGGCCACATCGCGCAGCGCATCGGCGGCGCCCTTGCGATCGAACTTGTTGATCGCGACGAACTCGGCGAAGTCGAGCATGTCGATCTTCTCGAGCTGGCTGGCCGCGCCGTATTCGGGCGTCATCACGTACAGCGGCACGTCCACCAGCGGCACGATCGCGGCGTCGCCCTGGCCGATGCCCGAGGTTTCGACGATCACCAGGTCGAAGCCGGCGCAGCGGCACGCGGCGATCACGTCGGGCAGCGCGGCGCTGACTTCGCTGCCGGTGTCGCGCGTGGCGAGGCTGCGCATGTAGACGCGAGGGCCCTTGCCCCAGGGCCCGATCGCGTTCATCCGGATGCGGTCGCCCAGGAGCGCGCCGCCGGACTTGCGCCGCGACGGGTCGATCGAGATCACGGCGACCTGCAGCCGGTCATCCTGGTCGAGCCGCAGCCGGCGGATCAGCTCGTCGGTGAGCGAGCTCTTGCCCGCGCCGCCGGTGCCGGTGACGCCTAGCACCGGGGCGGTCGACTTCGCCGCCGCGGCGAGGATCGCGTCGCGCGTCTTCGCGGGCACCACGCCGGCTTCGAGTCCCGAAATGAGCCGTGCGAGCGTGCGCGTGCGCTCGAAACGGTCGGACGAGGCGAGCGCATCGAGGCTCGCCGGCAGGTCCTTCGCAAGGTCGACGTCGCAGGCTGCGACGATCTCGTTGATCATGCCCTGCAGGCCGAGCTTCTGCCCATCCTCGGGCGAGAAGATGCGCGCGACGCCGTACTCGTGCAGCTCGTGGATCTCCGAGGGGACGATCACGCCGCCGCCGCCGCCGAACACCTTGACATGGCCCGCTCCGCGCTCACGCAAGAGGTCGATCATGTACTTGAAGTACTCGACGTGCCCGCCCTGGTAGGAGGAGATCGCGATGCCGTGCGCGTCCTCCTGCAGCGCGGTGTCGACGATCTCCTCGACCGAGCGGTTGTGCCCGAGGTGGATCACCTCGCAGCCCGACGCCTGCAGGATGCGCCGCATGATGTTGATCGACGCGTCGTGGCCGTCGAAGAGCGACGCGGCGGTGACGAAGCGCACCTTGTGCGTCGGTCTCGTGACGAGCGGCTTCTGGGCGATCGACAGGTCGTTCATCGGCAACCTCGGCTTCGCTGCGCGCGGGGCGATCGGCCGCCGCGCCGGGACAGGGGAAAGCTTACCGGACGGGCCGGCGCGAGGCGCCGGGGGTCGTCCCGGGGCCGCGAGGGCGGACTTTGCGTTACGTTTACGTTAACGTCAAGCGGAGGGCGCCCCGGGCGCACGGTTCGCCCTCCGCAGGGTACGACGCGCACCCGGCGCCAGGGGGTTCGCAGCCCGCGCGGTAGAGTAGCGGCTGCCCGCCAGGAAACGCCATGTCCCCGCCTCCGCCCCCGACCTCGCACACGACAGCGGCACCCGCCGCGCCGCTCGGCAGCGTTTCCGCGGCCGCCGCAGGCGCGACCGCCCCTTCGTCGCCGCTCCACGTCGCGCACGCGAGCCACACCGGCGCGGTCGCGCTGCTGCTCAACGTCGCGCACGCGCTCGACCACCTGATGCTGCTGGTGTTCGCCACCGCGGTCGGCGCGATCGCGGTCGATTTCGGGATCTCGCGCTGGGAAGACCTGATGCCGTTCGCGACCGGCGCGTTCGTGCTGTTCGGCCTGGGCTCGTTGCCCGCGGGCCGGCTGGGCGACCACTGGGGCCGGCGCGCGATGATGCTGGTGTTCTTCTTCGGCCTCGGCGCGTCGTCGATCCTCGTTGCGCTCACACGTTCGCCGTGGCAGCTCGCCGTCGCGCTGACGCTCGTCGGCGCGTTCGCCGCGATCTATCACCCGGTCGGCATCCCGATGCTGGTCCAGAGCGCGGAGCGGCCCGGCCGCGTCATCGGCGTGAACGGTCTCGCCGGCAACCTCGGCATCGCGGCCGCGGCGCTCTCGACCGGCTTCCTCGTCAAGTACTTCGGCTGGCGCAGCGCGTTCGTCGTTCCGGGACTCGTGTCGATCGCCTGCGGCGTGGCGTTCGCGCGCATGGCGCCACGGGAGAGCGCCCCGCCGTCGAAGCGCGCGCCGCGGCAGGTCGACCTGCCCGCCGCGGTGCTCGCGCGCGTGTTCATCGTGCTGACGCTCACCTCGACCTTCGGCTCGCTCGTGTTCAACTTCACGACCAACGGGAACGGAGAACTGCTGCGCGAGCGGCTCGCCGCCGTCACCCGCGATCCGGCGACGCTCGGCATGCTGCTCGCGCTGGTCTACGCCATCGGCTCGGTCGCGCAGGTCGTCGTCGGCCGGCTGATCGACCGCGTGCCGCTGAAGCCGCTGTTCCTCGCGATCGTCGCGGCCCAGATCCCGCTGTTCGCGCTCGCGGTGCGCGCCGAAGGCTGGGCGCTCTACGTCCTCGCGATCGCGTTCATGGTGTTCGTGTTCGGGGCGATCCCGTTCACCGACGCGCTGATCGTGCGCTACGTCGACGACCGGATGCGCTCGCGGGTCGCGGGCATGCGCCTCGCGATCGCGTTCGGCATCAGCGCACTCGCCGTGTGGCTGCTGGGCCCGGTCGTGAAGGCGAACGGCTTCGGCTTCCTGCTCGCGCTCCTCGCCGGCATCGCGCTCTGCTCGACGCTCGCCATTCTCGCGCTCCCGCGCAAGTTGCCCGACAAGGCCCGGGTCGGATAGCGACCTCGAGGGCGCGAACCCCGCGTCGTCCCTGCCCGGCCGCGCTGCGTGGACATCCTGCAGGCGTTCATCGAGCACTACGGCTATCTCGCCGTGTTCCTCGGCTGTGTCGTCGAAGGGGAAACGGTGCTCGTGCTGGCCGGCTTCGCCGCCCATCTCGGCTACCTGTCGCTGCCTACGGTGATCGGCGTCGCGGCCGTCGCCGGATTCGCCGGCGACCAGGCGCTCTACGCGATCGGACGGCGTTGGGGCGACGCGTTCTTCCGCCGCTTCCCGCGCGTCGCCGCCGCGCGACCGTACGCGCAGCGCTTCCTCGACCGCTACGGCGCCTGGGCCGCGTTCGGTGTCCGCTTCCTCGTCGGCATGCGCATCGCCGGCGCGGTGTCGATCGGCGCGGCGCGGTTCCCGAGGGCGCGATTCGCGGCGGCCAACGCCGCCGGCGCGATCGTCTGGGCCGTCGCCGTCGCCTTTGCAGGCTACGTCTTCGGCAGCGCCTTCACGCTCGTCCTCGAGCGGGCGCGCCACGTCGAACTGGCGGCCTTCGTCGCACTCGCGCTGATCGGAGGCGTGATCGTCGTCCTGACCCGCCGCCGGCGCCGCCGGCGCTGGCTCTCGGCGCGCTAGGGTCCTGGCCCGGCGCCCCGGGCAATGGCCGTGAGCCCGCTGCCGAAGCCGCACCGTCACGGCCGACCCGACGCTCCGGGGCGGCCTGGGGGCGTTCGGTTGCCGCCGGCGGCATCCTGTCGGTCGGGCGAACGTTTCGCGCGCCGGCCCGGTCTATACTGCCGCCCCCTCACCGGATCCGCCCGCCATGCTCCGTTCGCTCCTCGCCCGCCTTGCGTTCGTCGTCGCGTTCGCGCCCGCGCTCTCGTTCGCCCAGCTCCCGCCGGGCGTCACGCAAGGCGTCACGGTCGAGGGCGTCACCCAGTACAAGCTCGACAACGGCCTCGAGGTGCTGCTGTTCCCCGACGCCAGCAAACCCGTCACCACCGTCAACGTCACCTACAAGGTCGGCTCGCGCCACGAGAACTACGGCGAGACCGGCATGGCGCACCTGCTCGAGCACCTGACCTTCCTCGGCACGACGTCGATCGACAACATCTGGAAGGAGTTCGGCAAGCGCGGCATCGAGTTCAACGGCACCACGTTCTTCGACCGCACCAACTACTTCGAATCGTTCCCGGCGAACGAGGAGAGCCTCGCGTTCGCGCTCAAGGCCGAGGCCGAGCGCATGTCCGGCGCGCTGATCCGCAAGTCGTCGCTCGACACCGAGATGACCGTCGTGCGCAACGAGTTCGAGAGCGGCGAGAACAACCCGCTGCTCGTGCTGTGGCAGAAGATGCAGGCGGCGGCCTACGACTGGCACAACTACGGCAAGTCGACGATCGGTGCGCGTTCCGACATCGAGAACGTCGACATCGAGCGGCTGCGCGCGTTCTACCGCACCTACTACCAGCCGGACAACGCGGTGCTGATCGTCGCGGGCAAGTTCGACCCCGCCTCGACGCTCGCCGCGATCGCGAAGGAGTTCGGGGGCATCCCGAAGCCCACGCGCGCGCTCCCGCGCCTGTACACCTCGGAGCCGACCAGCGACGGCGGCCACACGGTCACCGTGCGGCGGGTCGGCAGCGCGCAGTACGTCGGCGCGCTGTTCCGCGTGATGCAGGGCGCGCATCCCGACTACGCGGCGATGGAGGCGCTGGGCGAGATCATGACGACCGAGCCCGCGGGCCGCCTCTACCAGGCGCTGGTCGAGACGCGCAAGGCCACTTCCGTGCAGAACTGGAGCTTCGCCACCTACGACCCGGGCCCGGCGATCTTCTTCGCCCAGGTGGCCGTGGGCGAGAGCGTGGATCCGGCCCGCGAGGCGATGCTCGCGACGCTCTTCGGCGTCAAGGATCGCCCGATCACGCAGGCCGAGCTCGACCGCGTCCGCACCAAGTACCTGAAGGCGTTCGACGAGACGATCAACAACCCGCAGGCGTTCGGCCGCGACCTCTCCGAGTGGATCGCGCTCGGCGACTGGCGCACGTTCTTCCTGCACCGGGACCGCTGGCGCAAGCTCACGCCCGCCGACGTCACGCGGGTCGCCGCCGAGTGGATCAAGCCGTCGAACATGACGCTCGGCACCTTCGTCCCCGACGCGAAGCCCGACCGCGCGCCCGCCACCGCGTCGATCGACGTCGGCGCGATGGTCGCGGGCTACAAGGGCGACGCCCCGGTGGCCGCGGGCGAGGCGTTCGACCCCACGCCCGCCAACCTCGAGGCACGCACCGAACGCGTCAGGCTCGACAACGGCATGACGCTCGCGCTGCTGCCGAAGAAGACGCGCGGCGAAGTCGTGCGCTTCTCGCTGCGGATGCGCTTCGGCGACGAAGCGTCGCTCGAGGGCACGTCGACCGCGGCCTCGCTCGCGGGTTCGATGCTCGCGCTGGGGACCACGGCGCATCCGCGCCAGGCGTTCGACGACGCGCTCGATGCGCTCAAGTCGAAAGTCGCCTTCGGCGGCGGCGCGACCTCGGCCTCCGCCTCGGGCGAAACGGTCCGCGGCAACCTCGGCGCCACGCTGAAGCTCGTGGCCGAGGCGTTGCGAACGCCCGCCTTCGACGCGGGCGAATACGACAAGCTGGTACGCGCGTCGCTCGCGTCGATCGAGAAGTCGCGCTCCGACCCGCAGGCGATCGCCGGGCGCGCGTTCAACCGGCACGTGAAGCCGTTCCCGCCCGGCGACGTGCGCGAGACGCCGACCTTCGACGAGCAGATCGCGCGCCTCGAGGCGGCGAAGCTCGACGACGCGAAGGCGTTCCACGCGAAGTTCTACGGTGCGTCGAACGCCGAACTCGCCATCGTCGGCGATTTCGATCCGGCGGAGGCGAAGGCGCTCGCCGCGCAGCTCTTCGGCTCGTGGCGAAGCCCGCAGCCCTACGCGCGCGTCCCCGATCCCTTCCAGGCGACGAAGCCGGTCATCGAGACGATCGAGACCCCGGACAAGGCGAACGCGGTGCTGGTCGGCGGCATGACGATCGCGATGTCGGATCGCTCGCCCGACTACGCCTCGATGCTCGTCGCCGAGCGCATCCTCGGCGGCGCGCCGGAGTCGCGCCTCTTCACCGTCGTCCGCCAGCAGATGGGACTCTCCTACGGCGTCGGATCGTTCCTCGACGAGGGACGCCTCGACGACAACTCGACGCTCGGCCTGTACGCGATCTACGCGCCGCAGAACGTGGCCCGCGTGAAGGCGGCGATCGCCGATCAGGTGCGGCTCGCGCTCGACAAGGGTTTCACCGCGGAGGAAGTCGACAACGCGAAGCGCGCGCTGCTCGAGGAACGCTTCAGCGCGCGCGCGCAGGACGGCGTGGTCGCGTCCTCGCTCGTGTCGCAGGCGTACCTCGGCCGCACCTGGCAGTTCTCGGCGGACATCGACCGCGCGATCGGCGCGGTGAGCGTCGACACCGCGAACGCGGCGCTGCGCAAGTACCTGAAGCCCGACGGCCTCGCGACCTTCGTGGCGGGGGACTTCACGAAGAAGTGATCCTCGCTCCGGGGCCGGGACGCGCACCGGCCCCGGGGACGGCCTACCGCGCGAGCAGGATCACCGCGCCCGGGTCGAAGTCGAGCGCGACCTGCGAATCGCGCGCGCGGAGCTCGTTGGTGTCGTCGTCGAACGCGAGGAGTTCGCCCCACGCGGTCGCGACGACGTACTCGTTGCGGCTGCCGAGGTAGGCGGCGCGCTTGCAGGTTCCGGGGATCGGACCGCGGCCCGCGTCGACGATGCGCAGGCGATGCGGGCGCACCGCCAGCGTCGCCGGGCCGGGAGCGAAGCCGGGCGCGCGCACCGGAGCCGAAACACCGCCCGCGCTGAACGCGCCACCCGCGAACTCGCCGTCGACCAGGTTGGCGTCGCCGATGAAGTCGGCGAGGAAGCGGCTCGCCGGCGCCTCGTAGAGTTCGCGCGGCGTGCCCTGCTGCGCGATCTTCCCGCGGTCCATCACGATGATGTGGTCGGACACCGCGAGCGCTTCCTCCTGGTCGTGCGTCACGTAGAGCACGGTGAGCGCGAGCTGCTGCTGCAGCTCCCGGATCTCCTGGCGCACGCGGCGGCGAAGCTTCGCGTCGAGGTTCGACAGCGGTTCGTCGAACAGCAGCACCTTGGGCTCGAGCACCAGCGAGCGCGCCACCGCAACGCGCTGCTGCTGGCCGCCGGAGAGCTCCGACGGCAGCCGCGCCTCCATGCCGGCGAGCCCCAGCATCGCGAGCTTGGCGTGGGCGATCTCGCGCGCGGCCGCCTTGTCCTTCCCCATCGACTGCGGCCCGTAGCACACGTTCTCCAGCACCGTCATGTGCGGGAAGAGCGCGTAGGACTGGAACACCATGCTGACGTCGCGCTCGTTGGCCGCGCGCAGCGTCACGTCGGTGCCCTCGATCAGCACCCGGCCGCCCGACACCGGCTCGAGCCCTGCGACCATGCGCAGCGTCGTCGTCTTGCCGCAGCCCGACGGCCCGAGCAGCGTGACGAGTTCTCCCTTCGCCACGGCGAACGACACGTCGTCGACCGCGGTGACCGTGCCGTAGCGCTTGCTCACGCGGTCGAACACGACACCGTCCTGCGCAACAGCCATGGGAGTTCCTTCGGGGTTCAGCCGCCGCCGCCGAGCATCGGGCTCGCGCGCCGGCCGAGCCGAGCCTCGCCGACCAGCGCCTGCACGACGAGCAGGATGGTGAGCATGATGACGATCAGCACCGACGAATACGCGATGGCGAGCGGATACTCGCCGGCCTCGACGCGGTTGATGATGTAGACGGTCGCGAGATTGTACTTGGCGGTCGCGAGGAAGATCACCGCGGAGACCGCGGTCATCGCGTGGGTGAAGCTGAACACCAGCGTCGCGAGGATCGCGGGCTTGAGGAGCGGCAGCACGACCTTGGTGAGCGTGCGCGCGGTCGAGGCGCGCAGCGTCGAGGACGCCTCGTCGAGCGTCCGGTCGATCTGCGCGAGCGCCGCGATGCCGGCGCGCACACCGACCGGCATGTTGCGGAACACGAAGCACAGCACGAGGATCGCCATGCCGCCGGTGAGTTCGAGCGGCGCGACGTTGAACGCGACGATGTAGGAGACGCCGATCACCGTGCCGGGGATCGCGAAGCTCACCATCGTCAGGAACTCGAACGCCCGGCGCCCGGCGAATCGGTGCCGCGTGATCACGTAGGCGGAGAGCAGCCCCACGATGGCGGTCAGCGGCGCGGAGACCGCCGCCACCTCGAGCGTCGTGAACAGGCTGTCCCAGGCGGAGCCGACGAACATCGTCGCGGACGACGACGGATCGATCGCGAAGCCCTGCGACAGGTGGTGCAGCGTCAGCGTCATGTCGCCGCGGCCGATGTCGCGGACCAGTCCGCCGGCGAGAATGATCGCGTAGCAGACGAGCGTGAACGCGAACCACGCGATGGCCGCCACGATGCAGCCGCGGCGCAGCCACCCGGGAAGCTGCGCGTGGAGCCCGCTGTCGCCCTTGCCGGTCACGGTGACGTACGAGAGCTTGCCGATCCAGCGCTGCTGCAGCCAGAACGCGACCAGCGTGAGTCCGAGCAGCACGACCGCGAGCGCCGCCGCGCGTCCGGGGTCGTGCTGCGCCCCGGCGACCGCGAAGAAGATCTTGGTCGACAGCACCTCGTAGTTGCCGGCGAGCACGATCGGGTTGCCGAAATCGGCGAGACTCTCGACGAAGCCCAGCAGGAACGCGTTCGCCAGCGCCGGACGCAGGAGCGGCAGCGTCACGGTCCGGAAGATCCGCCAGCGCGACGCGCGCAGCGTCTGCGCGGCCTCCTCCAGCGCCGGGCTGATCGCGGCCAGCGCGCCGTGCAGGAGCAGGAACGCGATCGGCGAGAAGGTGAGGAGTTGCGCCAGCGTCACGCCCGGCAGGCCGTAGATCCAGCGCGAGCGCGGGATGTCGAACCAGGTGTTGAGCAGCGTCGTCACGATGCCGGTGCGGCCGAACAGCACGACCAACGCGAGCGCGAGGACGAACGGCGGCGTGACGATCGGCAGGATCGACATCACCTTGGTCACCGCGCCGTAGCGGGCGCCTCCCCGCTGCACGACGAGCGCGAGTACGAGGCCCACGAAGGTCGACAGGAATCCGACCACGGTGGCGAGGATCGCTGAATTGATCGCGACGCCGCAGTGCACGCCTCCGGTCAGGCACTGGATCTCCCAGATGTCGGAGGCGAACAGGCGCTCGGCCGCGAGCGCGGGCGCGAACGCGCCCTTCTCGTCGAACAGCGCTGCCGAGAGCACCCTGCCGACCGGGAAGAAGATGAAGATCGCGAGCAGCGCCGCGATGACGACCACGATCGTCGCGACCGTCGGGTCGCCCTTGAACGCGCCGCGCCGCGCGATCGCGCGCGCGAAGACCGCGACGAGCGCGATCAGCGCGATCGCGGCGCCGATGCCGAACGACGTTCCCTTCGCGCCGCCGGCGAATCCCGCCGCGAACGCCCACGCCACCGCGAGGCCGGACGCGACCGCCGTCGCACGGTCGGCCCCGCGCCACGCGCAGCCGAGCGCGACGAGCGTCAGCGCGACGAGGACGACCTGCGCGAGCGCGCCTCGCGCGGCGAGGACCAGCGCGGATGCGCCGCCCTCGAGACCCCAGGGAACGACCGCGAGCGCGGCCAGGGCGGCCGCGGCGATCCAGGCCGTCGCCCGGTCGCGCGCCGCCGGCACGAAGACCGGCGACGCGGCGACGGCCGTCGACACGACTCGCCCGCGATTACTTGGGCAGCGTCGAGACTTCGGTGTCCCAGCGCTTCAGCAGGCGGTTGCGCTCGGCGGACGAACCGAACTTCACGAAGTCGTAGTTGATGAGCTTGATCTCGGAGAGCTTCGGCGATCCGGGCGGCGCGGAGGCGCCTTTGTTCGACGGCACCTGGAACGACACCTTGGCGTCCGGCCCGATGTTCTGCGCTTCGGCGGAGAGCGCCCAGTCGTACCACTTCCTCGCGTTCTCCATGTTCTTCGCGCCCTTGATGATGCTCATGCTGCCGATCTCGTAGCCGGTGCCCTCGCACGGCGACACGATCGTCACCGGCGCGCCCTTGACCTTCTGGACGACGGCGTCGTGCTGAAACGTGATGCCGACGAGGCTCTCGCCGGTGGCCGCCGCGCGCGCGGGCGCGCCGCCCGACTTCGTGTACTGGTTGACGTTCTTGTGCAGCGCCTTCAGGAAGTCGAACGCCTTGTCCTCGCCCCACAGTTGCACGAACGTCGCCAGCATCGTGTACGAGGTGCCCGACGAATTCGGGTTCGCGACCTGGATCTCGTCCTTGAACTGCGGCTTCACGAGGTCGGCCCAGCACTTCGGCTCGGCGATGCCCTTCTTCTTCAGGAGGTCGGTGTTGTAGCTGTAGCCGAGCGCGCCGGCGTAGATGCCGATCGTGCGGCCCTTCGCGGCGTCGTACTGGCGGATCGCCCAGTCCTGCAGCTCCGGCATCCGCGGCGACTTGTACGGCTCGGTCAGCCCTTCCTCGGCGGCCTGCAGGTGCGGATCACCGGTCCCGCCCCACCACACGTCGCCGCGCGGGTTGGCGGCCTCCGCCTTGATTTGTGCATAGAACTCGCCCGCGCTCTTGCGCGTCATCAGCACCTTGATGCCGGTGGCCTTCTCGAACGCCGCGACCATCGGCCGGCACCACTCCTCCTGCACCGTGCAGTAGACCACCAGTTCGCCCTGCGCCCAGGCCGACAGCGGGGCGGCGAACAGCATCGCGGGAATCAGGCCCCGCAGCCATTTCGAGACACGCATGGGAATGCTCCTCTGGTTGGATGGGCGGTCGACCCGCCTCTTGCCGCAAGACTCTAGCAAATGGGCCGCAACCTGTCGCGGCCCCTTCCTGCCCCTCACAAATCCACCGCCCGGCGCTCGTCGAGCGAGGTCCGCAGCGCGACCGCGATGCGCGTCGCCTCGGTCGCGTCGTGGAGCGAGAGCCCCGGCGCCTTGTCGTGCCGGACGCAGTCGACGAAGTGCAGCGTCTCGCGCAGGAATGCGTCCTCGAACCGCTCCCAGAACGTCGGGGTGGTCTCGACGCGGATGCCGTGGCGGTCCGCGATCTCGACCCGGTTCAGGAGTCCGTCGCGGCCGATGACGAGCCGCCCTTCCGTGCCGATCACCTCGGTCGCGGACTCGTGCCCGTGCGCCATCGTGCGCGACGCGTAGATCGTCGCCATCGCGCCGCCTTCGAACTCGACGACCGCGATGCCGTTGTCGACGTCGCCGCAGTCGGCGAGCCCCCGGTGCACGGCGATCGTCCCGACCGAGAACACGCGCTTCGGCTTCGGCGAGCCCAGGAGCCAGCGCGCGCAGTCGATGTCGTGCACGCTCATGTCGATGAAGATGCCGCCCGACTTCGGCGCGAAGCGCACGAAGAACCCGGACGGGTCGTTCCTGTCGGTGGTCTGCGAGCGGACGATGAACGGGCGCCCGATCGCGCCCGAGGCGATCTTCGCCTGCGCGTCCTGGTAGCTCGCGTCGAAGCGGCGCACGTAGCCGATCATCGTCTTGAGCGCGGGATGCTTCCTCGCCTCGGCCTCGACCGCGAGGCACTCGTCCTCCACCATCGACAGCGGCTTCTCGCAGAACACGTGCTTGCCGGCGCGCAGGCCGGCGATGATCTGCTCCGGGTGGATCGCGTTGGGCGTGACCAGGAACACGGTGTCGAGGCCCGGGTGCGCGAGCAGTTGCGAATACTCGCCGTAGACGTGCTTCACGCCGAGCGCCTGCGCGGCCCAGGCGCGCTCGTCCGCGTCGGGGCTGCACGCCGCGACGAGCGCCGCGCCCGGCACGCGATGCGCCAGATTCTCGGCGTGGCGTTTGCCCAGCCGGCCCAATCCGACGATTCCCACCCTCGTGTCCGCTTCGCCCATCGCGCTCCCCCCTACATCTCGACGATGCGCTTCTCGCGCCACGACAGCGTCGCGGCCTCGGCCAGCGCGAGCGCCTTGACGCCGTCGTCGATCGAGGTCCGCACCGGCTTGCCCGACGCGATCGCGTCGAAGAAATGCGCCATCTCGAGCGCGTAGGCGGTCTTGTAGCGCTCGAGGAAGAAGTGCTCGGGCAGGTCCGCGCTCACCGCCTGTCCGCTCGACGCGACCACCTCGGTCGGCCGGTGGTTGCCCGCCTGAAGCATCCCCTTGGCGCCGATCACCTCGAAGCGCTGGTCGTAGCCGTACGCGGCGCGGCGGATCGTGTTGATCTGCGCGAGGCGGCCCCGCTTCGTGCGGATCGTGACCGCCGTGCAGTCGACGTCGCCGACGCCTGCGACCGCGGGATCGACGAGGCAGCTCCCGGTCGCGTAGACGGTCGCCGCGTCGTCATCGAGGATCCAGCGGAAGACGTCGAAGTCGTGGATCAGCATGTCCTTGAAGATCCCGCCCGAGCGCTTCAGGTACTCGACCGGCGGGAGTCCCGGGTCGCGGCTCGTCACGACGAGCATCTCGGGCTCTCCGATCTCGCCCGCGACGATGCGCGCGTGCAGCGCCGAGAACGTCGGGTCGTAGCGCCGCTGGAAGCCGATGAGGCAGGGAACGTTCGCGTCCTTCACCGTGCGTGCGCAGCGTTGCGCGCGTTCGTAGGCGAGGTCGACCGGCTTCTCGCAGAAGATCGCCTTCTTCGCGTGCGCGGCGCGCTCGATCAGGTCGGCGTGCGTGTCGGTCGACGACGCGATCACCACCGCGCGGATCGCGGCATCGCCGAACACGTCCTCGACCGTGCCGACCTCCGCGCCGTGCTGCGCGGCGAGCACCCTCGCGGCGGCCGCGTCGGGATCGACGACGCAGCGCAACCGCACGCCGGGCTGGCGCACGAGGTTGCCGGCGTGGATCTTGCCGATCCTGCCGGCGCCGAAGATCGCCACATCAGTCATCATAGTCTCCGCGGTGAGCTGTTTCCTCGACGTCGAGTTCGAGCCGGCAGGCGAGCGCGACGAACAGCGCCTGCGCGAGGCACAGGGCGCTCGTCAGCGACCGGAAGGCGAACGCGCTGCCTTCACGCACCACGAGCAGCGCATCGGCGCCGCGCGCGAGCGGCGCGAGCCGGCTGTCGGTCATCACGACGGCCTTCGCGCCGCGCTTCGTCGCGTGGCGCACGCAGGCGAGCGTCTCCTTGCCGTAGGGCGTGAAGCTGATCGCGACGATCACGTCGTCGCGTCCGATCGAGCGGATCTGCTCGTGCACCATCCCGCCGACGCCGTCGATGAGCTGCACGCGCTTGTCGATGTGCTGCAACGCGTAGGTCATGTAGGCGGCGACCGCGTAGGAGCGGCGCACGCCGACGACGTAGATGTGCTGCGCGCGCGCGAGGAGCGCGACCGCGGACGAGAGCGCGGCCTCGTCGAAGTCGCGGGCCAGTTCCTCGAGTCCGCCGACGCTCGCCGCGACGAACTCGCGGGCGACCGCGCCCGGGGTCAACGTGCGCGGCCGCGCCGAAACCAGTTTGCGGATGCGCTGCTGGTAGGTCGACGCGGGCGCGGTCTGCTGCGTGTAGTCGTCGCGGAAAACCGCCTGCAGCGCCGAGTATCCGGGGAAACCGAAACGCTGCGCGAAGCGCACGACGGCCGAGGGCTGCACCTCGCACGCGCGCGCGATGTCGCCGATGCGGTCGACCATCACCCGCGCGCGATGCCGCTCGACGTAGCGCGCGACGCTCTTCAACTGCCGCGGCAGGCCGTCGTACTCGGCGGCGATGCGCGCGAGCAGCCGGTCGACCTGCGAGGCGGGGGCCTCGCTTCGATCCGCGCGGCGCACGGGCCTCGCGCGGACTAGCGCTTCAGCATCCATTCGTGCGCCGGGTCGTTGTGGAAGTGCCATTCGCGCGTCGGGCCGGCCATCACGTTCAGGTAGTACGACCGGTAGCCGTGCGGCACCACGACCGGGTGGTAGCCGCGCGGCACCATCACGACGTCGTGGTCCTCGACCGCGAGCGACTGGTCGATCGAGCGGTCGTCGGTGTAGACGCGCTGGAACGCGAAGCCCTGCGGCGGGTCGAGCCGGTGGTAGTAGGTCTCCTCGAGCTCGGTCTCGTGCGGCGGCAGGTCGCGGTCGTGCTTGTGCGGCGGGTACGACGATGAATGGCCGGAAGGCGTGCGCACCTCGACCACCAGCAGGTGTTCGGCGGGCGCGGTCTCGGGCAGGATGTCGGTGACGTAGCGGGTGTTCGTGCCCGCGCCGCGCACCGAGCGCTTCATCGTCGAGGGGTCGATCACGCGCGCGGCGAGCGTGCCGCCGCCCGGAGCGTTCGCGACGCCGATCTCCGCCGCGGTGCGCGCGACGATCGACACGCCGGCGCCGTCGGGCAGGTAGAGTGCCCACGGCGCCTGGTCGTCGAACACGCTCGCGCGTCCGCCCAGGTCGCGCCATTCGCCACCCGGCGCGCGCACGTCGACCTTGCCGGACAGCACGACGATGCACAGTTCGCGCCCGCGCATCGCGAGGTCCGCCCGTTCGCCGGCGTCGAGCCGGTACGCGTGGAAGCCGACGTAGCGCCAGCCGGCGGAGGCGGGCGTCACGTCGACGATCGTCGGGCCGCTCTTGCTCGCTTTCACCAGCAGTGAGCTCATGCGATCCCTCGCTCGCTGGGCGTCCGGACAAGCGCGTCGGGCTGAAGCCCGACCCACGGAGGCGCCGCGTCGGGCTGAAGCCCGACCCACGGAGGCGCCGCGTCGGGCTGAAGCCCGACCCACGGGGAGGCGCCGCGTCGGGCTGAAGCCCGACCCACTGGATTGCGGTAGGTCGGCCTTCAGGCCGACGCGATGCGCGGATCACGCCGCCTCCTTCTTCGCCAACGCATCGACGATGCCGCGCAGCGTCCGATAGCCCTTCTCCGCATACGCGTACGACGGCGCCACGGCGGGATCCTGCTCCGCCTCGACGACGAGCCAGCCCCGGTACCCGTGGCCGTGCAGGACCGACAGGACACCGCGAAAGTCGATCGCGCCGTCGCCGGGCACGGTGAACGCGCCGTTGATGACCGCTTCGAGGAAGCTCCAGTTGCGATTGCGCGCGAGCCGGATCACGTAGGGCCGCACGTCCTTGCAGTGCACGTGGCAGACGCGCGCGACGTGCTTCTCGATCATCGCCACCGCGTCGCCGCCCGCGAAGGTCATGTGGCCGGTGTCGAACAGGAGACCCACGTCCTCGCCGGTGACCGACATCAGCCGGTCGACGTCGTCGGGCGTCTCGACGTAGGCGCCCATGTGGTGGTGGTAGGCGAGCCGCACGCCGTGCCGCAGCAGATGGCGGCCGAACGCGTCGAGCCGCTCGCCGTACGCGCTCCACTGGTCCGGCCGCACGAAGCGCGGGCGCTGGTAGAGCGGCGCGGCTGCGCCCTGGATACTGTCGGCGACCTCGCCGTAGACCATCACCGTCGCGCCGTTCTTCGCGAGCAGGTCGAGGTGCGGGCCGACCGCCTCGATCTCCTGCGCGACGGTGCGCCCGCGCGCGAGCCGCCCGGAGTACCAGCCGGACACGCACGCGAGGCCGTGCCTTCCGAGCACCGAGGCGAGCGCCGCCGGCTCGCGCGGGAACTTGTTGCCGAGTTCGAAGCCCTCGTAGCCGATCGCCTTTCCCTCGGAGAGTGCCGTCTCGAGCGAGATCTCGCCGCCGAGCGAGGGCAGGTCGTCGTTGCTCCACGAGATCGGATTGATCCCGATCCGCACGTCGAGTCCCCGTGTCATCGCGCCTGTCCCTTCTTCGCCGCCTCGTAGGCGGCGCGCGCCTCGCGTACCTGCGCACGGTCCGAGACTTCCGGCACCGCGACCTCCCACCACCAGCCGCCCGCGTCGATCGTGCGGGAGGGGTCGGTGTCGATGCACACGACGCTCGTGCGCTTCGACGCGCGCGCCTTCACCAGCGCGGCCTCCAGCTCTTCGAGGGTGCGAACGTGAACGGCGTCCGCGCCGAGCGAGCGCGCATGCGCGGCGAAGTCGATCGCCGGCGGTCCGTCCGGCCCGTGCCGGCAATCGGCGAGGAGGTTGTTGAACGGCGCACCGCCGCAGGCCTGCTGCAGCCGGTTGATGCAGCCGAAGCCGCGGTTGTCGAGCACGACGATCGTGAGCTTCAGGCCGAGCATCAGCGAGGTCGCGATCTCCGAGTTCATCATCAGGTAGCTGCCGTCGCCCACGACGACGACGACCTCGCGGTCCGGCTTCGCCATCTTGACGCCGAGACCTCCGGCGATCTCGTAGCCCATGCACGAGTAGCCGTACTCGACGTGGTATCCGCCGGGCGTCGAGGTGCGCCAGAGCTTGTGGAGTTCGCCGGGGAGCGTTCCCGCCGCGCACACCACGATGTCGTCGCGCGGCGAGTCCTTCGCCGAGCGCTGCACCGCGCCCAGCACCTCGCCGTCGCAGGGCAGCGCGCCGTCGCGCGGGCCGGTGAGGCGCAGGAGTTCCGCCCGCCAGCGTGCGGCTTCGTCGGTCGCCCTCTGCCGCCACGCTGCCTCGGACGACCAGCCCGGCAGCGCCGCGGACAACGCCTCCAGCGCGCGGCGCGCGTCGGCGCGCACCATCGTGCCGCGACCCTTGTGCGCGTCGTAGCCGTTGACGTTCAGCGTCACGAGCCTCGCGCGCGCGAACAGCGAATGCGAGCCGGTAGTGAAGTCCTGCAGCCGCGTGCCGGCCGCGAGCACGAGGTCGGTGTCCTGCGCGAGCGCGTTCGCGGCGGGCGAGCCGGTGACGCCGATCGCGCCCAGTTGCAGCGGATGGTCCCACGCGAGCGCGCCCTTGCCGCCCTGCGTTTCGGCGACCGGTACGCCGTGCGCCCCTGCAAAGCGCTCGAGCGCGCCGCTCGCACCCGAGTAGAGCACGCCGCCGCCCGCGACGATGAGCGGCCTGCGGGCTTCCCGCAGCAGCGCCGCGGCCGCCGCGATGTCCTCCTCGGCGGGCACGGGCGCCGCGAAGCGCACCGGCGGCGGCGCGAAGAACGCCACCGGCCAGTCGAAGGCCATCGTCTGCACGTCCTGCGGCAGCGCGAGCGTGACCGGACCGCACAGCGCGGGGTCGGTCAGCACGTGCAGCGCGCGCGGCAGCGCGGTCAGCAACTGCTCGGGATGCGCGATGCGGTCGAAGTAGCGCGACACCGGCCGGAAACAGTCGTTCGCCGAGACGGTGCCGTCGTGGAAGTCCTCGACCTGCTGGAGCACCGGGTCGGGCGCACGCGAGGCGAACACGTCGCCGGGGAGCAAGAGCACCGGCAGGCGATTGACATGCGCGAGCGCGGCCGCGGTCACCATGTTGGTCGCGCCCGGGCCGATCGACGTCGTGCAGGCCATCATCCGGCGGCGCATGTGCGCCTTCGCGTAGGCGATCGCGGCGTGCGCCATCGCCTGCTCGTTGTGCGCGCGAAAGGTCGGGATCGACGCGCGGTGCGCGTAGAGCGCCTCGCCCAGTCCGGCGACGTTGCCGTGCCCGAAGATCGCCCACACGCCGCCGAAGACCCGTTCGCCCCCTTCGACGCGCAGCGCCGCGAGCCAGCGCACCAGCGCCTGCGCGGCGGTGAGGCGGACGCTCGCGCCCATCACGCGGCCTCGCGCCGGCCGCGCCGCGCGTCGTCCCACGCGTCGACGAGCGCCTCGAACGTTTCGCGCACCGACGCCTTGAAGCGCGCGTCGTCGATCTCGCCGGCGAGCCACGCGCGCGCGGGTGCGTGGAAGATCGTGCGGCCGACCGCGAAGCCGCGGCAGCTCGCGCTCGCGCGCGCGTCGCGGAACCCTTGCGCGAGCGTCGCGACGTCGGCCGCCAGTCCCAGCACCAGCACGCCGCGGCAATACGGATCGCGCTCGGCGATGAGCGCGTCGATCGAGCGCCACTCGGCGGCGCTCATCGCTTCGAGCTTCCACCACTCCGGGCGGCACCCGAGATTGTAGAGACGCTCGAGCGCGCGCAGGACCGTGTCGGGTGCGCGCGGCAGTCCGCGCGGCGGAATGATCTCGAGCAAGAGTTCGTGGCCCGACGCCTCGGTCGCCTCGCACAGCGTACGGATCTGCGCCTCGTTCTCGAGCCGCCGATCGATGACGTCGTCCGGGTGGTAGGCGACGAGGCACTTGACGACGTGCTCGGCGGGCCAGCCGATGAGCGTCGTGCCGACAGAACGCCCGCGGTCGAACACGACCGGGTTGCTGCCCGGCAGTTCGACCGGCCGTCCGATCCACCAGCCGCGGCCGGTCGCCTCGTTCAACGCGTCCTGGCCGTAGCGGTCGTCGCACAGGATGCCGACGCGGCCGCCGAGCCCGCGCGCGCGTTCGGTCTCCGCGGCCGCCTCGACGCACAGGCGCTTCAGGCGCGGCAGACGATCCTCGCCGACACCCGCCTCCTGCGCGAGTTCGAAGAACGGGTTGCGGTGGTCGAACGCGAAGATCGCGAGATCCTCGCGCGGGGTCCGCGGCGCGGTCACGCGATGCAGCCGCGAGAGCGTCGCGTCGCGGTCGGGCCTCGGAATCGACGCCGCGTTCGCGAGGAAGTGGTCGAGTTCGGCGCGCGTGGGCATCGCAGGCGCGCAGCCGTGGCGCGACACGACCAGCGCGCCGCAGGCGTTCGCGTACGCGGTGCAATGTTCGTAGTCCTCGCCGCGCACCCAGCCGGACAGGAATCCGGCCGAGAACGCGTCGCCCGCGCCCAGCACGTTCAGCACCTCGACTTCGACGCCGCGGCCCTGGAACGCACGGTCGAGCGAGTCGGGCACGTCGCCGTCGATCACGACGCAGCCGAGCGGCCCGCGCTTGTAGACGAGCGTCGCCTTCGTGACCGCCCGGATCGCGCGCAACGCCTCGACCGGATCGCGGCTGCCTCCGGCGATCGCGTATTCCTCGGCGGTGCCGATCACGAGGTCGAAGTGCGGCAGGATGCGCCGCAGGTGCGCGGTAACGGAGTCTGAATGGATGAACCGGGTCTCGCCGTCGCCGCGTTTGGTCAGGCCCCAGAGCACCGGCCGGTAGTCGATGTCGAGCACGGTGCGCACGCCGTGGCGGCGCGCGCGCTCGAGCGCGAGGTGGCTGATGCGGTCGATGTGCGGCTGCGAGAAGTGCGTGCCGGTGATCAGGAGCGCGCGGCTCCGCGCGAGGTAGTCCTCGGCGACGTCGTCCTCGGTGATCGCCATGTCCGCGCAGTTCTCGCGCAGGAAGATGAGCGGAAAGCTGTCGCGGTCCTTGATCCCCAGCACCACCGCGCCGGTGAGGCGCGTGGGATCGACGCTCACGTGGCTCGTGTCGCAGCCCTCGCGCGCGATCGTCTCGACGAGGAAGCGGCCGAGGTGGTCGTCGCCGACTCGCGAGATGAGACCGGCGCGCAGCCCCAGCCGCGCGCAGCCGAACGCGGTGTTGGCCGACGACCCGCCCAGGTACTTCGCGAAACTGGTGACGTCCTCGAGGCGCGCGCCGATCTGCTGCGCGTAGAAGTCGACGGCGAAGCGGCCGAGCGCCAGCACGTCGAACTCGCGGCCGGAGGCGAAGGTCGTCGCGTTGCGCATGGGGACGGCGGGAGGGCGGCGGGCGCTCGGGTAGGATCGCGATTGTCGCCCGGCTCCGTTCGAAACGCAAATTCCACGGCGGACCGGCTCCGGAATATCCTTTCCGCCGCGCGACCGGCCGGATCGGCCGCTCCGCCGTGCACCGTCCCCACACTCCCGACCGCCTCGCGCCCGGCCACCTCGCGCTCATCCTCACGGTCGTGACCGTCTGGGGCTTCTCGTTCGTTCCGATCAAGGTCGCGCTGGTCGAGGTCCCGCCGTTCATGCTCGCGGCGCTGCGGTTCGCCACCGCGGCGATCCCGGCGGTGTTCTTCGTGCGGCGGCCCGAGATGCCGTGGCGGGGCGTCCTCGCCTACGGACTCGCGATCGGCGTGTTCCAGTACGGACTCATGTTCCTCGGGATGAAGCTCGGCATGCCGGCGGGGCTCTCCTCGCTGGTCATGCAGGTGCAGGTGTTCTTCACCATCGCGCTCGCGGTCGCGTTCGCCGGCGACCGGGTGCACCGCTGGAACGTGGTCGGCGCGATCGTCGCCACGGCGGGCATCGTCGTGCTGGGCGGCTACAAGGTCGCAGAGGGCGCGGAAGGCACGTTCGCCGGGTTCGTCGTGCTCCTCGTCGCGGCGTTCGCCTGGGCGGCGGGCAACGTGATCGCCAAGCGCGCCGGCGCGGACCACGACGTCGACGCGTTCTCGCTCGTCGTCTGGTCGAGCCTCGTGCCGCCGATCCCGCTCGCGCTCGCGTCGTATGCGTTCGAGGGCGGCATGGACGCGGTGCACGCCGCCGCGAACGCGTCGTGGCTCGCGTGGGCGTGCATCCTGTTCCTGGCGTGGGCGGCGACGCTCTTCGGGTTCGCCGTGTGGAATCGCCTGCTGCACCTCCATCCGACGCCGCTCGTCTCGCCGTTCGCGCTGCTCGTGCCGGTGTCGGGCCTCGTGTCGGGCGCGATCTTCCTGGGCGAGCGCCTCGCGTTCGTCCAGATGGCGGGCGTGCTGATCGTGCTCGCGGGGCTGGCTCTGAACGTCCTGGGGCCGGCGCTGAAGCGGACGGCTTCCGGCGACTGACGCCCGAACCGTCGTGCGAATCGGAACTCCATGCCGGCGCCTACGGCCCTCGAGTGAAGCTCGCGCTCGTCACGGTGCGCGCGAGTGCGAGATGCCCGGTGGCGAATCGCCACCAGGCGTCAGGCCCGGCAATCAGACTGTCGCATCCCGGAACGCTTTCAACACCGCGTTCATTCGCGTCTGCCATCCTGTTCCTTGTGCGCGGTACCACTCGAGCACGTCCTTGTCCACACGCAAGGCAATCTGCTCCTTGCGGTCTTCCGCTGCCTTGGCGGGCCTGCCCCGCTTGGCTCGCAGTTCGGCAACCCCTCGGTGGGGCGTCGCGGCCTCCCAGAATTTCCGGGTTGCCGCTTTGCTCTTCGGGTTGTAGGGCACGTCAGCCTTGCGGGTACGCGCGGTAGTACGCTTCACGTTCATGGGGTTCGGCCTCTCGGCAGGAGATCAATCTCGGACCGCCCTCGCGGTCGGTCCATACCAGCACCACCACCCGGCCATGCGCCCAGCCCAGACTGACCAACCGTTGCTCTCCGTAGTCTTCACGGTCATCCTCCCGGGTAAGCATCGGGCCTTCGAACGCTTCCATGCACGCCGGCAAGTCAATACCGTGCTTGCGCAGGTTCCTGCGTCGCTTGGCGGGGTCGTGGCTCACGCGGTATTTATTGTATATACAATAATGTGGCTGTCAAGGCGTGGCTGGGGCCGGGGCGGACATGCCGTACAGGCCGAGACCGCTTCGCGGCACGGCTTGACTCGAGCGATGGGCAGCGCACCGACCGACCAGGCGAACACGAGGACCGAAGCGATCGCGAGCAGCCGCCCCCGACAGGCGCAAGTCGCCAGCAGCGGCTGACGGGCGTCCACGCCGCCCCGCACGCCAACGACCGCAGGATCCACGGACCGCAGATGCACACTCGCCTCGTCTCGTTGCGCCTGATGCTCGCGCTCGTGTCCCCGATGACGCTTTGGGCCTGCGCCCCGGACGCCGTCCGGCCGGACAGCGCGTTCGATGCATGGATCGCGAAGGTCGCCGCGGCCTGCAACTTCCAGACGATCGGACGCTACGAGGTGGGCTCGCTCCTCGGCATGAACGCATCCGACCACGCGATGGTCTTCCTCGACGCGACCTCGCGCCTGTACAGCGGCCGGATCGGCGCCGACCCATGGACGCTCGCCGTGGTGAGCGACCTCGAGGGCAGGTCGGGCGATCCCGGCGTATCGTGCGTGCTCGGCATGCTGCCGCAGCGTTAGCGTCGGCACGACATCCGTCCACGACAATATCCGGAGATTTCTCTTGCCTGACACTTCGATGCTGCGGCGTTCGATCGCGACGCTCGCCTGCGCGCTCCTCGCGGCCTGCGCCGCCGCGCCGTCGCCCACGAACGTCACGACCTGGCGCGATCCGGGGTTCAGCGGCCCACCGTTCCGCAAGGTCTTCGTCGTCGGCCTGAGTGCGCAGAGCCTCGTCGACCAGCGCGGCTTCGAGAACGCGATGGTCGCGACGCTGCAGAGCGCCGGCGTCGTGGCGGTGCCCGGCTGGCAATTCGTTCCGACCGACCGCGTGCCCGACGAAGCCACGATGCGGGCAGCCGTCGCGCGATCCGGCGCGGACAGTGCGCTGCTCGTCCGGATGTCGGACGTCCAGACCGAGTCGACGCTCGCCTATTCGGCCGGCACGGTCGCGCAGGCGGGCCCGAACCTGTACGTCGGCTGGTACGCGCCCGGCGTCGTGTCGGAGAACTATCAGGCAGCCAACATCTTCACGACGCTGTTCGACGTCGCGACCGCGCGCCCGGTCTGGACCTACAACCCGGTCACCTACTCGCCGCTCTCGCTCTCGCAGGGCGTGCCGGCGTTCGCCAACGACGTGGTCGGACGGCTGCAAGCCGACGGGCTGATCGCGACGCGCTGATCCGCGCGCGGGGCTTCCGTCGACGGCGTGTCGGCCGAGCCTCCCGAGCAACGGGGGCGAGCCTGCACCCGGGCTCGGGCACCTGCGGAAGACGGGTTGGTAGGCCGTGTAGGATTTGAACCTACGACCAACGGATTAAGAGTCCGCTGCTCTACCAGCTGAGCTAACGGCCCGCCGAAAGAAGCGTGATTCTACCGCGCCCGCGGCGTCCCGGCCCGACCGGTTCGACGGTGCGGCCGACCGGGAAGGCCTGGTAGGCCGTGCTGGATTCGAACCAGCGACCAACGGATTAAAAGTCCGCTGCTCTACCAAGCTGAGCTAACGGCCCGCGGGAAACGCGGGATTGTAGCCGATCGCCGTCGCGCTCGCCAGTTCCGCGGGGCTCCGGGACGGACGGCGGTCCCGCCGCGAAACCGGCAGCGCAACCCTATTGCTCGTCGCGCGACAGGATCGACGGAATCGGCGAGAAGTCGATACCTTCGTCGGCGAGTTCGCGCGCCTCGTCGGCGGTCGCCTCGCCGCGGATCGCGCGGTGCGGAACCTCTTCGTAGTGGATCTTGCGCGCCTCCTCGGGAAAGCGGCGCCCGACGTTCTCGGTGTTGCGGACCATCTCGCGCAGCTTCGCGAGCAGTTCGCGCGACATGCCGGCGACGGCAGGAGTCGCAGTCGACGCGACCGCTTCACGGCCCTTCGGCACGTTGACCCGCGCCGCGGGCTGCCGGGCAACTTCCGCGGAATCGCACACCGGACAGCGCACGAGCCCGTTCGAGTGCTGCGACTCGAACGCCTCGCCCGAGTCGAACCAGCCCTCGAAGCCGTGGCCCTGAGCGCAGCGGAGGTCGAAGACGATCATGGGATCGATAACGTGCGGGCGGGCCGCGGCGTGGACAACGCGCCCGCCTACCCGAGACGTTCCAGCCGCCAAGTCTGGTAGCGGAACGCCGCCACCGAACCCGCCAGGATCGACGCGAGGGCGAGGATCGAGCCGATCGCGAGCGTCGACATGCCGGTCAGGCCCTGCCCGATCGTGCAGCCGAGCGCGGTGATGCCGCCGAAACCCATCATCGCGCCGCCGACGATGTGGTTGGCGATGTCCTCGACGCTGGCGAAGCCTTCCCACCGGAAGGTGCGCGAGACGAGCGCGTACGCGCCCGAGCCCGCCATCATGCCGAGCGCACCCGCGATGCCGAAGGTGATGACCCGCGTGCTGTCGGTCCACAGCATCAAGAGTTCGAGCAGGTACGCGGCGGGCGCCACGAACGAGTACGACTCCAGTCGACCGGTGTTCGTGGCGACGAACTTCTCCTCGAGCGTCGCCGGGTCCTCGGCGAGAAAGCCCAGGTGCCCGGAGACGTACCAGCCGCCGACGATCACCGCGCCGACGATGAGGCCGCCGACGATCATCTCGGTCGTCGAACGGAAGTCGCGGCTCGCGAACACGAACGCGGCGATCGCCCCGGCAACCGACAGCGCGACCGCGAGCCTCGCCCCGCCCGCCGACGCGCCGACGATCGACGCGAGGTCGGAGGTCTTCGTCCCGAACACGGACGCCATGTCGATGCGGAACGGATCGAGGCCGAAGGCGCGCGCGCCCGCGAACGCGCCCTTGAGCGTCATGTAGGCGGTGATCGCGAGCACGATCAGCACGACGAGCGACTTGAGATTGCCCGCGCCGACGCGGATCAGCGTCTTGCTGCCGCAGCCGGAGGCGAGCGTCATGCCGAATCCGAACAGGAATCCGCCGACGATGTGCGACAGCCACGGCACCTGAGCGCCGGTGTAGATCGACTTCGCGACGTCGATCGTTCCGGTCGCCTGCAGCGCCCCCGTGCCGGCGATCGCCACCGCGATCGCGAGCAGCCACATGCGCATGCGCCGCCAGTCGCCGAAGTTCACGACGTCGGAGACCGCGCCCATCGTGCAGAAACTCACGCGGTTCGCGACCCAGCCGAACACGAACGCGAGCGCGAACGCACCTCCGGTCACGAGCGGAGCGATCTGGGCGGCGTCTTTCATGGGCGTTTCGTGCGGGTGGGGCCGGGAATTATGGCATGCGGGCGCGGGCTACCTGCCCACGCTGTCGACGATCCCGTACCAGAGCGACAGGCGCTCTCCGCTGCCGGGGTCGCCGAGCGGCCCCGCCGAGGTGTTGACGAACACGAGCTTCTTCGCCGGATCGACGAACAGGTTCTGGCCGCGCAGTCCCCACGCCGCGAACTGTCGCCCGTCGCCGGAGGACACGACCCAGGTCTGGTAGCCGTATCCGTGGAGCTCGCCCGTCTGCCCCGGCTCGAAGCGCCGCAACGAAGGCGTGGTGGCCGCGCGCACCCATCCGGCCGGAATGATCTGCCGGCCGGCCTGCGCGCCGTCGTTCGCGAGCAGCCTGCCGAATCGGGCGTAGTCGCGCAGTATCGCGTTGAAACAGCAGTAGGCCGTTTCGTACCCGCCCTTGTCGACGGTCCACGAGCCGTCGGCCTCCGCGCCCATCGGCCTCCAGATCTTCTCGGACAGGTAGTCGGCGAGCGGAGCGCCGGTCGCCGCGCGCAACACCAGCCCCAGCACCTGCGTGTCCGCCGACGAGTAGTTGAAGCGCTCGCCCGGCGGATGCTCGCGCGTGCGGAACGGCGCGACCGTCGCCGCGCCGCCGTCGCTCCCCCGCCCCATCGAGAGGCGCGCGAGCAGGTCGACGTCGTCGCTCCCGCCGTGGGTTTCGGAGTAGCGAATGCCCGACGACATCGTGAGCAGGTGCCGGATCGGCGTTTCGCCGTACGGCGTGCCCGCGAGCGCGGGCACGTACGCATCGGCGCGGTCGTCGATCGAACGGATCGCTCCCTCGCCGATCGCGATGCCGACCAGCATGCCGACGAGCGTCTTCGCCATCGAGTACGACGCCATCCGCTGGTCCGGCCGGCGGTCGTACTGGTAACGTTCGACGAGGATCGTGTCGCCCTTCAGCACGACGAGGCCGGTCGTGCGATTGCGCGCGAGATAGTCGTCGAGCGTCGGCCGATCGAGGTTCGCGAAGCGGTAGCCGATCGCGGGCTCCGAGGAGGCGCGCGCGAGCGGCGAGACGACTTCGCCGCGGGCGACCTTGCGCGTCGCATGGACCTCGTCCCAGCGGCTCACCAGTCCGACGAGGCAACGCGTCTCGGGGCGCAGCGGTTGATCGCGGCAGACCGGATAGCCTTCGTTCCTGCCGAGCGCTTCCTCGTCCGGTGCGGCGCCGGCGTCGACAGCGACGACGAGCCCGACCGCGAGGATCCACGATGGCGCGCGTCCGGGCCGCCCGCAGCATGACCTTGCGCGAACGCGGCTCAGCGATCGGAGGCGTGCGTGGAGCGGCATGCGTGGCGGTCCCGTCGACCGACAGCGTGGCGGCGAACTCCCCGTTGCGCAAGCGTCGCGTCGGTAGTGGCGGCGCGAGGGTCAATGGCCAATGGGCCCTTCCCCTGCGGGTCAGGCTGACGGGGTTCGCCGGATGGGCGCAAGCAGCGTCCGGCCGAAGCCGGACCTACCAGGACCTCGCAACGGCGCTCGACGCGCCGCCACCGGAGACGCCGACGCTTCTGTCCTCTGTCCTCTGTCCTCTGACTCCTGACTCCTGACTCCTGATGCCTGACCCCGTTGCCGCACCCGCTCCGTTCACAGCCATCGCAGGCCGGTCTTCGCCGGCCCCATGAACGGAGGCCTCCGATGGCACGATCCCCTCGCACGCTCCCACGACGCGACGCCGCCCTGCGTGCGCTCGCGCTCGCCGCCGCGCTCGCCTTCCCGCTGACCGGGTGCGCCGCCAGCCCGCCGATGGCGGCGGTGTCCACTCATCTCGCGACGGTCGAGGTCGTCGACCGGACGAGCGGCGCACCGCTGCCGGTGTATGTCTCCGGCAGCGAGCGCTGGATCATCGGCACGCCGGGCAACGAATACGCGATCCGCATCCGCAATCACACCGGAACGCGCATCCTCGGCGTCCTGTCGGTCGACGGCGTCAACGCAATCACCGGCGAGACCGCCGCGCCCGACCAGACCGGCTACGTGCTCGAACCCTACGGCAGCGTCGAGGTCGCCGGGTGGCGCAGGAGCGTGAGCAACACGGCGGCGTTCTACTTCACCGACGTCGCCTCGAGCTACGCCGCGCGCACCGGGCGCCCGCTCGACGTCGGCGTGATCGGCGTCGCCGTGTTTCGCGAGCGCGTGCCGATCGCCTGGCGGCAGCCGTCGACGATCGCGAACGATGCGAAGGACTCGGCGCGCGCCGAGGCGCCTGCGGCCGCACCCCCGCTGGCGCAGGCTCCCGCAGGGGCCGTCGCGCGCGAACTCGAGGCGGGGGCGAGCCAACCGTCCGCGGAATCGGCGGTGAAACGCCGCGACGATCGACTGGGCACCGGGCACGGGCGCAGCGAGACTTCGTGGGTGACGCGCGTCGCCTTCGACCGCGCGACCCTCGCGCCCGAGGCGACCGTCGCCATCCGCTACGACCGCCGCGAGGCGCTCGTCGCGCGCGGCATCGTGCCGGGACCACGGTATGCGACCCGTGTGCCCTCGCCGTTTCCCGCCTGGCCGGGATTCGTGCCCGATCCGCGCTGAGCGCGACATGCGCGTGAGCGTTGCCGCGTCGGGCATCCGCCCGCATACTGGGCGGATCATGCCCGACGCGACGCGCGTGCGGCCGCCCGCGGACGCCGGAGACGACGCCGGCGACGAGGCGCTGATGCTGGCCTACGCGGCAGGCGACGCCGGGGCGTTCGACCGGCTCTACGCGCGCCATCGCGGCGGCCTGTACCGCTACCTCGTCCGCCACCTCGGCAACGCCGGGCTCGCCGACGAACTGTTCCAGGACGTCTGGATGAATGCGATTCGCGCCCGCGCGAGCTACGTCCCGACCGCGAAGTTCGCGACCTGGCTCTACACGCTCGCCCACCACCGCCTCGTCGACCACTGGCGCGCGAGCGGCCGCGCGCGCGTCGAGTCGCTCGACGACGACGGCGACGAGGAGACGGGCGCGCGCGTCGACGCGATCCCCGGCTCGCGCGTCGACGAGCCCGAGACCCGCGTGGCGGCGCGCGCCGCGCGCGAGCGCATCGACGCCGCGCTGTCGCAACTCCCGCCGGCGCAGCGCGATGCGTTCCTGCTGCACATCGAGTCGGGCATGTCGCTCGCCGACATCGCCGCGTTGACCGATGCCGGCGAGGAGACGGTGAAGAGCCGCGTGCGCTACGCCTATGCAAAGCTCCGGGCGGCGCTGGAGGATCTCGCATGACGACCGCGCGGGACGACCCTCGCGACGACGTCGTCGACCGCGTGTGGCGCGACGCGATGCAGGACGCGCCGGGCGCCTCGCTCGACGACGCGATCCGCGCCGCCGCCCGTCGCGCGGTCGGCGCGAAGCCGCGCGCGGAGTCCGTCGCCGAAGCGCGGAAGCCGTGGCGCTGGTGGACGCCGCTCGCGGCCGCGGCGACGATCGGCGCCATCGCCATCGGCGTGATCCAGTCGCTGCCGCACGAATCGATCGAGCCGACGGTGGTGAGCGACGCGTCGCCCGTGCGTCAGCAACCCCGCGTCGAACCGGTTGCGACGCCGGCCAAACCTGATGCGGCCGCACCCGCAGCCGCCGCCCCGGAGATCACGCAGCGAAGCGGGAATGCTCAGGTATCTGCCGCGCAGCCGCGTGCGGCGGCACAGGCCCCGCAAGCGCCAGCGGCCCCGTCGATGGCGGCATCGAAGTCCGCGGCCGTCGAGCGCGAAACGCCGGCGGCGGCGCCCGCGATGGCGACGGCGAAACGCACCGCGGAGCCCGCGACCCAGGACGCCCCGAAGGAACGATCGGCGGCCGGAACGGACACCGCGCGCCCGCAGGTCGGCGCGTCGGGCAGCGCGCCACGCCGTGAACGCAAGGATGATGCTAGCGCCGCAGTACCGCGCCAGAACGAGGGCTTCGTTCCCGCCCCGCCTGCGAGTCCGCCTGCGAGTCCGCCGCCTGCAGCGGCGGTGCAAGCGGCGACTCCCGGCACGTTGCAGGCCGCTCCCTCCGTGGCCGGAGAGCGCGATGCGGCGGGACGCTCGAAGCTCGAAGCGCCCGCCACGCGTCCTGCGCCCGCGCCGGCGTCGGCGCGAAGCTCCGGAGCCTCCGCGAGCGCCGAAGTCCAGGCGCTGGCGGTCACGCCGCCCGACACCTTCATCGCCGAGATCCGGCGTCGCCTCGCCGCTGGCGACCGCGACGGCGCGATCCGCGAACTTCAGCGCTTCCGCCGCACCCACATCGACGCCGACGCGCGCTTGCCGAACGACCTCCGCGCGTTCGCCGCCGATGTCCCGCGATGAGAAGCAGCCTCAGGTCATGCAGGACATGTAGCGTTAGCCATCGCATGGGTCTCAGCGCTATAATTTCGCCATGAGCACGATTGATATCGCCGGGTTGACTGCAGAGCAGCGACTTGAGCTGCTAGAGCAGAACTGGGATAGCCTCATTGCCACACCTGAGTCAGTGCCCGTTACTGCGGCGCAGCGCAGAGAACTCGAACGGCGTCTCGACGATCTCGATCGCGATGGGCCGGCCGGCATTCCGTGGGATGACGTTCTTCGCAAGATTCGGCGGCGCTCTCCGTAATGGACCTGATTCTTCGGCCCGCTGCAGCTGCGGACGTCGAGGAAGCGTGTTCGTGGTACGAGCAGCAGCGATCTGGTCCAGGTGAAGAGTTTCTCGCCGTGCTCGATGCCGGTCTGCGCGAAATCGTGGCGCATCCACTTCGCCAAGCAATCGTGTTTCGAGATGCGCGACGCCTTTTGCTGGAGCGCTTTCCCTGCGCCAAATTCTATCGGGCGTATCCGAACGCTGTTGTCGTCGTCGCGAGCATGCACGGTCGTCGCGACCCTTTGCGCTGGCGCGGCCGGGTGTGATCGCGAATCTCGCGGTCAACCGGACGCCGGCCTGCGGCGCTGATTCGAGCGAGCGACTCGTCGGCGCCGGTTACCTGGCACTTCAGGTCGCAGTTGTCAGGCGCGGGTCCGATTCCCCAGGAGCTTGCGGATCGGCGCGGGCAGCGCAGCGCGCGCGAGATCGGCGCGCGCGACCCACAGGCACTCCGACGGCGCAGCGGCGCGCGAGGCTCTGGCGGCGAGCCTCGATGGATGCATCGTGAGCGCGTAGTGGGTGAAGCGGTGCTCGATCGGCGCGAGCCGACCGCCGGATCGCGCGGCGATGCCGAGTCGCGCGCGTGCCGCCTCCACCGGATCCTCGTCGACCCCCGCTTCGGGCAGGCTCCACAGCCGGCCCCACACGCCGGTCGCGGGACGGCGCACGAGCAGCACCTCCTCCGCGCGCTCGATCCACAACAGTTGCACTTCGCGGTGCGGCAGGTCGCGGCGCGCGCGCCGGCCCGGCAGCTCGGCGACCCGGTCCTCGCGCCGAGCGATGCAGTCGCCCGCGACCGGACAGTCGCCGCAGCGCGGCTTCGCGCGCGTGCAGAGCGTCGCGCCGAGGTCCATCATGCCCTGCGTGTACGCGGCGACGTCGTCGCGCGGCACGAGGCGACGCGCGAGGGCCCACAGCTTCGCTTCGACGCGCGGTGACGCAGGATCGCCGCCGATGCCGCGATGGCGCGCGAGCACGCGCTTCACGTTGCCGTCGAGGATCGCGCCCCGTTCGCCCGTCGCGAACGCGGCGATCGCCGCCGCGGTCGAGCGTCCGATGCCCGGAAGCGTTTCGAGCGTGGCCGCGTCCCGCGGGAAGGCTCCGCCGAAACGCCGCACGACCGCGCGCGCCGCGGCATGCAGGTGCCGCGCGCGCCGGTAGTAGCCCAGGCCGCTCCAGTGCGCGAGCACGTCGTCCTCGTCCGCGCGGGCGAGTGCGCGCACGTCGGCGAAGCTCGCGACGAAGCGCAGGTAGTACGGGATCACGGTCGCGACCTGCGTTTGCTGCAGCATGATCTCGGCGACCCAGATGCGGTACGGATCGCGCGAACCCTGCCACGGCAGGTCGTGACGACCGTGCGCCTGCTGCCAGGCGACGACGCGTGCGGCGAATCCGCGCATCGGACGCTTTGCCGACTCCTGTACCGGGTGCGTCCCGGCGGCCGGAAGGATGGCGCGACTACCGGACGCCGAGGCGCTGGCGCGCCTTGCCCGCGGCCTCGGAGGTCGGATAGCGTGCGATCAGGTCCTCGAGCGTGCGGCGGGCGGCGGCGTTCTCGTTCAATTCACCCTGCGCGGTGGCGATGTTGAGGATCGCGTCGGGGACCTTCGCGCTGTCCGGATACTGCGCGAGCAGCACGCGCTGCGCCGCGATCGCCGCGCGGAAGTCGCGCCGCGCGAACTGCGCGTTGCCGATCCAGTACTGCGCCGAAGGCGCGAGCGCGCTCTTCGGACGCGCCTTGACGAACGCGCCGAACGACGCGATCGCGCCGGCGTAATCCGCGCGCTTGAAGAGTTCGAGCGCCGCGTCGTACTCGCGCTGCTCGGTCGCGAGCGCGGCCGCAGTCGCAGCGGGTGAGCCGGGCACCGGTACGGTGGCCCCGACCGCGGCAAGCGGCAAGGTCCCGGCGACCGGCGCGCCGGTCGCACCGGCAACGGGTTGCGCCGCCGGGATCGCACCTCCGGGCAACGCCGGAGCCGGTACGCCCGCGGGAGCGACCGATGCGGCCGGCGCCGCCGGCTGCGTCTCCAGCTTGCGCAGGCGCGAGTCGAGGTCGACGTAGAGGTCGCGCTGGCGCTTCTGCGCCTCGGCGAGTTCGAAGGTCACGACCTCGAGCTGGCCGCGCAGCTTCGCGAGGTCGGCCTTGATCTGCTCGATCGACGACAGCATCTCGACTAACCCCTGCGCCTTCAACTGCTGCTCGAGCGCGGCGATGCGCGCCTCGAGCTGCCCCTGCACCTGCGCGAGGCGAACGTTGGTGTCCGCGATGCGCTTGCGCGCCTCCTCGTCGTCGAAGAGCGCCGCGTGCGCGACGCCCGCCGCCGCGAGGAGCGCGAGCGCCGCGGCGCGGCCCCCGCCATGCAGGAGTCGCGCGCGCATCAGTCGCCGGCGTAGACGAGGTCGTCGCGACGGTTCTCGGCCCACGACGCCTCGTCGTGGCCCGGATTCTTCGGCTTCTCCTTGCCGAAGCTCACCGTCTCGATCTGCGCGTCCTGCGCGCCCAGGAGCGTCAGCATGCGCTTCACCGAGTCGGCGCGCTTCTGGCCGAGCGCGATGTTGTACTCGCGCGAGCCGCGCTCGTCGGTGTGGCCCTGGATCGTCAGCTTCGCGCTGCGGTTCTGCGCGAGGTAGCGGCCGTGCGCCTCGATCATCGGCTTGTACTCGTCCTTGACGACGAAGCTGTCGTACTCGAAGTAGACGCTGCGCTTCGCGAGCGGGCTCGACGGATCCTTCAGCGGATTCCCGGTCGCGGCGGTCGAGCGCTGCTGGCCCTGCGCCGTGCCGGACACGCCGCCGCTGCCCGCGCCGCTCGTGCTCGCACCGGAGCCGGCGCCGGCGGACGTTGCCGCGCGGTCCTCGACCGGCGCGGCGGCCTGGTCGGTCGGCGTGCTCTGGCAGCCGGCGAGGAGCACGGCGGCGAACGCGGCGACGAGGATGATCGGCTTGGTCATGGAGTCCTCCTTCTGGTGGGACGGGCGAGAGTGGTTCGAGCGCGCGGGATCACTTCGGCAGCGGACCCCACGCGGGTTCGCGCACGTCGGCGGCCGGCGCGACGATGCGCTGCTTCACGCGCCCGTCGGCGGACACCGCGTTCAAGATACCACGCCCCGCGGTCTCGTTCGCGTAGAGCACGAGCTTGCCGTTGGGCGCGACGCTGGGCGATTCGTCGAGCGGCCCCGCAGTCAGCACCTGTGTCTGCCGCGTCGCGAAATCCATGATCGCGATCTGGTAGCGGTTGGCGTCGCGGCGCACGTAGACCATGCCCTTGCCGTCGGGCAGCGCCCGCGGCGAGACGTTGTAGCTGCCGTCGAAGGTGATGCGCTCGACGCCGCCGCCGTCGACGCCGACGCGGTAGATCTGCGGGCTGCCGCCGCGGTCCGACGTGAACAGCAGAAAGCGGCCGTCGGGCATGAACGACGCCTCGGTGTCGGCGCCAGGCGAAGTCATCACCCGCCGCAGGCCGGAGCCGTCGGCGTTCATCAGGAAGAGCTGCGAGCCGCCGTCGCGCGACAGCGTCACCGCGAGCTGCCTGCCGTCGGGCGACCACGCCGGCGCGCTGTTGCTGCCGCGGAACGCGGCGATCGCGGTGCGCGCGCCGGTCGCGAGGTTCTGCACGTAGACGACCGGCTTCTTCTGCTCGAGCGAGACGTAGGCGATGCGCGTGCCGTCGGGCGACCAGCGCGGCGAGAGGATCGGCTCGTCGGTCGACACGATCGTCTGCGGATCGGCGCCGTCGGCGTCCGCCACGACGAGCTGGAAGCGCTTGCCCTGCTTCGCGACGTAGGCGATGCGCGTGGAGAACACGCCGGCGTCGCCGGTGAGCTTCGCGTAGATCTCGTCGGCGATCTTGTGCGCGGTCGCGCGGAACTGGTTCTGCGCCACGACGAACCGCGTCGAGGCGAGCGTGCCGCCGCGCACCGCGTCCACCAGCGCGTAGACGACTTCCACGCGTCCGTCGGTCTGCGGCCGCATCGTGCCGACGACCACGGCGTCCGCGCCGCGGGCGCGCCAGACGTCGAGCTTCACCTCGTCGGCGCGAAACGGACGCGGCGTCACGCCGCCGGGGTCGACCGAGCGGAAGAGCCCCGAGCGCTGGAGGTCGGCCGCGACGACGCCGGAGATGCCGAGCGGGAATGCCGACTCGCCCTCGAACGGGACGATCGCGATCGGGATCGCGGTGCCGGCGCCGCCGACGATCTCGATCGTGAGCTGCGCGCGCGCCGAGGCGAAGGGAAGCGCCGTCAGTGCGGCTACGAGGGCGAGGAAGGTGCGTCGGGTGCGATGGCTCATCGTCAGGGGGAAGGCGCGTCGTGGACACTCGCCTCCCGCGAGGCAGTCGTCCCCCGAACGCGCCGCCGGTGCGGCGAATTATAGCGACAACGACAGCGGATTTCGCGCGGGGTTCACGCGATGTAACTTTTTCAATGCGGCGCGATCGAGGTCGCCATGCCGAAGGCCGCTTCGATCCGGCCCGCCGAGGCGTGCGCCTCGTCGCGCGACGCGTAGGGCCCGACGTAGACGCGGAAGAGCCCACCCGACTGGCGGACCTGCGGCACGACACCGTCGCCGGCGAGCCGCTCCTGCACGTGCGCGAGGAACGCGCGGGCGTTGGGCTCGCTGCCGAACGCGCCCAACTGGACCACGAATCCGCCCGCGGACGCCTGCACCGGCGATTGCGCCGATGCGCCCGCACCCGCCGCGGAGGGCACCGGCGCGGCCACGACCGGCGGCGCGGTGACGCTCGGCGCCGCCGCGGACGGGCGGGCGGAGGCGAAGGTCGCATCGCCCGGCAGCACCGACTCGACGAGCACCACGCCGCTGCCGCGCGCGGCGATGCCGAGCCGGTGCGCGGCGGCGTACGACAGGTCGATGATGCGGCCGTGCAGGAACGGCCCACGGTCGTTGACGCGCACGACGACGGTGGCGCCGGTCGCGACGTTGGTGACGCGCGCGTACGACGGCAGCGGCAGCGTCGGGTGCGCCGCGGTCATCGCGTACATGTCGTAGACCTCGCCGATCGAGGTCCGCTGGCCGTGGAACTTGCGCCCGTACCACGACGCGACGCCCTGCTCGCGGTAGGGCCCGAGCGCGGTCGCGGGCACGTACTCGCGGCCGAGCACGACGTAGGGCCGGTTGGCGAAGCGGTGCAGCGGCTCCGCGCGCGGCACCGCGTCGGGCACCTGGTCGAGATCGACCGGAATGCGGTCGGGGGGGCCGTCGTCCGAGTAGTACTTCGACGAGGTCGAAGGCGGCGACGCGCCGGACGACGGACGCTCCTTCGTCGCCGTCGAGCAGGCCGCGACGAGCGCGACGCTCGCGAGGCAGGCTAAGGCTCGCATCGCGAGCACGGCGGGCAGGTGCGGCATCGCGCGGTAGCATACCGGCTCGCCGTCCGCGACGGGAGCCCGGCGGCGCCGATGTCGAATTTCACTGACAACTGTCAACTGACTCCTGACACCTGATGTCCACCCACCTCTTCGCCTTCAACCCGAAGCTCTGGAACTGGCCGACGCTCGAAGGCGACATCCGCGCGCTCCGCCGCCGCGGCCACTTCGACACCGAGTGGTCGTGCGGACGCTTCCGCCACATCGAGCCGGGCAGCCGCGCGTTCATGGTGCGGCTCGGCGTGGCGCCGAAGGGGCTGATCGGGTCGGGCGTGGTGATGACCGCGCCGGCCGAGCGCGACCACTGGGTGGAGACGAAGCGCGCGAGCGGCGCGCTCTCGCGCGCGGTCGTGCTGCGCCTCGACGAACTGTTCGAGACGCCGCTCATCGGCTTCGACGAACTCGAGGTGCCGCCGTGGCGGCGCTTCCGCTGGGGCGTGCGCGCGTCGGGCACGCGCCTGCCGTCCGCGCTCGCCGATGCGCTCGAGCCGTGGTGGGCCGAGCGCGTCCTCCGCGCGCGCGCGGGCGCCGCCGCATCGGCGCGGGCGCCGACGAAGCGCCGCGCGAGGCAACGCGAACGATGACCGCGTCGATCCACGAGTCGATCCGCGTCGCCTACGAGACGATTCCCTACGTCGGGCGGCCGTTCCACGAGACCCACCCGAACCGCCTGCTCGCGGTCGCGCGACTCCACGGCATCGCGCCGCCCGCGCGCGAGAGGATCTCGGTGCTCGAGATCGGCAGCGGCGACGGGTCGAACCTGCTGCCGATCGCCGCCGCGTATCCGCGCGGGCGCTTCGTCGGCGTCGACCTGTCGGCGCTCCTCACCGCGCGCGCCCGTGCCGCGGCGGAAGCGTTCGGCGTTCGCAACGTCACGCTCGTCGAGGCCGACCTGCGCGACCTGCCGCACTCGCTAGGACAATTCGACGTCGTGATGGGCCATGGCGTCTACTCGTGGGTGCCGCCGGACGTCCGCGACGGCCTGCTGAAACTGGTCGCGACCCGCCTCGTACCGGGCGGCGTGGCGTACCTGAACTACAACCTGCTGCCCGGCGGATGGCTGCGCCGGGCCGGCTGGGAGGCGATGCAGTTCCACGTCCGCGGCGTGACCGACCCCGCCGAGCGTGTGGCACGCGCGCGCGAGTTCATCGCGCTCCTGGTCGAGACCTGGAGTGCGGCCCCCGGCCCCGGCGCGGCGCTCGCCGCGAACTTCGCGCGCGAAGCCGCGCGCGACGACAGCGGCATCTACCACGACGACCTCGCCGCGCAGAACGAACCGGTCTACTACGCGCAGTTCGTCCGCCACGCCGCGCAGCACGGCCTCGAGGTGGCGGGTGACATCGACCCCGGCACCCGCTCGCCCGGCACCGCGAGCCCGGCGTTCCTCGAACGCATCGCCGCGCGCGATCCGGTCATGCGCGAACAGATGCTCGATTTCGTGCACCTGCGGCAGATGCGTCAGTCGTTGCTGGTGCAGAAGGGTTCGAAGCGGCTCGCGGCGCGCGACACGGCAGGCCTGCACTTCGCCGCGTCGATGCCCTACATGCAGCACCGGCTCGCCGGCGCCGCGACGTCCGACCCGGTCGGCGACCTGCTCGCCGAAGCGTTTCCCGCCGCGCAGCCGTCGGAGGCGATCGTCGCTGCGCTGCGCGCCCGCGGGGTCACCGAAGCCGACGCGCACGGCAAGCTGCGCGAATCGTGGGCGATCGGGCTCGCCGATCCCTACGTCGACGCGCTGGCCTTCGTCACGCGACCCTCGAAACGCCCGCGCGCGAGCGCCGTGTCGCGCGCCCTCGCGGCGCAATCGGGGCTCGTCACCAACCTGCGCCACAGCAGCGTGAAGCTCGCCGACGAGTGCGCGCGCGCGGTGCTGCTGCGCTGCGACGGCACGCGCACGAAAGGAGAGATCGCCGCCGCTGTGCGCGCCTCGATCCCGCCCGCGGAGGCGGGCGACCCGGCGGCCGCGGTCGCGCGCCGGCTCGGCCAGCTCGCCTCCGCCGCGCTGTTCGAGGCCTGAGCGACGCACGCGCGGGTGCATCTTCGCGCGAATGCGCGCACGATCGTCGTCGGATATGCGCCGGGATCCGTGCCGCCCCGCCCGCTCATGATCGACCGCCTCGCCGCCGACGCGACCGTCGTCGTGCACCTCGCGTTCATCGCGTTCGCGTGCCTCGGCGGCGTGCTCGCGTGGCGCGACCTGCGCTACGCGATCGTGCACGTGCCGGCCGCCGCGTGGGCCGCTTACGTCGAGTTGAGCGGCCGGATCTGTCCGCTGACGCCGCTCGAGAACCTGCTGCGCCGGCGCGCGGGCGAGGCCGGGTACACCGGCGGTTTCGTCGAGCACTACGTCATGCCGATCCTCTATCCGGCGGGACTGACGCACGACCTTCAGGCGGTGCTCGGCGCATTCGTCATCGCGCTGAACCTCGCGATCTACGCGGTCGCGATCGTTCGGCACCGGTCGCGTCGGCGCGAGCGTTTGGGCGGGGCCCGCGTCACCCCGGGCGGCCACCGCGACTGACCGGGGCTTTCGACGCGCCGCGCCCGGGCGCACAGTCGGAACCTTCGCCCCGATGGAGTCTCACCTCCGCCCATGGCCGTGACCCTCTGCCCGATCGCGATCGCGGTGGGATGCCGTCGATGCCCGGTGTTTCGCGTGTGCCCGCTGAAGCGCGTGATCGGCGACGAGCCGGCAGCGCCGAAAGCAACGTCCGCGCCCGACGCGCCGACGGTGCGCCGCAAGGGCCGCACACGCGGCAAGCCGAAGCGCTCCGCGGCCCGGCGGAAGTAGCGACCCGGTTCCGCCCGCGGGGCGGGGACGATTCTTCGTCGGCCGTACAATGCCCCTGGCGGACTCGCACGCCGCACCTGACGCGGCGAGCGGGCCATCCGCACGGGGGAGAGGACGATGACGCAGGCAGCCATCACGGGCTGGGGCAAGTGCATGCCCCCGGCCGTGCTCCGCAACGAGGATCTCGCGACGTTCCTCGACACCGACGACGCGTGGATCACGCAGCGGACCGGCATCCGCGAGCGGCGCGTGACGCACGTCGTGGGCAGCGAACTCTCGGCCGTCGCCGCCTCGCGCGCGCTCGCCTGCGCGGGCCTTTCCGCGAAGGACCTCGAACTCATCGTCTACGGCAGTTGTTCGGCCGAGGAGGCCGTGCCCAACACCGCCTCGGGACTCCAGTTCCGCCTCGACGCCCACAACGCCGCGGCAATGGACGTGAATACCGCGTGCACCAGCTTCCTCTACGGCCTGTCAGCCGCCGCGGGCATGATCCGCGCGGGCACGGTGAAGAACGCGCTCGTCGTCGGCGTCGAGACCATCTCGCCGTTCATGGACTGGGAGAACCGCAACGTCGCCGTGCTCTTCGGCGACGGCTGCGCCGCGGTCGTGCTGCAGGCGGGCGAGGGCGACGCGGGACTCGTCGCCGACCGGCTCGGCTGCTACGCCGACGCGCGCGCCATCCTGCGCGTGCGCGGCCACGGCACGGGCTACGGGAACCGCGAGGTCTCCTACGGCGACACGCTGTGGGACTTCGACGGGCAGGAGATCTTCAAGCGCGCGGTGCACGGCATGAGCGAGGCCTCGGCCGACGTGCTCGCGAAGGCGGGCCTCGGTGCCGGCGACATCGACCTCGTCGTGCCGCACCAGGCGAACCTGCGCATCATCGAGTTCGTCGCGAAACGCGTCGGCGTGCCGATGGAGCGCGTGTTCGTCACCGTGCACAAGTACGGCAACATGTCGGCGGCGACCGTGCCGGTCGCGCTCGTCGACGCGATCGAGGAAGGCCGCGTGAAGCCCGGCGCGCGCATCCTCACGCCCGCGTTCGGCGCCGGCCTCACCTGGTGCTCGCACCTCATCCGCTTCGGCGAGCGCGTGACGCCGATCGACCGCTCGGACGCGAAGCTGCCGCCCTGCGAGAAGACGGCGCTCGAGATGGTCAACGCGCTGCGCGCGCGCAAGGACTCGCGCGGGCGTTCGGCGAAGGGGCTCGCCGGGCCTGTGTTTCCCGAGTCGGTCGCCGCCGTCGCGCCGGAAGTCTCTCGGGGCGTAGGTCAGACTTCAGTCTGACGGGGTTCGCCGAATCGTACCGAAAGGCGTCAGGCTGAAGCCTGACCCACAACAGCCCCGAGGCGCCCGGAATCCTCGTGGGTCAGACTTCAGTCTGACGGGGTTCGCCGGATCGTACCGAAAGGCGTCAGGCTGAAGCCTGACCCACAACAGCCCCGAGGCGCCCGCAATCCTCGTGGGTCAGACTTCAGTCTGACGGGGTTCGCCGGATCGGAGCGAAAGGCGTCCGGCTTGAAGCCGGACCTGGCCCAAGGCCGCATGGGTCGACCAGTCTGACGGCCTAATTGGGGATCGGCCTCGTGGACGGCCCGGGTTGCGATCGGCGCGGCCGGGGGCGCTGGTGGGTAGACCGCGGCGCCGCTGCCCGGCGCGGGCGGCGTGCTCAACAGCGGCGCGGAGGGTGGGCGGGGACGCCGGATCGATGCGGTGTCGAGGACCGAACCAAGGGTGGAACGTGGACGCGCGTGACGCGCAGCGCGCGTTGTCACGCTCCGCGATCGAGCGATAGCGATACATCGGATCCAGCCCCCCGAACCACGTCTCGACGACAGCCACGTCCGCGAACGGACCGGGATCAGCGTTGGTCGCCGATGGCGCACTGGCGAAAGGACGCCCTGATCGGCGGTTCGCGTGCCTCCACGGCATCCGCATGTCGTCACGGTGCGAGTGAGTCGCGATCGGCGTGAACCGCTCAACGCATTTGGTCATTACGCATCACATGAAGCCGGACCTGCCAGGGCCCCGCAACGGCGCTTCATGCGCCGCCACCGGAGACTCCGTCGCTACTGTCAACCGTCAACGGTCAACGGACTTCCGCAGGTCAGCTCGCCACGAGCTTGCGGTGCGCCTGCACGCTCATCAGGATGCCGATCCCGATGAAGAGCGACACCATCGCGGTGCCGCCGTAGCTCACGAACGGCAGCGGCACGCCCACCACCGGCAGGATGCCGCTCACCATCCCCATGTTCACGAACGCGTAGGTGAACAGCATCAGCGTCACCGCGCCGGCGATCAGGCGCGCGAACAGCGTCGAGGCGTTCGACGCGATCATCATCGCCCGCGCGACGAGCGCCAGGTAGAGCATCACGAGCAGCACGTTGCCGATCAGGCCGAATTCTTCGCCGAACACCGCGAAGATGAAGTCGGTGTGCTTCTCGGGCAGGAAGTCGAGGTGCGCCTGCGTGCCGTTCAGCCACCCCTTGCCGACGACGCCGCCCGAGCCGATCGCGATCGACGCCTGTGTCGTGTGGTAGCCGGCGCCCAGCGGATCGGTCGACGGGTCGAGGAAGGTGAGGATGCGCTGACGCTGGTAGTCCTGCAGGTGGGTCCACAGGTACGGACCCGCGGCGGCGCCGATCGCGGCGAGTCCCATGATCACCTTCCACGACAATCCGGCGAGGAACAGCACGTAGAAGCCCGACGCCGTCAGCAGGAGACCGGTGCCGAGGTCGGGCTGCCGCTTGACGAGCCACGCCGGCACCGCGATCAGGAGCGTGGCGAGCACGAAGTCGGCCCAGCCGATCCTGCCTTCGCGCTTCTGGAAGTACCACGCGAGCATCAGCGGCAGCGCGATCTTCATCAGTTCGGACGGCTGGAAGCGCACGACGCCGAGGTCGAGCCAGCGGCGCGACCCGTTCACGACCACGCCGGCGAGCGCGACCGCGACCAGCATCACGACCCCCGCGATGTAGAGCGGCAGCGCCGCACGCGCCAGCGTCTGCGGCGGGATGTTCGCGAGGAGCCACATCGCGACGAGCGCGAGGCAGAGGCTCATCGCCTGGTTGGTGAGGCGCGCGACGCTCTGGTCCGCGGCCGAGAACAGCGTGACGAAGCCGACGCCGACGATCGCGAGCGCGAGCGCGAAGAGCGGACGATCGATGCGCCGGACCAGGACCTCCCAGAGGCGTCCGGCGGCGTCGAAGAAGTCGAGCCGGCGCTCCATCAGTCGCTCTGGTCTTCCGCGTCGGGCAGCGGGCCTTCGAGGGAGGGCGCCGCCTCCTGTCGCTTGAGCCCCAGCAGGTAGTAGTCGAACACCTGCCGCGCGATCGGCGCGGCCGCCTGCGCGCCGAAGCCGCCGTTCTCGACCAGCACGGCGAGCGCGATCACCGGCTTGTCGGCCGGCGCGTAGGCGATGTACCACGCGTGGTCGCGCAACCGCTCGTCGACCTTGTGCGCCTTGTACTCCTCGCCCTTGAGCGAGAACACCTGCGCGGTGCCGGTCTTGCCGCCGCTCGAGTACGGCGCGCCCCTGAAGGCGCTCGCGCTCGTGCCTTCCTTGTTGACGAGTTCGAGCGCCTGGCGGATCACCGCGAGATGCTCCGGCTTGGCGGGGATGGCGATCGGCGCGTGGCGCTCGACTGCACGCGCCTCGCCGGTGCGCGCGTCCTCGATCCGCTGCACGAGGTGCGGCTCGAACGCGATGCCGTCGTTGGCGATCGCGGCGATCGCGTGCGCCAGCTGGATCGGCGTGAACGTGGTGTAGCCCTGCCCGATGCCGGCCGAGATCGAGTCGCCGAGGTACCACTTGCGGTGCTCCTCGCGGTACTGCGCCCCGGCGAAACGTTGCCGCTTCCACGCGCGCGACGGCAGCACGCCGGGGAGCTCGCCCTCGATGTCGACGCCGGTCGGCTTGCCGAAGCCGAGCGTCGACATGAACCGCGCGGTGTCGTCGATGTCGGTGTCGTTCGCGAGCAGGTAGAAATAGGTGTCGCATGACACGACGATCGCCTTCGTCATGTCGACCATCCCGTGGCCGCCCTTCTTGTCGTCGCGGAAGCGGTGCGCCGCGCCCGCGAGCTGGAAGTATCCCGGGTCCGAGATCGCCTGCGCCGCCGTGCGCTTGCCGGACGCGAGGGCGCCGAGCGCGAGGAACGGCTTGATCGTCGAGCCGGGCGGATACGCGCCGCGCAGCGGGCGATTGAGCAGCGGCTTGTCGGGCGATTCGTTCAGTTCCTGCCACGACGCCGAGTCGATGCCGTCGACGAACAGGTTCGGGTCATAGCCCGGCCGGCTGACGAACGCCAGGATGTCGCCGGTCGCGGGCTCGATCGCGACGAGCGCGCCGCGCCGGTCGCCGAACGCCGCCTCGGCGGCCGACTGCAGCGCGATGTCGATCGACAGGTGCAGGTTATTGCCGGCGACCGGCGGCACGCGCGACAGCGTCCGGACCGCACGTCCCGCCGCGTCGACCTCGACCTCCTCGACGCCGGTCGTGCCGTGCAGTTCGCGCTCGTAGGCGAGTTCGATGCCGACCTTGCCGATGGTGTCGGTGCCCTTGTAGTCGGCGCTCTCCTCCCACGCGGCGATGCGCGCGAGGTCGCGGTCGGTGATGCGGCCGATGTAGCCGATCGCGTGCGAGGCGATCGCGCCGAACGGGTAGTTGCGGAACAGGCGCGCCTTGACCTCGATGCCGGGGAAGCGGTAGCGGTTCACCGCGAAGCGCGCGACCTCCTCGTCGGTGAGCTTGGTGCGGATCGGCAGGCTCTCGAAGTTCTTCGACTCGTCCAGGAGCTTGCGGAAGCGCTTGCGGTCGCGCGGCGTGATGTCGACGATGGTCGAGAGTTCGTCGATCGTGGCGTCGAGGTTCCGCACGCGCGAGGGCTGGATCTCGAGCGTGTACGCCGAGTAGCTCTGCGCGAGCACGACGCCGTTGCGGTCGGTGATCACGCCGCGGTTGGGGGCGATCGGCACGATCGCGATCCGGTTGGTCTCGGCGAGCGTGCGGAAGTGCTCGTGCTGCGCGACCTGCAGGTAGACGAACCGGCCGACGAGCAGCCCGAAGGCGACGAGCACCGCGCCGCCGGCGATCGCGAGGCGCGTGCGGTAGCGGTGGACCTCGTTCTCCGGATTGCGGAGGTCGCGCGAACCGAAGTCGGCGTGGCGGCTGCGGCGGCGGCTGGAGAACAGGCGGCGGCGGATCATGGCGGCGGATTCGGCGGACGCTGCGGCGGCGCTAGAGCTTCGACGACGACGTCGAGGGACGCTGCGGCCATTGCAGCACCACCGACAGGAGCGGCCACAAGAGCGCGCCGACGAGCGGCGGGACGACGTAGGTCCAGCGCGGCAGCGGCGCGCCGCCGATCATGCGCACCGCGAGCACGAGCCCCGCGCAGGCCATGAGCAGCGCGGCGACCTGCACCGCCTGCTGCCACAGCGGGAAGCGGAGCACGCGGCGGCGGAAGAACTCCGCGCCGTAGGCCAACACCGCGTAGGCGAGCGCGTGCTGGCCGAAGAGCGTGGCGTCGACCACGTCCATCACGAGGCCGACGGTCCACGCGACGCCGACGCCGACGTAGCGCGGCGCCTGGATGCACCAGTAGAGCAGCGCGAGCGCGACGAAATCCGGCTTGAGCGCGAGCGCCACGCCGGAGGTCGGCAGCGTGTTGGCGACGAGCGCGAGCGCGAGCGTCAGCACGACGAACCAGGAGTTCGCCGGCCTGAGGATCTCCTCGGGCCGGGCCGGCGTGAACGGCGGCACGCGCGCCGCGATCCTCACGGCGCCTTCCTGCCCTTGCCGCGGCCGGCCTTGCGCGCTGCGTCGGCGTCGGCCGGTTCCTCCGGGCGCGGCGGCAACGCGGCCGGCGGCGCGAGCACGAGCAGCGTTTCGCTTCGGTCGACGCCGCCCAGCGGCGCCGCGGCGATGCGCGCGAACATCCTGCCGGCGTCGCGCTCGACCTCGAGCACTTGCGCGACGGCGAGCCCCGCCGGATAGGTGCCGTCGAGTCCGGAGGTCACGAGACGGTCGCCCGCGCGGATGTCGGCGGACGGCGGCATGAAGCGGAGTTCGGGCGAGCGGCCGGTGCCGGCGCCGTAGAGCACGCTGCGCACGCCGCTGCGCTCGACCTTCACCGGCACCGCGTGGTCCTTGTCGGTGACGAGCGTCACCTCGGCCATCGTCGGGTGCACGCGCGTGACCTGCCCCACGACGCCGCGCTCGTCGATCACCGCGCTGCCGGGCACGATGCCCGCCTCGGCGCCCGGGCTCACGAAGAGCTTCTGCGCGAACGGATCGCGCCCTGCGTAGAGCACGTGCACGATCACCGATCCCGGCGCCGCCTGCGCGCGGATGTCGCGCAATGCCTTGAGCTTCGCGACCTCGTCGCGCGCGGCGGCGTAGCCCTGCGCGGCGGGCGCCTGCGCGATCAGTTCGGTCTTGAGCCGCGTGTTCTCCGCCTCGAGGTCGTGCTTGCTCGCGAAGTACGCGGCGAGCCCGTCGATGGCCTCGCCCGGCATGCGCACCAGGCGCTGCAGCGGGAACAGCACGGTTCCGGCGACGTGGCGGATGTCCTCGAGCGTCTTGTAGCGCGCGTCGACGAACATCAGCACGATCGAGGCGAATCCGAAGAACGCGAGCCGCGCGACCGGCGAGGGTCCGCGGTGGAAGAACGGCAGCGGCTCGGCGGGAATCGGACGCATGTGGGGTCAATGAGGTCAGACTCGATTGACCAGGCGGCGAACTCGAGTCACCGAATGCTCCTACCCCCTGTCAATCGAGTCTGACCCCATTGATCAGTCCGACGTGAAGATGGTCTGCAGCTTGTCCATGTTCTCGAGCGCCTTGCCGCAGCCGCGCACCACGCAGGTGAGCGGGTCCTCGGCCACGATCACCGGCAGCCCGGTCTCCTCCATCAGCAGGCGGTCGAGGTCGCGCAGGAGCGCGCCGCCGCCGGTCAACGCCATGCCGCGTTCGGCGATGTCGGCGCCGAGTTCCGGCGGCGTGCGCTCGAGCGCGCTCTTCACCGCGGAGACGATGCTGTTCAGCGGATCGGTCAGCGCCTCGAGGATCTCGTTCGACGACACGGTGAAGCTGCGCGGAATGCCCTCGGCGAGGTTGCGGCCCTTCACTTCCATCTCGCGCACCTCGGAGCCCGGGAACGCGCTGCCGATCGTCTTCTTGATCTGCTCGGCGGTGGTCTCGCCGATCAGCATCCCGTAGTTGCGGCGGATGTAGTTGACGATCGACTCGTCGAACTTGTCGCCGCCGACGCGCACGCTGCCCGAGTACACCATGCCGCCCAGCGAGATCACGCCGACCTCGGTCGTGCCGCCGCCGATGTCCACGACCATCGAGCCGGTCGCGTCCGAGATCGGGAGGTCGGCGCCGATCGCGGCGGCCATCGGCTCCTCGATCAGGTAGACCTTCGACGCGCCGGCGCCGAGCGCGGACTCACGGATCGCGCGCCGCTCGACCTGGGTGGAGCCGCAGGGCACGCAGATGATGATGCGCGGGGACGGCGAGAACAGGCGCGAGTCGAGCACTTTCTTGATGAACTGCTTCAGCATCTGCTCGGTGACGGTGAAGTCGGCGATGACGCCGTCCTTCATCGGCCGGATCGCGGTGATGTTGCCCGGCGTGCGGCCGAGCATCTGCTTCGCCGCGAGGCCGACCTCCTGGATCACCTTCTTGCCGTTGGGACCGCCTTCCTGGCGGATCGCGACCACCGAGGGCTCGTCGAGCACGATGCCGCGGCCGCGCACGTAGATCAGCGTGTTCGCGGTGCCGAGGTCGATCGCGAGGTCGGTGGAGAAGTAGCCTTTGAAGAACTCGAACATCGACGGAGCGTCTTTCGTGCGGGGACGGTCGCGCAGGCGGCCCTGCGGAGATCCACGGGGCGGCAGCCGTCCGGACTGGTCGGCTATGATACTCTAGGCAAGCGGGCTACCGTTCTGAAAATGTGCGGTTTTCCGGTGTTTGCTGCGCCGCCGCATGCGGCCGCAGACCCGGGCCCCGGACCCGCCCCTTCCCGAATCGCCCCGATGAAGCTCACGCTCGACGACATCTCGCGCATCGCCACGCTCGCGCGGATCGAGATCGACGCGCAGGCGGCCCGCGAGGTGCACGCCAAGCTCGAGACCATCTTCGCGATGATCGACGAACTGCAGGCGGTCGACACGACCGGGGTGGAGCCGATGTCGCACGCGCAGGACGTGGTGCTCGCGCTGCGCGAGGACCGCGTGACCGAGACCGACCAGCGCGAGCGCTTCCAGCAGGTGGCCCCGGCGGTCGAGGACGGGCTCTACCTCGTCCCGCGCGTCGTGGAGTGATGGACTCCTCCAGGCCAGTCGCCGCGCGACGCCCCTCATGAGCACGAACGACACCGTCGCCGGCGTCCTCGCGCGCCTCGACGCGCGCGAGGTCTCCGCGGTCGAACTCGCGCACGACGCCCTCGCGCGCATCGCGAAGCTCGGGTCCGCGCTCAACGCGTTCGTGACCGTCGATGCGGAAGGCGCGCTCGCGCAGGCGCGCGCGGCAGATGCGGCGCGCTCGCGCGGCGAGGCGGGCACGCTCGCCGGCGTGCCGATCGCGCACAAGGACGTGTTCATGACCGCGGGGCTGCGCACCACCTGCAGTTCGCGCATGCTCGAGCGGTTCGTCGCGCCCTACGACGCGCACGTCGTCGAGGCGCTGAAACGCGCGGGCACCGTGCTCGTCGGCAAGACGAACATGGACGAGTTCGCGATGGGCTCGTCGAACGAGACCTCGTACTTCGGCCCGGTCCGCAATCCGTGGAACCCGGACTACGTGCCGGGCGGCAGTTCGGGCGGCTCGGCGGCCGCGGTCGCCGCGCGGCTCGTCCCGGCGGCGACCGGCACCGACACCGGCGGCTCGATCCGCCAGCCCGCCTCGCTGTCGGGCATCTGCGGACTGAAGCCCACCTACGGCATCGCGTCGCGCTACGGCCTCGTCGCGTTCGCATCCAGCCTCGACACGCCCGGCGTGTTCGCGCAGACCTCCGAGGACTGCGCGCTGCTCCTGAACGCGATGGCCGGCCACGATCCGCGCGACGCGACCTCGCTCGATCGCCCGCGCGAGGACTACGCGCGCGAGTTGCGCACGCCCGCGCGCGAGGCGCCGCTCGAGGGCTTGCGGATCGGGCTTCCGCGCGAATACTTCGGCGCGGGCAACGACCCCGAGGTCGCCGCCGCGATCGAGGCGGCGCTCGCGGAGTTCCGCCGGCTCGGCGCGCGCACGGTCGAGATCGGGCTTCCGGCGGTGAAACTGTCGGTGCCGGTCTACTACGTGATCGCGCCCGCCGAGGCGTCGTCGAACCTCTCGCGCTTCGACGGCGTGCGCTACGGCCACCGCGCCGCGCGCTACGACGACCTCGACGACATGTACCGCAAGACCCGCGCCGAGGGTTTCGGCGCCGAGGTGAAGCGCCGCATCCTCGTGGGCACCTACGTGCTCTCGCACGGCTACTACGACGCCTACTACCTGAAGGCGCAGAAGGTGCGCCGGCTGATCGCCGACGACTTCGCCCGCGCGTGGCGCGAATGCGACGTGATCATGGGACCGACCGCGCCCTCGCCCGCGTTCCGTTTCGGCGCGAAGGCCGACGACCCGGTGCAGATGTACCTGAACGACATTTTCACGATCGCCGCGAACCTCACCGGGGCGCCGGCCATCTCGATTCCCTGCGGCTTCACCCGGTCGGGTCTCCCGATCGGCCTGCAGATCCAGGGCGACTACTTCGCCGAGGCGCGCCTCCTCGACGTCGCGCACCGCTTCCAGCAGGCGACCGACTGGCACCTCCGCCGCCCGAAGGCGACCTGACCGCGCCCCGAGCGCGGCCGCGACAGGCTGATAGAATCGTCCGGCAGCCGAGCCGCTCTCGCGCCGGCGCATGTTCGGGAGGACGCCATGCCGTTTCGCCTTCGCGCCGCCGCCGCGGCGGGATTCGCCTGCACGCTCGCGTTCGCGACGCTCGCCGCCGCGGACACCATCACCGTGATCACGTCGTTCCCGAAGGAACTCACCGCGGCCTACAAGAAGGCGTACGAGGCGAAGTTCCCCAACGACAAGCTCGAGATCCTGAACAAGAACACGGCCGCGGGCATCGCGTACGTCCGCGAGCAGGCCGCGGGCAGCCGGCCCGAGGTGTTCTGGGCCTCCGCGCCCGACGCCTTCGAGGTGCTGTCGGCGGCGAAGCTCCTGCAGAAGGCGAACATCGCCAATCCCGCGGTGCCCGCGAAGATCGGCAGCTACCCGATCAACGACCCGGAAGGCTTCTACTACGGCCAGGCGCTCGCGGGCTACGGCATCATGTGGAACACGCGCTACCTCGCGGCGAACAAGCTGCCGGTGGCGAACGAGTGGGCGGACCTCGCGCGGCCCGAGTTCTTCGGCCACGTCGCGATCAGCAGCCCGTCGCGCTCGGGCACCACGCACCTCACGGTCGAGACCATCCTGCAGGGCGAAGGCTGGCAGAACGGCTGGGCGCAGATCCTCGCCATCTCCGGGAACAGCGCGGCGATCACCGAGCGCAGCTTCGGCGTACCGGAAGGCGTGGCCAACGGCCAGTTCGGGTACGGGCTCGTCGTCGACTTCTTCGGGCTGGCCGCCAAGTACTCGGGCCTGCCGACCGACTTCGTCTACCCGTCGGTCACCGCGATCGTGCCGGCGAACATCGGGCTCGTCGAAGGCTCGAAGTCGCCGGAGGCGGGCAAGCGCTTCATCGCCTACACGCTCTCCGACGAAGGCCAGCAGTTGCTCCTCGACAAGGCGATCAGCCGTCTGCCGGTGCTGCCGGCGACCTACGCGAAGGCTCCCGCGGGCTACCCCAATCCTTTCGCCGGCAAGATCCAGGCGAAGGTCAACTTCGATTCCAACCTGTCGGAATCGCGCTACTACGTGGTGCGCGCGCTGTTCGACCAGACGATCACCTTCCGCCACAAGGAACTCGTCGAGGCCACGCGCGCGATCCACGAAGCGCAGAAGCGCCTGGGCGGCCGGTCGAGCCCGCAACTCGACGAGGCGCGCAAGCTCGCGTTCTCCCCGCCGATCGACGAGAAGCAGGCGGGCGACAAGGCGCTGAACGCGGTGTTCTCGGCCGACAAGAAGAACGCCGAGGCGAGCAAGCGCCGCGCGCAGGTCGAGGACGAGTGGTCCACGCGGGCGCGCGCGAACTACGCGCGCGCGGTCGAACTCGCCAACGCGGTGAAGTGATCGCCTCCCCCGCGTTCACTCCGCCGCCGGCGCGCACCGGCCGGCGCGCGGGGTGAACGCCACCGTCCTCGGCCGCGCACGGGCGTCGGGGCACGCCGTTCCCGCCGGCGCGTGGCTCCTCGCCGCGCTGGTCGCGGCCTTCATCGGCGTGCTGCTGCTGTGGCCGATCGCCACGGTGCTGCACACCGCGTTCGTCGACGGCGAGGGCCGCCTGACGCCGGCGCACTTCACGGCGTTCTTCTCGCTGTCGCTGATGCGCGAGTCGTTCGTCAACAGCGTGGTCGTGGCGCTGGCGTCGGTGGTGCTCGCCACGTTCTTCGCGGTGCCGCTCGCCTACCTGACCGTGCGGTTCCGGTTCCGCGGCAGCGCGCTGGTGCAGACGCTCGGCGTGCTGCCGCTCATCATGCCCCCGTTCGTCGGCGCGGTCGCGATGCAGCTCATCTTCGGCCGCAACGGCTCGGTGAACCTCGTCCTCAACAACGCGTTCGGCTTCCGCATCCCGTTCATGGACGGGCTGAACGGCGTGGTGTTCGTCGAGGGCCTGCACTATTTTCCGTTCATCCTGCTGAACCTGATCGCGGCGATGCGCAACATCGACGGCGCGATGGAGGAGGCGGCGCAGAACCTCGGCGCGCACGGCTTCGGCCTGTTCCGCCGCGTCGTGTTCCCGCTCGCGCTGCCCGGCTACGTCGCGGGCGCCTCGCTGGTCTTCGTCAAGGTGTTCGACGACCTCGGCACTCCGCTGGTGCTGAACGTCACCAACATGCTGGCCCCGCAGGCGTACCTGCGCATCACCTCGGTGGGCCTCGAGGACCCGGTCGGCTACGTGATCGCGGTGATCATGATCGCGTTCTCGATCGCCGCGCTCGCGCTCGCCGCACGGGTCACCCGCGGGCGCGACTACGCGACGCTCACCCGCGGCGGCAGCGCCACCGTGCGGCGCCCGCTCGAAGGCTGGCGCGGAGCCGCGGCGTACGGATTCGTGCTGCTCGTCCTCCTCCTCGTGCTCTCGCCGCACGTCGGCATCCTGCTGCTGTCGATCTCGCGCGTGTGGAGCTTCTCGGTGCTGCCCGAGTCGTTCACCCTCGCGCACTACGCGACCGTGCTCTCGGATTCGAGCCGCATGATCGGCAACACGCTGCTCTACAGCGGGCTCGCGGCCGCGATCGACGTCGTGATCGGCGTCGCCATCGCGTGGCTCGTGCTGCGCACGAAGCTTCCCGGCCGGCGGTGGCTCGACTGGGGCGCCTCCGCCGCGCTCGCGATCCCCGGCCTCGTGCTCGCGATCGGCTACCTGCGCGCCTTCCGCGGCCTCGAGCTGCCGTTCGGCATGGGCGCGTTCACCGCGACCTGGCTCGCGATCATGCTCGCCTACTCGGTGCGCCGGCTGCCCTACGCGGTGCGCTCCTGCGTCGCGGCGCTCGAGCAGGTCCACCACTCGCTCGAGGAGGCCGCGCAGGCGCTCGGCGCCGACCGCTGGCGCACCGTGCGGCGCATCGTCGTGCCGCTGATGTCCGGCGGCATCCTCGCCGGCTTCGTCACGAGCTTCATCACCGCGTCGGTCGAGCTGTCGGCGACGATCCTGCTCGTCACGCGCGAGTCGCTCGCGCCGATCTCCTACGGCATCTACCTGTACAACCAGAGCATCGCCACCCGCGGCCCCGCCGCGGCGCTCGGCGTGATCGCGGTGGCGATCGTCGGGCTCGGCACCTGGTGGTCGCACCGCATCCTCGAGAAGCGCGCCGCCGGCTCGGCGCCCCCCGCCCCATGACTCCCGCCCCGCAAACCCGCGCGATCGGCATCGACATCGAGGGCGTGCACCTCGCCTACGGCGACACGCCGGTCCTGCGCGACATCTCGCTCTCGATCCGCCCGGGCGAGTTCTTCGCGCTCCTCGGCCCGTCCGGGTCGGGCAAGTCGACGCTGCTGCGCCTGATCGCCGGATTCAACGTCGCGCAGCGCGGCGTGGTGCGCATCGGCACGCGCGACGTCGCCGCGCTGCCACCGTGGAAGCGCGACGTCGGCATGGTGTTCCAGAACTACGCGCTGTGGCCGCACCTCACCGTCGCGCGCAACGTCGCGTTCGGGCTCGAGGAGCGGCGCTGGCCGCGCGAGAAGATCCGCGAGCGCGTGGGCGAGATGCTGGAACTGGTCGGGCTCCAGGCGTTCGCGGACCGGCGTCCCGGCCAGCTCTCCGGCGGCCAGCAGCAGCGCGTGGCGATCGCGCGCACGCTCGCGGTCGCGCCGACGGTGCTGCTGCTGGACGAGCCGCTGTCGAACCTCGACGCGAAGCTGCGTTCGGCCACCGGCCTCGAATTGAAGCGCCTGCAGCGCCAGCTCGACCTCACCACGGTGTTCGTCACCCACGACCAGCAGGAGGCGATGATCCTCGCCGATCGCCTCGCGGTGCTCGACGCCGGCGCGATCCAGCAGGTCGGCGCGCCGCGCGAACTCTTCGACGACCCGGCCAACCGCTTCGTCGCCGAGTTCGTCGGGTCGATCAATCTCGTCGACGCGCGCGTGCTCGCCGCGAACGGCGAGACCGTGCGCCTCGCGCCGGACGGCGCCGGCGAGTTCGCGCTGCCCGCCGCGCGCGTGCGCGACGCGATCGCCGGCGACCGCGTGACCCTCGCCTTCCGCCCGCATGCGGTCGAACTCGTGACCGCGGACGGCGGCGCCACCGGTGCCCTCGACTTCACGGCGGAGGTCAGGGCCGAGCGGTTCCTCGGCGAGTTCATCCGCTACGAACTTCGCGCCGGACCGGCGACGATCCACGCGGACCTCGCCCACGCGCGGCACCACGCGACGCTCGCCGAAGGGACCCGGCACCGGTTCCGCGTGGCGTCCGGGGAGATCTTCGCGCTCGAGCCGGGCGGGTAGAATTCGCCGATGACCTGGGAAATCGTCATCGGGCTCGAAACCCACGCCCAGCTCTCGACCGCCTCGAAGATCTTCTCCGGCGCGTCGACCGCGTTCGGCGCCGCGCCGAACACCCAGGCCTCGGCGGTCGATCTCGCGCTTCCGGGCGTGCTGCCGGTGCCCAACCGCGGCGCGGTCGAGCGCGCGATCCGCTTCGGCCTCGCGGTCGGCGGCACGATCAACGCGAAGAGCGTCTTCGCGCGCAAGAACTACTTCTATCCCGACCTGCCGAAGGGCTACCAGATCTCGCAGTACGAGATCCCCGTCGTCGCGGGCGGCGGCGTCGACATCGTGTCGCCCACGCGCGGCGCGATGCGCGTGCGGCTCACCCGCGCGCATCTCGAGGAGGACGCGGGCAAGAGCCTGCACGAGGACTACCACGGCATGTCCGGCATCGACTTGAACCGCGCCGGCACGCCGCTCCTCGAGATCGTGAGCGAGCCGGATCTCCGCTCCTCCGACGAGGCCGTGGCGTACGCGAAGGCGCTGCACACGCTCGTGCGCTGGATCGGCATCTGCGACGGCAACATGCAGGAGGGAAGCTTCCGCTGCGACGCGAACGTGTCGGTGCGCCATCCGGGCGATCCGCTCGGCACCCGCTGCGAGATCAAGAACCTGAACAGCTTCCGGTTCATGCAGCAGGCGATCGACTACGAGGCGCGCCGCCAGGTCGCGCTGATCGAGGACGGCGGCGAGGTCGTGCAGGAGACACGCCTCTACGACCCGGAACGCAACGAGACGCGCCCGATGAGGAGCAAGGAGGACGCGCAGGACTACCGGTACTTCCCCGACCCGGACCTGCCGCCGCTTTCGATCGACGCCGCGTGGATCGAGCGCGTGCGCGAGGAGATGCCCGAGTTGCCGGAGTTGCGCAAGCTGCGCTTCTCGGCCACCTCGAGCGAGCACCTGGTCGCGCTCGCGAAAGCGGAGGGCGGCGTCGACCGCTCGGGGCTCGACGATCGCGTCTTCGAGGAGTCGAGCCTCGCGCTGCAGGTCTCGGCGCAGCGTCCGCACTACGGGCTGCCGGTCGCCGACGCGACGGCGCTCGTCGCGAGCCGCGCGCTCGCCGACTTCTACGAGGCCGCCGTCGCCGCGGGCGCGGAACCGCGCGCCGCCGCGAACTGGATGCTGGGCGAACTCGCCGCGGCGCTCAACCGTTCCGAGCGCGAGATCGAAGCCTCGCCGGTGTCGCCGGTCTCGCTCGCGGGGCTCCTGAAGCGCGTCGCCGACGGCACGATTTCGGGCAAAATCGCGAAGGACGTGTTCGCCGAGATGTGGGAGGCCGGCGTGAAGGCGGAGGAGGCGCAAGGCGCCGGGCACCTACCCGCCACCGGCCTCGGAGCGGGGCTCGCCGACGCGATCATCGCCGCGAAGGGTCTGCGACAGATCTCCGACGAAGGCGCGATCGCCGCGCTCATCGACGAGGTCGTCGCCGCGAATCCTTCGATCGTCGCCGAGTTCCGCGCCGGCAAGGAGAAGGCGTTCAACGCGCTGGTCGGCAAGGCAATGGCCGCCTCGAAGGGCAAGGCCAATCCGGCGCAGGTCAACGCGCTCCTCAAGCGCAAACTCGGCGCCTGACCGTCCTCGCGGCGAGGCGCGTGCCTGGACTCGCGGACCTCGCTACGCCGGGGGCTTCCCGCCGAGCAGCCCGCCGCCCCACAGGGCGGCGAGGATGAAGACCGATCCGACGACGAGCGACAGGATCGGGAATCCCCACATGCGCACGCCCGTGCCGATCTCGGCGCTCAGGTCGGGCTGGTCGGGCAGGAAGCGCACGAGCACCGTCGATCCTTCGGCGAGCTTGTCCTGCGTCGACAGCGACGAGGTGAACTTGAACTTCTTCCCGTTGAACGAGAACTCGACGATCGGCGCGTAGAGGGTCTTGAACCGCGTCGAGCCGCCGCTCGACGACGACGACGTCGATTCCGAATGCCCGACGACCTTGCCTTCGGCCTTGGAACCGAAGTAGATCGTCCGCACGCGCATCACCGCCATCAGCGCGCCCGACAGGAGCGCGATCACCCCGATACCGAGCACCAGCCACATCATCCAGTTCATCGCTCTCCCCCTCCCGCGAAGCCCGATGGGCGAACGCGCACGATGATGCGCGCCGCTCTGGTGGACGGCAACACCCCGGCTCCGGACGCGGCCGCACGCGCGGGGACGACGCGCCGTCCCGGCGCGGGCCGGGCACCGCGCACGAGCATCAGAAGGTGACGAGGAGCGACGCCGCGAAGAGCCCGAGCATCACGAACACGATCGCGACCTTGAGCGCAGTCCCGATCAGCAGTCCGAGCCACGTGGCGAGCCCCGCCTTGCCGGCGACGAGGAAGTCGCGCTTCGCGAGGTATTCGCCGATCGCCGCGCCGGCGAGCGGCAGGAACAGGAGCCCCACGAGTCCGGTGAACACGCCGGCGACCGTCCCGACGGCGGCGCCGGCGATCGCCCAGGGGCTCGCGCCGACGCGCTTCGCTCCTGCGGCGCTCGACGCCACGTCGATCACCCAGGTGACCGCGGTGAGCACCCCCGCCACGACCACGGCCCAGCCGGGAATCCGAGCGAAGTCGTCGATCCACGCCGCGAGCAGGATGCCGCCGAACACGAACGTCGGCCCCGGGAGCGCGGGCAGGACGGTGCCGGCGACGCCGATGGCGATCATCGCGGCGGAGAGCGCCCAGAGCAGGGCCGTCATCCGGTCAGGCCATCAGCGGCTTGTAGCGCGGTCGGTGGGGCTTCGCGCCCTCCTCGCCCAGCCGCTTCCTCTTGTCGTCCTCGTAGTCGCGGTAGTTGCCCTCGACGAAGACCCACTTCGAGTCGTCCTCGGCGGCGAGGATGTGGGTGGCGATGCGGTCGAGGAACCACCGATCGTGCGAGATGACGAGCACGCTGCCGGGAAACTCGGCGAGCGCGTCCTCGAGCGCGCGCAGCGTCTCGACGTCGAGGTCGTTGGACGGTTCGTCGAGCAGCAGCACGTTCGCGCCCGCGAGCAGCGTCTTCGCGAGATGCAGCCGGCCGCGCTCGCCGCCCGAGAGCGTGCCGACGACCTTCTGCTGATCGGACCCGCGGAAGTTGAAGCGGCCGAGGTAGGCGCGCGAGGGAATCTCGAAGCGGCCGATGGTCAGGATGTCGAGGCCGCCGGAGATCGCCTCCCAGGCGGTCTTGTCGTTGGGCAGGGCGTCGCGCGACTGGTCGACCACCGCGATCTGCGCCGTGTGGCCGATGGTGATCGTGCCGCTGTCGGGCTTCTCCTTGCCGGTGATGAGCCGGAAGAGCGTCGTCTTGCCCGCGCCGTTCGGGCCGATGATGCCGACGATCGCGCCGGGCGGAATCTTGAACGACAGGTCGTCGATCAGCACGCGGTCGCCGAACGCCTTGGTGACGTTGTCGAACTCGATCACCTGGCCGCCGAGGCGCTCGCCCACCGGCACGAAGATCTCGTTGGTCTCGTTGCGTTTCTGATGCTCGTACGACGAGAGCTCCTCGAAGCGCTGGATGCGCGCCTTGTTCTTCGCCTGGCGGCCCTTCGCGCCCTTGCGCACCCACTCGAGTTCGCGCGCCATCGCCTTGATGCGCGCCTCCTCCTGCTTCGCCTCCGTGGCGAGCCGCGCTTCCTTCTGTTCGAGCCACGAGCTGTAGTTCCCCTTCCACGGGATGCCGTAGCCGCGGTCGAGTTCGAGGATCCACTCGGCGGCGTTGTCGAGGAAGTAACGATCGTGCGTCACCGCGATCACGGTGCCGGGGAACTTCTGCAGGAATTGCTCGAGCCACTCGACGCTCTCGGCGTCGAGGTGGTTGGTCGGCTCGTCCAGGAGCAGCATGTCGGGCTTCGACAGGAGCAGCCGGCACAGCGCGACGCGGCGCTTCTCGCCGCCGGAGAGGTTCGCGATCTTCGCGTCCCAAGGCGGCAGGCGCAGCGCGTCGGCGGCGATCTCCATCTGCACGCTCGCGTCCGCGCCCGAGGTCGCGATGATCGCCTCGAGCTTCGCCTGCTCGGCGGCGAGCGCGTCGAAGTCGGCGCCGTCCTCGGCGTAGGCGGCGTACACCTCCTCGAGGCGCTTCTGCGCGCCGAGCACCTCGCTCATCCCCTCCTCGACCGCCTCGCGCACCGTCTTCGTCGGGTCGAGCTGCGGCTCCTGCGGCAGGAAGCCGATCTTCAGGTCGGGCATCGGCACCGCCTCGCCCTCGAACTCGCGGTCGACGCCGGCCATGATGCGCAACAGGCTCGACTTGCCCGAGCCGTTCAGGCCGAGCACGCCGATCTTCGCGCCGGGGAAGAAGGACAGCGAGATGTCCTTCAGGATCTGCCGCTTGGGCGGAACGACCTTGCCCACGCGGTTCATCGTGTACACGTACTGCGCCATCGGGGAGCCTTGCGGAAGAAGCGGTCCGGAACCCGCGATTATCGCACCGCGGCGGACCGCGGCCATCCGGAGGCGCGATCTACTTCTTCGCGGTCGCGCCGCGGCTCGCCTGCGGGCCGCCGGTCTCCTGCGCCTTCAACTCGCGCCAGCGCTCCTTGTCGGCGTCGTAGCGCGCGATCACCGCCGCGAGCTCGCGCTTCTTCTGGAGGACGAGGTCGCGGTTCTTCGCGAACTCCGCGTCGACCGCGGCGCTGTCGGCTTCGAGCTGCGGCGGGATCGGCTTGTCGCCGAAACGCGCCTTGCGCGCGTCGATGTCCTGCTTGCGCTTGGTGAGCTGCGCCATGTAGGCCTGCGCCGACTGGAGCTGCGTCTCGACGGTCGCCGCCGCGCGCGCGCGCGCGAGATCGATCTCGGCCTCCGTCGTGTAGGACGACAGGATCGCGCGGTTGCGGCGGGCCTCGGCCTCTTCCTCCCTGGCCAACGCGCGGCGCTTCTCGTCCTCGACCTCGCGGGCACGCGCCTGCTCGGGCGTGGGCGCGCCTTCGATCCGGCTGACCGGGCGGCCCTGCTTGTCGAGAACGGTCCCGGCGCGTCCCGGATCGGGCGCCTTGTCGGTGTAGTGGACCGCGCCCTTCTCGTCGGTCCACTTGTAGAGCTGCTGCGCGGACGCGCCGCCCGACAGGCCGAGCGACAACGCGACCGCCGCTGCCGCGCATTCCACCCGAACGAGCACCCGGCGATTCATCGTGTCAGGCTCCGTAGTCCGCGCGGTACGCGTCGACCGCGCCGCGCCACCGCGCGAGGTCCGAGCGCGCCGCGAGGAACGCCATCACGTCGTCGAGCGTCGCGATCGCCGTCACCGGGATCCCGAATCGCTCGCGCACCTCGGCCACGGCCGACTGCGCCCCGGTGCCGCGCTCCATGCGATCCAACGCGATCAGAACCCCCGCGGGGTTCGCGCCGTGGTTGCGGATGAGGTCGACCGATTCGCGCACCGAGGTGCCGGCGGTGATCACGTCGTCGACGATCACCACGCGCCCGGCCAGCGGCGCGCCGACGACGCTGCCGCCTTCCCCGTGGTCCTTCGCCTCCTTGCGGTTGAAGCTCCAGGGCAGATTGTGACCCATTTCGGCGAGCGCAATGGCGGTGGCCGACGCCAGGGGGATGCCCTTGTACGCCGGCCCGAACAACTGGTCGCAGGCCATGTCGGAGGCGAGGAGCGCCTTGGCGTAGAAGCCGCCCAGGCGGCGCAGGCTCTCGCCGTCGTCGAACCGGCCCGCGTTGAAGAAATAGGGTGTCCTGCGTCCCGCCTTGGTGACGAAGTCCCCGAATCGAAGCACGTCACGTGCCACGCAGAACGCGAGGAACGCCTGCCGGAAATCCTCCATCCGAACCGCCTCCGATGCAATCGCGCGAAGTATAAGCCGCGCGGGCGCGAGGATCGCGTCGTGTACACTCGCGCGCCTCCGGTCCGCCCCGCCGCCCCGTGCGCATCGTCACGCTCAACGTCAACGGCCTGCGCTCCGCGGAGCGCAAGGGCTTCTCGCGCTGGCTCGCCCGCGCGGAACCCTGGGACGTCGTGTGCGTGCAGGAGATCAAGTGCCTGGCCGGCGACGTGCCGCCCGCGCTGCGGACCCCGCGCAGGAGCCACGCGACGTTCCTGCCGGCGCGCAGGAAGGGCTACGCCGGCGTCGCGGTCTACACGAAGGCGCCGCACCGCCCGAGCGCCGGCTTCGGCATGCAGGAGTTCGACGACGAGGGCCGCTACCTCGAAGCCCGTTTCGAGGGCCTGACGGTGGTCTCGCTGTACCTGCCGTCCGGATCGAGCGGACCGCACCGCCAGGCCTCGAAGTTCCGCTTCCTCGACGCGTTCCTGCCCCATCTCGCCTCGCTCCGCCGTTCGGGCCGCGAGATCATCCTGTGCGGCGACTGGAACATCGCGCACCAGCCGATCGACCTCGAGAACTGGCGCTCGAACCAGAAGAACTCGGGCTTCCTGCCCGAGGAGCGGGCGTGGCTCTCGCGCGTGTTCGACGACCTGGGGTTCGTCGACGTGTTCCGCCAGGTCGATCCGCGGCCGCGGCGCTACACCTGGTGGTCGAACCGCGGCCGCGCGTGGGAGAACAACGTCGGCTGGCGCATCGACTACCAGATCGCCACGCCGGGCATCGCGCAGCGCGCGCGCGCGGCGTCGATCTACGTGAACCGGCGGTTCTCGGACCACGCCCCGCTCGTCATCGACTACGACCATGAACTGCGGTGACGCCGGGTTCGACGTTGGACGTTCGGCGTTCGACGTCGGACGCCGCGGGTTGGACGTTGGACGTCATGCGTTCGACGCAGGGCATCGGGCAGCCCGCAGGGCGCCGTGATCCGCCTCGTCGACGTCACGCTCGCCCGCGGGGCGCTGCGCCTCATCGAGGGCGCGTCGCTGACGGTGCACGCCGGCCACCGCGTCGGCGTCGTCGGGCCGAACGGCAGCGGCAAGTCGAGCCTGTTCGCGCTCCTGCGCGGCGAACTCGCGCCCGAAGCCGGCAGCGTCGACCTGCCGCAGCGCTGGACGATCGCGCACGTCGCGCAGGAGACCCCGGCGATCGACCGCGCCGCGATCGACTTCGTGCTCGACGGCGACGCGAGGCTGCGCGAACTCGAGGCGGCGATCGCGCGCGAGGAGCGCGGGCACGCCGCCGACGGTCACCTCCTCGCCGAGCTGCACCAGCACTACGAGGCGATCGGCGGCTACGCCGCACGTGCACGCGCGGCGGAACTGCTCGCCGGGCTCGGGGTGGACGACGCGCGCCACGGCGACCCGGTCGCGCGCTTCTCCGGCGGCTGGCGGATGCGGCTCAACCTCGCGCAGGCGCTCGCCGCGCGCTCCGACCTCCTGCTCCTCGACGAGCCGACCAACCACCTCGACCTCGACGCGGTGCTGTGGCTCGAGGACTGGCTGAAGCGCTACCCCGGCACGCTCGTCATCGTCACGCACGACCGCGACTTCCTCGACGCGGTCGCGCAGTCGATCGTGCACCTCACCGGTCGCAAGCTCGTGCACTACGCGGGCAACTACTCGGCGTTCGAGCGCGAGCGCGCCGCGCAGCTCGCTCTGCAGCAGTCGGCGTACGCGCGGCAGCAGCGCCAGATCGCGCACCTGCAGTCGTTCGTCGACCGCTTCCGTGCGAAGGCGACCAAGGCGAAGCAGGCGCAGAGCCGCCTGAAGACGTTGGAGAAGATGGAGCGCATCGCGCCCGCGCACGTCGACAGTCCGTTCGAGTTCGCGTTCGCGCCCTCCGGAACGCACGCGCGGACGCTGGTGCGGCTGGGCGAGGCGACGCTCGCTTACGGAGACGCGCCGCCGGTGTTCGAGGCGCTCGAACTGTCGGTGCTCGCCGGCGACCGCATCGGGCTGCTCGGGCCCAACGGCGCCGGCAAGTCGACGCTCGCGAAGGCGCTCGCCGGAACGCTGCCGCTCGCCGCGGGCGAACGCCACGTCGCGCAGAATCTCGCGATCGGCTACTTCGCGCAGCACCAGGTGGAGCAACTCGATCCCGCCGCGTCGCCGATGCTGCACCTGCAGCGCATCGACCCGTCGGCGCGCGACCAGGACCTGCGGAACTTCCTCGGCGGCTTCGATTTCCGCGGCGACATGGCGGAGGCGCCGATCGCGCGCTTCTCCGGCGGCGAGAAGGCGCGGCTCGTGCTCGCGCTGATCGTGCGGCAGCGGCCGGAACTCCTGATCCTCGACGAGCCGACCAACCACCTCGACATCGAGATGCGCGAGGCGCTCGCCGAGGCGTTGCAGGCCTACGACGGCGCGCTCGTCGTGGTGGCGCACGACCGCCACCTGCTCGCGGCGACGACCGACACGCTGCTCCTCGTCGACGCGGGCCGCGTCGCGCCGTTCGACGGCGACCTCGACGACTACCGCGACTGGGTGCTCTCCCGCCGCCGCCGCGAGGCCGCCGCCGCGGCGCCCTCGGGCAGCGGCGCCGCCCCCGACCGCAAGGCGGAGAAGCGCGCGCAGGCCGAGGCGCGCCAGCAGCGCTCCGACGCGCGCAAGCCGCTCGTCGCGAAGCAGGCGAAGCTCGAGGACGAGATGCGCGCGCTCGAAGCGGAGAAGGCGGACCTCGATGCCTGGCTCGCGACGCCGGAGGCCTACCGCGACGACGCGAAGGAACGGCTGAAGCCCGCGATCGAACGCTCGGGCGAGATCACCTGGGAACTCGCCCGCCGCGAGGCCCTCTGGCTCGACCTCGCCGAGGCGCTCGACCGGATCGACGTTTCGGGATCGGCGCCGTAGTATCGCGTCCCTCGGGGTCGGCGCCGCAATGTCCGGCGAACCCGCCGGCCACGGCGGCGCGGACCCCGGATGACACCGACCCCGAACAACATCGGCCCCAACGGAGGAGCGCAATGGAATTCGTCTGGTTCGTCGTCGTCGGCATCGCCGCGGGCTGGATCGCCGGCGTCGTGATGAAGGGCCGCGGCCTGGGCCTCTGGGGCAACCTCGTGGTCGGCGTGATCGGCGCGCTCGTCGGCGGGTTCCTGTTCCGCCTGATGGGCGTGACGGCCGGCGGGCTCGTCGGCCAGATCGTCATCGCGGCCGCCGGCGCGATCATCCTGCTCGCGCTCGTGCGGCTCGTCCGCAGGATGTAGCCGCGACGTCGCGGGGCGGGAGCCGCGCCATCGGGTCACGCCGCCCATGGTTTCGGCTCCGCCCCCGGGGCGCGCCGCTACGGACGCCAGAAAAGGTAGACGCCGAAGCCCAGCGTGTCGCGCCCTCGGCGAGCGGCATCAGGTCGAGGATGCGCTCGATCTTCGCCGCGGCCAGCGGATTGCAGTAGTCGTGGTCGCGGTGGGCGATGAAGCTGAACTTGTCGGGGTTCACGTGCGCTCCGCCTCGCGTTCGAGCATGCGCTTCACCCACGGCAGCAGCAACAGCGCCGGGAACACGAAGAAGAAGGTCAGCAGGAACCAGTCGGCGTAGCCCAGGGCCTTCGCGCCGACCCCCCCGGCCGCGCCGGCGAGCGAGCGCGAGAGCGCGAACACCGACGAGAGCAGCGCGTACTCGGTCGCGGCGCGATCCTTCCGCACGATCGCCATCAGGAACGCGAGGAAGGCCGCGGTGCCGAGGCCCCCGGTGAACGATTCGAGGGCCGAGGCCGCGTACAGCACGGCCTGGTGCTCGAACGGCACCGGGCCCGCGGGCGGGATCGGCAGGATCGTCGCGGCGATCCAGTAGCCGAGATTCGACGCCGCCTGCACGAGACCGAGGATCCACAGCGCGTGCAGGATGCCGATCCGGTCGGTGATCCAGCCGCCGGCGACGCCGCCCGCGATCGAGAGGGCGAGACCGATGTTGACCGACACGAGTCCGATCTGCGCGGCGGAGAACCCGGCGTCGACCCAGAACGGCTTCACCATGAAGCCCATCGCCGCGTCGGGCAGCTTGAAGATCAGGATGAAGACGAGCACCGGCACGATGCCCGGCCGGCGCAGCAGATCGAGGAGCGCACCGAAGAGCACGCCGCCCGAGAGCGCATCGGATCCGGCCGGAGCGCCTTCCGGGTCCGTCGCCTCGGGCGAGGCCGCGACCTCGGCCACGCGGGGGGCCCGACGCGCGCGCCCCGCGAGCGCGGAGAGCACCGCGAGCACCGCCGCGCCGCCGACCGCCCACATCCAGAAGCCGGGCACGCGCGACGACCACTTCGCCGCGTTGTTCGCGAGCCACACGACGCCGAGCGCGAGTCCCGCGACCGCCGCGAGCGCGAACGGCGAGCGCGCGAGCGCGGCGAGTTCGCGGCCGATCTCGGCGCGCGGCACGACGCGCTGCCGCTCGGGCGGCGCGCAGAGGCTCACGACGGCGAGCCCGAAGAAGACCACCGCCGCGCAGGCGAACGCGCCGTCCCAGCCGAGCGCGTCGGAGGCCATCAGGATCACGCCCGAAGTCAGCATGCCGACGCGGTAGAGGCCGATCCGCACGCCGTTCGCGAGCCCGAGTTCGTCCCTCGACAGGAACTCGATCGTGTAGCCGTCGATCGCGATGTCGTTGGTCGCCGAGAGCATCGTGAAGAGCGCGATCGCGACCCACACCGCCGGCCCGAAGCCCGCGTGCAGCGCGAAGGCGATCATCACGAGACCCATGCCGGCGTCGGCCACGGCCATCCAGCGCCGGTGGTGCCTCCAGTAGTCGATCGCGGGCGCCCAGAGGAACTTGAGCGTCCACGAGAGCCCGAGGAGCGACAGCGCGCCGATCGTGGCGAGGTCGACGCCGCGCTGGCGGAACCAGACCGGCAGGATCTCGTAGAAGACCCCGAGCGGGAAACCCTCGGAGAAGTACAGGATGCCGACCCAGAAGAGCCGGCTCTTCAGGATCGATTCGCGTCCGGCGTCAGGCGGCACCGCGCCTCCGCGCGTCGCGCTCCCGGCTCACGCCGCGCCCCGCCGCGAGGCGCCGGGCCGGCGGAAGCGGTAGATCGCGAGTTCACCGCGCAGGTTCGCGAGCGCGTTCACCTCGCGTCCGCCCGCGAGCACCGCCCGGTCGAGCACCTGCAGGCCGCGCGCGGCGAGGAACGCGTCGAAGTCGGCCACCGTGCACAGGTGGACGTTCGGCGTGTCGTACCACTGGTAGGGCAGGTTCTCGGAGACCGGCATCCGCCCGGCGAGGATCTGCAAGCGGTGGCGCCAGTGGCCGAAGTTCGGGAACGAGACGATCGCCTCGCGCCCGACGCGCAGCATCTCGGCGATGATCGGCTCGATGTGGTGCATCGCCTGCAGCGTCTGCGACAGCACGACGCAGTCGAACGCGTTGTCGGCGAATCCCTTGAGTCCGCTCTCGAGATCGCGCTGGATCACGTTGACGCCGGCCGCGATCGACGCGCGCACGCCCGCCTCGCCGATCTCGACGCCGTAGCCGCGCGCGTTCCGCTCGCGCGCGAGGAACGCGAGCAGTTCGCCGTCGCCGCAGCCCAGGTCGAGCACGTTCGCGCCCTCGGCGATCCAGCCCGCGATCGCCGCGTAGTCGGACCGCTGCGCGACCTTCGTGCGCTGCTCGACCGCCTGCGAGAACGCCTTGCCGAGCCGGAACGTCGAGTAGTCCTTGAAGTCGTGCGCGACGCGCTCGAAGTACGCGCGCACGACCGCGTGGTACTGCGGGTTCTCGAGCAGGAACGCGTCGTGCCCGTGCGGCGCCGCGATGTCGGCGTAGGTGACGTCGTGCCGGTTGGCGACGAGCGCTTCGACGATCTCGCGCGAGCGCGAGGACGGGAAGCGCCAGTCGGTCGTGAACGACACGACGAGGAAGCGGCACGCGGCGCTCGCGAGCGCGCGCACGAGGTCGCCGCCGGTGGCGAGCGCCGGGTCGAAGTAGTCGAGCGCCTTGGTGATGCGCAGGTAGGTGTTCGCGTCGAAGTAGTCGGCGAACTTCTCGCCCTGGTGGCGGAGGTAGCTCTCGATCTGGAACTCGGGCGCGAACGAGTAGTGCAGGCCCTCGCGGAGCTTGCGCCCGAAGCGGACCTCCATCTGCGCGTCGGACAGGTAGGTGATGTGGCCGATCATCCGGGCCACGCGCAATCCGCGGCGCGGCAGCGCGCCGGCGGCGGCGAAATGCCCGTCGTGGAAGTCCGGATCGGTGAGGATCGCCTGCCGCGCGACCTCGTTGAACGCGATGTTCTCGGCCGAGAGGTTCGGCGCGGCGGCGATCACCAGCGCGTTGCGGATGCGCGACGGGTAGCGTATCGCCCAGCACAGCGCCTGCATGCCGCCGAGGCTCCCGCCCATCACGGCGGCCCAGTCCTCGATGCCCAGATGGTCGGCGAGGCGCGCCTGCGAATCCACCCAGTCCTCGACCGTGACGAGCGGGAAGTCGGCGCCCCACGGCTTGCCGGTGTGCGGGTGGATCGTCGTCGGTCCGGTCGACCCGAAGCAACTGCCGAGGTTGTTGACGCCGACGACGAAGAAGCGGTTGGTGTCGAGCGGCTTGCCCGGCCCCACCATGTTGTCCCACCAGCCGACGTTGTCGGGGTCGTCCGGCGCGATGCCGGCGACGTGGTGCGACGCGTTCAGCGCGTGGCAGACGAGCACCGCGTTGTTGCGGCGCGGATTGAGTTCGCCGTAGGTCTCGTAGGCGAGTTCGTAGGCCGGCAGCGTCTTGCCGCAGGCGAGTTTCAACGGCGCGTCGAACCGCGCGACCTGCGGCGTCACGACGCCGATCGAATGTCCGGCGCCGGCCCGAGCCTGGGTCCCGCCCGTCGTGTCGCTGAATCGGCCCATCGTGTGCTGTCGGCTCCGCCTCGCCCGCTCCGGAGGGCACTCGCCGCCCGGTTCGCCCCGGCGCGAAGTCGGTCCCGGTCGAGCCGACCCGCTTTAGCCGGATTTGTAGTGCGCCCGCAAGCTGGATCAAATCGGCGCGTTCGACCCGAGTCTAGCCAATCGGGGCCGGATTGGATACCCGCGCACCAAGATAGTGCGCTGCGTCGGCGGCACACGTCTGGATGCCATCGGATCCCCATCGGGTGCTGTCCGGGCCGCTCGTCGGCATCTCGTGCCGTTTCATGACATTGTCTTGTGCCGCCCCATGACATTGGAATAAACTGGTGGCGGAATTGGTCAGGCCAATCTCGCGCACGCCGGCCGCCGCTCCGCACCCTCCGTCCGACCGGATGCCGACATGACTCCGATCCGCACGCTTGCCGTCCTCATCGCCGCAGCGTCGTTCTCCGCGGCATCGCCGTCGCACGCGCAGACGGGGCAGCAGCTCTACACGACCTACTGCGCGGGCTGCCACGGGCCGGCCGCCAACAACAAGAACGGCGTGCTGGGCGGCAAGGACTGGAACATCATCAAGCTGGCGATGGACACCAAGCCGGACATGACGGCCGACCTTCGTCCGCTGTACGACGCGAACATCATCACCGACGCCACGTTCATGACGATCGCGAGCTACCTCGCGACGTTCTCCGGCGGCGTGACGAGCCAGCTCTCGATGCCCTCGGCCTTCGCGTTCGGGACCGTGCCGGTCGGCGTCGGCAGTTCGGTGGTGTCGAAGAACGTCACGTCGACCGGCAACGCGGCGGTGCAGATCTCGTCGGTCGGCAACAGCAATCCGGCCGAGTTCTCGATCGTCAGCAGCACCTGCACCAACGGCGCCTACGTCAATCCGCTGTCGTCGTGCTCGATCGGCGTGCAATTCACGCCGCTCGCCGCCGGAGCGCGCTCGGGCACGATCACGATCGTGTCCAACGGACTCGGCAGCCCGCAGACGATCGCGATGTCGGGCACCGGGCAGTCCGCCGGTCCGCCGCCCGCGGGCAGCCTGTCGATGCCTTCCGCGCTCCACCTCGGCTCGTCGACGGTCGGCGTCCAGACCGCCGGATCGGCGCTGACGCTCTCCAACGTCGGCGGCGGCAGCACGACGGTGACCGGTTTGTCGACCAACCCGGCCGCGGAGTTTCCGATCACCGGATTCACCTGCGGGAACGTCGCGCCCGGCGCGAGTTGCACCGTGACCGTCGCCTTCCGCCCGCAAGCGGCGGGCGCGCGCAGCGGCACGCTCACCATCACCGACACCGGCACCGGCAGCCCGCACACCGTCGTCCTGTCGGGCACCGGCTCGGGCAACGCCGGTCCGCCGGCCGACAAGGTGCAGGCGATCGAGTACTTCCACGCCGGCATCGGCCACTACTTCCTGACCGCGCAGGCCGACGAGCAGACCGGGCTCGACACCGGCGTGTTCGCCGGATGGCAGCGCACCGGCAACGCGTTCTACGTGTGGGATGCGGCGAACGGCGGCGCGCTGCCGGTGTTCCGCCTCTACACGACGAAGTTCGCATCGAAGGCCGCGCATTTCTACACGACCGACACGGTCGAGCGCGAAGGCATCCGCACCGAGAACGGCGGCGACTGGACCTACGAGAAGATCGCCTACTACCTGCCGCCGGCTGCCGGCGGCGCCTGCCCGGGAGGCTCGGTGCCGATCTACCGGATGTTCAACAACGGGCAGACCGGCGCGCCCAACCACCGCTTCACGACGAGCCTCGCGACCTACCAGCAGTTCACGACTGCGCAGGGCTGGGCGGGCGAGGGCGTCGTGTTCTGCGCGCCGCAGTAACCGACGCGGCGGCGCGCACGCGGGCATCGCGCGCGACTGCGGGCGTGCGCGTCAGAAGGCTTTCGAAACGCCGGCCTGGATCCAGCGCGCCGAGAAGGTGTCGATGTCCGGGCTGCCGCCGCCGCCCCATCTCCAGCTCGCCTTCTGCCGGTAGAAGTCGACGCGAAGATCCGCGGTCCAGCCGTCGGCGAAGCTCTTCGCCACCCGCAACGAGGTCGTGAACGCGCCGAACGCGGCGAGGCGCGTGTCCGCCGTGTAGTTCTCTCCGGGCACGTAGCCGGTCGGGAACGGCGGATCGCGGTAGAAGTCCGCCGCGCTCTGCGTGTAGTAGCGCAATCCCGGCTGCACGGTCCAGCCCTGCGGCAGCGCTTGCACCCACTGCGCCTCGGTCATGAACGACGTGGAGCCGAACGAGTCGTGCAGCACCCGGAACGCGAGCCGCAGGGTCGCGTCCGCGGAGGGGATCGCCTGGTTCCAGCGCGTGAGCCACGCGACGATGTCCCGCTCGTCGGGCCGCGTGTCGAGGAGCTTGTACGGGTCGTCGTAGTAGCCGTGCCCGAGCGAGTACGTCAGGTTCGACTGCACGATCGCGTTCGGGTCGACCGCCTGCGTGACGCCGATGAGCCAGTCGATCGTGTAGCGCGTCTCGTTGTCGGCGACGCCGTTGTTCGAGTTGATCCGGTCCGCGGTGCCGGCGAAGCCGAACGCGAACGTGGTGTTGCGGTCCTCGGTCCACCAGCGGAAGTCGAGCGAGCCGGCGCGCGACAGGAAGTCGCGTTCCGAGGACACCGCGCCGCCGACGCCGATCGCGTAGCGGTCGAAGTACTTCGTGACCCGCGCGTCGCCGGCGGTGCGGTAGTCGCGCACCCCTTCGCCCGACGCGCCGGAAAGCGTGTTGAAGTAGCGCGGCGAGGCGCCCGACATGCCGTCGTAGACGAGCGAGCCCTCGAAGAGCCAACTCCCCGCGAACGGCTTCTGCAGGAACATCGACGGACTCTGCACCTTCATCCGGTCCGCGCCGGGCTGCCAGTCGCGGTAGTCGAGGTAACGGATCGAGAACGTGCCCTCGTCGGGCATCGACTGCGCGGCCGCGCCTGGCGCGATCCCGGGAAGCGCGAGCGCCGCCGCCATCAACGCGCGCGTCGAAGGCGCATGCGTGCGCGCGGGTCGGTCCTCCGCCGCGATCGTCTGCTCCGTCGGCTCCGTGCGGTGCGAGGGACGCGCCTGCGCGGAGGCGTCCGCGTCAATTGCAGCCACAGCCGCCCCCGCCGACCCCGAAGCCGCCGCCCGCGGCTTCCTTGCTGTTGTAGACCTGCTCCTGGTTGCGCATCTCGAGGCGCTCGCCCGGCGGATCGAACTGCATCGCCGGCCGCGCGAGTTCGCCCTTCTCCCAGGGCTTGGGCGGCGCCCACGCGCAACCGCCGAGGCCGACCGCCGCGACCAGCAGCACCGCGGTCAGCCGGCGCAGGCCGGCAACCTGCCGGGCGCTCGGTTCGGAATCGTGATCGGAGACGCGGTTCATTTCGCGGCGAGCGCCGCCTTGATGCGCGCTTCGAGCGTGTCCTTCGACTCCTCGCGGAAACCGCTGTCGACGGCGACGATCCTGCCGCCGCGATCGACGAGGTACGAGGTCGGCATGCCCTTCACGTTCCAGGCCGTGGGCGATGCGCCGGTCGAATCGTAGACGATGGTGAACGCGCCCGGCGTCACCGCGAGGAACTTCGCCGCGTCCTCGCGGCGCTTGTCGACGTTGACCGCGACGATGGTCAGTCCCTGGTCGGCGTACTTGCGCTGCATCTCGCTCATCCACGGGAACGAGCGCCTGCAGGGGCCGCACCACGACGCCCAGAAGTCGACGACCACGACGCGGCCGCGCAGGGCGTCGAGCGCGACGGTCGATCCCTGCGCGTCGGGCAGCGCGAGCGAAGGCGCAGCCTCGCCGGGCGCGAGCGCCTCGGCCGTCCCCGCCCCCAGGGACAGCGCCACCGCGAGCATCGCCACCGCGCACCGCAGGCGTGAAGCCACCATGCCGGCGTCCTCCGTCCAGGCGCCCCGGACGGGGCGAGCCGGGATTATGCCATTGTCATCGCCGTGCCGTGCAACCGTCGGGCGGGCGATTCAGGCGTTCAGCTTGTCCATCAGCGCGGCGAGCTTCGCCGGCGAGTCGGTGCGCCGCATCCGGTCGACGATCGGCTTGATCGCGCCGACGTCGGAGGTGAGCACGCGCTGCTTGACCGCCGGGACGTGCGCCGGGTGCATCGAGAAGTCGCGCAACCCGAGGCCCAGCAGAAGTCGCGTCATCAGCGTGTCGCCGGCCATCTCGCCGCAGACCGCGATCGGCACCTTGGCCTTGACCGCGTCGCCGATCGCGAGCGCGAGGAGCCGGACGATCGCCGGATGGAGCTGATCGTAGAGATGCGACACGGACTCATCGGCCCGGTCGACCGCGAGCGTGTACTGGATGAGGTCGTTGGTGCCGATCGACAGGAAATCGAGGCGCTCGAGGAAGCTCCCGATCGCGAGCACCGCCGCGGGGATCTCGATCATCCCGCCGACCGGCACCTCCGTGTCGAACGGTTCGCCGCGTTCGCGCAGGCTCTCCTTCGCCTGCTCGATCATCGCGAGCGTCGCGTCGATCTCCGCGACCGAGGCGAGCATCGGGATCAGGATGCGCACGCGGCCGTAATGCGACGCGCGCAGGATCGCCCGCAACTGGGTGAGGAACAGCTTGGGCTCGGCGAGGCAGAAGCGCACCGCGCGCAGGCCCAGCGCCGGATTGGGCGCCACGCGCGAGAGGCCGCCCAGTCCCTCCTTGCTCTTGTCGGCGCCGAGATCGAACGTGCGGATCGTGACCGTCTTGCCGGCGAGCCCCGCGGCGACCGCGCGGTACGCCTCGAACTGCTCGTCCTCGCCCGGCAGACCGACGCGGTTCAGGTAGAGGAACTCGGAGCGGAAGAGGCCGACGCCCGACGCGCCGCTCTCCAGGACCTGCGCGAGGTCGCCGGGCAGTTCGATGTTGGCGTGGAGCTCGACGCGCTGCCCGTCGAGCGTCTCCGCCGGCTTCCCGCGCAGGCGCCTGAGCTTCTGCCGCTCGAGGTCGAGTTCGCTCTGTTTCAGCCGGTACTCGGCGAGCACCGCGCGGTCGGGATTGACGATGACGACGTGGTGGGTGCCGTCCACGATCAGCAACTCGCCGTCGTGGATCATCTGCCGCGCGTTGTGCGTGGCGACGACCGCGGGGACCGCGAGGCTCCGCGCGACGATCGCGGTGTGCGAGGTCACGCCGCCCAGGTCGGTCAGGAACGCGGCGAAGTGGTGCTGCTTGAACCCGATGACGTCGGCCGGCGAGAGGTCGTGCGCGACGAGGATCGTGCGCTCCTCCGCGACCGCGTTGGGCAGCACGCCGGGCTTGCCCATCAGCCGCTTCAGCACGCGCTCGACCACCTGCACGACGTCGGCCTTGCGTTCGCGCAGGTAGGGATCCTCGATCTGCTCGAACTGCTCGACCAGCACGTTCATCTGCTGGGCCAGCGCCCACTCGGCGTTGCAGCGCTGCTCGGCGATGATCCGCTTCGGCGCCTCCGCGATCGTCGGGTCGTTCAGGATCATCCAGTGGACGTCGAGGAACGCGCCGAACTCGCCGGGCACCTCGCCCGACTTCGTCATCGTGCCGTGCAGCGCGGTCAGCTCCTTCTGGACCTCCTCGATCGCGAAGGCGAGGCGCGCGACCTCCTCGTCGACGCGCGCGGCGGGCACCGTGTAGTGGGCGACCTCGAGGGTCGCGTGCGAGACGAGCTGCGCGCGGCCGATCGCGATGCCGCGCGAGACGCCGATGCCGTGGAGCGCGAAGCTGACCATCGGCTCAGCACCTGCGCGCGCCGGGTCCCGCGCGCGCGAGATGACGCTCCGGGGTCCCCGACCGTTTCGCGCTCAACGCAGGTCGCCGGGGGCGCCCAGCACGGCGGCGAGCGCCTCGACCGCCTGGACCTCGTCGGGACCTTCGATCTCGAGGCGCACGGTCGCGCCCATCGCCGCGGCCAGCATCAGCACGGCCATGATGCTGCGCGCGCTCGCGCGCCGCTCGCCGACGACGAGGATCGCGCGGCTCTTGAAGCGGTTCGAGACCTTGACGACGCGCGCCGCGACGCGGGCGTGCAGGCCCTTGACGTTGCGCAGGCGGATTTCGCGGATCTGCATGAGGGGCCTCCTGGCGGGACGGGACGGGAAGGTCCGGACGGCGCCCGTCCGGATCTCTGTTATTGATCCGCGATCGCGCCCCGCAGTTCCCCGGCCGGTCGAAATACGTTGTCGCCCGAAGGCGACGCGGCCGGCCGTGCGGCGCGACGTGAGCGATCACTCGTCACTGCCCTTCGCCGAAACAGTCGGCGACGAGCGCGCACAACGCCTTCATCGCTTCCTCCTCGTCCGGACCGGAAGTCTCGAGCGTCACCTTCGCGCCCTTGCCCGCGGCCAGCATCATCACGCCCATGATGCTCTTCGCGTTCACGCGCCGGCCATTCCGCGCGAGGTGCACCTCGCTCTGGAACCGCGACGCGAGCTGCGTCAGCTTCGCCGAGGCGCGCGCGTGCAGGCCGAGCTTGTTGACGATCTCAAGTTCGCGTTGCGGCATGGGTTGGATCGACCACGATGTGCACGACACCCTCGCAACCGCCGGAGACCGCCTTGCGGACCATCGTCTCCAGCCCCTTCGACCGGTAGGTCACCGCCCGCACCAGCATCGGCAGGTTGACGCCGGCGAGCGCCTCGACCCGGCCCGGTTGCACGAGCTTCTTCGCGAGATTCGACGGCGACGCGCCGTAGAGATCGGTGAACACGAGCACCCCGTCGCCGGTGTCGAGGCGCGCGACCTGCGCGCGCGCGGCGGGCAAGAGGTCGAGCGGGTCGTCGGTGGGACGGACCGGCAACGTCTCGAACTGCGGGGGACGGGAGCCCAATACGTGCGCCACGGTGCGCGCGAGCGCGTCGGGCAGCGAGTCGTGGGCGACGATCAGGATGCCGATCATGCGGTCGCGCCGCGCTTCCCTGACGAGCACGGCGGCGTCGGCCGATGGTAGCACGCGACCCGGCGAAGTCCTGCGCAACCCCGCGGCGAGCGCGGCCTCGCGGCCCCCATTCACGACGTCTCGGCCGCGAAGCAACCGTCCGGCCACCCCGCGGGATGCGGCGATGCAGCAGAGCCGGCGAAGTCGAGCCGCGTCCGCCCGGTCCGGGGCCGGCGCGGAGCGCGGACGCTACGTTCGCGCGCCCGCCGCGCGCTCGAGGCGCTCGGCGAACATGCCCGCCACGTCGAAGCCGGTCTGCGCCGCGATCTCGACGAAGCAGGTCGGGCTCGTCACGTTGACTTCGGTCAGGTGTTCGCCGATCACGTCGAGCCCCACGACGAGGAGGCCCTCGGCCCAGAGCGCGGGCCCGAGCGCCTCGGCGATCTCGCGGTCGCGCGCGGTGAGCGCTCGCGCGACGCCGCGTCCGCCCGCCGCGAGATTGCCGCGCGTCTCGCCTGCCTTCGGGATGCGCGCGAGGGCGTAGGGCACCGGCTCGCCGGCGATGACGAGGATGCGCTTGTCGCCTTCCGCGATCTCGGGGATGAAGCGCTGCGCCATGACGCTGCGCGCGCCTTCCTGCCCGACCGTCTCGACGATCACGTTGCGGTTGGGGTCGTCGGCGCGCACCCGGAACACCGAGGTGCCGCCCATCCCGTCGAGCGGCTTCACGACCGTGTCGCGGTGCTCGTCGATGAACGCGTGCACGAGCGCGGCGTCGCGCGTGACGAGCGTCGGCGCGACGAAGCGGCCGAACTTCGCGATCGCGAACTTCTCGTTGTGGTCGCGGATCGACCGCGGGCGGTTGTAGACGCGCGCGCCCTCGCCCTCCGCCCGCTCGAGCAGGTAGGTCGAGTAGACGTACTCCATGTCGAACGGCGGGTCCTTGCGCATGATCGTCGCGTCGAACGCGGCGAGGCGGCGGCGCGACGGCGGCAGCGCGCTGTACCAGTCGTGGTCGTCGTCGCCGACCGAGAGTTCGCTCGCGAGCGCGCTCGTCGTGCCGTCGGCCCAGGCGAGGTCGCCCTGCAGCATGGCGAAGACGCGGTGCCCGCGGCGCGCGAGCGCGCGCATCATCGCGACGCTCGAATCCTTGTAGGCCTTGAGTTCGTGCAGCGGGTCGACGACGAATGCGATATCCATCGGTCGGGCGATCGTGGCGGGGGCGATCGCATTCTACGCGGTGGCGAGTTCGGCGAGCCGCCGCTGGAACGCCAGCACGTCGGCGGGCCCCGGCACGCGGGCGGCGTAGAAGTGCGGCGAGCCCTGCGGCGCCGCGAGCGCGGGGAACTTCGCGCGGAAGCGCCCGGCGTAGCGGCTCCAGTCGGCGCCGAACGACCCCTTCGACATGTGCACGAGGCCCAGGTCGCAGGCGACGGCGAGGCGTCGCCCCGCGAGGTGCGCGCGGTAGCTGAAGTCGAGATCGTAGAAGTGGAAACCGTCGAAGGTCGCCGCGTCGAACCCGGTCGCGAGCGCCGCCTCGCGCCGGCATGCGATGAACACGCCGTCGAGCGCGGCGATGTCCCCCACGAGCGGCTGCGCGAGGCTCATCGCGGTCACCTCGTAGCCGGCGCGCCCGCTCTCGCGGTAGCTGACCCAGCCGTGGAGCCACGGGTGGCCGGCCCAGAACACCGCCGGGCCGGTCACCCGCGTCGCCCCGGCGACGCCGACGATGTCGTGGTGCGTGAGATGCGTGGCGAGCCGCGTGGCGACGTCGGGCGCGAGCAGGTCGATGTCGTCGTGGCAGAACACGACGGCCTCGCCGCCGGAGCGGGCGAGCCCGCGCGCGTAGCCCTCGCACAGCGAGCGGGCGTCGGGAATCCGGATCACCTCGTGCGCCACGCCCGCGAAACGCATGGCGAAGGTCGCGCTGACCGCCTCGAACTTCGCGCGGTCGATGCTGCACACCACGAACGACCATGACGACGGCGGAGCCATCGGGCCGGGAGGTCCGACCGCGGGCGCACCGCCCGCGGCGCCGCGATCGTCCGCGGCCAGCCGGACGATCGACTGCATCGCGGCATGCGCCGTGGCGTCGCGCCGGGCCAGCGCGGCGAGCACGCGTCCGGCGAGACCACGCTCGCCGAGGTCGATCAGTGCGCGGCCGAGCGCGAGCGCGTTCGCGCCGAGTTCGACGTGCGCGGCGGCCGCGCGGTGCAGCGCGTGGCGTGCGCGCGTGAGATCGCCGGTCGCCTGCCACGCGCTGCCGGCGTTGAACGCGCACGCGGGACCGCCGCCGCGCTCCTCCGCCGCCTCGAACGCAGCCGCGGCCTCCGCTGGCCGCCCCAGCCGCGCGAGCGCCTGCCCGGCGAGCTGATGCGGGCCCGGTGCGTCGGGCGCCGCGGCGATCCACTCGCGGGCAGCGTCGAGCGCATCGTCGAAGCGCTTCGCGCCGAAGGCCGCGAGCCCGCGCTCGCGGGCCGACGCATTCCCGCCCGCCACCGCGTCAGGGGGCCGCGAGCCACGCCGCCGCGGCGTCGCACTCGGCCCAGGCGAAATGGCGCACCTCCGCCCGCACGAAGAAGCGCGCGACCTGCGGGGCGAACGCGAGCAGCGGGCTGTCGGACGCGAAGGCGAGGCGACGGACCTTGGCGGCGTGGTCGCGCACGAACCCGACGTGCCCGAGGAATCCGGCGAAGTTCTCCCAGCCGGGGAACGCCCTCGCGTGGATCAGCACGCCCTCGAGCGCGCCGTGCTCGGCGATCCACGGATCCACTTCCGCCGCCACCGCCGCGAAGTCGGCCGAGCGAAGCGAGCCCGACGGCGCGAGCGTCAGCACGCCCCGGTCGCGGTCGAGGTGGTGGGAGAGCATCGCGCCGTGAACATCCGTCGTCGGGTCGTCCACTATAGCGCGAGCGGCCGCGCCCGCGCTCACGCCTACAATCGCGCCGATGAACCCCCGCTCCGCCGTCGACCTCGCATCGCGCGCCCGCGACACGCTGCGCCGGGTCTTCGGCCACGATGCGTTCCGCGACGCGCAGCAGGCGATCGTGCAGCACGTCGCCTCGGGCGGCGACGCGCTCGTGCTGATGCCGACCGGCGCCGGCAAGAGCCTGTGCTACCAGGTGCCCGCGCTGCTGCGCGACGGATGCGCGCTCGTCGTCTCGCCGCTCATCGCGCTGATGACCGACCAGGTCGCCGCACTCACGCAGCTCGGCGTGCGCGCGGCGTTCCTCAACTCGACCCTCGATGCGCGCGCGGCCGCTGCGACCGAGCGCGCGTTCGAGCACGGCGAGCTCGACCTCCTCTACGTCGCGCCCGAGCGCCTGCTCACGCCGGGCTGCCTCGACCTCGTCGGCCGCGCGCGCGTCGCGCTGTTCGCGATCGACGAGGCGCACTGCGTCTCGCAGTGGGGCCACGATTTCCGACCCGAGTACCTCGGGCTGTCGGTGCTGCACGAGCGCTGGCCCGCCGTGCCGCGCATCGCGCTCACCGCCACGGCCGACCCGCTGACGCGCACCGAGATCGTCGAGCGGCTCGCGCTGCACGACGCGCGCACCTTCGTGTCGAGCTTCGACCGGCCGAACCTCCGCTACACGATCGTCGACAAGGCCGAGCCGCGCGAGCAGCTGCTCGCCTTCATTCGCGAGGAACACGCGGGCGAGGCGGGGATCGTCTACCGGCTCACGCGCAAGTCGGTCGACGAGACGGCCGCGTGGCTCGCGGGCAGGGGCGTGGACGCGATTCCCTACCACGCGGGGATGGACGCCGCGGACCGCGCCGCGAACCAGATGCGCTTCCAGCGCGAGGACGGCGTCGTGGTCGTCGCCACCATCGCCTTCGGCATGGGCATCGACAAGCCCGACGTGCGCTTCGTCGCGCACCTCGACCTGCCGAAGAGCATCGAAGGCTACTACCAGGAGACCGGACGGGCCGGGCGCGACGGCCTTCCCGCCGACGCGTGGATGGCGTACGGACTCTCCGACGTCGTGCAGCAGCGGCGCCTGATCGAGCAGTCGGACGCGAGCGACGCGTTCAAGCGCGTGTCGGGCGCGAAGCTCGACGCGTTGCTCGGTCTGGCGGAGACCGCGGGGTGCCGGCGCGTCCGGCTGCTCGACTACTTCGGCGAGGCGAGCGCGCCCTGCGGCAACTGCGACAACTGCCTCGCGCCGCCGCAGACCTTCGACGCGACCGATGCGGCGCGCAAGGCGCTCTCGGCGGTCTACCGGACCGGGCAGCGCTTCGGCGCGGCGCACGTCATCGACGTGCTGCGCGGCAAGGGCGGCGACAAGGTCGCCCGCTGGGACCACGACCGGCTCGCGGTGTTCGGCGTCGGCGCCGACCTCGACGAGCAGGCCTGGCGCGGCGTGTTCCGCCAACTGGTCGCGCAGGGGCTCGTGCGTGTCGACCACGAGGCGCACGGCGCGCTCAAGCTCGCCGAAGCGAGCCGCGCCGTGCTGCGCGGCGAGGCCACGGTGGCGATGCGCCGCGCGGTCGGGCGCGCGCCGAAGCCCTCGAAGGTCCGCGGAGAAGCCGCCGCGCTCGCGGGGCCCGCACGCGACCGCTTCGACGCGCTCAAGGCCTGGCGCCTTTCACAGGCGCGCGCGCAAGGCGTGCCCGCGTACGTGATCCTGCACGACCGCACGCTCGCGGCGATCGCGGCCGCTCAGCCCGACTCGATCGCCGCGCTCGCGCAGATCGACGGCATCGGCGCCGCCAAGCTCGAGCGCTACGGCGAGGCGATCGTCGCGCTCACGCGCGACGACCGATAGCGCTCCGCGTCAGCGCGAGGTGCCGCGACGCCGCTGCGCGTTTCCGCTGCGCGGCGCGCCGTGCGTGCGTCCGCCTGCCGGGCCGCCGGACGACCGCTGCCCCTGCGCGTGCGCAGGCGCGCGCCGCTCGACCTGGCCTGCGGCCTTGCCGTGAGCGGCCGGGCGGCCGTGGCCGCGCGGAGCGGCCTTCTCGCGTGCGTGCGCGTGCGGAGCGTGCCCGCCGTGACCGTGGCCGCGGCCGCGCTGCTTCGCGAAGACCGGCTGCGCGCGCTCGGCCGGATCCGGCTCGAAGCCTTCGATCGTTTCGCGCGGCAGCGTGCGCCGGATCAGGCGCTCGATGTCGCGAAGGAAATCGTGCTCGTCGACGCAGACGAGCGAGATCGCCTCGCCGTCGGCGCCGGCGCGGCCGGTGCGGCCGATCCGGTGCACGTAGTCCTCGGGCACGTTCGGGAGATCGTAGTTGACCACGCGCGGCAGCTCGGCGATGTCGATGCCGCGCGCCGCGATGTCGGTCGCGACCAGCACGTTCACCTCGCCGTCCTTGAAGCCGGCGAGCGCGCGGGTGCGGGCGCCCTGGCTCTTGTTGCCGTGGATCGCCTGCGCTCGGATGCCGTCGCGCTCGAGCGCCTGCGCGAGCTTGTCGGCACCGTGCTTGGTGCGCGTGAACACGAGCACCTGCTCCCAGCGGTGGCGTCCGATCATCCACGACAGCAGTTCGCGCTTGCGGTCGCGGCCGACGGCGAGGACCCTCTGCCGGATCGCGTCGACGGTCGAGTTGGGCGGCGTGACCTCGATCGTGCGCGGACGTTCGAGCAGGCGCTCGGCCAGCGCGCGGATCTCGTCGGGGAAGGTCGCCGAGAACAGCAGGTTCTGCCGCTTCGCCGGGAGGAGCGCGAGGATGCGGCGGATGTCCGGCAGGAAGCCCATGTCGAGCATCCGGTCCGCCTCGTCGAGCACGAGGATCTCGACCGTCGACAGGTCGACGTTGCGCTCGCCCGCGTGGTCGATGAGCCGGCCCGGCGTGGCGACGATGATGTCGACGCCGCGCTTCAGTTGCTCGACCTGCGGCCCGAAGCCGACGCCGCCGAACAGCGTCATCGAGCGGAAGCGCAGGTGCTTGCCGTAGGCGCGGATCGACGACTCGACCTGCGCGGCGAGTTCGCGCGTCGGCGTGACGACGAGCGCGCGTACCGGCGTGCGCGCTCCGCGGCCGCCCGACGGCGCGCGCGCGGCCGGAGCGGCGGACAGGCGCTGCAGCATCGGCAGCACGAAGCCGGCCGTCTTGCCGGTGCCGGTCTGCGCGCCGGCGAGGAGGTCGCCGCCGGTGAGGACGGCGGGAATGGCTTGCGCCTGGATCGGGGTGGGACGGGTGTAGCCCTGTTCGGCGACGGCGCGCACGAGCGCGTCGGACAGGCCGAGCGATTGAAACGACATGGTGAAACCTTCGAGCGATGCGAGGCCAGTCGCTCCGTCGGAGCGGCCAGTCATGACCAGGCGGGGTATGAAGCGGAGGTCGGAATCGACTGCGGCAGGAGGACTGGAACGAATGCCGCAGCCCGGATCATACCACGAACCGGAACGCCTTCGCACGCCGGTCGCTGCTTCGGGGCGGATGTAATACAATCGTCGATCAGGTATTACCTGCACAGGAGCCGCCCGTGGCGACCACGATGACGGTGAAGGGCCAGGTCACCATCCCGAAGAAGGTGCGCGACGCGCTGCGCCTCGCGCCCGGGGATGGCGTGGAGTTCGGCGTCAATCGCGAAGGCCAGGTCGTGGTCAGCAAGGCAGGCGGGCGAGGCGCGAGGGGCGCAGGCGGAGTCAAGCGTGATCGCTTCGAAGCGGCGCGCGGCAAGGCGCAGGTGAAGTGGCGCACCGACGACCTGATGGCCCTGCTCCGCGGCGAGGACTGAGTGGCCGTGAAGGAACCTCGCGACCCCGCCGGATTCATTCACGGCCCCTGACCCGTCGATGGTGCTCGTCGACACCAACGTCCTGCTGGACGTGCTGGAGAACGATCCGGCGTGGGCCGAGTGGTCGTTGCGCCAGTTGCGCGCCCAGTCGAAGGCGCACGACCTCGCCATCAATCCGGTCATCTACGCGGAACTGTCGTTGGCATTCGATTCGGTGCCGGCGCTGGATTCCGCCATCGAGGAGATGGGCCTGGCCGTGCACGAACTGCCGCGCCCCGCGCTGTTCCTCGCGGGCCGGGCGTTCCTGAGGTACCGCCGCGAGGGCGGCAACAAGTCCAACGTGCTTCCCGACTTCTTCATCGGCGCGCACGCCGCAGTCCAGGACTGGAACCTGCTCACGCGCGACGCGCGACGCTACCGCAACTACTTCCCGACGGTCGCGCTGATCGCTCCGGAAGGCGCGTGACGACCCCTTGCCGATGACGCAGGGGCCGGTCGAACGCCTCCGGCGCGCGGTGCCCGTGATCGATCACGGGGGCATCGAACGCGCCGCGACGTCGGCTACTTCCCCAGCATGTGGAGCTGCCAGAGGTCGCGATGGCTCATGTGCAGCATCGGCTTCAGCGCGAGGAGCCCGGTGCGCCCGATGCTCGACTCGAGATAGTCCATCTCGGCGAACTTGTCGCGCGTCGCCTCGTCGACCGGCGCGTCGAAGCCGTTCTCGCGCATCATCAGCACGCCCTTCGCGCGGAGCGCGAGTTCGGTGTGCAGCCGCAGGTAGCACAGGAGATCGGCGACGACCGGCCCGCGAAAGCGCCGCCGCAGGCTCTCGAGGTAGCGGCCGGCCGGCGAATCGGCGAAGCGCCCCGAGTTGATCGACGCGAGCATCGCCGCGTCGGCGTCGAAGCCGCGCCCCAGCCAGGCGCCCACCGCGCGCTCGCTCCGCTGGAACACGACGAACATGAGCGGCGGCAGCACCAGCAGCACCGCGAGCGTCGCGGCGCGCGGCGAGCCGCCGAGGAGATTGAACGCCGCGTGCAGCGCGACGGCGAGCGCGTAGCCCGGCACGAAGGCGGCGATGCCGGCGCGCTCCGCCTTCTCGAGGAGCGTCAGGCCCATCATCGCGAAGATCGCGGTGACGCCTCCGTGCATGATCGCGGTGCCGAAGCCCCGCACGATCCAGGTCGCGAGTCCGGCGTCGGGCAGCAGGCGCTGGTACTGCAGGTTCTCGACCATCGCGAACCCGGCGCCCACCGCGAAGCCGCAGATCGCGGCGTCGACGAGGAACCCGACGCGGTTCGCGCGGATCAGCGCGACGACGACGAGCCCCTTCGCGGCCTCCTCGACCGCCGGTCCGAGCGTGCGCGCGTAGGTCGCGACGTCGAGCGCGAGCACCCCGACGAGCCAGCCGTTGACGAAATAGCACGCGACCGCGGCGGCGACGCCGCAGAGCGTCACCGCGAGCACGAGGCGCATCGAGACGAGCTTGTAGCTGTCGAGCCACAGGAGCACGAGCAGGAACAGGACCACCGGCAACAGGCCGACCAGCGCGTGCGACAGGAGAGTGCCCGACATCACATGATCTTGAGCGAGACCATCCACTCGTCGCCGGCGTAGCGGCCGCCCCGGTACCCCGCCGCGTAGCCGATCGAGAACGTCATGTCGTACCAGTGCAGGAGCGAGAAGTGGAAGTCGGCCTGCCCGCCGACGTTCTGGTAGTCCTGGCGCCGGGCCGGACGGTCGGGATCGGTCCACAGCACCGAGCCGAACACCGCCGGGCGCAGCCACTGCAGGTGGAAGACCGGCCCGCCGACCGACTCGAACGCGACCGGCGGCAGGTTCCATTCGAGCATCGGGCGCACGAACGTGATGCCCGAGATCTCGTCGATGTCGAAGCCGGGGAACGCGTGCCACTCGCGGTAGCGCTTGACCGCGCCGCTGTCGACGTAGTTGTTGCCGAACGCGCCGAAGTAGAACGGCGCGACCGGATTGTCGCGGTCGTCGGTCGCGATGCCGGCCGCGGTGCGCAGCCAGATCGACGAGTTCGGCAGCGGCAGCGCGAAGCCCAGGTCGAGCCCGCCGCGCAACTGCCACAGCGTCTCGCCGGCGGTGCGGTTGACCGTCGCGACCGCGTTCCACGCGATGCCCTTCTCGTCGTCGACCGCGCCGATCGAGCGGCGCACGTCGGTGTAGAAGAGCCCCGCCGACGCGGTCGTGAGCTGGTCGGAGGTCGTCGCGACGTTCTGCGCGTTGGGCAGCGTGTCGATCTTGTCGTAGTACCCGAGGTCGAGCTTGAGCGTGAGCCGCCGCGGATCGTCCCAGATCAGCAGATGGTCGTAGCCGATCGTCGCCGCGAGCCCCTTGCGGCTCCGCTTCGTCGGCCCGAAGAGGTCGTAGAAGTTCGAGCGGTTCCACGAGAGCGACCCGCGCCATCCGAGGTAGTTCGCGTCGATCGCGATGTGCGTGCGCTCGTCCTGCGGCAGGTCGTCGTCCGGCGTGTACGCGGCGAGGAGGCCCACGTTCGCGAAGCCGAGCGGGTCGGAGACGTTGAACCGGTAGCCCACGCCCACCGAGTCCTTGTATCCCTGCAGCACGGGGAATGCGTTGGCGAGCGAGAGCTGCCGCCACGGCTTGTAGGGGCCCTCGTCGACGATCGTCTTGCCGAGTTCGACCGCGCTCGCCGAGCCGACCTGCCAGGTCCGGACCTCGGGCGAACCCTGCGCGACCTGGGCGCCGAGGAAGGTGATCGCGCTCACGTCCTCGAGCGGCTTCGGGTCGATGATCGCCGGCACGAAGCCGGCGGCGGTGTAGTCGAGCACGACGAGGCGGCCGTCGGAGAGCGGCAGCGGCCGGAAGAATCCGGTCTCGGCGTTGGACACCGCCTCGATCTTCCCGGTCGCGACCTCGTAGCGGAAGATGTTCGACACGCCGGTGTAGTAGCTGCTGCCGTACAGGTAGCGCCCGTCCTTCGAGAACACGAAGCTCTCCGGCACCGACTGGCCGAACTTGAACTCGGAGAGCGGCGCGAGGTCGCCGGCGGCGAGCCGGTCGATGTCCCAGACGCGCACGAACTGCTCGCCCGAACTCTCGGTCACCGACGCCGACAGCCGCCTGCCGTCGGGCGAGATGTCGAGGTCGTAGGGCACGTTGCCGTAGGGGAAGGCGGCCACGCGCCGCCATTCGTCGTAGGGCGGCGCGAGCCGCACGATCGCCGCGAGCCCGTTCTCGTGGCGCACGCCGAAGATCGCGCGATCGGCCGGATTGACGACGATCTCGCCCACCCGGGCGTCCTCGAACAGCATCCGCGTCTCGCCCGTCTTCACGTTCACGGCCATCAGGTCGCGGAACGCGAGGTTGTCGTTGGTGAAGAACAGCGTGCCGGTCGAGGGGTCCCAGGCGACCGAGGCGACCTTGTAGAGCATCGCGCGCTTGATGTCGGCGAGGCGGCGCACGCTGCCGTCGCGCGTGTCGATCGCGCCGACGTGCTCGACCACGCCCGGGTAGCGGAACGCGCCGTAGAGCGTGCCGGTCGCCTCGTCGTAGTAGAGGCGCGAGATCGAACCGACCGCGCCCGCCGCGAGCCGCTTCGCCGGCGTGATCGGGTGCTTGCGCACCTCGGCGAGGTTGTTCCTCTGCGCGACGTCCTTCTCGAACGCGATCCATTCGGCCCAGGCGTCGTCGAGCGGCCGGTCGAACACCTTGCGGAACTGGTCGGCGTAGTAGCGCTCGCTGTCGTCGTCGCGGCGGATCCACAGGACGACGCGGTCGGCGCCGTACCGGTACGAGAGCCAGGTCATGAACCGCGCGCCGTAGAGGTACGCGTTCGCGGTGAACTGGAAGTCCGAGCGCGTGCCGCGCGATTCGAGTCCCAGCGGATCGTAGAAGTGCGCGCCGTCGCGCACCATCGCCCGGAACACCATCTCGTCGTAGCCGCCCTGCGCGCGCCCGACGCCGCCGCCCATCCAGGTTTCCATGAACACCGCGCCGCCTTCGATGTACCAGCGCGGCGCGGTGAAGCGCGGAACCGTCAGGTAGCTGTAGAGCAGGGTCTCCGGATGTTCGGGCATCGGCTGGACCTTGCCGCCGAAGAACCGGCGCCAGCGGTTGTCCTCGGCGTTCGCGATGTCCCCCTGCGCGATGTGCACGAGTTCGTGGTTCATCAGCGAGTAGAGCCGCTCGGTCGCGGGATAGGACTCGAACGCGTGCGACAGCGGCGCGACGTCGAAGATGAGGCGGCTGTGCGGCGCGACGCTCGCCGCGGCGTTGCCGTAGTCGGCGTAGTCCTTGAGCAGGACCGTGACCTTCTCGGAGGGCTTCCAGCCGAAACGCGCACGCTGCCAGGCGAGCGAGTTCGAGAAGGTGCGCGCCGCGTGCGGTGCGAGATAGTCGAGGCCGTCGAACCAGATGAGGCGGAGATCCGCGGTCTCGAGGTAGGAGAGCCCGAGCGGGTTGGTCTCCTGTGCGGGCGCGCCGGGCGAGGCGCAGGCCGCGCAGAGCCCCAGGCACGCCAGCAGGCGGTGCATCGTCGAGTTCTCCGAAACCGCGATGCGCCGAAGCATAGGCGGCATTGGCCCGTTCGGGTAGGGGCCGGGTCACCCCGGCCGCCCTCCCGCACACTCGTCCTGCACACGCCGGAGCGGCGGCGGGAGCAGGTCCGGCGACGGGGTGCGGACCTCGTTCCCGCGCGTGCGGAATCCCGCGGCGCCGCGCGTCCTGATCGGCGCGTCAGTCTCCCGCGCCGGCGCCGTGGGCGGGCGCCGCATCGGTCTCGACGCGGGGCGAGACCACGACGCGGTCGCGGCCCGACGCCTTGGCCTCGTAGAGGAGGCCGTCGGCGACGCGCAGCAGCGTTTCGGCGTCGCTGCCGTCCTGCTCGTCGACCACGCCGGCGCTGATCGTGAATGCGGGAACCTTGTCGCGCGCGGTGGCCCGCGGCAGTTCGGTGCGGACGCGCTCGACGAGCGTCGCGCCGTGGCTCGCGTCGAGGCCGGCGAGCAGCATCACGAACTCCTCGCCGCCGACGCGGCACACGAGGTCCTCGCGGCGGACGAACTGCTTGAGCGTGGCGGCGAAGAGCTTGAGCGTGCGATCGCCCACGTCGTGCCCGTGCGTGTCGTTCACCTTCTTGAAGTGGTCGATGTCGGTGAGCACGAGGGCGAACCGCGCGCGCTGATGGATGAGCCGCGTCAGCCCGGCCTCGAGCACACGGCGGTTGGACAGCCCCGTGAGCGGGTCGGTCGTCGCCTTCGCCTCCGACGCCGCCATCGACCGGATGGCTCCCAGGCGCCGGCCGATCAGGTGCGCGTTGAAGGTGAGCGACTGCAGCTGACGGTAGAGCGCGGCATCGCCGGTCTGTCCGAGCGCGCGCAACATGCCCGTCCCCTGTCCGCCGACGAACACCGGGGTGCAGGCCGCCGCGCAACTCGAGTCGATCTTGCCGCTCAGGCCCGCGCACGCGCTGAGCGACATGCTGTCCTCGTAGACGAGCCCCTGGCCGCGGCGCACCGTCGGACAGTCGCGCGGGCGCCGTATCGTGCAACGCGCCGCGGAGGCCATGTCGCCGACGGTGATGTTCTGCTCGATGTCGCCGTCGGCGTCGTTCGCGAGGAGGAGTTGCGCGCCGCCGTCGTTGGCCAACGCGCTCAACGCCTGTTCGGCGATGCGCAGGACGGCGCCTTCGTCCTCGGCGATCTCGAGCGCGTGCTCGAGGCGCGCGTTGTTCTCGTGCGCCCGCAGGCGGTCCTCCGCGAGGCGCGTCCTGGCAGCGTAGTCGGCGAGACGTTCGCGATGATCCTGGATCAGGGGCGCGAGCAGGCGGAACCAGATCGCCGGCGCTCCGAGCAGGAGGAACAGCGTCACGCCGAGCAGGACCTGGCCGCCAACGCCCGTCTCGGGGAGCAGAAGCCGCGGCACGATGAGCGCCAGCGCACAGGCGAGGGCGAGCGACAGGAGCAGGAAGACGTAGCGGCGCCACACGAGTTGCAGCGGAACGGCTTCGGCCTCCCCGTCGGTCCGCGGCGGGGCCGGATCGGACGCCTGCGTGCCACTCGTCTGCATCGCACCTCCCTGTCGCTGGCGTTGACGGCGCTGCCCGCGCAATGCGGATCCGCGCTTCGGCCCCGGTCGACTCGCGCCCTTCCAGACGCGTCCTCGAGGAGCGCAGACGCGGGGGGCGTGATCCGGGGACCAGCATAGAGGATGCCAAGCCTCGGCTCGAGATGCTATCAGTCAGGCGCGCGCCCGGGGTCGCGCGGAGCGACTTCCACGCCAAGTCCGTGCGCCGGGCCGGGCGCACCAAAGCAAACCGCCGGCACTCGGGCCGGCGGTCGCTGTTCGGCGGAACGCTCCGCCGGGGCGTCGTGCTACTGCGCCTTGGCCGCAGCCTGGCCCGCAGCTTGACCGGCGGCACGTGCGGCAGCCTGCCCCGCGGCTTGGCCAGCAGCCTGGCCTGCGGCCTGACCCGCCGCCATGCCTGCCGCCTGACCGGCCGCTTGACCCGCCGCCTGGCCTGCCGCTTGTCCGGCCGCCTGCCCGGCGGCTTGACCCGCAGCCTGACCCGCAGCTTGGCCTGCCGCTTGTCCGGCCGCCTGCCCGGCGGCTTGACCCGCCGCCTGACCCGCCGCCTGACCCGCCGCCTGACCCGCCGCCTGACCCGCAGCTTGGCCTGCCGCTTGTCCGGCGGCCTGCGCCGCAGCTTGGCCTGCTGCCATGCCTGCCGCCTGACCCGCAGCCTGTCCAGCGGCTTGCCCGGCCGCTTGACCCGCGGCCTGTCCCGCCGGCACCGGCAGCGCGGCCTGGCGCGGGGCGCCGGTCGACTGGAGATCGACCGCAGTGTTCTGCGGCGCGACGTAGCGCTGCGCCGGCAGGATCGTGCCCTGCGTGTCGGTGGCCGGCTTGTCGAGCATGAATCCGCCGACGGCGATGATCGCAACCGCCGCGACCCCCGCGCCGATCCAGATTTTCCGCCTGTTGGCCGGATCGTTCATCTGATCGCTCATGGTGAATCCCTCCAGGGATGCCGCCGACCGGGAGCGCCGGACGACGGATGCCGGGATCTTCTCCCGGATGGCATCGGAACCTGCGCCAAATACACCGGCTTGCGCAGGGAGTTGGCCGGCGGGGGCCGGGTCTTGCGGAATATTCGCCATCACGGAGGCCACGAGGCCCTCCGGGACATGCGCCCTGGGCATCCGTTCGAGGGCGCCGAACACCCGGCGCCACTCGTCGAGGCGCTTCGCCAGCGCCGGATCCGACGCCGCGCGGCGCTCGACCTCGCCGGCTTCCGCAGGCGTGGCCTCACCGTCGAGGACGGCGTGGATCAGTCGGTCGGTGTCGTTCGGCTTCATCTCGGGTCGTCGCGCAGATCCCCGAGCATGCCCCGAAGCCGCATCCGCGCCTCGTGCAGCCGGGACTTCACCGTCTTCTCGTCCAGTTCCAGGACCTGCCCGATCTCCTGATAGCTCAATTCGGAAAAGTGCCGCAGCACCAGCACGGTCCGGTCGTTCGTCGACAGTCGCGCCATCGCCTCGCGCAATCGCGCGGACAGTCGCGCGTCCTCGAGCCTGCGATCCGGAGCATTTCCGTCCGGCCCGGGCACATCCACCTCGTCGTCCAGCGGCTCCTCGCGCCCGTGCCGTCGAACGCTGTTGAGCGCTTCGTTGACCGCGATCCGGTAGAGCCAGCTGAAGAACCGGTACTGCGGATCGAAGTCGTCGATGCGCTCGGCGACCTTCAGGAACACGCTCTGGGCGATGTCGGCCGCGTCGTCCGCGTTCTTCACCACCCACCACGCGGCGTTGAAGACCGGCCGCTGGTAGCGGACCACCAGCGCCGCGAACGCGTCGCGATCCCCGTGGCGGTACCGCTCGACCAGGACTTCGTCAGCCTCGTCGTCCACAATTACACCGGGCGCGCGCGAAGGTTGGCGGCGCGGCGGCATCCCGAGCCGGATCGGCTGCCGGGGTGTCGACGGCGGCGAAGTTCAAGGTGCGGCCTCGATCTCGAAGAGCTGGTCGAAGCCCGAGTAGACGAAGATGTCGCGCAAGTGAGGGCCTACTCGCACGAGCCGGAGCCGCCCCTCCCCACCGAGCAGGCGCTTGTGGGTCTTGAGCAGGACGCCGAGCCCGGCGCTCGACAGATACTCGAGGGCACGACAGTCGAGCGTCACCACGCCGCTGGTGCGGTCGAGGAACGCCTGTGCGGCGGCGGCCTGGGCCGCGTCGAGTCGTCCGTTCAGGACGACCGCCCCGTCCGCTCCGAAGTCAATGGCCAGCATCGTTCTCCCCCGGGGTCCGGCCCCGCGCACCGCCGGTCGCGCCGGTCTTGCGAAACGTCGTGCGGCTCTCGCGGATCGCGTCCACGTAACGGTACTCGATCGCGTCGACCATCCGGCGAACGAGGTGCAGACCGAGCCCACCCGGCCGCCGCGCCTCGACCGGCGCCCGCACATCGGCGTCCGGCGCCCGGGTCACGTCGAAGGGCTCGACATCGTGATCGACGAGCGTCACCTCGACGCCGCCCGCGATCGCCCGGATCTCGACGTCGACCGCGGACGCGCTCCCCGTCGCGTATTTGACCATGTTCGTGAACAGTTCCTCCACCGCGAAATCGACGGTCGCGAGATGCGCGCGGTCGAGACCGAGCCGGTCGAACGCCTCCGCGCTGAACGCGACCATCGGTGCGATCGAGTCGAAGCTCCGCTCGAAGGAACGCGACAACGCCGAAGGCGCCGCGGAGCGCTTGACGATCACCGCGGTCATGTCGTCCTGCTGCGGCGCGCCCTGCGCGAAGGCCTCGACCGCGCGCTCGAGCCGCGCGAGCAGGTCGGCGGCGGACGACCCGTGGTGCTCGCACAGCAGCGCCTCGACGCGCGCCTCTCCGAAGAGTTCGCCCGACGGGCTCGCGCGTTCGTAGAAGCCGTCGGAGAGCAGCGCCACGACGTCGCCGGGCGCGAGCGCGACCTCGACCGGCGCGCGCGCGCGCGGGAGCGCCATCGCGCCGAGCGGAAAGGAGGTCGGCTTGTAGCGCTCGCAGGCGGCATCCGCCGCACGCACGCGAACGATCGGCCCCTGTCCGCCGCTGTGGAAGCGCAGGCGGTGCGACGCCGGGTCGACGAGCCCGACGAACGCGGTGATGAAGCGGTCTTCGGCGAGCGTCTCGGCCAGGCGGTTGTTGACCTGCAGGTAGGCGGCGTCGAGGTCCGCGCCGAGCCGGAACGCCATGCGCAGCATCGCGTGCATCTGCGTGACCGAGAGCGCCGGCGCGATGCCGTGCCCGGTCGCGTCGCCCAGCACGACGAGCAGTCCCTGGTCGATGGTCGCGACGTCGTAGGTGTCGCCGCCGGTGAGTTCGGCCGGCCGGAACGTCGCGGCGAGGTCGTAGCCCGGGAGTTCGGGCATCGACGAAGGCAGCGTGCTCATCTGCACGACGCGCGCCGTCTCGAGCGCCTGGCGCATCTTCTCGCCCTCGATCACCGCTTCGGTCATGCGCACGCGCTGCAGCGCGACCGCGCACTGCGCCGCGAGCGCCGAGGCGAGGCGTTCGTCGTCGGCGTCGAACGCGCCGCCCGCCTTGTTCAGCACCTGCATCACGCCGACCAGCGCATCCTGGTGGTCGACGAGCGGCAGCGTCAGCATCGAGCGCGTCCGGAAGCCCGACGCGCGGTCGACGCCCGGATCGAAGCGCGGATCCGCGTAGCAATCGGGCACGTTGATGATGCGCCGCTCGCGCGCGCACGCGCCTACGAGCCCGGATCCGGACGGCACGCGGATCGGAGCGATGCCGGTCGCGACCCGCAGGACGAGTTCGTCGGTCGCCGGCTCGTGCAGCCAGACCGAGCCGCGCTCGGCGTTGAGCACCTGCTTCGCCGCGCCGACGACTTCGCCCAGCATCGTCATCAGGTCGAAGGGGGCGGCGAGCGCGCTCGTGACGTCGAGGATGGCCCCGAGGTCCTCGGCGGACAGCCCGCGCCGGTCGCGCGTGTCCATGGCGGGCGAATGTAGCGCAGATCGGCCCCGGGAGAGGGTTCGCACATCGGCCCGGCGCGGACGGTCGCGTTGCGCTATCCTTCGCGGCCCGCGGCCGTCCGCCGGCGCCCGCTCGCGGCCCACGAGGCCGCGCGCTCCGGACGGCGCCGCGCTGCCGGAGATCCCGCGTGCTCCCGTTCTTCGAACGACTGGTCGACCCGTTTCCCGACGCGCCGCCCGCGCGCCCGCCGCACGGCTTCTTCGCGTTCCTGTGGGCCGCGACCGCGGGCCTGCGCATCTGGCTCGTCGCCCTGACGCTCCTGTCGGCGGGCATCGGCGTGTTCGAGGCCTACCTCTTCGGCATGCTGGGCGACGTCGTCGACTGGCTCGCGAAGGTCGAGCCGGCGAAGCTGTGGGAGACCGAGCGCGCCCGGCTCCTCGCGCTCGCGGGGGTGCTCGCGGGCAGCATGCTGCTGATCGCGCTGCAGTCCGCGGTGAAGCAGCAGGCGATCGCCGGCAACTTCCCGATGCTGCTGCGCTGGCATTACCACCGGCTGATGCTCGCCCAGAGCATGGGCTTCTACCAAGACGAGTTCGCCGGCCGGATCGCGACCAAGGTCATGCAGACCGCGCTCGCGGTGCGCGACACCTGGATCATCGTCACCGAGCTCGTCGTCTTCGTCGTCATCTACTTCGCGACGATGCTCGCGGTGCTCGGCGGGTTCGACGCGGTGCTGATGGTCCCGTTCGTCGGGTGGCTCGCGCTGTACGTGGCGGCGCTGCGCTTCTTCGTGCCGCGGCTCGGCCGCATCGCGCGCGAGCAGGCCGACGCCCGCTCGCTGATGACCGGGCGCATCACCGACGCGTACACGAACATCGCGACGGTGAAGCTCTTCTCGCACGCGAAGCGCGAGGCCGGCTTCGCGAAGTCCGCGATGGGCGAGTTCCTCGCGACCGTGCACCGGCAGATGCGGCTCGTCACCGGGTTCGAGATCGTGAACCACGCGCTGTCGATGACGCTCATCGGCGCGACCGCCGGCGCGACGCTGTGGCTGTGGTCGAAGGGCGCGGTCGGCGTCGGCGCGGTCGCGGCGGCGACCGCGATGGCGCTGCGCCTGAACGGCATCTCGCACTGGGTGATGTGGGAGATGGCCGCGCTCTTCGAGAACATCGGCACGGTGCAGGACGGCATCAACACGATCGCGAGGCCGCACGCGGTGGTCGACCGACCGGACGCGAAGCCGCTCGTCGTCACCCGCGGCGACATCCGCTTCGAGCACGTGAGCTTCGCCTACGGCGGCAAGGGCCAGGTGATCGACGACCTCGACCTTTCCATCCGCCCGGGCGAGAAGATCGGGCTCGTCGGGCGCTCGGGCGCGGGCAAGTCGACGATCGTCAACCTGCTGCTGCGCTTCTACGACACCGAGCGCGGCCGCATCCTGATCGACGGACAGGACATCGCGTTCGCGACGCAGGACTCGCTGCGCGCGCAGATCGGCATGGTGACGCAGGACACCTCGCTCCTGCACCGGTCGGTGCGCGAGAACATCGTCTACGGCCGGCCCGACGCCGACGACGAGCGCATGCTCGCCGCGGCGCGGCGCGCGGAGGCGCACGACTTCATCGTCGGCCTCACCGACCCCAAGGGGCGCAGCGCCTACGACGCGCACGTCGGCGAGCGCGGCGTGAAGCTCTCGGGCGGCCAGCGCCAGCGCATCGCCATCGCGCGCGTGATGCTGAAGGACGCGCCGATCCTCCTGCTCGACGAGGCGACCAGCGCGCTCGACTCCGAGGTCGAGGCCGCGATCCAGCAGAGCCTCTACCGGCTGATGGAGGGCAAGACCGTCGTCGCGATCGCGCACCGGCTGTCGACGATCGCCGCGATGGACCGCCTGATCGTGCTCGAGCGCGGGCGCGTCGTCGAGGAGGGCGACCACCGCAGCCTCCTCGCGCGCGACGGCCTCTACGCGCGCCTGTGGGCGCACCAGAGCGGCGGGTTCCTCGCCGACGAGCCGGAGGAATCAATGGGGTCAGACTCGAATGAGGCCGCCGCTGCAGCGCCCATCGAGTCCGACCCCATCGATTCCACGGACAGCGCGGCGCGCCGCCCCGAACCCGCCCTTACCGGCCACGACCGCCCCGCCGCCGGCGACCCGATGGCCGGCTGAACAATCCATGGGGTCAGACTCGAATGACGCGGCGGTGGCCTAATTCGAGTCTGATCCCATGGAATCATTCGAGTCTGACCCCATGGAATCCGCGACGAGACGCGCGGCGCAGAGGTCCTCGAGGGCGGTGCCGACCGACTTGAACAGCGTCACCTCGGCCTCGGACCGACGCCCCGGGTGGCGCCCGGTCACGAGTTCCGCGAGTTCCGCGCGCACGTCCTCGCGACGGAAGACGCCGCGCGCGATCGGCTGCACGAGGTCGCCCGCCTCCGCGAGCGCGCCCGCGCGGGTGTCGACGAACACCTGCGCGCGGAGCACGAGTTGGTCGTCGCTCTCGCGCATCTCGGGGGTGAACGCGCCGACGAGGTCGACGTGCGTGCCGGGGCGGACGTCCGCGCCGCGCACGACCGCCTCGCGCGCGGTCGTCGCGCAAGTCACGATGTCGGCCTCGCCGAGCGCGGCATCGAGGCGCCCGGCCGTGCTCGCCGGCATCCCCTCCGCCGCGAGGATCGCCGCGGTGCGGCGCGCGCGGTCGGGATGGCGTCCCCAGACCCGCACGCGCTGGATCGGCCGTACCGCGCAGTGCGCGCGCGCCATGTAAAGCGCGAGCGCGCCGGTGCCGACGACGACGAGCGTGCGCGCGTCAGGACGCGCAAGGTAGGTCGAGGCGAGCGCCGACGCCGCCGCCGTACGCCGCAGGGTCAGCGCCTCGCCGTCGATCAGGGCGACCGGATGCCCCGTCGATCCGTCCATCAGCAGGTACAACGCGCCCACGCTCGCGAGTCCACGCTCCCGGTTGCGCGGGAACACGGTGACGATCTTCACGCCGAGCCCCGCGCCGTCCCACGCCGGCATCAGCAGCAGCCGGTCGCCTTCGGCGGTGACCCGGTGGCTCGAACGCACCGGCGCGGTCGCACCGGCGGCGAACGCGGCGCGCAATGCATCGACGAGCGGGGACCAGTCGAGCGCCGCGTGCACGCGCTCCGCGGAGATCGCGGGAATCGAGGTTTGCATCGGCGCTCGCTTATGATCGAGACCGTCGGGCTCACCCGGGCCCCGGCGCGAACGTCGTCGCCCGACGCACACTATGCCACCGGCACCATGAATCGACGCATCGTCATCGTCGACGGCGGCGTCATCGGCAGCGCGATCGCGTCGTTTACGCTGCGCGACCCGGCGTTTCACGGCACGGTGACCGTCGTCGAGCGCGACCCGACCTACTCGAAGGCGAGTTCGGCGCGCTCCGCGAGTTCGATCCGCCGGCAGTTCTCGACCGCCGTCAACATCGAGATCGGCCGCTACGGCATCGCGTTCCTGCGCCGGGCGGGCGACGAACTCGCGGTGGGCGGCGAGCGCCCCGCCGTGGGCCTCGTCGAACCGGGATACCTGTTCCTCGCGTCGCCCGCCGGTCGCGCGATCCTCGAGCGCAACCTCGCGCTGCAACGCTCGCTCGGCGTCGACGTCGCGATCCTCGAACCCCCCGCGCTCGCCGCGCGCTTCCCCTGGCTCGCGACGCACGACCTCGCGGCCGGCACGCTCGGCCTGTCGGGCGAAGGCTGGTTCGACGGCTGGAGCCTGCTGCAGGCGTTCCGGCGTCACGCGCGTGCGCTCGGGGCGCACTACCTCACCGCGGAGGCGGCGGGCTTCGATCACGCGCGCGGGCGCATCGAGGCGCTGCGCCTGGCCGACGGTTCGCGCATCGCCGCAGACGTCTTCGTGAACGCGGCGGGGCCTTGGGCCGCGTCGGTCGCGCGTTACGCGGGTATCGATCTCCCGGTCCGCGCGCGGCGACGCTCGGTGTTCGCGTTCGCGTGCGCCACGCCGCTGCCCCGCTGCCCGCTCGTCATCGACCCGTCAGGGCTGTGGTTCCGCCCCGAGGGCGAAGGTCGCTTCATCGCGGGTCTCGCCCCCGACGAGGCGAACGACCCCGACGACCTGCCGCTCGACGTCGATCACGTGGACTTCGAGCAGAAGCTGTGGCCCGCGCTCGCCGCGCGCGTTCCCGCGTTCGAGGCGATCCGCGCGGGCGGCGCGTGGGCCGGCTACTACGAGATGAACACCTTCGACCGCAACGGGATCGTCGGCCCGCATCCGGAGGTTCCCAATCTGCTGTTCGCGAACGGCTTCTCGGGCCACGGCCTGCAGCAGTCGCCGGCCGTGGGGCGCGGTCTCGCCGAGTGGATCGTGCACGGCGGCTTCCGCACCCTCGACCTCGCGCCGCTCGGGTACGATCGCATCATCGCCGGGCGCCCGATCCGCGAGGAGAACGTTGTGTGATGACCCGATCCGTCGCGTTGCGCGCGTCCGCCGCGCTCCTCATCGGACTGCTGTCGGGCTGCGCGTCGCTGATCTCGCCGGTGGCCCGGCTGCCGCCGCCGCCGATACAGGGCGAGGCGCGCGCCGAGGTCGTCGACGCGCCCGCGATCCGCTATTTCCCGAGCGACACCGACGATCTGCGTCGCGACCTCGACGAGACCTATCGTCGCGAGCGCGCGATGAACGGGTATCCGGCCGATTCGGTGCTGCCCGACGCGGACTTCCTCGCGATCTCGGGCGGCGGCCAGAACGGCGCGTTCGGCGCCGGTCTCCTGGTCGGCTGGACCGCGCACGGCGACCGTCCCGAGTTCCGCATCGTGACCGGCGTGTCGACCGGCGCGCTGATCGCGCCGTTCGCGTTCCTCGGCCCGGCGTGGGACAAGACGCTCACCCGCCTGTACACCGAGGTGACGTCGAAGGACATCGTCAAGGAGCGCAACATCAGCGCCGCCCTCTTCGACGACGCGCTCGCGGACAACCTGCCGCTGAAACAGCTCGTCGAGGCGAACGTGACCCAGCAGGTCCTCGAGGCCCTCGCGCGCGAATCGCTGCGCGGACGCACGCTGCTCGTCGCGACCACCGACCTCGACACGCGCCGGCCGGTGTTCTGGAACCTCACGCTGATGGCGGAGGTCCGCGGTCCGGGCACGCTCGAACTCATCCGCAGCGTACTGGTCGCGTCGGCCGCGATTCCCGGCGAGCTGCCTCCCGCGATGATCGACGTCACCCTCGACGGCAAGCGCTACCAGGAGATGCACGTCGACGGGGGCACGACGACGCAGGTGTTCCTGCTCCCGCGCGACATCCTGCTCTCCGACCTGTCGTTCCGCCAGCGGACGATCTACGTGATCCGCAACGCCCACCTCCATGTCCGCGCGCACGAGGTGCCGCGCAGCGCGGTGGCGATCGCGAAGAACGCGATCGCGTCGCTGATCTACACGCAGGGCGTCGGGAACCTCTACCAGATCGCCGCGCGCGCCGAACGCGACGGGTCGGCCCTGCGCATAGCGTTCATTCCGGCGTCGTTCAAACTCGAGGAGCAGGACGATTTCGACCACGCCTACATGAACGAGCTGTTCCTGCTGGGCTACACGATGGCGCGCCGCGGCTTTCCCTGGCTCACCGCGCCGCCTTGACGCGGCGCTGCTGTCCTACGCCTTCCCGCCGCGCTTGCGGAGCAGGTCGAGCGCGTGCAGCAGCACGTGCTGCGCGCGCTCGGCGGAGCGCTCGTCGACCATCGTCGGATCGATGTAGATGTCGAGCCCGGTCGTGTGCTCGTTGATGATCGTCGACTTGCGGCCGGTCGCGTCGAGCAGTCCCTCGACGACGTAGGGCACGACCTCGCGGCTGATTCCCTTCATCGTGATCGGCGCGAGCGGGTGCGCCTCGATCATCGAGCGCACCAGCGCGTAGGTCTCGTAGCTGATCACGATGCGCCCGGCCTCGGCCACCGACTGCAGCCGCGCGGCGAGGTTCGCCTCGGCGCCGATGATCGTGTAGTCCATCCGGTCGGCGCTGCCGAAGTTGCCGACGTTGCAGTAGCCGGTGTTGACGCCCATGCGCGCCTTGAACGGGTTCTCGATGCCCTCGTGGCGCCACTTGACCGACAGCTCCGCGATGCGCCTCTGCATCTCGAGCGCCATGCGCACGCAGGCACGCGCGTCCTCGGCCTCGCCCTTCGTCTCCGGGTCGCCGAAGAAGATCAGCATCGCGTCGCCGACGAACTTGTCGATCGTGCCCCCGTGCCGGAGCGCGATCGCCGACATCTCGGTGAAGTACTCGTTCAGGAGGTGCGTGATCTGCTCGGGCTGCAGCCGCTCGGTCGTCGCGGTGAAGTCCTTGATGTCGGAGAAGAAGATCGTGAGTTTCTTGCGCTCGGTCTGGATCACGACGTCGCGCTGGCCAGAGAAAATGCTCTTGTAGATCTGCGGCGAGAGGTAGCGCGAGATCTTCATCGAGAGTGTCGCCAGGAACTCGTTCGTGCCCTCGAGTTCGCGATTCATGCCCGCGATCCGCAGCGCCTGCTTCCGCTGCTGCCAGATGACCGAGGCGCCGGTCAGCGCGAGCAGCACGAAATAGCCGATCAGGTACTTGAACGACAGGAGGTTCTCGGCGAAGGGCTGCACGATCGACACTTCCTGGATGCCGCGCACGTCGCCGACCTTCCAGTCGGTCTTGAGGCTCTCGACGTGGCTGTTGTGGCAGGTGACGCAGGACTGGCCCATGACGACCGGCGCGATGAGTCGCACGCGGTCGTGCGAGAACGACTCTTCGACCACCGTGATGACGTCGTTCGAGTCGGCGCGAAGCCGCTTCAACGCCGCGGTCTCGAAGCCGTCGAGCTCGTGCGCCTTGCGGTTGCGGAACGGATGGTCGGAGACGAACCGGTAGGTGATCGTGTTCTGCTTCTCGCTGATGACGCGGCCGAGTTCGAGCGACAGCGTCGCGGGAATCGGGATCGCGCCGGGAATCGACTCGTAGTCGTGCGTGACCTGCGTGGCGCCGTCGTGGTTCGCGAGCACGCGCGCGACGACGTTCGTCGCGTAGAAGTTGCGCATGCTCGTGACGACCGAGTTCAAGTCGTTGGCCTGCCGGCGCAGCGCCGCCTCGGTCAGGTTGCGGAGGTCGAGCCACACGGCGAGCGGCAGGCCGGCGAGCAGCACGACCACCAGCAGGGACATCAGGATCGCGCGCGTGCGGGTATCGATCTGCGGGCGTCGGTGCGTCGGCATGGGACCTCCCGGAAGGGGCGTGCCACGGGGCCGGCAAGCTTAGCGCGACGCGGTCGGCGCGTCTCGTCCCTCCGCCCCGGCCGGCGCCGATCAGCGCGGCGCGTGCGCTCGCCGCGTGAGGTGCACGGTGCCGGTGAACGTCGCGACCAGCGTACCGTCGCCGCGCGTGACGTCGACGCGGTAGACCGCGAGCTTGGCGTTGCGGCTCGCCTCGACCGCGCGCGCGATGAGCGTCTCGCCCTCGCGCACCGCGACCTGGAAGGTCATGTGCGTGTCGATGCCCACCGCGACGACGCCGTGCGCGTTCGACGCGAGGCCGAACGCGCTGTCGGCGAGCGTGAACAGCGCGCCCCCATGGCAGCCGCCGTTGAAATTGAGGTGGTGGCGCGCGACGGTCATCGCCATCGTGGCATGGGTGGGGCCAGCGTCGACGAACACGAGGTCGTTGTGCCGCTGGTACGGATCGCTCTCGGAGAAGCCGCGCAGCGTCGCGGTCAGCGGATCCTCGCCGCCGTTTCGCGCGACCCGCCGCAGCCGCCGTCCGGTGCCCTCGGCCTTCAGGTGCTCGCCGATCGCGTCGGCGAGCGCGGCGATGCCGGCACCGGAGGCGGCGCTCGTCGTCATCACGCGCACGGTCCAGCCGTCGCGCCGCGCGCGCAAGTGCAGCATCTCCTGCAGGTCGCGCGCCGTGCGCTGGGCGTCCGGCTGGTCCGCCTTGCTCACGACGAAGAGGTCGGCGATCTCGAGGATGCCCGCCTTGATCGCCTGCACGCCGTCGCCCAGGCCCGGCGGACAGACGACGATGCTCGTGTCGGCGAGCGCGGCGATGTCGACGTCGGACTGCCCCGCCCCGACCGTCTCGACGACGACCACGTCGAACCCGGCCCCGTCGAAGAGGTCGACGATGCGCCGCGCCGGCTTCGCGAGCCCGCCCGGATGGCCGCGCGAGGCGATCGAGCGGATGAACACGGCGTCCGCCTCGCCCGCCGACGCCATCCTGATGCGATCGCCCAGCACGGCGCCGCCGCTGATCGGGCTCGACGGGTCGATCGCGACGACCGCGACGCGACGACCGCGCCCGGCGATCTCCCGCACCAGGGCGTCGATCAGCGTCGACTTTCCCGCGCCCGGCGGGCCGGTGATGCCGACGACGTGCGCGCGTCCCGCATGCGGCGCGAGGGCCGCGAGCAGCGCGTCCGCGGAGGGGAGCGCGCGCTCGACCTCGGTGATCGCGCGCGCGATCGCCGCGCGATCGCCGGCGCGGATCCGGTCGATGCGTCCGGTCATCACACGACGACGAGCGGATGGCCGAAGCCGACCTCGCGCCGCAGCGTCGCGCAGATCTCGCCGTGCGTGCATCCCGCTTCCGCGGCGGCGACGACGGCGCCGAACACGTTGCCTCCGTCGCCCTGCGCGCTGCGCGCGAGCCCGGAGAGTGCGCGCGCGACCGCCTCGCCCGGACGCGACGCCTTCCACGCGCGGAAGGCGTGGAGATGCGCGCGCATGTCCGCCACGTCGGGCTTCGCGAGCGCCGGCCGCGTGTCGGGCGCCTCGTCGACGCGCCAGGCGTTCACGCCCACCACCGTCTGCTCGCCGCGGTCGATGCGCTCCTGGAACCGCCGCGCCGACTCGCCGATGCGCCGCTGGACGTAGCCCGATTCGACCGCGCGGTACATGCCGCCTTCGCGTTCGACGTCCGCGATCACGGCGAGCACGCGCTCCTCCATCGCGTCGGTGAGCGCCTCGACGTAGTAGCTGCCGCCGAGCGGGTCGATGACGTCGGTCAGGTGCGCCTCCTCGCGCAGGATGTTCTGCGTCGCGACGGCGATGCGCGCGCCGAACTGCGTCGGGCACGACAGGGCTTCGTCGTACGCGTCGGTGTGCAGCGACTGCAGGCCGCCGAAGATGCCGGCGATCGCCTGCGCGGTGACGCGCGCGATGTTGTTGAGCGGCTGCTGGCGCGTCAGGTCGACGCCCGAGGTCTGCGCGTGGAACTTGAAGCGCCGGGAGCGGGGATCGCGAGCTCCGTAGCGCTCGCGGGTCAGACGTGCCCAGATCCGGCGGCCGGCGCGGAACTTCGCGACCTCCTCGAAGAACGAGAGCGAGACGTCGAAGAAGAAGGTGAAGCGCGGCAGGAAGTCGTCGGGGGCCATGCCCGCGGCGACGCAATCATCCGCGTACTGGAGCGCGGAGGCGATCGTGAAGCCCATCGCTTCCGCCGGCGTCGCGCCCGCCTGCTGCATGTGCTGGCCCACCACCGACAGCGGATTCCAGCGCGGCAGGTGCTCGTTGCACCAGCGGATGTGGTCGACGAGGATGCGCCGCGCGCCGGGCAGCGCGAGCCGGAAGAACATGTGGTTGGCGACGAAGTGCGAGATGCAGTCGCTCTGGTTCGACGTGCCGGTGATCGAGCGGGGGTCGACGCCGCGCCGCTTCGCGACCGCGAGCATGAACGCGAGCAGCGTGAACGGCGTCGGGTCGTTCATCGCGCACGAGGTCGTCGCGAGGTCGACGCCGTCGAGGCAGGTCGCCATGTGCCCGGCGCTGTTCGCCACGACGCCGCAGGTCCCGAGGAGTTCCGCGTCGACCTCGTCCATGTCGTAGCCGCGGAACACCGAGTTGCAGGGGATGAGCGACACCGCGGTCGCCCCCTGGTCGAGGATGTCGCGCAGCCGCGCGTTGTACGCGCCGGGGGTTCCGAGGCCGATCAGCTGGCGCTGCGTCCAGGTGCGGCCGCGGTGCATCGTCGCGTAGATGCCGCGCGTGTAGGGCGGCTGGCCCGGAAAGCCCACGTCGGCGTCGAAACGCGAAGGATCGACGTCGAGCGGCGTGTACAGCGGCTTGATCGGGATGCCGGAGCGGTTGTGGACGGTCCGGTCGACGCCGATCTGCGCGGCGTAGTCGGCCTCCCAGCGCACCTCGGCATCGGCGGTCGAGGCGGGAACCGGATCGGGCAGCGGCTTGTTCATCGCGGGGCCTCGGGTCAGGCGGGGAAGCGGGCGGCACGCACGCGCGCGGTCGAATCGCGCACGCAGGCGGCGATGTCGTCGAGCGCGGCCCCGGGATGGAACACGCGCGCGACCCCGGCATCGAGGAGCGCGCGCTCGTCCTCGTCGGGCACGATGCCGCCGACGATCACCGCGACGTCGGCGAGACCGGCCTCGCGCAGCGCCGCCATCAGCTTGGGGACGATCAGGTGGTCGGTCGCGAGCGACGAGACGCCGATCACGTCGACGTCCTCCTCGAGCGCGAGCTTCACGACGGCCGGAATCTCCTGCCACGGCGGCGTGTAGACGACCTCCATGCCCGCGTCGCGCAGGTGCGCCGCGACGATGCGGCTGCCGCGATCGTGGCCGTCGAGGCCGATCTTGGTGATCAGCACCTTGGGGGGAACGTTCATCGCGGGTCCTGGGGCGAAGGGAGGGGAGGGCGCGGCGTCAACCGTCGAGCGACTCGCGCAAGAGGCGCACGAAGCGGCGCGCGAGCACCTGCGGCGAGTCGCGACCCGGCCGGTACCAGGTCTGCGACCAGTTGAGCGCGCCCAGCAGCATCAGCCGCAGCAGGCGGCGGTCGGTGCGCGGCGGCAGCGGCAGCCGCGCGAGCGAGCGCGAGAACGTCGCCTCGTACTCGTCGCGCAGCGCGGTCAGCCGCTTCGCGACCGACGGCGCGTCGTCGGGACGGACCCGGATCACCACCTGGCCGTAGTCGCTGTCCTCGAGCAGGCCGGCGAGGTGCGCCGCGCAGACGTTCTCGAGGCGCGTCCAGGGATCGTCGCTCGATTCGAGCGCCGGGACGACCGCGGCCAGGATGCGTTCGACGCCTTCCGCGTAGACCGCGACCAGCAGGTCCTCCTTCGAGGCGAAGTGGTAGTAGAGCGAGCCGGGCAGCATGCCGGCCGCGCCGGCGATGTCGCGCATCGACGCGTCGCCGAAGCCCTTCTGCGCGAAGAACCGCGCCGCCGCGTCGAGGATCAGCGGCAGGCGGTTGTCGGCGCGCAGCGGCGCGGCGGACGGCGGCGATCGGCGGACGGCGGCGGGCATCGGCAGGGCCTTCCCAAAACAAACAGTTGTTTGGTAGGATGCCCCGACCGGCCCGGGGCTGTCAACCGGCGGCCGGCACCTCCGCGGCGGCACGCAGGTGTCCGAACCCCGGGGCAGAGGAGGACGACGATGCACGCAGGGCTCACGGCCGCCGGCCACTTCGCCGCGTTGAGGTCTCGCGCGCCGACCATGCTGCCCGCGGCGCTGGAAGACGAGCTTCGCGTGCTGTTAGGCGACCGCGTCACGACCGCCGACGCGCTCCGCGAGCACCACGGCACCGACATCTCGAGCTATCCGGCGACGCCGCCCGACGCGGTGGTGTTCCCGCAGGACACGACCGAAGTGGTCGCCGTCGTGCGCGCCTGCGCACGCCACCGCGTGCCGATGATCCCGTTCGGCGTCGGCACCTCGGTCGAGGGCCACGTGCTCGCGACGCGCGGCGGCGTGTGCCTCGACCTGTCGCGAATGAACCGGATCCTCGAGGTTCACGCGAACGATCTCGACGTCACGGTCGAGCCCGGTGTCACGCGCAAGCAGTTGAACGCGCACCTGCGCGACCAGGGACTCTTCTTCCCGATCGACCCGGGCGCCGACGCGACGCTCGGCGGCATGGCCTCGACGCGCGCCTCCGGCACCAATGCGGTCCGCTACGGCACGATGCGCGAGAACGTGCTGGGGCTCACCGTCGTGCTCGCCGACGGCAGCGTGATCCGCACCGGCGGCCGCGCGCGCAAGTCGGCGGCCGGCTACGACCTCACGCGCCTCTTCGTCGGGGCCGAGGGCACGCTCGGCGTCATCACCGAACTGACGGTGCGGCTCCACGCGATCCCCGAGGCGATGTCGGCGGCGGTCTGCGCGTTCCCGACGGTCGGGGCCGCCGTCGACTCGGTCATCGAGGCGATCCAGTGCGGCATCCCGGTCGCGCGCGTCGAACTGCTGGACGCGCTCACGATCGGCGCCGTCAACCGCTACAGCAAACTCGCGCTCGCCGAGGCGCCGACCCTCTGGTACGAGTTCCACGGCACCGCGCGCGGCGTCGAGGAGCAGGCGACGCAGATGCAGGCGATCGCGACCTCGCACGGCGGCCGGGACTTCGCTTGGGCGACGAAGCCCGAGGAACGCACGAAGCTGTGGCAGGCGCGCCACGACGCCTACTTCGCCTGCCTCCAGCTCCGCGAGGGCAGCCGGATGATCGCGACCGACGTGTGCGTGCCGATCTCGCGGCTCGCGGAGTGCATCGGGGAGACCGCGCAGGACATCGCGCGCGCCTCGATGCCGATCCCGCTGTTCGGCCACGTCGGCGACGGAAACTTCCACCTGATGATCCTCGTGGACCCCGGGAGCGAGGCCGACGTCGAGGAGGCGTGGACGCTCAACACGAAGCTCGTCCGCCGCGCGCTCGCGATGGGCGGCACCTGCACCGGCGAGCACGGCGTGGGCCTCGGCAAGCGCGAGTTCCTCGTCGAGGAGTTCGGCGAGCGTTCGGTCGAGGCGATGCGCACGCTGAAGCGCGCGTTCGACCCGCTTTGGCTCATGAATCCCGGCAAGGTCGTGTAGGAAGACTCCGCGAATCCCCATGGCGCTCGCCACCGTCACCCTCGACGACAAGTACACGCTGGAAAGGGGCCGCGTCTACCTGACCGGCCTGCAGGCGCTCGCGCGGCTCCTCCTGATGCAGCGCATGCGCGACGCCGCGGCGGGCCTTCGCACCGCGGGCTTCGTCTCGGGCTACCAGGGCTCGCCGCTCAACAACATGGACAAGACGCTGTGGGAGGCGCACGACCTCCTCGCGCGTCACCACATCGCGTTCCAGCCCGGGCAGAACGAGGAACTCGCGGCGATGGCCGTCTGGGGCTCGCAGCAGGTCTCCCTCGACCCGCGCGCGCGCTACCAGGGCGTCTTCGGCATGTGGTACGGCAAGTGGGCCGGGCTCGCGCGCTGCGGCGACGTGCTGCTGCACGGCAACTCGGCCGGTGCGTCGCGCCACGGCGGCGTGCTGCTCGTCTGCGGCGACGATCACATGGCGCGCAGCTCGACCGTGGCGACGCAGAGCGAGACGATGCTCTACGCGCCGATGATCCCGGTGCTCGCGCCCTCCGGCGTGCAGGAGTACCTCGACCTCGGCCTGCACGCGTTCGCGATGTCGCGCTACTCGGGCTCGTGGACCGCGTTCAAGGCGCTCGACGACACGATCGAGTGTTCGGCGTCGGTTTCCGTCGATCCCGCGCGCGTCGACATCCGCCTCCCCGAGGACTTCGCGCTCCCTCCGGGCGGCCTGTCGCTGCGCCTGCCCGACCAGCCGCTCGCGATGGAGCGGCGCATCCACGAGTACCGGCTGCCCGCGGTGCTCGCGTACGCACGAGCGAACCGCTTGAACCCGATCGTCCACGACAGTCCGCGCGCGCGGCTCGGCATCGTCTGCGCCGGCAAGTCGTGGCTCGACGTGCGCCAGGCGCTCGGCCACCTCGGCATCGACGAGCGCGCGGCGGCGGACATCGGCCTCCGGGTGCTGAAGCTCGGGCTCACCTGGCCGCTCGAGCCGCAGGCGGTGCACGCGTTCGCGGGAGGCCTCGAGGAGATCCTCGTCGTCGAGGAGAAGCGCCCGGTGATCGAGGACCAGCTCCGCGCATTGCTCTACGGCTGGCCCGACGCGCGGCGGCCGCGCATCGTCGGCAAGCGCGCCGAAGACACCCCCCGGAACACGTGGTTGTTGCCGCCCAACGGGGAACTGTCGGCCGAACGGATCGCGCTCGCGATCGCCGCACGGATCGGCCGCTTCCGTCGCGAGCCGCGCATCGAGGAACGCGCCGCGTGGCTCCGCGCGAAGGAAGAGGCGATGTCGAAGCCGTCGCTGTCGCCGCAGTTGCGCGGCTACCTGTCGGACGCCGGACGCGTCCCGTTCTTCTGCTCGGGCTGCCCGCACAACACGAGCACGCGCGTGCCGGAAGGCAGCGAAGCGATCGCCGGCGTCGGCTGCCACTTCATGGCGACCTACATCTTCTCCGGCACGAAGGTGTTCTCGCCGATGGGCTCCGAAGGCGCCGCGTGGGTCGGCCGCGCGCCGTTCACCGACACGCCGCACCTCTTCGCCAACATGGGCGACGGCACCTACTACCACTCGGGGCTCCTCGCGATCCGCGCCGCGGTCGCCGCGAACGTGAACATCACGTTCAAGATCCTCTACAACGACGCGACTGCGGCCACCGGCGGCCAGCCGCTGCCCTCGCCGCTCAACGTCCCCGGACTCACGCGCCAGCTCGAGGCCGAGGGGGTGAAGACGATCGTCGTCGTCACCGACCAGCCGGAGAAGTACGGTTCCGCCGCCCCGTTCGCGCGCGGCGTCAGCGTGCGCCACCGCGACCACCTCGACGCGGTGCAGCGCGAACTGCGCGAGACGACCGGCGTCACCGCGCTCGTCTACGACCAGACCTGCGCCGCCGAGAAGCGCCGCCGCCGCAAGCGCGGACGCTTCCCCGACCCGGCGCGCCGCTCGTTCATCAACACGCGCGTGTGCGAAGGCTGCGGCGATTGCTCGGTCCAGTCGAACTGCGTGTCGGTGATCCCCATCGAGACCGAGTTCGGCCGCAAGCGCGCGATCGACCAGAGTTCGTGCAACAAGGACTTCTCCTGCCAGAACGGTTTCTGCCCGAGCTTCGTGTCGGTCGAGGGCGGCACGCTGCGCCGCGGACAGGCGCAGGCCGCGGCGGACGATCGCTTCGGTGCGATTCCCGAGCCGTCGCGTCCGCCGCTCGACCGGCCCTGGTCGATCGTCGTCGCCGGCGTCGGCGGCACCGGCATCATCACCGTCGGCGCGCTCCTCGGCATGGCCGCGCACCTCGAAGGCCGCGGCGTGTCGGTCCTCGACATGACCGGCGTCGCGCAGAAAGGGGGCGCGGTCACGACCTTCGTCAAGATCGCGGCGAATCCCGAGGACCTGACGACGATCCGCATCGCGGCGGGCGAGGCCGACGCGTTGATCGGCAGCGACATCCTCGTCACCGCCGAGAACGCGATCCTCTCGCGCCTGCAGAAGGGGCTCACGCGCGCGGTCGTCAACACGAATCGCATGGCGACCGTCGCGTTCATCCGCAACCCGGACCTCAGCACACCCTGGGACGCGATGGAGGAGGGGCTCCGCGACGCGATCGGCGCCGACGCGGCCACCTTCCTCGACGCGACGCGGCTCGCGACCGCACTCATGGGCGACGCGCTCTCGACCAACATCTTCCTCCTGGGGTACGCGTGGCAGTCGGGACTCGTGCCGCTCGCGCACGAGGCGCTCGTCCGCGCGATCGAACTGAACGGCGCGGCGGTCGACGCGAACCTCCGCGCGTTCGAATGGGGCCGCCTCGCGCGCCACGACCTCGCGGCGGTCGAGAGGCACGCGAAGCCTTCGGGCGAGCACGTCGGCAGCGACCGCGCGATCGCGATCGACCTCGAGACCGCGATCGCGCGCCGCGTCGAGTTCCTGACCGCCTACCAGGACGCCGCGCTGGCGGAGCGCTACCGCGCCCGCGTCAGGCGCATCCGCGCCGCCGAGACGCGAATCGCCGGTGGTGCCGGCGCACTCACCGATGCGGTGGCGCGGAACTACCACAAGCTCCTCGCGATCAAGGACGAGTACGAGGTCGCGCGCCTGTACACCGACGGCGAGTTCGAGCGCCAGGTCGCCGCGCAGTTCGAGGGCGGCTACCGGCTCCGCTACCACTTCGCCCCGCCGCTCTGGGTGAAGCCCGACAAGGTCACCGGCCGGCCGATGAAACGGACCTACGGCCCGTGGATGCGCCACGCGCTCGCGCTCCTCGCGCGCATGAAGTCCCTGCGCGGCACCTGGCTCGACCCCTTCGGCCACAGCGAGGAACGCCGGCTCGAACGCGCGCTCGTCGCGGACTACGAGCGGACGCTCGACGAACTCGAACGCGCGCTCGCTCCCGGCAACCTCGCGCTCGCCGTCGAGATCGCGGCGGTCCCGGCGTCGATCCGCGGCTACGGCCACGTGAAGCGCCGCAACCTCGACGCGGCGAAGCTCCGCGAGGCCGAGCTTCTCGAGCGCTTCCGCGCACCCGCGGTCGAGGCGCTTCCGGTCGCCGCGTAGAATCGCGTCTGTCGTCTTTCGTCCGCGCGTCGGCTTTCCCGTTCCGCCGTTCCTCCGCTCCCGATCATGCAACTCTCCGGCATTCGCGTCGTCGACCTCTCCCGCATCCTGTCCGGACCGTTCTGCTCGATGTTCCTCGCGGACATGGGCGCCGAGGTCATCAAGATCGAGGACGTCGACGGCGGCGACCCGGTGCGCCGGCAGGGCATCCTGCGCGACGGCGTCGGCCTGTACTTCGCCTCGTTCAACCGCAACAAGCGCTCGCTCACGCTCGACCTCCGCAGCGCCGAGGGCAAGGCGGCGCTCCGCCGGCTCATCGCGACGGCTGACGTGGTGCTCGACAACTTCCGCCCCGGGGTCATGGGGAAGATCGGGCTCTCGCGCGACGAACTCGCGCGCATCAAGCCGGACCTCGTCGTCGCCCACATCACCGGGTTCGGCAACGACGGTCCCTACCGCGACCGCCCGTCGTTCGACTTCATCGCGCAGGCGATGAGCGGCTTCATGAGCGTCAACGGCGCGGAGGGCGAGCCGCCGGCGCGCGCCGCGCCGCCGCTCTCCGACTTGATCGCCGGCGCGTACGCCGCGATGGGCGTCTGCGCCGCGCTCGTCCGCCGCGGCCGCACCGGTGCGGGCGAGGAAGTTTCGGTCGCGCTCACCGACGCGCTGATCGCGAACCTCGCGTTCCTCGCGACGCACTACTTCGCGACCGGCGAGCAGCCGCGGCGCACCGGCAACGACCACGCGCTCGTCGCGCCCTACGGGCTGTTCCGCGCGTCCGACGGCGAGGTCGCGATCGCGCCGTCGAACGACCAGGTGTACTTCCGGCTCCTCGACGCGCTCGGCCTCGGGCACCTGCGCGAGCACCCCGAGTTCCGCACCAACGACGACCGCTTCGAGCGCCGCGGCGCGATCAATGCCGAGGTCGGCGCGAAGATCGCGCAACGACCGATCGCGCACTGGCTCGAAGCGCTCAACGCCGCCGGCGTGCCCTGCGGCCGCGTGATGAGCCTCCCGGAGGTCTTCGACGATCCGCAGGTGCGCCACCAGCAGATGCGGATCACGATCGACCACCCGAGGCACGGCCCGCTCGACGTGCTGGGCTTCCCGATCAAGTTCAGCGACGAGCCCTGCCGCGTGCACCGGCCGCCGCCCGACCTGGGCGAGGACACCGACGCGATCCTGCGCGAGCTGGGCTACGCCGACGACGAGATCGCCGGGCTCCACGCGAGGCGCGCGGCCTGACGGCCACCGCGTCGGCTACATTCCGCATTCCGCTCCGATCCGTTCCGAAGACCATGCGCGAACGCGTCCACATCACCGAAGTCGGCACCCGCGACGGCTTCCAGGCCGAGCGCGCGTTCATCCCGACCGACGCGAAGGCCGAGGTCATCGACGCGCTGATCGGCGCCGGGATCCGGCACCTCGAGGCCACTTCGTTCGTGAGCCCGAAGGCGGTGCCGCAGCTCGCCGACGCGCACGAGGTCCTCGCGCGACTCGAACGCCGGGCCGACGCGCATATCTCGGCGCTCGCGCCCAATGCGCGCGGCGCGGAACGCGCGCTCGCCGCCGGCGTCGACGAGATCGTCGTGTTCGTCTCGGCGAGCGAGGCCCACAACCTCGCGAACCTGAACGCGCCGATCGGCGCGTCGCTCGCGAACGTCCGTGAATTGCACGGCGTCGTCGCAGGCCGGGTCCCGTTGCGCGGCGCGGTCGCCTGCGCGTTCGGCTGCCCGTTCGAAGGCGAGGTGCCGGTCGACGCCGCGCTGCGCATCGTCGACGCCTACGCGCAGCTCGGCATCGACCGCATCACGCTCGGCGACACGACCGGCATGGCGACGCCGCCGACGGTCACCGCGCTCGTGCGCGCGGTCGCGGAGCGCTACCCCGCGATGGCGGTCGCCCTGCACTTCCACAACACGCGCGGCATCGGGCTCGCCAACGTCGTCGTCGGGCTGGGACTCGGCGTCCGCGAGTTCGAGTCGTCGATCGCGGGCCTGGGCGGCTGTCCGTTCGCGCCCGGCGCGACCGGCAACATCTGCACCGAGGACCTGGTCTATCTGCTCGAGGAATCGGGCTACGACACCGGCGTCGACCTGGGCGCGCTGATCGAGGTCGCGAAGCGCGTCGAGACGCTGATCGGCCGCCCGCTGCCCGGACAGGTCATGAAGGCCGGACCGCGGTTGCGCAAGTATTCGCTCGAGGGCGCGCAGCGCGCCGTCGGCTGAAGTGCTCCGTTCCCGCGTGGGAACGGGGAGTCCACCGAAGGAGGTATCGACCCATGTTTCGCCTGCTCTGCGCCGTCCTGGCGCTCGTCGCAGCCGCCGCGCCGGCCGGCGCACAGACCTTTCCGGCCAAGCCGATCCGACTGATCGTGCCGTTCCCGCCCGGCGGGGGCACCGACATCTCGTCGCGGCTGGTCGCGAGCGAACTCGCGAAGTCGACGGGCTGGACGATCGTCGTCGAGAACAAGGCCGGCGCGTCGGGCATGATCGGCCTCGCCGAAGCGGCGAAGGCTCCCAACGAAGGCTACGACATCGTGATGGGCCAGGCGGACAACGTGATCATCGCCGCGCCGACGATGAAGTCGCCGCCGCTCGACCCGCTGAAGGACCTGACGCCGGTGATCCAGATCGCGAGTTCGCCCTCGCTCATCATGACGCGCGCAGACTCACCGTTCCGGACGCTCGGCGACGCGATCGCCGCGGCGAAGTCGGGCGCGACCGTCAACTACGGCACGGCCGGCCACGGCACGTTCCCGCAGCTCGCCGTGGACCTCCTGATGCAGAACGGCGGCTTCAAGTGGGTGGAGGTGCCCTACAAGGGCGCGTCGCCTGCGATCACCGACCTCCTCGGCGGCCACGTGCAACTCGCCGCGCTGTCGGTCGCGTCGGGCCTGCCGCACGTCAGGTCGGGCAAGCTGCGCGGCCTCGCGGTCACCTCGCCGAAGCGCAGTCCCGCGCTGCCCGACGTGCCGACGGTGGCCGAATCGGGATTCCCCGGCTTCGACGCAACCGGCTGGCTCGGCATCTTCGTCCCGAACGGCACTCCGCCGGCGGTGATCGCGCGCCTGCAGGCGGAAATCGCCAAGGTGATGCAGAAGCCCGAGGTCCAGCAGCAGATGGTCACCAACGGCGTCGAGGCGCGCTGGACGCCGGGGCCGGAGTTCGGCGCGATGATCGCGCGCGAGGGCACGAAGTGGCACAAGATCATGCGCGACGCGGGGATCCGTCCGGAGTGAGTCGGGCGTGGCGGGATCGCGCCGGGGCGTCGATCGCCGCGCCGAGTTCAATCGATGCGCACGTCGACCGCTTCGCCGAGCCGGACGAAGCGCCCGGGTGTCTCCCGCCGAACCCACGCCTGCACCTTGTGGGTGCCCGGCGACAACGCCGCCGTCGGCAGCGTGACCGACCACGCGCCTGCGCGCCACGCTCCTGCGTCCGGCCGTCCCGCCCACAGCGGTCGCGGCGGCGTGCCCACGGTCACGATCAGGGCCTCGGGCAGCCGCTGCGCCTCGTCGGCGGGCAGCGTGCCGTCGATGCGCGCGTCCGGCACGCGTGAAGCGGCCCGGGGATAGTTGCGCACCTCGCCGACGCGATCGTCCGACCAGACGGGCGGGCCGGCGGCCCGCCGCCAGAACCAGTTGCCGGCGACCACGGCGTCCGGCTCGTAGTGCGAGAGCACGTACGCGACGATCTCCGGCGTGCCGTCGAAGAGCGAGACACCGTCGACGGTGTTCGACCATGCACGGTTCTCGAACAGGATCCATTGCGGCCGCTTCGCCTCCAGTGCGGCGACGAACGCGTCCTGTGCCGTCCGCGCACGCGCGTTGGTCACGGCGTGGTAGCGCGTGCAGGAAGGTCGGCCGAGCACGTAGTACCAGGTCGGCTCGTTGGTGAGGGTGACGAAGCAGGGACTCGCCGCCACCGCCGCACCCATCGCGCTTCGCACCTCGCGCTGCGCGGCGGACAGGACGTTCGCGTCGGCCGTGTGCCGTCCGCGCAGGTATTCGCGATCGACGCGCTTCCAGGCGGCAACCGGGTCGAGGAGCGGCATCGCGAGACCCACGAGCACGGACAGCAGCACGGTGCCGATGGCCGTCGCTTCCGCGGCCTTCCCCGGATCGCCGCGCGGCCACAGGAACCGTGTCGCCGCGAACCGCGCGAGGAGTGCGCTGGCGAGCAGCCACGCCGGCGTGACCGCCCAGGCGACGTGCGTCGAGTCGCCGCGCTCGACCGCGGTCCGCAGGATCGGCAGCGACGCGGCGAGCATGACGACCGCGGCCGGCTCGCGCAGGGCGACGTCGGAGCCGTGCGCGCGGAGCGACTTCGCGATGCTCGCGACCGCCCATGCCAGCGCGGCGGCGGCGCCGGCGAGGAGGAACGGGATCCAGATCTCGGGCGGCGTGGCGATGCCGGCGTACGAGAACAGGTCCCGGCCGTAGCGCGCGAAGTACCGGATCTGGGCCACCGCCGCCGCGAGATCGGCGCGCGGCACGATGGCCAGCAGCGCCGCGAGACCCGCGGCCGCGCCGCCGAGCACCCCGGACAGCCACGGCTTGCGCCACGACGTGGCGGCGATCGGAATCGACACGAGCGCGACGAACGCGAGTCCGTAGAGCCCCCGGTCGTACGAGTAGAACGGCGCCCACGGGAGCGACACGCCGGCGGCGAACGCGAAGAGCGCCCCGCGGCTCGATGCGGCCGGCGCCCGGCCCATCGCCCGAGCGAACGCGAGGACGAGGGCGATCTGCACGAGGTACACGACATCGCGCGGATTCAGCGTCTTGTGCATCGGCGGATCGTCCGGCCACTCGCCGAAGCGAAGCGCCGCGCCCAGCGCGAGCGTTGCCAGCGCCGTGGTCACGATCCAGCGGGCGCGCGAATCGCCGGGCGCGAGCAGCCGGCACAGGAGCGCGAGCGCGGCGATCGCGGCGGCCACCGCGGCGGCGCGGAGGGCCGCGAAGGCGATCCGCGCGGTCACGATGCCGTTGTCGGGGCCCGCCAGGGCCACCGAAGCGTAGGCCGGCAAGAGGTCGACGCCCGGCCCGTGGGTGGTGAGCGCGCCGTCGAGCGATCCTCCCGCGCGCAGGTGCGGGATGAAGCCCAGGTACTCGCCTTCGTGGAAGTCGTCGGTGAGCGCATGGGTCACCGAACTGATCGACGCATTGACCGCGTACGCGATGGCCACGACCGCGAACGCGCACCAGAGCACGGCCCGCGTTCGCCGCGCCGTCCGTTCGTCGCCCGAAAGCGCGCGTGCCGCCATGGTCAGCCAACCGGTTCCGCGCAGGTAGCCCGCGGCGAACGCCGACGCCATCAGCACGGCGAAGACCGCGAACCGCAGGTAGTTCGTCCAGGCGTCGATGCCGGCGCGCCAGGACGGCGAAACCACGGCAGGGTCGAGCTGGGCGGGCAGCGAGAACCACGCCGCCACGCCCAGGGCGGGGATCACGAGCAGTGCGACGTTCGCGGTCCCGGCCGCGAGGCGCGTGTCGACGTTCATGTTCGGCAGCCGGCGAGCCGGGGGGGAAGCGCCATCGGATCGAGGACGACGAGGTGGGCGACGCTCCGCGCTCGTGCGCAGGGCCACGTCGTCAGCCGACCCGACCAGGCATGGTCCGCAAGCATGCATGATCGGCGCGGGCGCGTCGACTCGATAGCACGGCAAGGGCGACGCCGGAGGAGGCGCCCCCGGCCTTTCGACGCGATGCCCCGCGCGCGTGAAACCGGATCCCGATCCTCGCGTCCGCCGGACAGCGCTCTCGGCGATCGTGCACGGGCCCGCGGCAAGCGAAGGCGGCCCCGGTCCGGAACGACGCTACTGCGACGCGCACATGGTCACGCCCTCGTCGGCGTAACCTTTGCCCAGCATCTCCGTGCGGATCGCCGTGCTCGTCGTGAAACGATGGTTCGGCGCTCCGCCCTGCCCGTTGTTGAACAGGCGGAACACCGGCGTGGTCTGCGCCGGGCACACGCCCTGCGCGCTCGGCACCGCGATGTAGAACGCGATCTTCTCGAACTGCCACTTGCTGTTCGCCTTCAGCCCGTCACATTCGGCGGAATTCGCCGTGTAGAAGTGCGAACTCGACGGCGGGAAGGCGACCGTGTAGAAGCGGCAGACCTGCGAGAGTCCCGCGCCGGGCGCCGTGCTCACGTTGAACTGCTCACCGGTGCGCGTCCAGCCGGGGAAGCTGCCGTCGTCGAGCCGCGCGATCTCGCCGGGATCGGACGACACGAAGTAGTGGTTGAAGCCCTGATGGTAGAACTCGATCGCGGTGCCCTTGCCGCCGCCCGGCACGCCGCCGAGTTCGGGAATCGCGCCGCCGTCCGCGGTCATCGTGAAACCTTGCATCGGCGTTCCATCCGCCGCCAGCACGCGGAACCCGGTGATGCCCGTGCCGGTGGTGGCCTCCGCGCTGAACGTCTCGCTGGTGATGCCGTCCAGCTCGGTCACCGCGTCGACGAACAGGCGAATTCGACCGGTGAGGTCGCCGGGCGCGGCGAACGGCGACACGGTCACCGACATGTCGTACTGCATCTGCGGCACCGTGCTGCTGGTGATCATCACCGCGCCGTGACCGGTGCCCGAGGCGCTGTCGAGTTCGACCGAGGAGACCATGTTGAGCGTCGCGCCGTCGCTGACGTGGCCCTCGAGCGTGCCGTGGAAGACGAGCTGCGCGCCCTTCAGGCTGGCGACGCCCGCCGGCGGGTGCAACGTGAAGTTGAACGCGGACGATCCGCGCAGGACGAGTTTCGCGGCCGTGGTGCCCGACAGCGTCGACTTCGAGGTGACGCCCTGGTTCACCGTCACGGTGAATGCCGCGTTGACGCCCTGCTCGTTGCGCGTGCCGGTCGACGTCGCCGGCACGTTCGGACCCCCACCCGGCACGTTCACGACGTCGGCGCCGTTGATGATCAGGTGGACGCGCGTGGCGTTGATGATCTCGGCCGAGGCCGCGGTGGCGCCCAGAAACGACGCGCCGAAGATCGCGACGGCCAGCGCGCGCGCGGCGGGCCGGAATGGGTGTTTCGACATGGTGGCAATGCCTCCGTGAACGGACGGAGTCGGGGTCGCGGCGCTTCTGGTGTTGCAGGCGATGGTCGCCCCTCGTCGGGGGCGGTCATTCTACCAAGAGGAGCGCGCCTCCCCGGCGCGCGCGACGACTCGCTGACGCAACGCTGACAGCGCACGGCGATTTCGCGCATCGGCCTCCCCTTGCGGAGATGCGCCGACGCCGGCATCGTGTTCGCCCGCGCGGCACGAAGCGCGCCGCGACGGCCCTCGATGTCCGCTTCGAAGACCGACCTCCGACGCATTCTCGTCGCACGCGGACTGCGTGCGTTCGGCGACGGCTTCGTGAGCCTGCTCCTGCCGATCTACCTGCTCGAACTCGGGTGGAGTCCGCTGCGCGTCGGCATCGTCGCAACCGCGACGCTGCTGGGGTCCGGCGCAATGACGCTCGCCGTCGGGCGCTACGCCGCGCGCTTTCCGTACCGAACGCTGCTCCTCGCCGCCAGCGTCCTCATGATCGCGACCGGACTGGGATTCGCGACGCTGACCGCCTTCTGGCCGCTCGCGGTGGTCGCGTTCGTCGGCACGCTCAATCCGTCGAGCGGCGACGTGAGCGTGTTCCTGCCGCTCGAGCACGCGCTCATCTCGCGGCTCGCCCGCGACGATCGCCGCACCGCCGCGTTCGCGCACTACAGCCTGACCGGTTCGCTCTCCGCGGCGGTCGGATCGCTCGCCGCCGGATTGCCCGCGCTCGCCACGGCGGCCTTCGGCATCGCGCCGCTCGCCGCGATGCAGGCGATGTTCGTGCTCTACGCGCTGTGCGCGGTCGCGGCCGCGTTCGCCTACCGCGGACTGCCGCCGGCCCTCGCCGCCGGCGCGCACGCGGGCGCCGCACCGCTTCGCACCTCGAAGCGCAACGTCTACGCGCTCGCCGCGCTCTTCAGTCTCGATTCGTTCGGCAGCGGCTTCGTCGTGCAGTCGATGGTCGCGCTGTGGCTCTACCAGACCTTCGACCTGCCGCTCGCGGCCGCCGGCACGCTCTTCTTCTGGACCGGCGTACTGTCGGCGCTCTCGTTCATGGTCGCCGTACGCATCGCCGGACGCATCGGCCTCGTCAACACGATGGTGTTCACGCACCTGCCGGCGAACCTGTGCCTGGTCGCGATTCCGTTCGTGCCCTCGCTCGCCGGCGTGGTCGCGCTGCTGCTCGTGCGCAGCGCGCTCTCGCAGATGGACGTGCCCACGCGCAGTTCCTACGTGATGGCGATCGTGCCGCCCGCGGAGCGGCCCGCTGCCGCGAGCATGACCGCGGTGCCGCGAAGCCTCGCCTCCGCGATCGGTCCGTTCCTCGCGGGCTGGCTCCTCGGCGCCTCGCCGTTCGGCTGGCCGTTCCTCGCGGCCGGCGCGACCAAGATCGCCTACGACGTGCTGCTGCTCGCGCGCTTTCGCGGCGTGAAGCCGCCGGAGGAGGCGATCAAAGGGGTCAGACTCGATTGATCGTTCGTTGGCGCAACGCGACACGCGAGGTCACATGTCCCGGTCTTCCTCTCCCGGGTCGATGCTTCCGGCCGGCGCCTTGGCGGCCACTGGCCGGCCGACGGAGCGCTCGTCGCGGACCATCAATCGAGTCTGACCCCATTGATCCACCCGCCGCCCTACTCGACGGTCACGCTCTTCGCGAGATTGCGCGGCTTGTCGACGTCGGTCCCGCGGATGACCGCGGCGTGGTAGGCGAGGAGCTGCAGCGGCACGACGTGCGCGATCGGCGAGAGCATCCCCACCGGCTCGGGCAGCCGGATGACGTGCAGCCCCTCGTCGGCGCGGATGGCGCTGTCACGGTCGGCCACGACGTAGAGTTCGCCGCCGCGCGCGCGCACCTCCTGCAGGTTGCTCTTGAGCTTCTCGATGAGCGCGTCGTTCGGCGCGATCGCGACGACCGGCATCGCCGCGTCGACGAGCGCGAGCGGGCCGTGCTTGAGTTCCCCCGCCGGGTACGCCTCGGCGTGGATGTAGCTGATCTCCTTCAGCTTGAGCGCACCTTCGAGCGCGACCGGATAGTGCAGGCCGCGGCCGAGGAATAGCGCGTGCTCGCGCGCCGCGAAGCGCTCGGCCCACGCGATCACCTGCGGCTCCAGGGCGAGCGCGGCCTGCAGCGCGACCGGCAGGTGGCGCATCGCGGCGAGGTGCCGCTCGGCGTCGGCGTCGGCGAGCCGGCCGCGCACCTGCGCCAGCGCGAGCGCGAGCAGGAACAGCGCGGCGAGCTGGGTCGTGAACGCCTTGGTCGACGCGACGCCGATCTCGACGCCCGCCCGGGTCACGTACGCGAGCATGCACTCGCGCACCATCGCGCTCGTCGCGACATTGCAGACGGTGAGCGTGCGCGTCATGCCCAGCGCGCGCGCGTGCTTCAGCGCAGCGAGCGTGTCGGCGGTCTCGCCGCTCTGACTGATCGTGACCACGAGCGTGCGCTCGTGCGGCACGCTGTCGCGGTAGCGGTACTCGCTCGCGACCTCGACGTCGGTCGGGATGCGCGCGAGCGACTCGAGCCACACCTTCGCGGTCAGGCCCGCGTAGTAGCTCGTGCCGCACGCCAGGATCAGGACCCGGTCGACTTCGCCGAACACGCGGTGCGCGCGGTCACCGAAGAGGTCCGCGGTCACCGCCTCGACACCTTCGAGCGTGTCGGCGATCGCGCGCGGCTGCTCGAAGATCTCCTTCTGCATGTAGTGGCGGTACGGTCCGAGCTCGGCCGCTCCGGTCCACGCGGGCACGCGGCGCACCTCGCGCTCGACGCGCTGCCAGCGGTCGGAGCCGTCGATTCGCCGCTCGATCCAGTGGCGGCCCAACTGCAGGTCGGCGACGTCGCCCTCGTCGAGGTAGACGATGCGCTCGGTCACGCCGGCGAGCGCCATCGCGTCCGACGCCAGGAAGCTCTCGCCCTCGCCCAGCCCCAGCACCAGCGGCGAGCCCAGGCGCGCGCCGACGACGCGGTGCGGCTCGTCGCGGCAGAACGCCGCGATCGCGTAGGCGCCGGTGAGTTCGAGCGTGGCGCGCTTCACCGCCTCGAACAGGTCGCCGTCGTAGTGGAGGTCGATCAGGTGCGCGATGACCTCGGTGTCGGTCTGGCTCGCGAACGCGTAGCCGCGCGCTTCGAGCTTCGCGCGGAGCGCCTCGTGGTTCTCGACGATGCCGTTGTGCACGAGCGCGATGCGCCCGGGCCGCGCGTGCGCCGCGTCCGCGCCCGGTCCGTGCGAGAAGTGCGGATGCGCGTTGTGCACGGCCGGCGCGCCGTGCGTCGCCCAGCGCGTGTGCGCGATGCCGGTGCCGCCTTCGATGCCCTCGCGCGCGACCAGTGCGTCGAGTTCGGCGACGCGCGCGGTGCTGCGCGAACGCTCGAGCGCGCCGTCACGGTGGACCGCGATGCCGCAGGAGTCGTAGCCGCGGTACTCGAGGCGCTTCAGCCCCTCGACGAGGATCGGGACGATGTTCCGCGGGGAGGCGGCGGCGACGATTCCGCACATCAGAGTCAGTTGGCAGTTGACAGTTGACAGTTGACAGTAGAGTAGGCGCATGCGTGAGGGTATTTCATGCGTTTCTATTCTATTTTTGGATGAATATTGCGTAGCTGGCGCGATGCAATGTAATATTTCATGTGTGCCGAGATATCCGACTATTCTTTCATGATGTCGCTCGACGAAACCGACCTGCGGATCCTCGACCAGCTGCAGCGGGACGCCTCGCTGACCAACCTCGACCTCGCGGCGCGGGTGCACGTGTCGCCGGCGACGGCGTTGCGCCGGACGAAGCGCCTCGTCGACGAGGGCTACGTCGAGAAGACGGTGGCGCTGCTCTCCGCCGACAAGCTCGCCCCTGGACTCTCCGCGATCGTCGAGGTGACGCTCGAGCCGCAGACCGCGCAGAGGCTCGACGCGTTCGAGGCGCGCGCGAACGCCGAGCCCGCCGTGCAGCAGTGCTACCGCACCGCGAGCGGGCCCGACTTCGTGCTGTTCGCGACCGTCCCCGACATGCCCGCGTGGCACGCCTTCCTGCAGCGCGTGATGACCGACGACGCGCACGTGCGCAACGTGAAGAGCTTTTTCGTCGCGAAGCGGGCGAAGTTCGCGCCTGCGATTCCACTGCCGCGGCCAACGACGCGGTGATCCCGCGCGGGTGCGACAACGCCCGCGGTGAAAATGGCGCGATTCCGGCCCGGCGCGTTCGCGTCAGCAGGACGCCGCGTCGCCCTCCGCAGCCGCATTCGCGATGCATGCCGCGCACAGGCACGCGACGCCCTTCGCGTCGTCCGGCAGTGCGTCGAGGAGTGCGGCAGGCACGACGACCCGCGTGCACCAGCAGGGACGGGGATCGCCCGCGGCCATCGCGCAGGCGTTCACCGCGCCGCAGCGCGGGCAGCGTGCGGGGTCGTATCCCGCCACGACGGATTCTTCACGCCGGTTCGAGCGGGCGTTCGTCATGTCGTCGCGTTCGATTCGCGTCCAGGTCGTCGGGCTGAAGCCCGACCCACAGCAACCTCCCGCAGGTCGGCCCTCAGGCCGACGCGTTTCCTGCACATCGGCACGAACGATGTCGGGCTGAAGCCCGACCCACAGCAACCTCCCGTAGGTCGGCCTTCAGGCCGACGTAACGTCCCGAATCGGCACAGACCTCGTCGGGCTGAAGCCCGACCCACGGATCAGCGGGCGTCCTTCGGTTTCTTCGCCGGCCGCTTCCAGTTCTCGACGGTCACCTGCTTCGCGCGCGCGAGCGTGAGCTTGCCCGGCGGGGCATCGCGGTCGATCGTGCTGCCGCCGCCGATCGTCGCGCCCGCGCCCACCTCGACCGGCGCGACCAGCACGACGTTCGAGCCGATCGACGCGCCGTCGCCGATCACCGTGCGGTGCTTCGCGGCGCCGTCGTAGTTCGCGGTGATCGACCCCGCACCGAAGTTGACGCGCTCGCCGATCGTGGTGTCGCCGACGTAGGCGAGGTGGTTCGCCTTCGAGCCGCGCCCGATCGTCGAGGCCTTCACCTCGACGAAGTTGCCGATGTGAACGCCCTCGTCGAGCATCGTTCCCGGGCGCAGCCGCGCGTAGGGTCCGACCCACGCGTTCGCGCCGACGCGCGCGCCCTCGACGATCGAGTAGGCGCGGATCTCGCTCCCTTGCCCGACCTCGCAGTCGCGCAGCACGCAGCCGGGCTCGACGCGCACGCCGTCGTGCAGCACGACGCGGCCTTCGAAGACGCAGCCGACGTCGATCGACACGTCCGCGCCGCATTCGAGCGTGCCGCGCAGGTCGAAGCGCGCGGGATCGGCGATCGTCGTCCCGGCGCGCATCAACGCTTCCGCATACCGGCGCTGCACGATGCGCTCGACCTGGGCGAGTTGCGCGCGATCGTTGATGCCGCGGGTGTCGCGCTCGTCGGGCGCGACGATCGCCTCGACGGCGACGCCGTCGGCGATCGCGTGCGCGACCACGTCGGTCAGGTAGAACTCGCCCTGCGCGTTGTGCGGCTCGAGCTTCGCGACCCAGGCGGCGAGGAGCGCGGTCGGCGCGGCCAGCGCGCCGGTGTAGATTTCGTCGATCGCGCGTTCCGCGGGCGACGCGTCGCGGTCCTCGACGATGCGGCGCAGCCCCTCGCCCTCGCGCACGACGCGCCCGAGTCCCGCGGGGTCGGGCGCGATCGCGGTCAGGAGCGCGAGCCGCCCGCGTGCCGCGCGCTCCGCGAGCGCCCGGAGCAGCGTCCCCGGGAGGAGCGGCGTATCGCCGTTCACCACGACCGTTACGCCCTCGCGCGGCAGCGTCGCGAGCGCGACCCGCACCGCGTCGCCGGTGCCGCGCGGCGGGTCCTGGCGCACGAACGCGAGCCCGGGCGCGGCGAGTGCGCGCTCCACCGCGTCGGCGCCGTGGCCGACGACCACCGCGATCGCGGCGGGCGCGACCGACCGCGCCGCGTCGAGCACGTGGGCGAGCATCGGGCGACCGGCGAGCGGGTGCAGCACCTTCGGCCGGGACGAGCGCATGCGCTTGCCCTGGCCGGCGGCCATCAGGACGACGTGGACGGGGGTCGCGGTCACAGGTGAGAGGCGGAACTCCGGCGCATTCTACGCGCGCGGCCGGGCGACGCCGCACGGCGGCGCGAGGCCTCCCCGCCCCGCCGCAGGTGTCGAAATGCGCGTTCCCGCGTGTACACTCCCGTTCGGGCCCGCCCGACCGAGCCGCACGACGATGCGGCACCGCACCCGTCCCGGGGGCGCGCGGCCCGACTTCCAGGAGACCCGATGTCCACGACCTTCCGCACGTTCCTGGCCGCGCTCGTGCTCGCGGCGCTGCCCATCACCCCGTCGTTCGCCGCCGACGCGTGCAAGAACCACGGCGAACTCGACACGATCTACTGCGACGACGACGGCAACATGACGGCCGACGTCCCGAAAGACCCGAAGAAGCTCAAGAATCCGTCGACCATCGTGTTCACCTACACGCCGGTCGAAGACCCCGCGGTCTACGAGAACATCTTCAAGCCGTTCACGACGCACCTCGCGGCGTGCCTCAACAAGAAGGTCGTGTTCTACCAGGTGCAGTCGAACGCCGCCGAGATCGAGGCGATGCGCTCGGGCCGCCTGCACGTCGGCGGCTTCTCGACCGGCCCGACCGCGTTCGCGGTCAACCTGGCCGGCGCGGTGCCGTTCGCGATCAAGGGCTACGAGAAGGACTTCCAGGGCTACAACCTGATCGTGATCGTCAAGGCGGATTCGCCGTTCCAGAAGCTCTCGGACCTCAAGGGCAAGAAGGTCGCCCACACCTCGCCGTCGTCGAACTCGGGCCACCTCGCGCCGCTCGCGCTGTTCCCGAAGGAGGGCCTCAAGCCCGACGTCGACTACAAGCCGCTCTTCTCCGGCAAGCACGACCAGTCGGTGCTCGGCGTCGCTTCGGGCGACTACGACGCCGCGGCAGTCGCCTCGGACGTGTTCCATCGCATGGGCGTGCGCGGGCAGATCAAGGAGTCGGACTTCCGCGTGATCTACCGCAGCCAGAAGTTCCCGACCTCGTCGTTCGCGTACGCGCACGACCTCGACCCGAAGCTCGTCGACCGGATGCTGACCTGCTTCTACGACTACCGCTTCCCGCCCGAGATGAAGAAGGCGTTCGACGGCGCGGACCGCTTCTTCCCGATCAACTACAAGACGACCTGGGCGGTGGTGCGCGAAGTCGCCAAGGGCTCGGGCCAGGCTTTCGACCGCCAGACCTACGAGACGGAGACCAAGCGCGAGGCGGAAGCGGCCGCGAAGAAGAAGAAGAAGTGATCGTTGTCGTGTCGCGGTACGGCACCGGAGCCCCGGTGCCGCCCGCCCGACCCCGGAGCGCGCGGTGCTGACGCTGCGGCGCCTGTCGAAGTCCTACGTGCCGGGCAAGCCGGTGCTGATCGAGATCGATCTCGAGATCGCGGCGCGCGGCATCACCGCGATCATCGGGCCGTCGGGCACCGGCAAGTCGACGCTGATCCGCTGCGTCAACCGGCTGGTCGAGCCGACCGCCGGCGAGATCCTGTTCGAGGGCGAGGACCTCGCGAAGCTCTCGGGGCGCCGGCTGCGCCACGCGCGGCGGCACATCGGCATGGTGTTCCAGGAGTACAACCTCGTGGAACGACTGACGGTGATGGAGAACCTGCTCTCCGGCCGGCTGGGCTACGTGTCCGCGTGGCGCGCCTGGCGCCGCCGCTTCCCCGACGAGGACGTGCGCGCGGCGTTCGAACTGCTCGACACCGTCGGGCTCTCGGGTTTCGCGAACCGCCGCGCCGACGCGCTCTCCGGAGGCCAGCGGCAGCGCGTCGGCATCGCGCGCGCCGTGATGCAGGGACCGCGGCTGCTGCTCGCCGACGAACCGACTTCCTCGCTCGACCCGAAGACCTCGGTCGAGATCATGCAACTCCTGGCCGACGTGGCGCAGAGCCGCGGCATCCCGGTGCTCGTCAACATGCACGACGTCGAACTCGCGAAGCGCTTCGCCGACCGCATCGTCGGCATGTCGGGCGGCCGCGTCGTGTACGACGGCGCGCCCGCGGGCCTCGCCGATGACGTGCTCGCGTCGATCTACGGCGGCGAGGACTGGCTGCACTGATGGCGCGAGCGACGCGCCCCCGCACCTCCGCCGCCGGGAGCGCCTGCGCGTGAACGCGCCCGCGGCCGCGCACGAAGCGCCGTTTCGCCGCAGCCCGTGGTCGCGCGTGGCGCTCGCCGCGCTCGTCGCGTACGTCGTCTACGCGTCGATGCAGATGGAGATCTCGGTCGAGCGCGTCGCGACCGGGATGCACAACGCGGCGCGCTTCTTCGGGCGGATGTTCCCGCCCAATTTCGAGCGCTGGGAACTGCTGCTCAAGGGCCTCTTCGAGAGCCTCGAGATCGCGGTGCTCGCCTCCGCGCTCGGGATCGCGCTCGCGCTGCCGATCGGTCTCCTCGCCGCGCGCAACCTGATGCCGCCGTGGGCGACCTGGCCCGCGCGCGCGTTCATCGTCGCGTGCCGCTCGTTCCACCCGGTCATCGTCGCGATCGTGTTCGTCAAGGCGGTGGGCTTCGGCGCGCTCGCGGGCATCCTCGCGCTCGTCGTCGCCTCGATCGGCTTCATCGGCAAGCTCTTCACCGAGGCGGTCGAGGAGATCTCCGACAAGCAGGTCGAGGCGGTGCGCGCGACCGGCGCGCCGTTCGGCTCGATCCTGGCGTTCGGCGTGTTCCCGCAGGTGTTCTCGCGATTCATCGGCTTCGCGACCTACCAGCTCGACAGCAACCTGCGGAACTCGACGATGGTCGGCATCGTCGGCGCCGGCGGCATCGGCGGCACGCTGTTCTCGGCGTTCCAGCGCTTCGACTACGACTTCGTCTGCGCGATCCTGATCGCGATCATCTCGCTGATCATGCTGGGCGAGATCGCGGCGACCGGCGTGCGGCGCGTCTTCCTCGACGGCGCGACGCTGCGCGACCTCTTCCGGCGCGGTGCGCGCACCGCGCGCGAACGGCGGCTCGAGGACGATTGATGGGCGCCGACGCCGCCTCCCGCGCCGAGGCCGAGTGGCGCCGCTTCACGCCCGCGCAGCGGTTCGCGCGCTTCGCGATCCTGCTCGCGATCGTCGCGGCGATCGTCGCGGCGGTCCGCTCGGTCGAGGTGATCCCCGAGTTCCTGGTCGACGCGCCCGAGCAGATGATGGACCTCCTCACGCGCATGTGGCCGCCCGACTGGCCGCACTATTCGGAATCGGTCCACGCGGCGCTGATGGAGACGATCCACATCGCCTCGCTCGGCACGCTGCTCGCGCTCGTGATGGCGCTGCCGGTCGGCGTGCTCGCCGCGCACAACCTCGTGCCCTCCACGCCGGTGAACCTCGCCGCGAAGTTCGTCCTCGTGTCCTCGCGCAGCGTGAACTCGCTCGTCTGGGCGCTGCTCTTCGTCGGCATCTTCGGTCCCGGCGCGCTCGCCGGGACGCTCGCCATCGCGTTCCGCTCGATCGGCTTCGTCGGCAAGCTCTTCGGCGAGGCGCTCGAGGAGGCGCAGAGCGGCCCGATCGAGGCGCTGACCGCCGCCGGCGCGCCCTGGGCGTCGCGGATGACCTTCGGCTACTGGCCGCAGGTGAAGCCCGCGTTCTGGTCGATCGCGCTGTTCCGCTGGGACATCAACGTGCGCGAGTCCGCGGTGCTGGGGCTCGTCGGCGCCGGCGGCATCGGCATGACGCTCGACACCGCGATGAACCTGTTCCAGTGGGACCGCGTCGCAGTGATCCTGATCGCGATCTTCGCGGTCGTGGTCGTGGCCGAGATCGTCGTCACCCAGGTGCGCAAGCGCGTGATCTGATCGCCTGCGCGCCTGTGCTGCACAACAATGCGCGAACCGGGCGCGCATTCACGGTATCCTCGCGCCGATGACGATCCTCGCGGTCTTCAACCAGAAGGGCGGCGTCGGCAAGACGACGACCGCGCTCAACCTGCTCGCCGCGATCGCGCAGCGCGGGCGGCGTCCGATCGGCGTCGATCTCGATCCGCAGGGCCACCTGTCGCACGTGTTCGGCACGCAGCCGCGCGCGGCCGACGACACGATGTACGGTTTCTTCGTGCGTCAGCGCCCGATCGCGGACATCGCGCACGTGAGCGCGAGCGGCGTGCTGATGTGCCCCGCGCACATGGAACTCTCGAAGCTCGACGCGCTGCTCGGCAAGGGCGTCAACGTCGTCACGCGGCTGCGCCAGGCGCTCCGCGCGCCAGGCGCGGTGGACGGCCCGGTCGTGATCGACTGCTGTCCGCTCCTCAACGTGCTCTCGCTCAACGCGGTGTTCGCATGCGACCTCCTCGTGGTGCCGGTGTCGGCCGACTACCTCGCCGTGCAGGGCGCGAAGGAGGTCGAGCGCGCCCTGAACGCGCTCGAGCCGGTGTTCAAGCAGCGGCTCCCGCGGCGCTACGTGATCACGCGCTTCGACATGCGCCGGAGGATGAGCGCGGAGGTCGTGCAGGAGATGGCGCGTTCGTTCCGGACCGAGGAGGTGTGCGTCACCCGGATTCGCGAGAACGTCAAGCTCGCCGAGAGCCCGGCGGCGGGACTGGACGTGTTCCGCCACGCGCCGGACAGCCGGGGCGCGCGCGACTACGAGGAACTGGCCGACGAGCTAGTGGGTGCCGGCTTTCTGCGCTGAAGGGGCGGCCGCACTGATCATGCCGATCACGCTCTCGACGTCCAGGGTGTCGTTGCGCCGCGCGACCGCCTGCTCGCGGCATTCGATGATCTCGCAGCGTTGGTACATCTGGCGCAGGCGACGCTCGGCGTCGTCCTGCGTGCCGGCCATGATGTGGATGTTGTCGACGCGCTGGCCGTAGCGCGTCTTGATCGTGAACCCGTAGCGGATCATTGCTCCTCCTGCCCCCTGGTCCCGGCCACCTGTCCCGTCAGGGACTTGGCGGCGGTCCTTGTCGTGCCGATTCCGGACCTGCACGCAAATCCCGTTCCCCGTTGCCGAATTCCGCCGATGACGACCGACGATCCACTGACGCAGGTGCCGGAAGGCCATGAAGTGTATCGCGAAATTCACGAAGCCTTGGCCCGGATGGCGCTAGTGAGCGCACACCAACCTATCCGGCTGATCCCCCTCGCGGGCGGAGTGTCCTCCGATATCTGGCGCGTGGAGTCCCCGGGCGCGACGTTTTGCGTCAAGCGGGCGCTCGCCCGCCTCAAGGTCGCGGCCGACTGGCGCGCCCCGGTCGGACGCAACCGTTACGAGGTCGCCTGGTTCCGCACGGTGGGTGAGATCGCACCACGCGCGGTGCCCGCGATCCTCGGCGACGACGAGATCGCCCAGGCGTTCGCGATGACCTGGCTCGCGCCCGATCACCACCCGGTGTGGAAGACACTGCTGCGCGATGGCGTCGCCGATCCCGCGACCGCGCGCGCGGTCGGCGACGTGCTGGGCCGCATCCACGCGGCGACCGCGGACCGCGCGGACCTCGCCGCCGCATTCGCGACCGACGCGACCTTCCACGCGATCCGGCTCGAGCCCTACCTCGAGGCGACCGGACGCGCGCATCCCGACCTCGCACCGCGGTTCGCCGCGCTAGTCGCGACGACGGCGTCCACACGCCGCGTGCTCGTGCACGGCGACTTCAGCCCGAAGAACCTGCTGATCGGTCCGCACGGCCCGGTGATCCTCGACGCCGAGTGCGCGTGGTTCGGCGATCCGGCGTTCGATCTCGCGTTCGTGCTGAACCACCTGCTGCTCAAGGGCGCGTGGCGGCCGATGCACCGCGCGCGCTACCACGAGGCGTTCGGCGCGCTCGTCGACGGCTACCGCGCGCAGGTCCGATGGGAACCGTGGGCCGAGGTCGAGCGACGCGCCGCGGCGCTGTTGCCTGCGCTCCTGCTCGCGCGCATCGACGGCAAGTCGCCGGTCGAGTACCTGACGAGCGAGGCCGATCGGGAGCGCGTGCGCGCGTTCGCGCGGCCGAAGATCGTCGAGCCGCAGCGCGGCCTGGAGGCGATTGCGGATGGCTGGCGCTTCCGCTGATCGGGCACAATGCGCGGTCGTCTCCCCCGGCCGAAGGACAGCATGACCATGCCGCACGCGAATCCGGCTTCGCCTCGATGAGCGCCACCTCGATCACCGCGATCCGCGCGCGCCGCGTGTGGGATTCGCGCGGGCGACCGACGGTGGAAGCCGAGGTCGAACTCGCGGGCGGCGCGACCGGCCGCGCGATCGCGCCCGCGGGCGCGTCGCGGGGCACGCGCGAGGCGGTCGACCTGCGCGATGGCGGCACGCGCTTCGGCGGGCACGACGTGCTCGAGGCCTGCGGGCACGTGCGCTCGACGCTCTCGCAGGCGCTGCGCGGCCGCGACGCCCTCGACCAGGCGGCGATCGACGCGCGGATCGGCGCGCTCGACGGCACGCCGAACAAGGCGAAGCTCGGCGGCAACGCCACGGTCGCGGTGTCGATGGCCGTGGCGCACGCCGCCGCCGCCGCCGCGCGCGTCCCGCTGTGGAAGCACCTCGCGGGCAGTGGCCCGGTGCGCCTGCCGCTGCCCGAGGTGCAGATCTTCGGCGGCGGCGCGCACGCGAGCCGGCGCGTCGACGTGCAGGACTTCATGGTGATGCCGGTCGGCGCCTGGACCTTCGGCGACGCGATCGCGATCGTCGCCGAGGTCTACCGCGCGGCCGGCGCGCTGATGGCCGAAGCGGGTCTCCTCGCCGGTGTCGCCGACGAAGGCGGCTTCTGGCCGATGTTCCGCAGCAACGAGGAAGCGCTCGCGATGCTCGTGCGCTCGATCGAGCGCGCCGGGCTCGCGCCGGGTTCCGACGTGGCGATCTCGCTCGACATCGCCGCGTCCGAGTTCGGGAAGGATGGCCGCTACACGCTCGCGCTCGACCGGCAGGAACTCGACCGCGACGCGTGGTCGGCGATGCTCGTCGACTGGATCGAGCGCTATCCGATCGTGTCGATCGAGGACCCGTTCGCCGAGGACGACCGCGTTGCGTGGATCCGCTTCGGCGAGGCGGTCGGCGCGCACGTGCAGATCATCGGCGACGACTACCTGACGACGAACGCGGCGGAAGTCGACCGCGCGGCATACGACCAGGCGTGCAACGCGGTGCTGATCAAGCCCAACCAGGCGGGCACGCTCACCGAGGCGCGTGCGGCGCTCGACGCCGGTCGCCGGCACGGATTCGGCACGATCGTCTCCGCCCGGTCGGGCGAGACCGAGGACACGACCATCGCGCACCTCGCCGTCGGCTGGGACGCCGGCCAGCTCAAGGTCGGCTCGTTCGCGCGCAGCGAACGCATGGCGAAGTGGAACGAAGTGCTGCGCATCGAGGAGGCGATCGGCGCCGATGCCAAATTCGCCGGCGCCGACGCGCTGCCGATCCGCAAGCGCACCGCGGTGTTCGGCAAGCCGCAGCTATGATCCGGCGCCCGTCGGGCTGAAGCCCGACCCACGAAGCGCTGCGCTTGTCGGGCTGAAGCCCGACCCACGAAGCGCTGCGCTTGTCGGGCTGAAGCCCGACCCACAACACCTTCCCGTAGGTCGGCCTTCAGGCCGACAGCGCATCCCGCCGTCGTAGGTCGGCCTTCAGGCCGACGCTTTCGCGCGCATCGACGATCAGTTGATCTCGGCCGCCGTCCCCGGCGCCGGCGAGAACCCGAGATCGCCGCGCGCGAGCGCGGCCTCGCGCCCGCCGTAGCTCGCGAGAAGCTCCGCCTGCCGGCGTTTCGCGCGCGCGTCGACCGCCTCCGGATCGAGGATCGCGCGCAGGCGCCGCTCGCCTTCGGCGAGTTCGACGCGATGGCGCGCGTCGCCGGCGAGGTCGTGGCGTTCCTCCGGATCGGCCTCGAGGTCGAAGAGCTGCGGCGGGTGCGCGACGTAGTGGCAGTACTTCCAGCGGCCGTAACGCAGCATGAACGCGCCGGCGATCGACGCGGTCGCGTGGTACTCGGAGATCACCGGACGCGCCGGCGTCGCGCCGTTCGCGACGTCGAAGAGCGACGCCCCGGGCAACGCTTCGCGGCCGCGCGGCAGCGGCGCACCCGTCGCCGCGAGGATCGTCGGCGCGCAATCGATGAGCGACACCGGCGTGTCGACGACCCGCCCGGCCGCGATGCCCGCGCCCGCCATCACGAGCGGCACGCCGGCGGACTCCTCGTAGAACGTCGACTTGCCCCACAGCCCGCGCGCGCCGAGGTTGTCTCCGTGGTCGCTCGTGTAGATCACGCGCGTGTCCGCCGCGAGCCCCGCGCCGGCGAGCGCGCCCAGTACCAGGCCCACGTTCTCGTCCATCGCCGAGACGAGCCCGGCGTATCCGGCGATCGCGCGCTTCACGTCCGCGTCCGAATGGAAATGCGCGTCGTAGTCGACGGTGCGCTCGTAGATCTCGTGGAACGGATGGCGCGGCCGCTCTTCGCGCGCGTAGAGCTTGGGCATCGGCAGGTCCAGCCGAAGGTAGCGGTAGAACCACTGCGGCGGCGCGATCAGCGGGAAGTGCGGCGACACGAACGACACGAACAGCACCCACGGCCGGTCGCGCCACTTCGGCGCCTCCTCGTGCAGCCAGATTTGCGCGCGCGCCGCGATGTCGCGGTCGTAGACCGAGTACGTCGACTCACCCGGGCCGGCGCGCTTCGCCATCTTGTCGCCGCCCTTGCGCTTCGGGATGTTCTCGCGCACGAGCCCCTTCACGTCGCCGATGCCGTCGACGACGTGCATCGGCACGATCTCCTCGGAGAAGCCGTGGTCGTCGCCCTGGCGGCCGCGGAAATGCAGCTTCCCGATCGACACGACGCGGTGGCCGGCCTGCCGCAGCAGGTGGTGCCAGCTCGGGACTGCGCCGTCGTAGGCGTCGGCGTTGTCGAAGTAGCCGATGTCGTGCACGTAGCGGCCGGTCGCGAACGCCGCCCGCGCCGGCACGCAGATCGGGCAGGGCGTGTACGCGGAGGAGAATCGCGTGCCGCGCGCGGCGAGCGCGTCGAGGTGGGGCGTCTCGACGAACGGGTGACCCGCCGCGCCCAGGAACTTCGGATTGTGCTCGTCCGACATGAGGACGAGGAGGTTCTGCGGGGTCATGTCGCCGGGGTCCGGGTCGGGGTCGGGATGTCGGGGGCCATGCCACTGGGAACATGATCTGGATTGAGGTATTCTGCCATGGAATAGTGCCGTGCCCATCGCGATGGAACTCGAACCCCTCCGCCTGTTCCTGCAGGTCGCCGCCACCGGCAGCTTCTCGCGCGCGGCGGCGCTCGCCTCGTCGACGCAGTCCGCGGTGAGCAAGCGCATCGGCGCGCTGGAACGCCGGCTCGAGGCGCGGCTCTTCGAGCGCACCGGCCGCGGCGCCCGCCTGACTTCCGCGGGGAGGAGGCTGCTCCCGCGCGCCGAGGCGCTGACCGCCGAAGTCGACCGCCTCGCCGAAGTCGTGCGCGACGATGCGCCATCGCTGCGCGGCGTCGTCCGCCTGTCGGTCCAGCCGTCGGTGAGCTGGCCGCTCGCCGGCGACCTGATCGCGGAAGTGCGCCGCCGCCATCCGGGGGTGCGCCTCCAGATCGCCGAGGGGCCGACCCGGCAGATCGAAGAGGGCCTCGCCGACGGACGCATCGACCTCGGCGTCGTGTCGCTCGCCCCGCCGCCCTCGCTCGGCGAATGCCATCCGCTGTTCGAGGTCCCGCTCCTCGTCGTGGCGAAGGCCGGCGATCCGCGGGTGTGCGCGCGAACGATCACCTTCGCGCGCTTCGCGCAGTTGCCGCTCGCCATCGCCACGATGCCCAACGGCGGGCGCGTGCTGGTCGAGGAGGAGGCGCGTCGCGCCGGCCTCACGCTCAACGTCGAGGTCGAGGTCAACTCGATCCACGTGTTGAAGAAGCTCGTCGCGCGCGGCGGACTGTACTCGCTCGCATCGCCCGGCGTGATCGCCGCGGAGGTCGCCGCGAACGAACTCCACGGCGCGCGCATCGTGCGCCCGGAGATCCGCCAGTCGTTCACGCTGGTCGTCAGCGCCCGCCGCCGCACGAGCGCGGCGGTGCGGGCGGTCGCCGAGCTCGTCCGCGAGCTCGCCGGCGCCAGTGACCGCGGCCGCGCCCGGCCGCGCCGATCCGTTCCCGCGAAGGAGGTCGCATGAAGACGTTGTCCCGCATCTGGCTCGCGTTGGGCGCGGCGCTCGCGCTCGCCGTCTGTGCGAACGCGCTCGCGCAGGGCTATCCGAACCGTCCGATCAAGCTCATCGTCGCCGACTCGCCGGGCGGGGCGCCCGACCAGCTCGCCCGGCTCGCCGCGCACGCGGTGGGCGACACGCTGGGACAGCCGATCGTCGTCGAGAACCGCGCGGGCGCGGCGGGCATCCCCGGCGCGGAATCCGTCGCCAAGTCGCCGCCCGACGGCTACACGCTCGTCGTCATCACCTCGGCGGTCTACGCGATCCTGCCGAACCTGCGTCGCGACCTGCCGTTCGACGTGACGAAGGACTTCGCGCCGGTCACGCGACTCGCGACCGCGTCGAACGTGCTGGTCGTCAACAACGACCTGCCGGTGGCGAACGTGGCGGATCTCGTGCGCTACGCGAAGTCGAGGCCGGGCACGCTCAACTACGCGTCGGCGGGCATCGGCACGCCCGGGCACCTCGCGGGCGAGATGCTGAACCTCCTCGCCGGCATCCAGGTCACGCACATCCCGTACAAGGGCGCCGCGCCGGCGCTGCTCGACGTCATCGCCGGCAACGCGCAGTACATCTTCACCTCGCCGCTCGCGGCCGGCGCGCACATGAACGCGGGGCGCGTGCGCGCCATCGCGACGACCGGCACCGAGCGCAATCCCTCGCTGCCGACGTTGCCGATCGTCGCCGACACCGTGCCGGGCTACGAGATCACGCAGTCCTGGGGCGTCGCGGCGCCCGCCGGCACGCCGCCCGACATCGTGAAGCGGTTGAACGAGGCCTTCGTCAAGGCGATGGCGAGCCCCGAGGTGAAGGAGAAGGTGCTGAAGACCGGCGCCGTGCCCGCGGGCGACTCACCCGCCGCGTTCGAGGCGTTCATGGCCGCGGAGCGCGCGCGCCTGGGCAACGTCATCAAGCAGTCGGGCATCGTCCTCAAGGATTGAGCGGGTGGCGCGCTTGTCGGGCTGAAGCCCGACCCACAACCTCACCCCGTAGGTCGGCCTTCAGGCCGACGCCATCGTCACGCCTCGACGCAAATCCGTCGGGCTGAAGCCCGACCCACAACCTCACCCCGTAGGTCGGCCTTCAGGCCGACGCGACGCATCACGCGAGCAGGAAATCGACGAGCTCGACGAACCCCGCGCCCGCTTCGCGCTGCGTGATCCATGCCGGCGGCGTCGCGATGCGATCGAGGAACGCGCGCACGTTGGCGACACCCACCGCGTTGGGGAAGTACGCGAACATCGGCGCGTCGTTGGGCGAGTCGCCGGCGAACACGAACCGGTCGCGCTCGCGCTCGAGGTCGATGCGAAGCGCGTCGGCGAGAAAGCTCTGCGTCATCCCCAGCTTGTCGTAGCGGCCGATCCAGCCGTTCACGTGGATCGACGACACCTTCGCGGTGAGTCCTTCGCCTTCCATGATGGCCACGATGCGGTCGACCGCCTCGCGCGGGAGCGGCGCCACGTCCTCGCAGAAGTCGATCGCGATGTCCGCCTCGCGGTACGGCTGGTCGGACGCGAGCGCGGTGCCCGGCACTTCGCGCAGCACGCGCGCGGCGACCTCCGAGAGCCGTTCGCGATTCGTTCGGCGCTCCGCCTCGCCTGCCGCGTAGCCGCGCTGGAGCTTGCGCCGCGCCGCGTCGTAGCGCATCCACAGCGCGCCGTTCTCGCCCACGACGCCGTCGACCGGCCACATCCGCGCGATGTGGTCGCACCAGCCGGCCGGCCGGCCGGTGATCGGCACGACGAGCCTGCCCGAGGCCTTCAGGCGCGCGAGCGCGGCGTACGCGTCGGGCGTCAACTGCCCGTGCGTGGTCAGCGTGTCGTCGATGTCGGTCAGCACGCCGCGGATCGCCGCGCGCGTCGCCTCGGGCATCGACTGCAGCGGGCGCGGCCCCATCGTCATGCGCGCGCCGCGGCCGCGCGCACGTACCCGGCGGCGCGTTCGCGTTCGGCGGAGGTCATCGCGAGTCCGCACTTGGTCCGCCGCCAGAGCACGTCATCGGGCTCGCGCGCCCATTCGTGCGCGACGAGGTGCTCGACCTCGCGCTCGGTGAGTCCCGCGCCGAAGTCCTCGCCGAGGTCGGCGGGGGATGCCGCGTCACCCAGCACGTCCGTCGCGAGCGTGCCGTGGCGGCGCGCGAGCGCCCGCAGCAGGTCGACCGGCAGCCCCGGATAGCGCGCGCACAGCGCCGCGAGCAGCGCGGCGCGGTCGCCGTTTCGCAGGTCGCCGCCGGGCAGCGGCGCGGTCGCGGTCCACGCGGGCTTCATGCCCGGGAAGTACGGCGCGAGGTCCGCGAGCGCGGCTTCCGCGAGCTTGCGGTAGGTCGTGATCTTGCCGCCGTAGATCGAGAGCACCGGCGCGCGGCCCGGCCCGGGCGGCCCGTCGGTCGCCTCGACCTTCAGCACGTAGTCGCGCGTCACCGCGGAGGGGTCGGACGAACCGTCGTCGTAGAGCGGGCGCACGCCGCTGTACGACCAGACGATGTCGGCGCGGGAGATCGGCTGCGCGAGGTATCCGTTCGCGAGCGCGATCAGGTAGTCGGTCTCGTCGTCGGAGATGCGCGGCGCGTCCCAGCCGTCGACCGGGACGTCGGTCGTGCCGATCAGCGAGTAGCGCTCCTGGTAGGGAATGACGAAGACGATGCGCTGGTCCGAGTTCTGCAGGATGTAGGCGTGCTCCTCGTCGTGCACGCGCGGCACGACGATGTGGCTGCCCTTGACGTGCCGCACGCTCGCGCCGGAGGGCGGCGCGTCGGTCGAGGCCAGCACCTCGGCGACCCAGGGCCCGGCCGCGTTGACGATCGCGCGCGCGGTCACCTCCTCGCGGCCGCCCGCCGCTTCGAGCGACACCCGCCAGATCCCGTCCACGCGCACCGCGCCGGCGAAGCGCGTGCGCGTGCGGATCGCCGCGCCGCGCTCGCGCGCCGACATCGCGTTCGCCACGACGAGCCGCGCGTCGTCGACGCGTGCATCCGCGTAGACGAAACCCTTGCGGAAGCGCGGCTGCAGGCCGGCGCCCCAGCGGCTGCCGTCGAGCGACACGGCGGAGGAGCGCGGCAGCGACATCCGCCCGCCCAGCCGGTCGTACAGGAAGAGCCCCGCGCGGATCATCCAGGCCGGCCGCAGGTGCGGTTCGTGCGGCAGCACGAACGCGAGCGGCTCGACCAGGTGCGGGGCGATGCGCAGCATCACCTCGCGCTCGGCGAGCGCCTCGCCGACCAGCCGGAACTCCCGGTGCTCGAGGTAGCGCAGGCCGCCGTGGATCAGCTTGGTGCTGGCCGACGAGGTCGCGCTCGCGAGGTCGTCGCGCTCGACGAGCAGCACCGAGAGCCCGCGGCCCGCGGCATCGCGCGCGATGCCGGCGCCGTTGATGCCCCCGCCGACGACGGCGAGGTCGAAAGTCGCTGCGCTCGCGGCCACGGCGCGATTCTACCGGATGCGTTACGATGGCCCCCTTCCCCGAGAGCCCGGGCACGCCGCACGCGATGAACCTCGTCCCCGAAGCCGTCGCGCTCGACGCCGAACTGCGCGGCTGGCGACGCCACCTGCACGCCCATCCCGAGACCGCGTTCGAGGAGCGGGAGACGGCGGCCTTCGTCGCCGAGCGGCTGCGCGCGATGGGGCTCGAGGTGCACACCGGCCTCGCCGGAACCGGCGTCGTGGGTGTCCTGCGGCAGGGCGACTCGCGCGAAGCCATCGCGCTGCGCGCGGACCTCGACGCCCTGCCGATCCACGAAGAGACCGGGGCGCCGCACGCCTCGAAGCACGCCGGCCGCATGCACGCCTGCGGTCACGACGGGCACACGACGATGCTCCTCGGCGCCGCGAAGGCGCTCGCGCAGCGCAGTCGCTTCGACGGCAGCGTGGTGTTCGTGTTCCAGCCGGCCGAGGAGAACGAGGGCGGCGGGCGCGTGATGGTCGAGCAGGGGCTCTTCGAGCGTTTCCCGGTGCGCGCGGTCTACGGCATGCACAACTGGCCGAGCCTGCCGCTCGGTTCGTTCGCGATGCGCGCCGGCCCGCAGATGGGCGCCTTCGACATCTTCGAGATCGTCGCCACCGGCAAGGGCGCGCACGCCGCGATGCCGAACCTCGGCCGCGACCCGATGCTGTTCGCGTCGCAGGCGATCGCCGCCCTGCAGACGATCGTGTCGCGCAATCTGCATCCGATGTCGGCCGGCGTGGTCACGGTCACGCAGGTGCACGCGGGCGACACCTGGAACGTGATTCCGAACGAGGTCGTGCTGCGCGGCACGGTGCGCACCTTCGAGCGCGACGTGCAGGACACGATCGAGCGCCGGATGCGCGGCATCGTCGAGGGCGTCGCCGCGACCTTCGAGATGAGCGCCACGCTGCGCTACGAGCGCCGGTACCCGGCGACGGTCAACGCCGAGGCCGAGACCGCCCACGCGATCGCGGCCGCGGCGGCCGTCGTCGGCCGCGATCGCGTCGACACGAATCCGGTGCCGAACATGGCGAGCGAGGACTTCGCGTTCATGCTGCAGGCGAAACCGGGCTGCTACGTCTGGCTCGGCACCGGCCGCGGCCCCGACACGCCGCTGCTGCACAACCCGCGCTTCGACTTCGACGACGAGGCGATCGCGATCGGCACGAGCTACTGGGTGACGCTCGCCGAGCAGCAGCTTCCGGTCGCCCGCTGACCGACGACGAGAGCCCATGCCGATCGAGACCAACCCCACGCACGGCAACCTGACGCGTGTCGTGCTGGGCGTGGCCTTCATCCTGCTCGTCGGCGGGACGAGCCTCTACATCCTGAAGCCGTTCCTGCCCGGCCTCATCTGGGCGACGATGATCGTCGTCGCGACCTGGCCGCTGCTCATCGGTCTGCAGCGGCGCCTGCGCGGCAGCCGCACGCTCGCCGTCGTCGTGATGATGACGCTCCTGCTCCTCATCGTCATCGGACCGCTCGTCTCGCTCGGCAACACGATCGCCGGGCAGGCCGAGCACCTGGCCACGCTCAAGACGCTCGAACTCAAGATTCCGGAGCCACCCGACTGGGTCCACTCGATCCCGCTCGTCGGCGAGAAGGCGGCCGAGGAGTGGGAGGCGATCGCGAAGGCCGGGCCGGCGTCGCTCGCCGCGCGCCTGACGCCGTACATGTCGCAGATCGGCTCGTGGCTCCTCTCGCAACTGGGCGGACTGGGCGGCATGGTCGTGCACCTCGTCGTCACGTTCCTGTTCTGCGGCGTGCTCTACGCGAGCGGCGAGAGCGGGGCCACCGGCGTGCGCCGCTTCTTCCGGCGGCTGCAGGGCGAGCGTGGCGACGCGATCGTCGTGCTCGCCGGCGCTTCGATCCGCGCGGTCGCGCTCGGCATCGTCGTGACCGCAGTCGTGCAGACCGTGCTGGGCGCGATCGGCTTCCTCGTCGCCGGCGTGCCCTACGTCGCGCTGCTCGCGGCGCTGATGCTGATCTGCTGCATCGCGCAGATCGGCCCGGGCATCGTGCTGGCCGGCGGCGTGATCTGGCTGTGGCACACCGGCGACCACACCTGGGCGGTCGTGCTCGCGATCTGGTCGATCGCGGTGGCGTCGCTCGACAACATCCTGCGGCCCGCGCTCATCAAGCGCGGCGCCGACCTGCCGCTGCTGCTGATCTTCCTGGGCGTCCTCGGCGGGCTCCTCGCGTTCGGGATCGTCGGGCTCTTCGTCGGACCGGTCGTGCTCGCGGTCGCCTACACGCTCGGCACCGCGTGGGTGGCCGAGGCCGACGAGAACCCGGCACCTCCGTCGCAGTAGCGCCCCGCAGCCGCGCGGCGGCGGTCAACGTCGCGCGATCACCTGCACGACGTAGCCATCGCCGCGGTGGGATCTGCCCGATGCCGCGACGGTTGACGCTCGTCCAACACTCGCACCCGGGCCCTCCTGGCCCCGCGGCAACGCCTGATGCACCCCGATTCCATCGGTTCGGGCGAGCCCAGACGTGTTACGCCGCTCCCGTCGGCGCGCGTCCTCGCGTTGAATTTGCCGTCCGTCGACGGCGACGCTCTCCATCGTTGAACACCCCATGGTGTCGCCGATCCTGGCCGCCGGTCGAAACCATTGACAGCGCGGCGAACGAGGCTAAAGTGAGCCCCTGCCGCAAGGATGACGCTGCGGCCGGCCGCAGCGAAGGAGGACAGATGAACCTCGGGATGGAGCGGCACGGCGACCAGCTGCTGGTGCATGTCGCCGGCGTCGCCGACGAGGCACGCGGCGTATTCGAACGAATCCGCGGCTGCCGCAGCAGCTGGTGGTCCTGCCCGTCGGGCGAATACGCGAAGAGCGGCGGCTGCGCTACGCGACGCGAGGGCGAGTCCACGGTTCCGGCGCTCACCCTGCGACCCGGTGAGACGCTGTCGACGGCGGGCGTCGAGGAATGTCTGTGCTACGTGCTGGCCCAACGCAGGCGGCACCGCGGCGGCCGAGACGACGCCGCCCGCAAGGTGATGATCGGGCGCGGCATCCCGACCCGACATCGGAAGGGACCGCACGAACCCGATTGCCACAGGCGAGGGAGGTCAACATGGGCAACGATCGCACCGATGCCATCGGGGCGTCGAACGTCACGTGGGTCGATCTGTCGGCCTTCGGCGAGACTTACAAGGGGCGCCGCGTCTGGGGCCCTGCGGCGCTGGCGCTTGCAATAGCCCTGGGCTCCCTCGCCGCGCTCGCGAGTCTCGTCTTCCTCTGGTATCTCGTCTCGCAACTCGGCCCGGCATTCGAGCGGGCCGGCGGGGCCGTCTTGTTTCTCATCGTGATCGTCGCGTGCGTCGCCGTCGCTTTCTTTGTGATTCGCAATCGGGTTCGGCTCGAATCGGACATCAGCGGGTTCGTGAGCGAGGCCGACCTGTCGCCGGGCGATCTCGATCGGATCGTCCCGCGCGCCGGGATTCCGCTGCGCAAGCTGCTCGATCGGGTGCAGCGCTTTGCCGCCACGTTGGGTCCGCGCGTTGCGATCAGGCCAACCGCCGACCCCGTCATGCGCAAGAAGTCACGTCAGCAAACGACCATCGCCTGGAGTCTGGTGGGTGGTGGGCTGCTGGTCTTCCTCTTCGTCTCGACGGTGATCGGCCTTCCCGTGATGGTCGCATCCAGCATCTTCTTCGTGCGCGCCGCGCGAGCGAGGCAGCCCTCCATCGCCGAGGTTCGCACGCAGGATCCGCGACGTCCCGTTCTCCTTCTGCGGTCCTTCCGCGACGACCGGCTGATGGCGCCACAGCGCCGGCGCTATTTCCTCTGGGACATCAACGTCGCACGCCGCTTCGAGCAGGCGATCGCCGGCAGCTTCCAGACGTTGGGCCCTCTCATTGCCGTCGGCGAGCCAGGAGAGAAGCTTCCGCAGATCGGGGCCGCCCGTGCCTATCTTCCCGACCGGGAATGGCAGGACGCGGTCCTCGGCTGGATCGAGGAGTCGCTCCTCATCGTGATGATTGCCGGTTCCACCCAGTGGATCCAGTGGGAGCTCCACCGGATCCTCGAGAAGAATCGGTCGCAACATCTGGTGATCCTCGTCCCCCCGGAGGGGCGCCCGGCCCGATTCTGGAATCAGCGGCACTTTTCGTCCCGTCAGGATCGCTGGACCAACGTCGTGAACTCATTGGCCAACACCGAATGGTCACCTGCGTTGCGCAGCATCGACACCCGTGACCTTCTCCTCGTGGAGCTGATGCCCGCCGGCAAGGTCATCGCAACGCGCGCGAGCAATTCATCCCTCGAGGTGTACCTGATCGCCATTGCAGTCGCGATCGACGACGAGTTCGTCGCACCCGAAGCCAAGACGGCGTGAGCGCCCGATCGCGCGGGTAATCAGCCAGGCAGTGCCAGCGGTCGGCTCTCGGCGGAAAGGCGCCAGTTCGCGACGTCCCCGAGCATGGCGTCGACCGTCGAACGCGCCCGAGCCCGGAGTAGCACGAGGTCGGGAGGCTCGGCCGACGCGAGGCCGTGAAGTTCGTCCAGTACCGCACGGGCATGCTCCGAGCGGCGCGCAATGCCGTCGATGTCGCCGATGACCCGGATGCCATAACTCGCCACCGCCAGTGCGGGCAGCGCAGCGCCCAGCGTCGTGCCGAGAAGGCCGGCGTTGACGCCGTGCGGCACGACCGCGTGAAGCCCGTGTCCACCGGTGGCATGGTCGAGCGCGATCGCGGCGGTCAGGATGAACAGGGCGAGGCCGAAGCTCTCGAGCCGGCGCTCGAGTGTCCCCATGCGGACCGCGGTGCCGTGATGGTAGTTGCGCTGATCCGCGAGCAGATCGACGAGCAGCCGTCGCGCCTCCTCCAGGCCGGCCCCGTCGAGCGCGCCGGAACGCAGGCCCTGCATCCGCACGAAGGCGCGGGCGTACCAGCCCGTCCACGTGGGCTCTTCGCCGCGGAATGCGGCGGGACGATCCGCGAGCGCCCAGACGCAGGTGGCGACGCGCAGACGTTCGGCAATCTCGCGCGCCTCGATCCAGCGCCGGTGCCAGCCCGCGTGACGTCCGATCCAGGTGTTGAGGATCACGAGCCCCATCAGCAGGACCTCCACGATGGCGAGGTTGTGGGCGGCACCCATGATCAGCGATGCGGCGGCCGCAGCGACGGACAACGCGCCGAAAACGAAGTTGGACACGTAGGCGCTGCGAAACACCTGCCCGAAATACCCGCCGACGGCGCTCGCCCAGCCATACGAGAGCGCGGTGTCGGTTGGCGTCGACATTCCGGTCGAAGCGAGGAGGGCCGTAGCGGGTGCGCAATACGCTTCGGCCGTTGCCCGAGCATTCCTGGGCCATAGATCGGCGCGGCAGAGCCTGCGGACTCCGGCGAGTGCCATCAGCATGGGAAACTCGATCCGCACGTTGAACCGGCGCGCCCGTTCACCATAGTAGCGTTCGAGGTGACGGCGTTCCTCGGCCTCGCTTGGGGGACGGACAAGCTCGTCGACAAGGCGGCGCATGCCGACGTCGAGGCTCAACGCCGGAAGGCTGTCCAAGGTCTCGGCATGCGCAGGCATCCTGGCAAAGCCGCCCCAGAGGACGCGCGGTCGCACGGCCCCGGTCGCATCGATGTGGACGATAGGCATGCCCATGCGCATCGCCGCCGTCACCATCGAGGTCGTTCCCCCGCGCCCCGCGGCCGCGCCCCCGTCCCAGATCGCGATCACGAAGTCGCTGACGCCAAGAATCGTCACGCCGACCCGCTCATACGCCGCTGACCTGGCGGCACGAGAGCCCGGCAGTTCCAGGACGCGACGCGCCTTGCCGAGGAGATCGTGATACTCCGCGAGCGCCGCTTCGCTCCGAAAATCCAGGGCGTAGGCGTCGACAGGAAACGGCAGTGGAGCATCGAGATGAAGGCCGCGCACAATACCCGCCTCGGCGACCATCCGATCGGCTCCTTCGGCGAGCGCCGAGACGATGGTGAGTTCCGGTTTTCCGGGGGCAAACACGTCGCGATGACGCAGTCCCGCAGCGGCGGCCTCGGTCTCGAGCGCATCGAGGACCGCCGCGATGTCCTCCGCGACGCGATCAAGCGCGGCGCCCGGCAGCCGATTCGGTCGATGCCCGAAGACACCGATCGACAGGGACAGCTCCGGTTTCGGCGGATGCGCGGTCATCGCCTCGGTCCGCGGGATCGATTCCGCCGGCGTGAACGCACGTTGAACGGCTCTTGCCGTCCGCGTTGCGCCGGCGCACGTTTCGCGAGCAGCTGCTTGAAGTCGCCTTCGAACCGACCCGTCATGCCGCCTGCACTGCCCTGCGCGAGCAAGCCGGGAGGATTGAAGTCGCCCGCCGTACCGCCCCGGTAGGGCGGGAAGGGTTGCGTGGCGATCTGCCAGCGCACGGCATGGGCGCCCGCGACTCGCTGGATGCCCCAGTAGAAGGAACAGGGGGACGTGGCCGCGGAAGGGTCGGCCTGACAGGCGCCGCTTTGGGGGATATCGCCGGTGCGCCTGAACAGCCTGGCGTCACTTCGGATCACGCGCATCGTCGGCATGCGCTCTATCGGCGTGGAGGCGGGTTCGACCGATTGCGCGACGACCGGCAGTGCCACCGCGGTGGTGACCGTTCCGGCGGCAATCACCGGCAGCGTCGGAAGAAGCACCTTCATGGCCCCCCGTGTACCTGCGCCACACTGCATTCGCGCGCCTGCGCAACGAACGCGACGCCGGGCTCGGATGCGCGCGGCGCTAGCGGCAGCGAGCCGCGTCACGCCCGCGACGATCAGGCCGTCGCGCTCGGCATCGTCGTGACGGCGGTCGGCGGCGGTCAACGTCGCGCGATCACCTGCACGACCTGGCCGTCGCCGCGGTGGCCGCGGCCTTCGAGCACCGTCCGCACGCCGGTGAACGCGTGCTCGATCGAGGCGCCTTCGAAGTCCGCGAGCACGTCGTCGAGCGGATGGAGGAGTTCCGGCTCCGGCGGGCCGCCGGTGCCGTAGCGCAACTGTTCGGGTCCGTAGGCTTCGTAGACGAACACGCCGCCCGGTGCGAGTCCCGCGAGGGCGCGCCGGTGCATCGCGCGTCGCGCCTTCGCCGGCAGGTGCAGGAAGATCGACACGATCGCGTCGTAGCGCGCGTCGCCGAAGTCGAAGCGCGTGACGTCGGCGACCGATGCGTCGAGGCGCACGCCTTCGCGCGCGGCGAGTGCGCGCGCCTTCGCCACGCCCTCTTCGGCCACGTCGACCGCGCTCACGTCGAAACCCCGCTTCGCGAGCCACACCGAGTTGCGGCCCTCGCCGTCGGCGAGGCACAGCACCTTGCCGCCCGGCGCGAGTCGGCCGGCGAACGCCACGAGGAACGCGTTGGGCTCGGTGCCGTAGACGAACTCGCCGCCGGCGTTCGCGTAGCGCGAGTTCCAGAACGCCTTGAGACGCGCGACGGGGTCCGCCTGGGGTCGGTCGGTCATCGGGATGAACGGAATCCGCGCCGCATCAGGACGTCAACCGGCGGCAGAAACAGTAGACGAACGCCTGCCGCGCGCCTGAAGGCGTCCGGTGTTCCTCGCGACGATGCTCGAGCAGTTCGAACGCCGCGCCGAACTCCGCGTGCAACCTGCCGGGACTGTAGCGCATGACCGGCAGTCCGCTGCACTCCGAAGGACCGTCTTCGGCGAAGGTCGCCATCACGACGTGGCCTCCCGGCTTCACCGCGCGCAGGACCTGCGCGCGGTAGGCCGCGCGATCGGCCGGATCGGTCAGGAAGTGGAACACGGCACGATCGTGCCACAGATCGTAGCGATGGCGCGCGAGTTCCACCCGCGTGACGTCGCCTTCGATCCACCGGATCGCGCCCTCGCGCGGGCCCAGCCGCGCCTTCGCCGTCGCGAGCGCCGCGCCCGACAGGTCGAGCACCGTGATCGCGCGATGTCCGGCGTCGAGGAGATCGTCGACGAGCGTCGAGGCGCCTCCGCCGACGTCGATGATCTCGCCGTCGGGCGCGATGCCCGCCTCCGCGATCAGCCGCATCGACAGCGCCGCGTGCGGCTGGTACCAGCTCACCCGGTCGGCGGGGTTGCCCGCGTAGACGCTCTCCCAGTGCTGCTTCGATTGCATCGCAGGCCCCTGATGTCGGTTCAGCGATCGGGATCGCCTTCGTCCAGGATCGAGCGCGCGCGCAGGATCACCGGCTTGTCGACCATCTTGCCGTCGACGGCGACCGCGGCGCCGCCCGATTTCGCCGTGGCGTCGAGCACGCGCTGTGCCCAGTCGCGCTCGGCGTCGCTCGGCCGGTAGGCGGCGTTGACCACGGCGACCTGCTTCGGATGGATGCAGAGCTTCGCGCCGAAGCCGAGCTTCTTCGAGCGCACGACGTCGGCTCGCAGGGCGTCCGCGTCGTCGATCGCGGTGGACACGCCGTCGACCGGCGAGCGCAGGCCCGCGAGCCGCGAGGCGAGCACGAGCCCGGTGCGGAACATCAGCAGCTCGTCCTCCTCGCCGTCGATGCCGAGATCGACCTGGAAGTCGATCGAGCCGAACACCAGCCGCTCGACGCCCGGCGAGGACGCGAGGTTGCGCACCGCGTCGTAGCCCGCCGCGGTCTCGATCAGCGGATAGAGCCGCTTGCCCGCGGCGATCGCCGAGGCGTGCGCGAGATCGGCGCGCCGTTCGGCCTTCGGCAGCACGACGCCCGCCACCGACGCATGACCGCACAGCGCGAGGTCGTCGGCGAACCAGTCGCTGTCCGCCGCGTTCACGCGCACGAGGATGGAGCCGGACGCCTGCGCGAGCCAGTTCGCGAGGGCGTGGCGCGCCTCGAGCTTGGCGTCCGGCGCCACCGCGTCCTCGAGATCGACGATCACCGCGCCCGCCCCGGCGGCGAGCGCCTTGCCGATGCGTTCGGGACGGCTCGCGGGGACGAACAGGTAGGAACGCGGCGTCATGGCGGGCCGGCCGTTTCAGGCGAGGAGAGGTCCGACGCGCGGCGTCGTCGGGAGCGCGCGGATCGCGGCGATCGCGCGGCGCATCTCGGGTTCGGTCGCGCCGTCGCGGTAGCGCGCGAGCCGCACCGCCTTGTCCTCGAGCTCGTCGGGCGCGAGCGTGTTGCCGGGATCACCCTTCGGCTCGTCGACGCGGCCCGCGAGCGTCCGGCCGTCGTTCGTCTCGACCTCGACCTTGCCGATCCAGCGCGCCGGGTACGCGCGATCGACCTCGTCGTCGAGCGTCATCGCGACGCGCTCGCGGAACGCGACGACGCGCGGATCGCGCCAGTGGCCGTCGAACTCCGCGAGCCCCGCCCGATCTTCCACCGCGATCATGCCGAGCACCGTTCCCATCGAGAACTTCGACTGGTGCACGGTCGCCGGATCGACGACCGGGCCGAGCACGTCGATCGCGCCCTGGTGCACGTGCGCGACGACGCGGTTCACGTCCTCGGCGCGAAGATGGTGCGCGCGCATCACCTGCTGCAGCGCGTCGGCCGCCGGATGCGTGTGGCGGCAGGCGGCGTGGAACTTGAACGACGTCTCGGCGAGCGTCCAGCGCGCGCCGAGCCGGTCGTCGAGCTTCGCGGGGTCCGCGTCGCTCGACATGCCGGCGGCGAGACCCTGCGCGCCCTCGAGGATGCGCTTCGCGCCGGTGACGCCGTCGCGCGCGAGGTACGCCGCCGTGAGTCCCGCGGCCGACGCGTGGGCGGTGTGCAACTGCTTCGAATCCGCGCCGTCGCGCAGGAACTCCCACAGCCCCGCCGACTGCGTGCCCGCGGAGCCGAACGCGTCGAGCATCTGCGCGGGCGTGAGCCGCAGCAGGCGACCGACCGCCGCCGCCGCCGCGAGCGTGCCCGCCGTGCCGGTGGTGTGGAACACCTTGTAGTGCGAGCGCCCGAGGAACTCGCCGACGCGGATGCCGACTTCGTAGCCCGCGATGCAAGCCGCGAGGAGCTCCGCCCCGCTCGCGCCTTCGGCTTGCGCCACCGCGAGCGCGGGCGGGAACACGACGGTCGCCGGATGGAACACCGAGCCGTTGTGCACGTCGTCCTGCTCGGCGTAGTGCGACGCCGCGCCGTTCGCCATCGCCGCCAGGAGCGGGCTCGTGCCGCGGCGGCGGATCAGGATCTCGGACGGGCCGTCGGCGGGCCCCATCGCCTCGGCGAAGCGCACGATCGCCTCGACCGGCCGCGCACCCTTGCCGGCGAGCGCGGAGCCCAGCCAATCGATCATCAGCTCCTGCGCGCGCAGCACCACCGCCGGCGGCACCGCCGACAGGTCGAGGCTCGACGCGAACGCCGCGAGCGCCGCCTCGCGCGTCGCCGCACCCTGCTCGACCGGCGAGCGTGCGTTCATATCGCCTTCTCGCTCGCGAGCTTCGCGATCGCGGCTTCGCCGTAGCCCAGTTCGGCGAGGATCGCGTTGGTGTGCCCGCCGAGCGCGGGGACCGCATCCATGCGCGTGCTCGCGGCGTCGGGCACGCCGGGGGGCAGCAGCGCCGGGATCGGACCGGCGGGCGTGTCGACCTGCACCCAGCGCTTGCGGGCCTTCAACTGCGGGTGCTCCCAGACATCCGACATCGTGTTGACGCGCGCGTTCGCGATCTGCGCGTCGTCGAGCCGCGCGACCACCTGCTCGGCGGAGAGCCCCGCGAACTCGGCGACGATCAGCTTGCGCAGCGCCTCGCGCGACGCGGTGCGCTTCGCGTTGGAGGCGAAGCGCGCGTCGGTGGCGAGATCGGGCTTGCCCAGGACCTTCGCGCAGAACACCTGCCACTCGCGCTCGTTCTGCAGCCCCAGCATCACCGTCTTGCCGTCGCCGGTCGGGAACGGGCCGTAGGGGTAGATCGTCGCGTGCGCGGCGCCCGCGCGCGGCGGCGGCTCGGCGCCGTCGAACGCGTAGTAGAGCGGGTAGCTCATCCACTCGACCATGCTCTCCAGCATCGACACGTCGATGCCCTTGCCGCGGCCGGTGCGACCGCGCTCGATCAGCGCGGCCAGGATGTTCGTGTACGCGTACATGCCGGCCGCGATGTCGGCGATCGAGCAGCCGGCCTTCGCGGGTTCGTCGGGCGAGCCGGTGATCGACACGAAGCCCGACTCGCTCTGGATCAGGAGGTCGTAGGCCTTCTTGTCGCGGTAGGGACCGTCGGCGCCGTAGCCCGAGATGTCGCAGACGACGAGCTTCGGGTGCGCCGGCGCGAGCGCCTCGTACGAGAGCCCGAGCCGCGCCGCCGCGCCGGGCGCGAGATTCTGCACCAGCACATCGGCCTTCGCGAGGAGCTTCGAGAGGATCGCGGCGGCTTCCGGGTGCTTGACGTCGAGCGTCAGGCTCTCCTTGCTGCGGTTCGACCAGACGAAATGCGAGGCGAGCCCGCGCACGCGGCCGTCGTAGGCGCGCGCGAAGTCGCCCACGCCCGGCCGCTCGACCTTGATCACGCGCGCGCCCAGGTCGGCGAGCTGGCGCGTGCAGAACGGCGCGGCGATCGCGTGCTCCAGCGTGACGACGGTGATGCCTTCGAGCGCGCGCACCGTAACCTCCGTCAGAACGATCGCGGGAGGCCGAGCGTGTGCTCGGCGACGTGCGACAGGATCAGGTTGGTCGAGATCGGCGCGACCTGGTAGAGCCGCGTCTCGCGGAACTTGCGCTCGACGTCGTACTCGTTCGCGAATCCGAAGCCGCCGTGGAACTGCAGGCAGACGTTGGCCGCCTCCCACGACGCCTTGGCCGCGAGGTACTTCGCCATGTTCGCCTCGGCGCCGCAGGGCTTGTGCGCGTCGAAGAGCTCGCAGGCCCGGAAGCGCATCAGGTTCGCCGCCTCGACCTCGATGTAGGCCTCGGCGATCGGGAACTGCACGCCCTGGTTCTGGCCGATCGGGCGGTTGAACACCACGCGCTCGTTCGCGTACTTCGCGATGCGATCGATGAACCAGTAGCCGTCGCCGATGCACTCGGCGGCGATCAGCGTGCGCTCGGCGTTCAGCCCGTCGAGGATGTACTTGAATCCCCTGCCCTCCTGGCCGATCAGGTTCTCGGCGGGGATTTCGAGGTTCTCGAAGAACAGTTCGTTGGTCTCGTGGTTCACCATGTTCGCGATCGGGCGCACGGTGAGCCCGTGACCGACGGCGTGGTGCAGGTCGACGAGGAAGATCGACATGCCCTCGGACTTCTTGCGGACTTCGGGCAGCGGCGTGGTGCGCGCGAGCAGGATCATGAGGTCGGAGTGCTGCACGCGCGAGATCCAGACCTTCTGGCCGTTGACGACGTAGCGATCGCCCTTCTTCACCGCGGTCGTCTTGATCTTGGTCGTGTCGGTGCCGGTCGTGGGCTCGGTGACGCCCATCGACTGCAGGCGGAGCTCTCCGCTCGCGATCCTCGGCAGGTACTTCTGCTTCTGCGCCTCCGAACCGTGGCGGAGCAGCGTGCCCATGTTGTACATCTGGCCGTGGCAGGCGCCGGAGTTGCCGCCGGAGCGGTTGATCTCCTCCATGATGACCGAGGCCTCGGCGAGCCCCAGGCCCGAGCCGCCGTACTCCTGCGGAATCAGCGCGGCGAGCCAGCCGGCCTTGGTGAGCGCGTCGACGAACGCCTCCGGATAGCCGCGCGCCTCGTCGACCTTGCGGTGGTACTCGTCGGGGAACTCGGCGCACAGCGCGCGAACCGCGTCGCGGATGTCCTGGTACTGGTCGCTCTGGTGCTTGATCATGGCGTGTTCCGCGGGAAGGTCAGGCGAGTTCGGCGGCGGCTTCCATGGCGAGGCCGCCTTCGTGGTTGCGCGCCCACAACGTGTGGCCATGCGCGTCGTCCGCGCGGCCGCACACGGTGAAGCGGTGGATGTCGAAGAGCGGGCTCACCGCCTTGAAGCGGAACGCCTTCACCCGCGCGCCCGGCTGATGGCGGCGCAGATTGTCGAGGAGCAGCGTCGCGATGAGCGGCCCGTGCACGACGAGTCCCGGGTAACCCTCGACGCCGGTCACGTAGCTGCGGTCGTAGTGGATCCGGTGGCCGTTGAAGGTGAGCGCCGAGTAGCGAAACAGGAGCACCGGGTCCGGAGCGATCTCGCGCGCGTAGGTTTCGCCCGAGGGCGCGGGCACGGACTTCGCGGCCGGCGAGGGCGTCCCCGGCGGCGGCATGTCGCGGTAGACGATGTCGTGCTCCTCGGTGATCGCCACGCCCCGCGCATCGAGGTACTCGTGGTGGACGGTCACGAACACCAGGGTGCCGCTGCGCCCTTCCTTCGTCGTCACGTCCGCGATGCGCGACCGGCGCGTCACCTCGTCGCCGACGCGCAGCGCATGCGCGAAGGTGAGTCGCGCACCGGCCCACATGCGGCGCGGCAGCGGCACCGGCGGCAGGAAGCCGCCGCGCTTCGGGTGCCCGTCCGGACCGATGTCGCGCGCCTTCGCGACCGGCATGAAGTACAGCCAGTGCCACAGCGGCGGCACCTCGCTTCCGGGTCCGGGCCTCGCGTCGTCGCGGTCGAGGGTGGCCGACAGCGCGAAGAGCGGCGCCGCCGTCACGAGGTCGGTGTGCGCCTCGGTGCGGCCGATCCAGTCGCGCCAGGAGTTCGGTTCTGAGGACATGGGGGAGGAGCGGGAGTCGATAGCTTCGCGCCAAACAGCGGCGCGATCAAGACTGCGCTGCGGTCGCGCCGGAGCGGTGCACGTCTGCCGCTCCGGCAGGGTCAGCGCGCGAGCGGATCGGGCCGCGTCATCGCCGCCGGATCGACCCAGCGATCGAAGTCCGCGCCGGACACGAGCCCGAGCGCGAGCGCCGCCTCGCGCAGGCTCGTGCCCTCGCGGTGCGCCTTCTGCGCGATCTTCGCGGCGTTCTCGTAGCCGATGTGCGGGTTGAGCGCGGTGACGAGCATCAGCGAGCGCTCCAGGTTCGCGCGCAGGTGCTCGCGCAGCGGCTCGATGCCGCGCGCGCAGCGCAGGTCGAACGAGGCGAGCGCGTCGGCGAGAAGCTCGATCGACTCGAGCGCGCCGTGCAGCATCACCGGCTTGTAGACGTTCAACTGGAAGTGGCCCTGCGTGCCGGCGAACGCGACGGTCGCGTCGTTGCCGAACACGCGCGCGGCGACCATCGTCAGCGCCTCGCACTGCGTCGGGTTGACCTTGCCCGGCATGATCGACGAACCGGGCTCGTTGTCGGGAATCGTGATCTCGCCTAACCCCGCGCGCGGCCCGCTCGCGTGGAAGCGGACGTCGTTCGCGATCTTCATCGCCGCGCCGGCGAGCGTGCGCACCGCGGCGCTGGCCTGCACCACCGCGTCGTGCGCGGACAGCGCCGCGAACTTGTCGGGCGCGGTGATGAACCGCGCGCCGGTCAGCGCGGCGAGTTCGGCCGCGACCGCCTCCGCGAAGCCCGCCGGTGCGTTCAAGCCGGTGCCCACGGCCGTGCCGCCCAGCGCGATCGGCAGCAGCGCATCGCGCCCCTGCACGACGTAGCCGCGGCCCTCGCGCAATTGCGCGGCCCAGCCGCCGACCACCTGGCCGAGCGTCACCGGTGTGGCGTCCATCAGGTGGGTGCGGCCGAGCATCACGACGTCGGCGAAGTTCTTCGACTTCGCGTCCAGCGTCGCGACCAGGCGGTCGATCGCGGGCAGCAGGCGGTGGTCGATCTCCTCGACGAGCGCGACGTGCATCACCGCGGGGAACGTGTCGTTCGACGACTGGCTGCGGTTCACGTCGTCGTTCGGATGGACCGGGGCCTTCGAGCCCACCCTGCCGCCCGCGAGCTGGATCGCGCGGTTCGCGATCACCTCGTTCGCGTTCATGTTCGACTGCGTACCCGAGCCGGTCTGGAACACGACCAGCGGGAACTCGCCGTCGAGCTTGCCGTCGATGACCTCGCGCGCGGCGCGCTCGATCAGCTCCGCCTTGTCCTTCGCCAGCACGCCGAGCTTGACGTTCGCGAGCGCGGCGGCGAGCTTGACCAGGCCGAACGCGCGGATCACCGGCCGGCCCCAGTGAAAGCGGCCGACGCCGATCGGGAAGTTGTCGATCGAGCGCTGGGTCTGCGCGCCCCACAGGTGGTCAGCGGGCACGCGGACTTCGCCCATCGCGTCCTTCTCGATCCGGTGCGCGTCCATCGCCCGATGATACGCCCGCACCGGAACCGGGGCTATGTGCCGCGCGGTCCGGCCACCGCGGCCTGAACGTGCCGCGCGATCATCAGCTCCTCGTCGGTCGGCACGACGTACGCGCTCACATGCGAGCCCGACACCGAGATCTTCGACACGCCCGCCGCATTGGCCGCCTCGTCGAGTTCGAGTCCGAGCCAGCGCGCCCCGCGCACGACCGCCGCGCGCACCGGCGCCGCGTGCTCGCCGATGCCTCCGGTGAACACGAGCGCATCGATGCCGCCGAGCGCCGCGACGAGCGAGCCCAGCTCGCGGCCGATGCGGTAGCAGAAGAGGTCGACCGCGAGTTTCGCGCGCGGCTCTCCGCTCGCGAGCAGCGTGCGCATGTCCGACGAGACGCCGGAGACGCCCAGGAGCCCGGAGCGGTGGTAGAGGAGCGCTTCGAGGTCGCGCGGCCCCATGCCCATCTCGTCCATCAGCCAGATCAGCACGCCGGGATCCACGTTGCCCGGCCGCGTGCCCATCACGAGCCCGTCGAGCGCGGTGAAGCCCATCGTCGACGCGACGCTCCTGCCGCCCGCGATCGCGCACATCGACGCGCCGTTGCCGAGGTGCGCCACCACCATGCGGCCCGCGGCGGCCTTCGCGTCGACGGCGCGCATCGCGTCGGCGATGTACTCGTAGGAGAGTCCGTGGAAGCCGTAACGGCGCACGCCCCGATCGGTGATCTCGGGCGGCAGCGCGAACGCCTGCGCGAGCGCCGGGGCGCTCTGGTGGAACGCGGTGTCGAAGCACGCGATCTGCGGCAACGCGGGCATGCGCGCGGCGATCGCGCGGATCGGCGTCAGGTTGTGCGGCTGGTGCAGCGGCGCGAGCGGGATCAGCTTCGCCAACTCGTCGATCACGCCCGCATCGACGCGTACCGGCGCGGCGTAGCGCGTTCCGCCGTGCACGACGCGATGCCCGACCGCGCGCAGCGCCTCGCGCGAGACGCGCTCCGCGAGGAACGCCATCAGGTGGTCGATCGCGCCGGCGTGGTCGAGCGCCTTCGCGCCGTCCCAGGCCTTCTGCGCGACGACGCCACCCGCCGGATCCTTCGCGACGAAGCGCGGCGCGGTGCCCAGCCCCTCGACCTGCCCGCGCAGTTCGAGTTCGAGGGCCGGCCGCTCGAGGAACAGCGAGAACTTGAGGCTCGACGATCCCGCGTTGAGGACGAGGATCGCGTCGCTCATCGCGGCACCACGGCGCGCTTCGCGTGCGCGACGAGCGCCATGACCGCGGCGGAGGCGAGCCGGGTCCGCACGCTGTCCGCGCGCGAGGTGAGCACGATCGGCACGCGTGTTCCGAGCACGATGCCTGCGGCGTCCGCGCCGGCGAGGTACTGGAGCTGCTTCGCCACCATGTTGCCCGCCTCCAGGTCGGGCACGAGCAGGATGTCGGCGCGGCCGGCGACCGCCCCGGCGATGCCCTTCGCGCGCGCGGCGTGTTCGGACACCGCGTTGTCGAACGCGAGCGGTCCGTCCAGGAGTCCGCCCGCGATCTGCCCGCGCTCGGCCATCTTGCACAGCGCCGCGGCGTGCAGCGTCGACTCGATCTTCGGCGTCACCGTCTCGACCGCCGAGAGGACCGCGAGCCTCGGCGTCTCGACGCCGAGCACGCACGCCAGGTCGATCGCGTTCTGCGCGATGTCGACCTTGTCGTCGAGCGTCGGGAAGATGTTGACCGCGGCGTCGGTCACGAAGAGCAGGCGCGGATAGGTCGGCACGTCCATCACGAAGACGTGGCTCACCCGGCGCGCGGTGCGCAGTCCCGTTGCGGAGGGCACGATCGCCCCCATCAGCTCGTCGGTGTGCAAGCTCCCCTTCATCAGCGCGTCGACCTTGCCGTTGCGCGCGAGTTCGACCGCGAGCGCGGCGGCCGCGTGACTGTGCTCGGTGTCGTGCGTCTCGACGCCGGCGAGCGAGACCTGCGCCTCTGTCGCGGCGGCGCGGATCTTCTTCAGCGGTCCGACCAGCACCGGGACGATCAGCCTGCGCTTCGCGGCCTCGAGCGCGCCGGCGAGCGAGTCACGGTCGCAGGGGTGCACGACCGCGCAGCGCACCGGCGGCAGTCCGGCGCAGCGGCGCAGGATCTTCGCGAAACCGTCGTTGCGCCGCAGGATGAGCGAAGGCGTGGCGATCGGCGTGTACGCGAGGCGCGAAGCCGGCGCGATCACGTGCGCGAGGCCCTCGACCAGCACCTCGCCGCGCTGGTTCTCGCAGCGGCAGGCGAAGGCGACGCGGCGCCCCTTCGCGGTCTTCTGCCGCACGGTGACCGTCGCGGTGAGTTCGTCCCCGACCGCGATCGAACCGGCGTAATGCATCGCGGTGTCGGCGATCGTCGTCCCCGGCCCAGGGAGGCGACGCAACAGCAGGTTCGACACCATCGCGATCGCCGCAGCGCCCGGCGCCACCGGACCCTCGCGCTCGCGGCTGCCTTCGACGTGGAACGGGTCGAGTTCGCCCGCGACGAGCGCGAGCCCCTCGATCTCGGTCGCGGTCATCGTGTGCCGGATCGTTTCGCGATCGCCGACGGCGAGTTCGGCGTAGGTACGGTTGGCGACGACGCCGTGATCAGTCGGGGCGGCGCGCGCTGCCCCGCCGGCGGCAGGAGGTGTGCGGGAACGGGTCATCGAACTCTCCGGGCGCGGCATGGTGCCCGATTGTCCCGCGTTCGATCAAGCGGAACCGGCGCGCCGTCAACGGCCGCGACAGGGCAGCGAGTGCGGCCCGCACGGGTCCGCGGGAATAGGGCGACGCTACAGCCCGAGCCAGGCGATGACCGAGGACTCGATCTCGGGGTTGGGCGGGACGAAGCCCTTGTATCCGACGGTTTCCAGCACCTGCTGGCCGCCCTTCGCGTCCTTGAGGCCGAGCAGTGCGTCGCGGATCTTCTGCTGGTCGGACGCGGGCAGGCGCGTGGAGACGATGAACTGCTTGATCGGCACCGGGCGGGATCTGAGCAGCACCTTGCCGCCCTTCGCGGTCCAACCCCGGACCACGGCGTTCGACGCGGTGACGCCGACCTGCGCGAACTGGTTCTCGAGGTAGAACGGGACCGCATCCTGGTAACGGGTCGTGATGACGCGGACGGTCGAAGGCGTCGGTTCGCGCTCCTTGGTCGTCTGGACGTTCTCCGCACGGAACATCGCGCGGACCATCCACGCGGTGATCGAGTCGGGGTCGGGCGTGACGACGGTGCGGCCCTTCAGGTCGTCCATCGACTTGTACGGCCGGTCCGCGGTCATCAGCATCGAAGCCGTGTACTCGGTGAAGCCCTGCGTCCACGCGACGGCCTTGTAGCGGCCGGCCTTGATCTCGGCCATCGGGATGTGCGCCGGATGCAGGAACGCGACGTCGAACTCCTGGGTCTTGAGCCCGGCGCGGGCGTCGTCGTAGGCGGGCACCAGGACGGTCCGCACGCGGCGGCCGGTGGCGGTCGCGAGGACCTGGGCGATCGGAGCGAACTTGTCGCGGATCTCCTTGGGCGTCGCCTGGTAGGTCACCCCTTCGGTGACGGCGAACACCAGTTCCTGCTGCGGCGCCTGGGCCCAGGCGGCGGTGGCGAGCGCCCCGAGGGCAAACGCTGCGGCGAGTCGGCGGATCATGGCGTCGGGACGGCGGGCTCGTGCAATGGTGGTCAGACGGCATGCAAGGAACATGCCTCGCATTCGTGCCCTCTCGCCGATGATACGTCGTCGGCACCCGGTCGGCTACGGAGCGGAGGCGCGCTGATCGTTCAAACACTCGAGGCGGCCGGTGTCGTGCGCCCCCGATCCCGTCGGGTGCCGGTCGCGGCGAACGGCCGGTCCGGCTGATCACGAGGGAAGCCCTGCGCGACCCCGACGCGTCCAACCTCGCGGACCGTCGATGACGATGCGGCAGCGAAGCGTTCGCCCGGCCGCACCGAGAGGCGCGCCGGGCGAGGTGATCGCCCCATTGCCCGCCTCGATCGCAGGGCCTGTCACGCCCGGCGGCGGGCGCCTACCCGTCCGACGCGGCGCGCCTCCGCGCGATGGCGCGGGTCATCCCTGGGCGTCAGGAACCCCGGTCGCTGGGATTGGCCACGATCGCCCGCACCTCGGGGCTCATCGGCAACTCCAGATTGACGCCCTTCGGCGGGATCGGCGAGGTGAACCACTTCGCGTAGATCCGCCCGTACGACCCGTCCTTGAACAGGCCGCGCAGGATGTCGTCGCCGAGCGCCTTGAACGAAGGATCGTCCTTCCGGACCATGATGCCGTACGGCTCTTCCGACAGGAGTTCGCCGACGACCTTGAACTGCTTCGGATTGGCGGCGTTCGCTCGCAGGCTGTAGAGGAGGATCTCGTCGGTGCTGAACGCCGCCGCTCGGCCGGTTTCGAGCAGGAGCAGCGATTCGGCGTGATCTTTCCCGTAGATGATCTTCAAGCCCAGCGAATCCCGCTGGTTCGCGGCCTGGATCGCGTTGATGTTGTTCGTCCCCGAAGTCAGCGCGACCGTCTCTCCCTTGAGGTCGCGCAAACCGGAAGCTCCGTTCGACGACTTGACCATCACGCTGGTCCCGGTCACGAACGTCGTGAGCAGGAACGAGACCACCTTCTGCCGGGCGATCGTGTTGGTCGTCGAACCGCACTCCAGGTCGATCGTGCCGTTCTGCAACAACGGGATTCGATTCGCCGCCGTGACCGGCTGGTAGGCCACCTTGAGCTCCCGAAGCCCGAGGTGCCGCCGGACGCCCGACACGATTTGGTCGCACAGGTCGAGCGAGAATCCGACCGGCCTCTGCTGATCGTCGATGTAGCTGAAAGGCGGCGAGGATTCGCGATAGCCGAGCGTGAGGGATCCCGTCTGACGAACCTTCGTCAGCGTGTCCGGCAGGGCCGTTTGCGCGTCGACGTGGCCCGCGACGAGACCGGCGAGGATGAGGAGCAGCGTGCGAGTCATGGTCACTCCCGAAGAGGATGAGATCCGAAGTCCGTCGAACAGAGGCGCCGCCCGGACCGGGAAAACCGGCGCCTTCGGTCCGGTTTCCGTCTCAGTGCGCCGGCGCCGAGACGGCGGAAACTGCGGGCCGCGGCGCTCGATCGAGGCTCTCGCGCAACGCCCGGTCGAGGATCTCGACGGCGCGGTCGATCTCGTCGGTCGACACGGTCAACGGCGGCGCGATGCGCCAGACGGCCCCGCGCTCCGGACGCCGCCGGATGTTCATGCTGAGTCCGTATTCGAAGCACTTCCGCGTCGTCAGCGCGCCGAGCTCGTGCGCCGGGGTTTTCGAAGCCCGATCGGTCACCAGTTCGACCCCCAGCAACAGGCCGACGCCCCGAACGTCGCCGATGACGTCGTATTTCTCCCCGAGGCCGTCGAGGCGTCGCCTGAGGTAGGCGCCCATCTCGCGCGCGCGCGCCACCAGATGCTCTTCGGCGATCACCTTCAGCACCGCCAAGCCGGCTTCGGCCGGCAACGGATCCGACACGTGGCTCGTGTAGTACGTGAAGTGCCTGGCGTGGAGCTCGTCTTCGATCTTCGCCGTAGTCGATACCGCCGCCAGCGGCAGCCCGCCGCCGAGCGTCTTGGACATCGCCATGATGTCCGGAACCACCCCGTAGTGTTCAGAGCCGGTCCTCGTCCCGATCCGACCGAACGCGGTCTGCGCTTCGTCGAAGATCAGCAGCATGCCGCGGTCGTCGGCCGCCTTGCGGAGCGCACGCATGAACGACTTCGGGGGCACGAGCACTCCGCCTGCACTGATGATCGGCTCAGCGATGATCGCCGCGCCGCGCCCTGTCGACTGCATGTCGAACATCTTCAGCGCGAGATCGAGGTTCGCCAGCGCGGACTCCTCCTCGGTGGCGCGTTCGATGTAGGGGCGGTAGGCGTTGGGTTCCGGGATGACGAACACGCCGGGCGCGGGGACGCCGTATCCTCGGCGATCGCTCGCGAACGACACCGTGCTCGCGCCGCTGGTGATCCCGTGCCATGAACCGCCGAGCGCCAGGATTTCGTAGCCTCCCGTGACCATCTTCGCCATTCGGAGCGCCACTTCGGTGGCTTCCGATCCGGTGTTGATGAAGATCGAACGCTCGAGATCCCCGGGCAGCCAGTCGCGCGCCAGCGTCCGCGCGAGTTCCGCGACGACTTCGGGGATCATTCCGCTGAACAGGTGGTAGGCCTTCTGCCCGGCGCGATTGACCGCTTCGACGATTGCGGGATGGTTGTGGCCGATCGTCGCGCACATCTGCCCGGAGGTGAAATCCAGGTATTCGCGACCGTCGCTGTCCTTGACGATCGTTCCTTTCGCCGAGCGGAACAATCGCGGGAACGCGTCTCCACCGTATCGCACGAGGTAGTCTTTCGACGCTTGCAGCAGGCTGTCGTCCATGGCACGCTTTCCCGGAACGGTCTCTTCCATCGCGGCATCGTAGGGGGGGGCGCCCATGGGAGCCAGCGAAAAGAACTCATCGCCCCGTCAACGAAAGTCAACGGCGATCGCAAAGGCCAGACTGCCGCCTCTGAAGGCGTTGCTCGCGTTCGAGGCCGCCTCGCGGCACGGGAGTTTCGCGCAAGGCGCCACGGAGCTCGCGGTGACGCCTTCCGCGATCAGTCACCACATCCAGCAGCTCGAGTCGTTTCTCGGCGTGCGTCTGTTCGACCGGCATGCCGGCCGGGCGACGCTCACTGGCGCAGGACGCACCTATGCGCGCGAGATCGAATCGGCATTCGGCCTCATTTCGGACGCCACCCGTCTCGTCGCGCCGCAATCCCAGGACGGCATCCTCGCGATCGCGGCGAGCCCGAGCTTCGCCGCCAAATGGCTCCGGCCGCGCCTTCCTGAATTCTTGCGCGAGCACCCGGGCACGCGGGTTCGCCTGTCAACGCTGTCCGACCATCGCGACCTCGACAACACCCGCTTCGACATCGCGATTTCGTACAGCCGCCCACCGTTGCTGGATCGCGACGTCGAACCCCTGGTCGTCGAGCGCTTGCGCCCGCTGTGCAGTCCGGCGCTCGCGAAGGTGCTCGCCTTGAACGCCCCGGCCGATCTCGTCCGGGCGACGCTGATCCACTCGGCGAACGCGCTGACCTGGAAGGATTACCTGCGTCAGGTCGGATCGCCGATGCTTCGTCCGGCGCACGAACTGTGGCTCGACCGCTCGACGATGGCGATCGACGCGGCCGCGGAGGGCCTGGGGGTCGTGCTCGAAAGCGAACTGCTGGCAGACATCGAGCTTGCCCGAGGCAGTCTCGTTGCGCCCTTCGCGCCGGAGTTCAGCGTCGTGACGACGTCCTACTATCTGGTTCGATCCGACAGCGGACGGAACGGCGCGGCCACCTCGCAGTTCGTGCGGTGGTTGCGACAGGCCATTGGCGACGGGCGCCCGGGCGCGAAGCCGTGAGCGCACGCCGCATATCAAATGACCGACGCATGCGCGGGAGGAGAGCGACGCGGCGGCCCCGCAGTCCGTCGCGTGGTGCCGACCGGCGCCCGGTTCAGCTCCGATGCCGGAGCTTGCGGATCGCCTCGAGCTGCGCCATCGCGGTGGCGAGCGAGGCCTCGGCGGCGGCGATCTCTTCCTTCGTCGTCTTGTGCATCATCGCTTCTTCGGCGGCCTTCTTCGCCTCGAGCGCGGCCTTCTCGTCCAGGTCCTTCGCGCGGATCGCGGTGTCGGCGAGCACGGTGATCGCGTGCGGCTGCACCTCGAGGTAGCCGCCCTGCACGAACACCAGCTCCTCGGTCGCCTGGTCGGGGAGTTTCATGCGCACGGCGCCCGCCCGGATCTGCGTGAAGAGCGGCGTGTGGCGCGGGTAGATGCCGAGTTCGCCCATCACCCCCGGCAGCACGACGAACTCCGCGTCGCCCGAGAAGATCCGCTCTTCCGCGCTGACGATGTCGACTTTCATCGTGGTTGCCATGATCGATGCCACCCTTCATCTGCCATCGACGCCACGCAACGACGCGTGGGCCGGTTGAGCGACGGCGCCTCCAACGTCCATGGACGCGCCTTCCTGCGCCGCCGACGCTCGAACCGGATCGCGCGTCGGACCGGTTCCGCGAGCGCGACGCCGTTCGCCGCCCTCGCGCTAGCGCCGGCTCCTCGCTATTGCATCTTCTTGGCCTTTTCGAACGCCTCGTCGATGCCGCCGACCATGTAGAACGCCTGCTCGGGCAGCGCATCGCACTCGCCGTCGACGATCATCCGGAAGCCGCGGATCGTCTCCTTGAGCGGCACGTACTTGCCCGGCGAGCCGGTGAACACCTCGGCGACGTGGAACGGCTGCGACAGGAAGCGCTGGATCTTGCGCGCGCGCGCCACCGCGAGCTTGTCCTCGGGCGAGAGCTCGTCCATGCCGAGGATCGCGATGATGTCGCGCAGCTCCTTGTAGCGCTGCAGCGTCGCCTGCACGCGGCGGGTGATCGTGTAGTGGTCCTGGCCGATCACGTTCGGGTCGACCTGGCGCGAGGTCGAGTCGAGCGGGTCGACCGCCGGGTAGATGCCGAGCGCCGCGATGTCGCGCGAGAGCACGAGCGTCGCGTCGAGGTGGCCGAAGGTCGTCGCGGGCGACGGGTCGGTCAGGTCGTCCGCGGGCACGTAGACCGCCTGGATCGAGGTGATCGAGCCGACCTTGGTCGAGGTGATGCGCTCCTGCAGCCGGCCCATCTCCTCGGCGAGCGTCGGCTGGTAGCCCACGGCGGAGGGCATCCGGCCGAGCAGCGCGGAGACCTCCGTGCCGGCCAGCGTGTAGCGGTAGATGTTGTCGACGAAGAACAGGATGTCGCGGCCCTCGTCGCGGAAGCGCTCGGCCATCGTGAGGCCGGTCAGCGCCACGCGCAGCCGGTTGCCCGGCGGCTCGTTCATCTGGCCGAACACCATCGCGACCTTCGACTGCCCGAGGTCGTCCTGGCGGATCACCTTCGCGTCGCTCATCTCGTGGTAGAAGTCGTTGCCTTCGCGCGTGCGCTCGCCGACGCCGGCGAACACCGACAGGCCCGAGTGCTCTTTCGCGATGTTGTTGATGAGCTCGAGCATGTTGACGGTCTTGCCGACGCCGGCGCCGCCGAACAGCCCGATCTTGCCGCCCTTCGCGAACGGACAGATGAGGTCGATGACCTTGATGCCGGTCTCGAGGAGTTCGGTCGACGGCGAGAGTTCGTCGAACTTCGGCGCGGGCGCGTGGATCGGCCGGCGCTCGTCGGCCTTCACCGGGCCGCGCTGGTCGATCGGCCGGCCGAGCACGTCCATCACGCGCCCGAGCACGCCGGGGCCGACCGGCACCTTGATGTTCTCGCCGGTGGAGCGCACCTTCATGCCGCGCTTCAATCCGTCGGAGCTGCCCATCGCGATCGTGCGCACGATCCCGTCGCCGAGCTGCTGCTCGACCTCGAAGGTCAGGCCCTGCTCGACGAGCTTGTTGGTCGCGTCCTGCTCGAGGACGAGCGCGTCGTAGACCTTCGGCATCGCGTCGCGCGGAAACTGCACGTCGACGACCGCGCCGATGCATTGGACGATGGTGCCTTGGCTCATGATGTCTTCCGTCTGATGTCGTGATTCGGTGGCGGCGGGAGCGTCACACCGCGGCCGCGCCGCCGACGATCTCCGAGAGTTCCTTCGTGATCCCGGCCTGGCGCGTCTTGTTGTAGATGAGCTGCAGCTCGTTGATGATCTTGCCGGCGTTGTCGGTGGCCGCCTTCATCGCGACCATGCGCGCCGACTGCTCGGAGCCCATGTTCTCGGCGACGGCCTGGTAGACGATCGCCTCGATGTAGCGGCGCATCATGCCGTCGAGCAGCGTGCGCGCGTCCGGCTCGTAGATGTAGTCCCAGGCGCCGGTCGCCGACTCGGGCCGCACCACGTCGGCCGAGCCCGGCGGCCGGTACTGCATCGGCACCGGCACGATGCGGCCGGCGCGCGATTCCTGCTTCATCGTGTTGATGAACGCGGTGTAGAACAGCCACACCTCGTCGACCTCGCCGGCGATGTACTTGTCGAGCAGCGCCTTCACCGGCCCGACCATGCGCTCGACGTGCGGACGGTCGCCGAGCTGCACGACACTGCTGATCACGTTGCAGCCCATCCGGGTCAGGAACGCGAGGCCCTTCGTGCCGACCGCGACGTAGTCGACGCCGACGCCGGCGGCCTGCCACTCCTTGTGCTTCTGGTTGGCGAGCCGCAGCACGTTGGTGTTGAGGCCGCCGCACAGGCCCTTGTCGGTCGTGACGACGATCGCCCCGACCCGCTTCGTCTTCTCGCGCTTGGCGAGGAACGGGTGCTTGTACTCGGCGTTCGCCTGCGCGATGTGGACCGCGATGTTGAGCGTGCGCTCGAGGTACGGGCGCGAGGCACGCATGCGGTCCTGGGCCTTCTTCATCTTCGAGGCCGCGACCATCTCCATCGCCTTGGTGATCTTGCGCGTGCTCTGCACGCTCTTGATCTTGTTGCGGATTTCCTTCGATCCCGCCATCGCGCTCTTTCCTAGCTCCTGCCGCCGAAAATCGACCGGCTCCGCCGGCGATTTTCGGGAAGCCTCATCGGACGAAAGTAGGGTTGCACTTTCGTCCGTCGACTAGAAGGTGCCCGTCTTCTTGAAGTCCTCGATCGCCGCGGCGAGTTCCTTCTCGTCGCCCTCGGAGAGGTCCATGTTCTTCGCGACCCGCTCGTGCAGCGCCTTGTACTTGCTGCCGATGAACGCGCGCAGCGACGACTCGAAGGAGAGCGCCTTCTCGACCGGCACGTCGTCGTAGTAGCCGCGGTTCACGGCGAACAGCGTCAGCGCCTGGTCGGCGACCGACATCGGCGAGTACTGCGGCTGCTTCATGAGCTCGGTCACCATGCGGCCGCGGTCGAGCTGCTTGCGCGTGGCGTCGTCCAGGTCGGAGGCGAACTGCGCGAACGCGGCGAGCTCGCGATACTGCGCGAGCGCGAGACGCACGCCCCCCCCGAGCTTCTTGATGACCTTGGTCTGCGCGCTGCCGCCCACGCGCGACACCGAGATGCCCGCGTTGATCGCGGGGCGGATGCCGGCGTTGAAGAGGTCGGTCTCGAGGAAGATCTGGCCGTCGGTGATCGAGATCACGTTGGTCGGCACGAACGCGGTCACGTCGCCCGCCTGCGTCTCGATGATCGGCAGCGCGGTCAGCGAACCGGTCTTGCCCTTGACCTCGCCCCCGGTGAACTGCTCGACGTACTTCGCGTTGACGCGCGCGGCGCGCTCGAGCAGGCGCGAGTGCAGGTAGAACACGTCGCCCGGATAGGCTTCGCGGCCCGGCGGGCGGCGCAGCAGCAGCGACACCTGGCGGTAGGCCCAGGCCTGCTTGGTCAGGTCGTCGTAGATGATGAGGGCGTCCTGCCCGCGGTCGCGGAAGTACTCGCCCATCGTGCAGCCCGAGTAGGGCGCGATGTACTGCATCGCGGCCGACTCCGACGCGCTCGCCGCCACGATGATCGTGTAGGCCATCGCGCCGTTTTCCTCGAGCTTCCGGACCACGTTCGCGATGGTCGAGGCCTTCTGGCCGATCGCGACGTAGATGCAGATGAGGTCCTTGCCCTTCTGGTTGATGATCGTGTCGACCGCGACCGCCGTCTTGCCGGTCTGCCGGTCGCCGATGATGAGTTCGCGCTGGCCGCGCCCGATGGGCACCATCGCGTCGATCGACTTCAGGCCGGTCTGCACCGGCTGGTTCACCGACTGGCGGTCGATGACGCCCGGCGCGACCTTCTCGATCACGTCGGTCATCTTCGCGTTCACCGGGCCCTTGCCGTCGATCGGCTCGCCCAGCGAGTTGACGACGCGCCCGATCAGTTCGGGGCCGACCGGGACCGCGAGGATGCGTCCGGTGCACTTGACCGTCGCGCCCTCGGTGATGTGCTCGTACTCGCCCAGCACCACCGAGCCGACCGAGTCGCGCTCGAGGTTCAGCGCGAGTCCGAAGGTGTTGCCCGGGAACTCGAGCATCTCCCCCTGCATCGCGTCGGCGAGCCCGTGGATGCGGCAGATGCCGTCGGTGACCGAGACGACCGTCCCCTGCGTGCGCGTCTGCGCGCCGGTGTCCAGGTTCTGGATCTTCGCCTTGATCAGTTCGCTGATTTCGGATGGGTTCAACTGCATGGTTTCCTCGCGTCGTGGGGGCGCTCCGCCCGTGTCACGCTCGATTCGTGGTCTGTCAGGCCGTGAGGGCGTTCTGCATCGCGGCGAGCTTGCCCGCGACGGAGTCGTCGATCACCGTATCGCCCACCGTGATGCGCGCGCCGCCGATCAGCGCCGGATTGACGCTGACGGTGGCCTCCACCTTCTTGCCGTAGCGCCGCCCGAGCGCCGCCTTCAGCGCGGCGAGGTCGGCGTCGGCAAGCGGCATCGCGCTCTCGATCGACGCCCGCGCGACGCCCTCGGCGTCGTGCCGGCGCTTCTCGAACACCTCGCGGATCTCGCGGGCGAGACCGATCCGGTCCGCCTCGATCAGCACGCGCACGAAGCTCCTCGCGTCGGCGTCGAGGCGCTCCCCGCAGATCGACAGGAACAGCGATTCCTTCGCGTCGTCGCCGAGCGTCGGATTCGCGAGCGCCACGCGCATCCGCGCGTCGGACGCCACGGACTCGACGAGTTCGAGCATCTGCGACCAGGCGGGCAATGCCCGCTCGGCCGACGCGATCTCGAACGCCGCTTCTGCGTAGGGTCGCGCGATGGTGGAGAGTTCGGCCATGGCGTGCGGTCTAGAGCTGCTTCTGGATCTCGGCGAGCAGGTCGGCGTGCGCCTTCGCGTCGACCTCGCGCTTGAGGATCTTCGCCGCGCCGGTGACCGCGAGATCCGCCACCGACTTGCGCAGCGACTCCTTGGCGCGGGCGACTTCCTGCTGGATCTCGGCCTTGGCGGCGGCGACGATGCGGTCGGCCTCGGCCTTCGCCTCGACCTTCGCGCGGTCCATCGTCTCGGAGCGGAACTTCTCGCCCTGCGCGACGATCTCGGAGGCTTTCGACTTCGCCTCGGTGAGCATGTCGGCCACCCGTTTCTCGCTCGACGCGAGGTTCTGGCGGCCCTGCTCGCCCGCCGCGAGTCCGTCGGCGATCTCCTTGCGGCGCGTCTCGATCGCGTTCATCAGCGGCGGCCAGACGAACTTCGCCGTGAACCAGATGAACGCGGCGAATCCCGCCGCCTGCATGAACAACGTCAGGTTGATGTCCATGACGGCTTCCTTACGTGCGTCGGGCCGGGCCCGCGTTGGACATTAGCGCGGGATGACGGCGAGCAGCGGGTTGCCGAACGCGAACAGCATCGCGATGCCGAGCCCGATGATGAACGACGCGTCGATCAGGCCGAGCAGCAGGAACACCTTCGTCTGCAGCTGGGGCATCAGCTCCGGCTGGCGGGCCGCGCCCTCGAGGAAGCGCGAACACATGATGCCCACGCCGACGCAGGCGCCGAGCGCGCCCAGACCGATCATGAGGCCGATGCCGATGCCGGTGTAGGCCTGGATCATGGCGAGCAGTTGCAGTTTCGGGTCCATCTTGTTTCCTTTCGTTGTCGCGGAAGGTGACGGGGTTGCGTGGTGCGAAGAACGCCGGGCGCGGGAGCGGGAGGCCCCGTGTCCGTCAGTGGTGCTCGTGCGCCATCGCGACGTACACGATGGTCAGCATCATGAAGATGTAAGCCTGCAGCACGACGATCAGGATGTGGAAGATCGACCAGCCGAGGTGCAGCACCGCCCCGGCGATCACGCCGACCAGCCCGGTGGCGGCCCACATGCCGAGCAGCATGAAGATGATCTCGCCCGCGTACATGTTGCCGAACAGCCGCAGGCTGTGCGAGAGCGGCTTGCTCACGTACTCGACGATGTTGAACAGCAGGTTCGCCGGCCACAGCAGCGGATTGGCCCCGAACGGCGCGCAGAAGAGCTCGTGGATCCAGCCGCCGAAGCCCTTGACCTTGATGCTGTAGAAGATCATCAGCGCGAACACCGAGAGGGCGAGCGCGAAGGTCGTGTTCACGTCGGCGGTGGGCACGCTGCGCCAGGTCTCCTGGTGGAACACGTTGTGGTAGATCCACGACATGATGTCCACCGGCAGGAAGTCCATCGCGTTCATGAAGAGCACGAGGACGAACGTGGTGAGCGCGAGCGGCGCGACCAGCCGGCTCGTGCCCTGGTAGGCCGAGCGCACCTCGTTGTCGACGAACCCGATCGCGAGTTCGATGAAGGCCTGCGTCTTCGACGGGACGCCCGAGGTCGCCTTGCGCGTGATCCACCACATGAATCCGAAGCACAGGACGCCCAGGATCAGCGACGTCACCAGCGTGTCGACGTTGATCGTCCAGAACCCGCCGCCTTCCTTGACCGGGTGGGTGAGGAAGGTCAGGTGGTGCTGGATGTAGCTCGTGGGGGAGAGTTCGGAGCCGGCCGCCATCGATGGTTCTTCCGTCGTTCTACTCGCGCGCCAACAGGGCGGTCGAGAACAGCAACACCGTCACCGCGAAGGCGGCGAACAGCGCCGCCACCACGACGTCCTTGTACGCCGCGAGCACCAGCCAGAGCTGGAGGAGGATCACGAGGATCTTCGCCCCCTCCGCGCGCAGCATCGTGACGACCGAGGCGCCGGCGGTGGCCTTCGGCCCGATCCCCAGCACGAACGCGTACACGACGGTCGAGGACAGCGTGATGGCACCGCCCAGCGCGGCCGACAGCGCCGCGTGGAAGCCGGCCCACCCTCCCGACACGGCCGCGATCGCTGCGGTGGCGATCGCCTGCCAGGCGAGGACGGTGCGGATCGGCTTGGACTTGAGCGGAGGTATCACGCCGGCGCCCTCGACGGAAGGAACGCCACCGGCGAACCGAGCAAACCTGTCGATTGTAACGGTTTCAACCATCCGGCGGCAAGGAAATGCTGCGATGCAGCGACGCTGCACCGGTTCCTTGAGCCAGCGCAAGCCGCGACTGAACGTCCGTTCGATGCTGCCCTGCGGCAACCATCAAAGGGGTCAGACTCGGTTGATCTGAACTGAAGATCAACCGAGTCTGACCCCTTTGCTCTGTTCAGCCGCCGGACAGCGCCGCGACGATCATCACCTCGGTTCCCGCCGGCACCGGCGTGGCGAGGTCGCGCACCGCCTTCGGCCCGACGAACATCGCGATGTGCGGCCGGATCGCGCCCTGTTCGTCGATCATGCGAAAGCGGATGCCGGGAAACGACGAATCGAGCGCGGCGATGATCGCGCGCAGTGGCGGCGCGGCATCCGGCGAGAGTTCCGGCAGCGTCACGTCGACCTCGGCATGGCCGAGCGTGTAGGACCGCAACGGCGACGGGATCCGGACGCGGTAGCGCGCGATCACGCGGGCCTTCAGGAGGCGAACGCCTCGACCGCGTGGATCTGCGGCAGGTTGCGCACGAGGAGCTTCCAGGTGCGGCCCTCGTCGCGGCTGCCCCAGACCTCGCCCGACGTCGTCCCGAAGTAGAGGCCGACCGGGTCGCGAGCATCTTGCGTCATCGCCTGGCGCTTGACCGTCCACCACGCCTGCGCGCGCGGCAAACCGGTGTCGAGCCGCTTCCACGTCCGGCCCGCGTCGGCGGTCCGGAAGCAGGCCGGCCGGCCCCCCGGCGACACGCGCGGCCACACGTCGGAGCCGTCCATCGGGAAGATCCAGGCGGTGTCCGGATCGCGCGGATGCGGGACCATCGGGAAGCCGACGGTGCCCACGGCTTTCGGCATCCCGCCGCCGATGTCGATCCATTCGGTCGACGGACGATCGAGGCGGTAGAGCCCGCAATGGTTCTGCTGCCACAGCCGGTCGGGATCGCCGCCGGCGAAACGCACGCAGTGCGGATCGTGGCCGAAGGCCGGCGTGGGCTCGGGGAGGAAGTCAGCCTTCACTCCGCGGTTGATCGGCGTCCAGTCGGCCCCTGCGTCGACGGACTCGAATACGCCCCCCGAGGACATCGCGATGTAGAGATGCTTCGCGTCGCGCGGGTCCACGAGGATCGAATGCATCTTCGGCCCGTCGGGGGTGCCGTCCTGGTCGCCGCCGCACCAGGCCTTGCGCTGCCGGTGCGCGTTGAAACCCGCGACCCCGGTCCAGGTCGCGCCATGATCAGTCGAGCGGAACAGGCCCTGCGGTGAAGTGCCGGCATACCAGGACGCCGGCTCGCTCGCGTGGCCCGGCGTGAGCCAGAACGTGTGGTCGACGGTGCGCCCGGTCCCGGCATCGAACGCCGGCGGCTTCGAGGCTTCGGTCCAGGTCCGCCCGCGGTCGGCCGAGCGGAACACCGTCGGTCCGAGGTGCCCGGTACGCGCGGCGGCGAGCCAATGGCGCGGGTCGCGTGGATCGGCCATCGCGTGGTGAACGTTGTGCCCGAGGAACCGCGGACCGGCGAGCGTCCAGCGCAAGCGGGCGGCATCGCTCGAGAGCGTCCACAGCCCCTTGCGCGTGGCGATGAGAACGGTCGTGCGTCGCGTGGCGGCTTTGCTGCTGTGGGACGATGCGGGCATGCGGACCTCCGTGTGCGTGGGAACGGTCGCGGCAGCCGGCGGCTCGCGGGGGCCGGAGGCGGCACGCTACGCCAAAGCGCCGTGTCCCCGCAAGGCGCGGGGTTGATCTTCGCGCCGGTCGCTGCGATCCTCGACGATCCAGGAGCGGTGAAATCGACACGCCCCCCACAAGACGAACGGAGAACGCGACATGACGATCAAGGTCGGCGACAAGCTCCCCGCCGGGACGCTGATGGAGTACTTCGAGGTCGAGAAGGACGGCTGCTCGATCGGGCCCAACCCGGTCAAGGTCGAGGACTTCGTCAAGGGCCGGAAGGTCGTGATCTTCGGCCTGCCCGGAGCGTTCACGCCGACCTGCTCGGCGAAGCACGTGCCTTCGTACCTGCAGAACTTCGACAAGCTGAAGGCGAAGGGCGTCGCCGCGATCGCGTGCCTGTCGGTCAACGACGCGTTCGTGATGGGCGCGTGGGCGCGCGACCAGCACACCGGCGACAAGATCCGGATGCTGGGCGACGGCAGCGCGGACTACGCGAAGGCGCTCGGCCTCGAGCTCGACTTGAACGCGAAGGGCATGGGCATGCGCTGCCAACGCTTCTCGATGCTGGTCGACGACGGTGTCGTCAAGACCCTCAACATCGAGGCTCCCGGCAAGTTCGAAGTCTCCGATGCGCAGACGATGCTGAGGCAGTTGTAGGACTCAGCAGTCAGGAATCAGGAGTCAGGAGTCAGAGGATAGAGGCGGCGGCGACTCCGGTGGCGGCGCGTTGAGCGCCGCTGCGACATCCTCGTAGGTCGGGCTTCAGCCCGACGTGCCGCCCCCCCGGTAGGTCGGGCTTCAGCCCGACGTGCCGCCTCCCGGTAGGTCGGGCTTCAGCCCGACGGGGTTCGTGTCGACACGAAGGAACGTGTCGGCCCGAAGGCCGACCCACGGGTTGCGCGCTCAATGGCGCGCGAAAACCTCAGTCGTCCCGTCGCGCCGCACGAGCAGCGTGTCGTAGCGGTCGCGGCGGCCGTCCATCTCCATGCCCGGCGATCCGATCGGCATGCCGGGCACCGCGAGGCCGCGCGCCTTCGGCCGCTCGGCGAGCAGGCGCTTCACGTCGGCCGCGGGCACGTGACCCTCGATCGCGTAGCCGCTGACCTCCGCCGTGTGGCAGGAGCCGAGCGACGGTGGAATGCCGAGAAGCGAGCGCGCGGCGGTGTTGCCGCTGTCGTCGACCGTGACCGCGAAGCCCGCGGCGCGCATGTGGTCGACCCAGCCGGTGCAGCAGCCGCAGGTCGGCGACTTGTAGACCTTGACCGCCGGCGCCCCCGCGCGCACCGGCAACGCGACCGCCGCCAGCGCTCCCGCGAATGCCCGGATCACCGCACGTCGTTGCATGTCCTCTCCCTCGACCGTTCGTTTCGTGCCGCGATGGTGCGCGGAGGCGCGCGCCCGCGCCTTGATGCGACACAACGTCTCGGCGGACTATCGTCCCGCGCCGGGATCGACCGCCTTGGCCGCGCCATTGCTCCGAACGCCTCAGCCCTGCGGTAGATCGCGCCGCGATCCGGAGGTTCCCCGCGGGTGACGCCCCCTGCGCCCACCGGCCCCGCGTCACGCGCCCTGCGGTGCCGCACCCGCCGGGGCGATCGCCCGCGCTACTTGAGTTTCGCGACGATCCCGTCGAGCGCCTCGAGCGACGCGTAGGCGATCACGACGCGTCCCTTGCCGCCGGGCTTCGCCTCGATCGTCACTTTCGCGCCGAGCGCGTCGGCGAGTTCGTTCTCGAGCCGGATCGTGTCGGCGTCGCGTGCGTGGTGCCTGCGTCGCGCCGCGCGCTTCGCCGGGTTGAGGAGCCCGTGCACGAGCCGCTCGGTCTCGCGCACCGACAGTCCGCCGTTCACCACGCGCACCGCGGTTGCGGTCTGCTGCGCGGCGGGCAGCGCGAGCAGCGCGCGCGCGTGCCCCATGTCGAGCGCGCCGGCCTGCACGTAGTCCTGCACGGCCTTCGGAAGCTGCGTGAGGCGCAGCAGGTTCGTGACCGCGCTGCGCGAGCGGCCGACCGCCTTCGCCGCCTCGTCGTGCGTGATGCCGAACTCGTCGACCAGGCGCTTCAGCCCCTGCGCCTCCTCGATCGGGTCGAGGTCCTCGCGCTGGATGTTCTCGATCAGCGCGAGCGCGAGCGCCGCCTGGTCGGGCACCGCCTTCACGAGCACCGGGACCTCGCGCAGGCCCGCCTTCCGCGCGGCGCGCCAGCGCCGCTCGCCCGCGATGATCTCGTAGCGGCCGCCGTCGACCGGCCGCACGAGGATCGGCTGCATCACGCCCTGCTCGCGGATCGACGCCGCGAGGTCGTCGAGCGCGGCCTCGTCCATCCGCGTGCGCGGCTGGTAGCGCCCCGGCGCGAGCCGGTCGATCGCGAGCGTCTGCTGCGAATCCTTCGCCGGCGCGACGTCGCCGCCGCCCGACAGGAGCGCGTCGAGCCCGCGTCCCAGTCCCTTCGGTCGGATCACCTTCGACTCCTGTGGAGATGCTCTGCGTAACCGCGCTATGCCGCGCGCGCTTCCATGCGCCGCAGGATCTCGCCGGCGAGCGCGAGGTAGGCCTGCGCGCCCTTCGACTGCAGTTCGAGCTTGAGCGCCGGGATGCCGTGCGACGGCGCCTCGGCGAGCCGGATGTTGCGCGGCACGACGGTGCGGTAGACCTTGTCGCCGAAGTGCTTCTCGAGTTCGGCGGCGACGTTCTGCGCGAGCGTGTTGCGCGGGTCGTACATCGTGCGCAAGAGGCCCTCGATCTCGAGCGACGGGTTCAAATGCGCGCGCACCTTCTTCACCGTCTGCACGAGGTCGGAGAGCCCTTCGAGCGCGTAGTACTCGCACTGCATCGGGATCAGCACGCTGTCGGCCGCGCACAGGCCGTTGAGGGTCAGCAGCGAGAGCGATGGCGGGCAGTCGAGCAGGACGAAGTCGTACTCGCCGGCGACCTCGCCGATCGCGTTCTTCATCTGCGAGAGCGCCTCGGCGAGCGCGTCCTTGAGCCGCGTCTCGCGCTCCGGCAGGTCGACCAGTTCCACCTCGGCGCCGGCGAGTTCGCGGTTCGCCGGCACGAGGTCGAAGCCGCCGGTCGGCGACACGATCCGCACGTCGGCGATCTTCCGCTCGCCCAGCAGCACCTGGTAGACGGTCGCGCTCTGCGCGCGCTTGTCCGCGCCCGCACCGGTCGTCGCGTTGCCCTGCGGGTCGAGGTCGACCAGCAGCACCCGGCGGTTCATCGCGACGAGGCTCGCCGCGAGGTTGACCGCGGTGGTCGTCTTGCCGACGCCGCCCTTCTGGTTCGCGATCGCGATGATCCGCGGTGTCTTCATCGTGCCCTCATCACGACCAGGTGCCGCTCGCCGTCGAGCCCGGGCACGTCGAGGCGCGGCGTGTCGACGACTTCCACGTCCGCGGGCAACGCCGCGATCTCGTCGCCCGGCAGCGCACCCTTCATCGCGAGCACCCGACCATCATCGGCGAGATGCGGGAGCGCGGCGCGCGCGAATGTCGCGAGATCCGCGAACGCGCGCGAGACCACCACGTCGAACGGCGCCGCGCTCGCGTAGTCCTCGATGCGCACGCCATGCGCTTGCGCATTGGGCAGCGGCAACTCGATCGCGGCCTGTGCGAGAAATGCCGCCTTCTTCGTGCTCGCGTCGATCATCACGACACGCGCGTCCGGCCGCGCGATCGCGATCGGAATGCCCGGCAGCCCGCCGCCGCTTCCGACGTCGAGCACGCGGATCCCCGTGCGCGACGGCAGATGCGGCACGATCGCGAGCGCGTCGAGCGTGTGGTGCGTGACCATGCGCTCGCTCTCGCGGATCGCCGTCAGGTTGTAGGTGCGGTTCCACTTCGCGAGCAGCGCGAGGTGGCGCTCGAGCGCCGCGACGCCGCCTTCCGGCAGCCGCACGCCCAGCCGCGCGATGCCCGTTTCCAGCGTGACCGCTTCGCTCGCTACCGCGGCCATTGTGCCCCCTCGGGCGGAGGCAGCCGCAGGTCGCTTCGGGGGGGCCACATCCTATGCTGCATCCTCGCGGCCGAAGCCGCGCTTCAGATGCACGAGGAGGAGCGAGATCGCCGCCGGCGTGATGCCCTGCATCCGCGACGCCTGGCCGATCGTCTCGGGGCGTTGGCGGTTCAGCCGCTCTCGCACCTCGGTCGACAGTCCGCGCACCGTCTCGTAGTCGAGATCGCCGGGGAGCCGCGTCTCGTCCTGCGCGAGCGTGCGCGCGATCTCGTCTTTCTGACGCTCGATGTAGCCGGCGTACTTGATCGACACCTCGACCTGCAGCGCGACCTCGGGATCGTCGACCGCGGCGCCCGCGCCCGGCAGCGTCATCAGCGCGGCGTAGCCGACTTCGGGACGGCGCAGGAGTTCGTCGAGCGTGTGCGCGCGCTCGAGCGGCGCCCCGACGACGCGTTCGATCTGGTGATGCGCGACGACGTTCGGATTCACCTGCGTCGAGCGCAGCCGCTCGACCTCGCGCACGATCGCGTCGCGCTTGCGCGCGAACGCGTCCCAGCGCGCGTCGTCGACGAGGCCCAGTCGCCGGCCGTGCTCGGTGAGACGCAGGTCCGCGTTGTCCTCGCGAAGCTGCAGCCGGTACTCGGCGCGCGAGGTGAACATCCGGTAGGGCTCGGAGACGCCGCGGATGACGAGGTCGTCGACCAATACGCCCAGGTAGGCTTCGTCGCGGCGCGGATGCCAGCCCTCCTCGCCGCGCGCGTGCCGCGCGGCGTTCAGTCCGGCGAGGAGTCCCTGCGCTGCGGCCTCCTCGTAGCCGGTGGTGCCGTTGATCTGGCCCGCGAAGAAGAGTCCGCCGATGGCGCGCGTCTCGAGCGTCATCCGCAGCGCGCGCGGATCGAAGTAGTCGTATTCGATCGCGTAGCCGGGGCGCAGGATGTGCGCGTTCGCGCAGCCCGGCAGCGTGCGCACGAGCGCGAGCTGCACGTCGAAGGGGAGGGACGTCGACACGCCGTTCGGATAGATCTCGTGCGTGGTGAGCCCCTCGGGCTCGAGGAACACCTGGTGCGACGCGCGCTGCGCGAAACGCACGACCTTGTCCTCGATCGACGGGCAGTAGCGCGGACCGACACCCTCGATCACGCCCGCGTAGAGCGGCGAGCGGTCGAGCGCGCCGCGGATGATCTCGTGCGTCGCCTCGCTCGTGTGCGTGATCCAGCACGGCAGTTGCGCCGGATGCATCGCGCGCGTGCCGATGAACGAGAACACCGGCTGCGGTTCGTCGCCGGGCTGCACTTCGAGCGACGCGAAGTCGATCGTGCGGCCGTCGAGGCGCGGCGGCGTGCCGGTCTTGAGCCGCCCGACCGGAAGCTCGCGCTCGCGCAGCGCCGCACCCAGGCGCTTCGCCGCGGGCTCGCCCGCGCGCCCGGCCTCGTGGTTCTCCATGCCGACGTGGATGCGCCCCGACAGGAACGTGCCGGTCGTCAGCACCACCGCATCGGCGAAGAAGCGCAACCCGATCTGCGTGACGACGCCGGCGATGCGATCGCCCTCGACGATCAGATCGTCGACCGCCGCCTGGAACAGCGTGAGGTTCGGCTGGTTCTCCAAGCGCCGCCGGATCGCGGCCTTGTAGAGCAGCCGGTCGGCCTGCGCGCGCGTCGCGCGCACCGCCGGTCCCTTGCTTGCGTTCAGCGTGCGGAACTGGATGCCGGCCTCGTCGGTGGCGATCGCCATCGCACCGCCGAGCGCGTCGACCTCGCGTACCAGGTGGCCCTTGCCGATCCCGCCGATCGACGGGTTGCAGGACATCTGCCCGAGCGTCTCGATGCTGTGCGTCAGGAGCAGCGTCGATGCGCCGGTGCGCGCCGAGGCGAGCGCCGCCTCGGTGCCGGCATGGCCGCCCCCGACGACGATCACCTGGAAACGCTGAGCGAAGTCCATGATTATCAAGAATAAACAGCGCGCCGCTCGGCAACGCCGCGGTCACGATTCTAGCGTGAATCGGCCGTGCGCGCCATCGGGAGTTCACGCTCCAGTTTCACGTGAAACGTCGCACCGGCGCCTTCGTCCAGATGGCCATGGCGGTAGTGGAGCATCGGGATCTGCGAGCGCCGGAGAACGAGTGCCAGGCGTCGGAAGGTTGTCAGGCCGGCTGATGGCTCCACGGCAAGCTCGATTGATAAGGACGGCGAGGGTTACGCGCGATACAGCTGCCACGCGCCGGGTAGCTGCCTCGCGCGGGACCGTCCGGGTCCTTCGCGTCGACGCGACGCGATCGAAGTAGAAGTGGAGCGATGCCGCTCCTGTCCAACCCCGAATGACCCGACCAGCAGCTGAGCCGCATGCGGAGTCGATCCGTCGGCCGCGCTCCCAGCCTTGGACGATCGACCGGGCCACGCCCAAACCGGAGCAGCTCGACCGGCGCCGGTCCCGGCACGTTCCACGTGAAACGTCGGCGGGCGAGGCCCCCGGTCCCGGCGAGTGGCGCGGCAATTCGGGCAGCATATTGACAGCTTTCGCAGAAGGCGTAGCGTAGGAAATTCCACCGCCCGGAGGTCTGTCATGCGCACGCTCATCGTCGCCGCCGTCACGATCGTCCTCGCGACTCCCGCGCTCGCCTGCGAGGTGGACAAGGCCGCCAACTCGCCGCCCGACGCGTCGATCGCGGCCAGCAAGGACGCAGCCGCACCGGCACCCGTGGCGAAGGACGTCAAGGTCTCGACGACCGTGGCCGCGCCGAAGCCGGCGAAGGATCAGGCGGTCGCAACGTCGAGTCCGCCGCAGCCGGTTTATTTCAACCAGCGCGCCGCGAAGTAGTCGAGTCGCAGGTTTCCAGCATCGCCGTCGGTCGGGCGTTCATGCGCCCGGTCGCGCGGTCGCCCGCCCGCGGCAAGGGTCGCGGTGAGCCCCTCCGGACAGAGCGTTCCGTCGACGGCGCCTGGCGCGCCCTACGCGCGGGCCGCGAACCGGGACACGGGAGTCCAACGACGACGGCGCCCGCAGGCGCCGTAGTAAGTGTGCGCTCGCTGTCGCCGTCTACCGCGCCAGTCGCCCGCCGAGCCTAGATCTCTCGCCACGCAGGACCTCCGGCTGCTTCGCGCCCACCTTGGCGAACAACGCATCGTGCGCGGTGAGCTCGCGCTCCCAGGCACCCTTGTCGATCGCCACTGCCTGGGCGTAACGGTCCGGCGGGAAGCTCGTCCCCGACCAGTCGAGGTCGTCGAACTCCGGCGTGACGCCGAGCGGCGTCGGGCTGCCGTTCGCGGCCCCGGAGCAGCGCTCGACGATCCACTTGAGCACGCGCATGTTCTGGCCGAAGCCGGGCCAGACGAACTTGCCCGAGGCGTCCTTGCGGAACCAGTTGACCGCGAAGATCCGCGGCGGGTGCGCGACCGCGCTTCCCATCTTCAGCCAATGGCGGAAATAGTCGCCGACGTGGTAGCCGCAGAACGGGAGCATCGCGAACGGGTCGCGCCGCACTTCACCCGTTGCGCCCGCCATCGCCGCGGTCGTCTCCGAGCCCATCGTCGCGGCGAGGTACACGCCCGCCTCCCAGCTCGGCGCCTCGACCACGAGCGGCATCGTGTCGGAACGACGGCCGCCGAAGACGAACGCCGAGATCGGCACGCCGGAGGGATCGTCCCACGCGGGATCGATCGACGGACACTGAGTCGCCGCGGCGGTGAAGCGCGCGTTGGGATGCGCGGCCTTGCGCCCGCTCGCGGGCGTCCAGTCGTTCCCCTGCCAGTCGACGAGATGCGCGGGCGGCTCCTTCGTCATCCCTTCCCACCACACGTCGCCGTCGTCGGTCAGCGCGACGTTGGTGAAGATGACGTTCGCCTTGAGCGTCTCCATCGCGTTCGGATTCGACTCGTACGAGGTGCCCGGCGCGACGCCGAAGTAACCCGCCTCCGGATTGATCGCGCGAAAGCGGCCGTCGGGGCCGGGCTTGATCCACGCGATGTCGTCGCCGACCGTCGTCACCTTCCAGCCGTCGAAGCCGGGCGGCGGAATCAGCATGGCGAAGTTGGTCTTGCCGCACGCGCTCGGGAACGCCGCCGCGACGTAGCGCTTCTCGCCCGACGGCGGTTCGACGCCGAGGATCAGCATGTGCTCGGCGAGCCAGCCCTCGTCGCGGCCCATGACCGAGGCGATGCGGAGCGCGAGGCACTTCTTGCCGAGCAGCGCGTTGCCGCCGTAGCCCGAGCCGTAGCTCCAGATCTCGCGCGTTTCGGGAAAGTGCACGATGTACTTGACGTCCGGATTGGAAGGCCACGGCGTGTCGTGCGCGCCGCTCGCGAGCGGTGCGCCGACCGAATGCACGCAGGGCACGAACGCGCCTTCGGCGCCCAGGTGCTCGACCACCGCGCGCCCCATGCGCGTCATGATGCGCATGCTCACCGCGACGTAGGGACTGTCGGTCAGCTCGACACCGACCTGCGAGATCGGGCTGCCGATCGGCCCCATCGAGAACGGCACGACGTACATCGTGCGCCCGCGCATCGAGCCGGCGAACAGTTGGTCGAGCGTCGCGCGCATCTCGGCGGGCGCGCGCCAGTTGTTGGTCGGTCCGGCGTCGTCCTCGCGCTCGCTGCAGATGAACGTGCGGTCCTCGACGCGCGCCACGTCGGAGGCGTCCGATCGCGCGACGAAGCATCCCGGCCGCTTCACCGGGTCGAGTCGGATGAGCGTGCCCGCAGCCACCATCGTGTCGCACAGGCGGTCGTACTCGGACTGGCTGCCGTCGCACCAGACGATGCGCTCCGGCATCGTGCGCGCGGCGATGGCACGCACCCATTCGATCAGCCGCGGATGCCGGACCCAGGCCGGCGCGCCGTCTGCCCGGGCGATCGCCCCGGGCGCTTCCATCCGATTCATCGTGCGGGGCTCCTTCGGAACGCACGCGGCATCGCAGATGCACCGCGCGGCATCGCCCGAATCTAGCACGCGAACGAACCGGCTACGGGAGCGCTGCGGCAGCGGCCCATTGGCCTGACCAATCGTGTCCGGCTCGTCTCGACCCGATTCGAGTTGGACGCCGCCCACGAGCGCGCGTTCCACTGAAACAGCAGGGTCAGACTCGACTCTTCGGACGCGCACCGAGCCGCGGATCCCGTCGACGAAAGGTCGAGTCTGACCCTGCTTCCCTACTTCTTCCGGCGCGCACGGACCCATTCGCGCACGTGCGGAAACAGGAGCGGCGTCAGGAGCAGGAGCGCCACCAGCCGCGTCACGTGGAATGCGGTCACGATCGGCACGCCCAGTTGCAGCACCTTGGCGGTGATGCACATCTCGGCGATGCCGCCGGGCGCGTTGCCGAGCACGAGCGTGGCCGGGTGCTGCCCCGAGAGCCATGCGAGAGCGCCGCCGAAGAGCGCGGCGAGCACGATCGACAGGAGCACGGTCGCCACGACCGCGGAGACGAAGCGCCGCGCGCCCAGCAGGAAGTCCGGCTCGAAGCGCGCGCCGAGCGCGCACCCGAGCAGCAGTTGTCCCAGTGCCGACACCGGCATCGGCAGCGACGACAGGTCGATCGTGGCCGCGGTGAGCGGGATCGACACCGCGAGCGAGCCCAGTACGAACGCGTTCGGCACACGCAGCCGCTGGAACACGAACCCGCCGGCGAGCGTCGCCGCCATCAGCAACGCGAACCCGGACGGGTCGAACGCAGTCGCGCCCGGAACGTAGAGGTCGTCGCCGTGGGCGCCGAGCGCGGTGATCGCCGCGGGCACGATGCCCACGACGATCAGGATGCGCAGGCTGTGCGCCGCCGCGATGCGGTCGATGCGCCCGCCGAACCGCTCCCCGAGGATCGACATCTCGGCGGCGCCACCCGGCACGCTCGCGAAGATGCCGGTGGTCCGGTCGAGCCCCGCGAGGCGCGCGAGCGCGACGCCCGTAACGTAGCCCAGCGCGAGCGCGAACAGCGCGCCCAGCGCGAGCATCCACGCGATGCCCGCGACCTCGCGTACCACCTGCGGCGTGAAGTACAGGCCGAGCGAGGTGCCGATGATCCACTGTCCGCCGTAGCGGAGCGCGACCGGCGTCTCGAGCGGCGCGCCGAACACGCGCAGGAACGCGACCGCGAACAGCGGTCCGAGCATCCAGGGGATCGGCGTCGCGAGCGCCGCGCACAACGCGCCCGCGGCCGTGGCGATCGCGAGCGTCGCCGCCCGGCGTCCCGCGCGCGCGAGGCGCCCGTTCGCCGGCTCGGACATCAGGTCGGGCGAGCGCTCCGCGCGCGTCGGACCCGGCGCCAGCGGGCGATCGCCGGCACGACGATGAGCGCGAGCGCGATGGCGAGGAGCGCAGCCGAGATCGGCCGCGTGACGAACACCGAGAAGTCGCTCTGGCTGATCTGCAGCGCACGGCGGAGTTCCGTGTCCGCGCGCGGTCCGAGGATCATGCCGACGAGGCAGGGCGCGACCGGGATGTCCCAGCGTTTCATCGCGTAGCCGATGAGCCCGAAGAACGCGAGCAGGAAGAGGTCGAACCAGGAGTTGCGCATGCCGTAGGCGCTGATCGTCGCGAACACGACGATGCCCGCATAGAGCATCGGCCGCGGGATCGACAGCAGGCGCGCCCACACGCCCGCCATCGGCAGGTTCAGCACCAGCAGCATCACGTTGCCGATGTAGAGGCTCGCGATCAGCGCCCACACGAGTTCGGCCTGCGTCGTGAAGAGGAGCGGCCCCGGCTGGATGCCGTACTGCTGGAAGCCCGTGAGGATGATCGCCGAGGTGGCCGAGGTCGGCAGCCCGAGCGTGAGCAGCGGAATGAGCGCGGCGGTCACCGCGGCGTTGTTCGCGGCCTCGGGTCCGGCCACGCCCTCGATCGCGCCCTCGCCGAACTTCTCCGGCCCCTTCGCGAGCTTCTTCTCGGTCGCGTAGGAGAGGAAGGTCGGGATCTCCGATCCTCCCGCGGGCATCGTGCCGAACGGAAAGCCGATCGCGGTGCCGCGCAGCCACGGCCCGATCGAGCGCCGGAAGTCGCGCGCGCTCATCCACAGCGAGCCCTTGATGCGCTCGACCGTCTCGACCAAGCGCCGGTCGTGGCTCGCGACGTAGAGCGTCTCGCCGATCGCGAACAGACCGACCGCGACGACGACCACATCGATGCCGTCGTAGAGCTCCTCGATGCCGAGCGCGAAGCGGATCTGGCCCGAGATGAGGTCGGTGCCGACGAGCCCGAGGTAGAGCCCGAGGAAGAGACTCGCGAAGCCGCGCAGCGCCGACTGGCCGAGCACCGCCGAGATCGTCATGAACGCGAGCACCATCAGCGAGAACTTCTCCGTCGGTCCGAACGACAGCCCCCACTCGGCGACCGGCGGGGCGACCAGCGTCACGAGGATCGTCGCGATCGTGCCCGCGACGAACGAGCCGATCGCCGCTGTCGCGAGCGCCGGCCCCGCGCGTCCGCGCTTCGCCATCGCGTTGCCTTCGAGCGAGGTCGCGATCGACGCGGATTCGCCCGGCGTGTTGAGCAGGATCGAGGTCGTCGAGCCGCCGTACATCGCGCCGTAGTAGACGCCGCAGAACATGATGAGCGCCGAAGTGGGCTCGAGCTTGGTCGTGAGCGGCAGGAGCAGCGCGATCGTCACCGCCGGCCCGACGCCGGGCAGCACGCCCACCGCGGTGCCGAGCAGGCACCCGATGAACGCCCACATCAGGTTCGTCGCGGTGGCCGCGATCTCGAGCCCGGTCAGCAGTCCCTCGAGGCCGTCCATCACACGATCCCGATCGGGCTCGCCGGAAGCGCGAGCCCCAGTACGCGGGTGAAGAACAGGAACACCGCCGCCGTCAGCACGAAGCCCACGATCGCGTCGAAGAGCAAGCGGCGGCTGCCGAAGCCGCGCGCGACCGCCATGAACAGGAGCGTCGAGGCGATCGTGAACCCGACCACGCCGATGATCGCCGTCTGCAGCGCGAGCCCCCAGGCGATCCAGAGGAACGACGGCGCGTGCAGCGGCTCGTCGGGCGGCGGCGGCATCTCGCGCCAGCCGCCGCTGAGCGCCTGGCGCAGGAGCAGGAGGCCGATCGCGAGGAGCCCGACGCCGACCACCAGCGGCGCGAAGCGCGGCCCGACCGCCGAGTAGCCGCCGTCGGTCGGAATGCTCCCGAGTTGCGCGAAGACCAAGAGCGCGAGGAGCACGATCGCGACCGAGATCGCGAGCGTGGCCCTGTCGACGCGCCGGCCGGCGGCCATCGCGCGGGCGCCGTCGAACGCTACTTCTTCGCGCCGAGGTGGAGCTGGTCGAGGATCGCGCCGATGCGCTTCGATTCGGATTCGACGAACGCGCCGAACGCGTCGCCGGTCAGCGTGAACGAGGTCCAGTCGAGCTTCTCGACCGCTTCCTTCCACTTGGCGTTGCCGATGCCCGCCTCGACCGCGGCGACGAGCGCCTTCTTCTGGTCGGCCGAGAGGCCAGGCGCGCCCCACACGCCGCGCCAGTTGACGAGTTCGACGGCGACGCCCTGCTCCTTCAGCGTCGGGATGTCGACGCCGGCGAGCCGCGCGCCCGACGACACCGCGATCGCGCGCACGCGACCGGCCTTGATGTGCTGCGCGAACTCGCCGATGCCCGAGATGCCGACCGCGATCTGCCCGCCCAGCACCGCCGCGACCGCTTCGGGTCCGCTCGTGAACGGCACGTAGTTCACCTTGGCCGGATCGACGCCCGCTTCCTTCGCGATCATCGCCGCGAGCAGGTGGTCGGTGCCGCCGGCCGAGCCGCCGGAGAAGCTCACCGCGCCCGGATTCGCCTTCAACGCGGCGACGAGGTCCTTCGCGTTCCTGATCGGCGACGACGCGCTGACGACGATCGCCTCGGCCTCGGCGGTGAGGCGCGCGATCGGCGTGACGTTCGCGAGCGTGACCGGGCTCTTGTTCATGTGCGTCGATCCGACCGTCACCATCCCGGCCACGATCAGCGCGTTGGGATCACCCTTGTTCGACGTGATGAACTGCGCGAGTCCGATCGCGCCGCCCGCGCCGCCCTTGTTCTCGTACTGGATGCTCTTCACCGCGCCCGCCGCCTGCATCGCAGCGCCCAGGTTGCGGCCGGTCTGGTCGAAGCCGCCGCCCGGGCCGGCGGGAATCATCATCTTCATCTGGTCGATCGCGTGCGCGGGGCCGGCGAACGCGAGGGCTGCGAGCGCGAAGAGCGCGGCGAAACGGGGGCGTGACGGGGTCATCGAACGTTCTCCGGGATGGGGGTGTCGCGGGCTACGCGGATCTCGGCCAGAGGCCATCGGGATGTGCCCGCGCGAGAGGGGCGCAATGACGATACCGCAAAGAGGCGGGGGCCGCACGGCAGCGCGAGCCCCGACGTCCCCGGTGCCCCGAAGCCTCGCCGAGCGCACCCCCTCGATCAGCCGCCCCGATCGAGTCCAGGCCCGCGAGGGCGATGCCGCGGCTCGCGACCCGGCCCCGTCGAGGCCGGCGGCGCGGGAGAGGTCCGGGGGACGACGATTCCTGACGCCTGCGAAATATACTTGGAGGTCGCGCTGCGGAGGGTGTCGTTCGGGTTCGTCGCCGCGGTGGCCAGGGTCGGGTTCCAGCCGGCCGTGAGTTGGTCGAAGGACGCAGAAGCTGACCGAGGTGGAAGTTGCGATGCGCTCGGACGGCGCTCAGCCGGCGCGGCGGTTAGCCGGCTGCGCACGGCGGTCGTCGAGGGCGCCCCCCTGGTTGCTGATCGTGGAGCAGGAACTGGAATGCGACTGTGACCTCGTGGTCGTCGACAAGCACGGCCGCCACGCGCGCGAGGACCTGCTGCTCGGCAGCACGACGCCCATGGTGATCGCCGAGAGCGGCGCCGACGTGCTGATGTCGTCGATGTGCGGCCAATGACGTCCGCGGCGGCGGACGTCCCGGTCTCCGACCCGTCGCTGGCGGACGCCGGCACGGTGGCCGCGAGCCTCGGCGTCGACCCGGCGCAGGGGCTCTCCTCCGCCGAGAGCGCGCGCCGGCGCGCCGCGCACGGCGCCAACGAGCTTCGTGCCTTGCCGCCGGTGCCGGCCTGGCGCCGGCTGCTCGCCCAGCTTCTCGACCCGCTGGTCGCGCTGCTCGCGGCGGCGATCGCGGTCTCGCTCGCCGCCTGGGCCATCGAGGGCGCGCGCGGCTGGCCGGTCGACGCGCTGGTGATCGCGCTCATCGTCGTGCTGAACGCCGTGCTCGGCTTCGTGCAGGAAGCGCGAGCCGGGAGCGCCGTCGCTGCGCTTTCGCGCGCCACGGCGGCGACTTCCGGCGTGCTGCGCGATGGCGCCGTGCAGCGCGTGCCGAGCAGCGAACTCGTCCCCGGCGACATCCTTCTGCTCTCTGAAGGCGACGCCGTGGGCGCCGACGCCCGGCTGCTGCGAGCCGCGGCGCTGCGCGTGCAGGAAGCCTCACTCACCGGCGAGAGCGAGGCCGTGAACAAGGATCCCGCCACGCTGGCCCAGCCGGCCGCGCTCGCCGAACGGACCAACATGGTGTTCAAGAGCACCGTGGTGACGCAGGGCAGCGGCCGCGCCGTGGTCACCGCCACCGGCATGGCCACCCAGGTCGGTTCGATCGCCACAATGCTCGAAGCGACCGTCGAGCCTCCGACGCCGCTGCAAGTCGAGATCGCTCGCGTCGGCCGCATGCTCGGCATCGCGGTGGTCGTGATCGCCTCCGTCGTGGTCGCCACCGTGCTGGCGCTGACCGACGTGCGCGGCGTCGGCGGCGTGGTCGAAGTGCTGCTCCTCGGCGTCTCACTGGCGGTGGCCGCGGTGCCCGAAGGGTTGCCGGCGATCCTGTCGCTGGTGCTCGCGCTCGGCGTGGAGCGCATGGCGCGACGCAATGCGGTGGTGAAGAAGCTGTCGTCGGTGGAGTCGCTGGGCGCGGCGTCGGCGATCTGCTCGGACAAGACCGGCACGCTGACCCGCTCGGAGATGACGATCCAGCGCATCGTCACCGCCGCCGGCACGGCGCGCGTCACCGGGGTCGGCTACGCGCCGGTGGGCCGCTTCGAGCAGGAGAACGGGCAGCCGCCGCACGCGGCGATGCGCGCGGAGCACCTGGTCGTGCTGGGCGGCGGCAGTCTCGCGGGCAACGCCACCCTGCGCGAAACCTCGCCCGGCGTCTGGGAGATCCAGGGCGACCCCACCGAGGCCGCCTTTCTGGTGGCCGAACGCAAGCTCGGGAGCCACGGGCGACGCGCGCGCCGGTTCGAACGCGTGCGCGAACTGCCGTTCACCTCCGAGCGCAAGATGATGTCGAGCATCGAGATCGACCACGAGCATGGCGACGCGCGCGTGCTGGTGTGCAAGGGCGCGCCCGACGTTCTGCTCGCGCGCTGCGCACGGCTGCGCGAGGGCGCGGCCGTGCGCCCGCTCGACGAGACGACGCGCGCGCGCATCCTCGCCGACGTCGACCGCCTGTCCGACGAGGCGATGCGCCCGCTGGCGGTGGCCTACCGGCCGCTCTCCGCCGGCGAGGACGAGGACGCGGGCGCGCTCGAGCGCGACCTGATCTTCGTCGGCACCGTGGGCATCATCGATCCGCCGCGCGAGGAGGCCGCGGCCGCCATCGCCGAGGCGCAGCGCGCCGGCATCCGCGTGATCATGATCACCGGCGACCACCCGCGCACCGCGGCCCGCATCGCCGCCGACCTCGGACTGGCCGCTCCCGGCGCGCGGGCGCTGTCCGGTTCCGAGCTGGACGCGATGGACGCGCGCGCGCTGGCCGTTGCGGTGCGGGAGCACTCGGTGTTCGCCCGGGTGGCACCGGCGCACAAGCTCCGCATCGTCGCGGCGCTCGAGGCCCGGGGTCACGTCGTCGCGATGACCGGCGACGGCGTCAACGACGCGCCGGCGCTGAAGGCGGCCGACATCGGCGTCGCGATGGGCATCACCGGCACCGAGGTCAGCAAGCAGGCGGCCAGGATGATCCTCGTCGACGACAACTTCGCGACCATCGTCGCCGCGGTGCGCGAAGGGCGCGCGATCGTCGACAACATCCGCACGTTCCTGCGCTACCTGCTGTCGTCGAACATGGGCGAGGTGCTGACGGTGTTCCTGGGCGTCGTCGGCGCCGGCGTGATCGGCCTTCGCCACGGCGGCGACGCCGTCGTCCTGCCGCTGCTCGCCACGCAGATCCTGTGGGTCAACCTGATCACCGATTCGGCGCCCGCGCTGGCGATGGGCGTCGACCCTCCGGCCGAGGACGTGATGGCCCGCCCGCCTCGCCGCGCGGGCGCGCGCGTGATCGACGCGCGCATGTGGGCGAGCGTGTTCGAGGTCGGGCTTCTGATGGCGCTCGTCTCGCTGTTGACCATCGACCTCTACCTGCCGGGCGGGCTCATCGACGGCGACCGGAGTCTCGCCAACGCGCGCACCGCCGGATTCACCGTGCTGGTGCTCGCGCAGTTGTTCAACGCGCTCGCCGCGCGCTCGGACACCGCGAGCGCGCGGCAGGGCCTCTTCGCCAACCGCTGGCTCTGGGGCGCGATCGCGCTGTCGCTCGTCCTGCAGGTCGCGGTGGTGCACGTGGGCGCGCTGAACGTCGCCTTCGGCACGGTCCCGCTCAGCCCGCAGCAGTGGCTCGTCTGCGCCGCGATGGCGAGCGCCGTGCTCTGGGTCACCGAGTTGCGCAAGCTGGCGTTCCGGCTGGCGCGGCGTTGACGGGCCCGGGGCGCCTTCACGCGCCGTCCGGGAACGGCTCCGATACCGCCCCGGGCTCCGGTGGATCTGCCTCCCCGTCGGGCTCGAGGCATGAAGCTCGTGCAGGAAGCTCTTGCGCGAACCCCGGGGCAGCCATCGCCGGATTTGTCCATTCCCATTCACGGCGTGAATGAAATTCATCCACGCCCTGTGGAGCCTCCGTCTTGGAACAACCGCGCATTTCTGGAGGCGCGCTCCACGAATGCACGGATGGCTCTGCGCCGACTCGACCCCGAGCTCACGCCGGTATCTGCCGAGGCCACGGCCCGCTGATCGACGATGCCGCCGCGGGCGGTGCCGGGTAACGCGGTCGCCCCAGGGACTCTCCGCAAACTAGAACAAGGCGCTCGACTTCCGTTCTTGCTAAAGACTGCCTATCATATGGGGCGATTCTGGCCCCCTACGAAAGGCAGCCATCCGGATGGCGACTGTCGGCGAAGCCTCGAACCGGGGTGGACGCTACATCACCCAGCCTACGGGTTATCGGGCGTTCGTGCCGGCACCCCTGCCGCCACAGCCCGCACTGGCGCTGGGCGGCGAGCTGCAGGGTCTGCTTTCCGCCGCCGACCGCGCGCTCGGTCGGCTCGACGGCTCGGTGCTCACCCTGCCGAACCCGGACCTCTTCGTCTTCATGTACGTGCGCAAGGAGGCAGTGCTCTCCAGCCAGATCGAGGGCACGCAGAGCTCCCTGCAGGACCTGCTCGCTGCCGAGGCGCAGCTCTTCGAACAGACCTTGCCGCGCGACGTGGACGAGGTGATCAACTACGTGCGCGCCATGAACCACGGCTTGGCTCGACTCGCCGAGCTGCCGGTTTCGGTGCGCCTGATCCGCGAGATCCATGCCGAGCTGATGCACGGCGTGCGCGGCGGCAGGCTGCAGCCCGGTGAACTGCGCACCAGCCAGAACTGGATCGGCCCCGCCGGCTGCACGCTGAACACCGCGACCTTCGTGCCGCCGCCGCACCACGCGGTGCCGGCGGCGCTGGAAGACCTGGAGACCTTCCTGCACGCGCACGACGAGCTGCCGCCGCTGGTGAAGATCGCCCTGGCCCACGTGCAGTTCGAGACTATTCATCCGTTCCTCGACGGCAACGGGCGCGTCGGGCGGCTGCTGATCACCTTCCTCCTGACCGAGCGCGGATTGCTGCAAAAGCCGGTGCTGTACCTGTCGCACTACTTCAAGCAGCACCGACAGACGTACTACGAACACCTGCAGACGGTGCGCACCCGGGGCGCGTGGGAAGCGTGGCTCGCGTTCTTCCTGCGCGGCGTGATCGAGGTGGCCGCCGAGGCGGCGGAGACGGCACGGCGGATCCTGCAACTGCGAGAGCAGCACCGCAGCGCGATCACGGCGCACCTCGGCCGCGCGGCCGGCAACGGCCACAAGGTGCTCGAATCGCTGTTCGACCGCCCGATCGTCGCGGTACGGGACGTGCAGAAACTGACCGGCACCACCTACGCTGCGGCCAACAGCCTCGTGTCCCGGCTGGTGAAGCTGGACGTGCTGAGCGAGATGACCGGGTACGCGCGGAATCGGCGCTTTCGCTTTGCGCCGTACATCGCGCTGTTCAACGAGGCGGCGCCTCCGGGCGGGGCTGCGAAGGCGCCCGAGTGAGAACAAGAGGACGTGTCATGGCGAGAACCCCCAACCAGGCGCGTCGCGATAGCGCCGCGAGCCGCCAACACGGGCAGCTGAGCTTCGACTTCGCTTGGCTGTGGCCGGGACCCGGGCGATAGACATGGAACCGACCCAACTCAACTGGATCGCCAACTTCATCTGGGGCATCGCCGACGACGTCCTGCGGGATCTCTATGTCCGCGGCAAGTATCGCGACGTGATCCTGCCGATGACCGTCCTGCGCCGGCTCGACGCGGTGCTGGAGCCCACCAAGCAGACCGTGCTCGACATGAAGGCCGCACTCGACAAGGCCGGGATCACCAATCAGGACCAGGCACTGCGCCAGGCCGCGGGCCAGGCCTTCTACAACACCTCGAAGTTCACGTTGCGCGACCTCAAGGCGCGCGCCAGCCAGCAACAGCTCAGGGCGGACTTCGAAGCCTACCTCGACGGCTTCTCGCCAAATGTGCAGGACATCCTCGAGAACTTCGAATTCCGCAACCAGATTCCGCGGCTCTCCAAGGCCGACGTGCTCGGCACGTTGATCGAGAAGCTGCTTTCGCCGGACATCAACCTCAGCCCCAATCCGGTGCTCAACGGCGATGGTTCCATCAAGCACCCCGGCCTCGACAACCACGGCATGGGCACGGTGTTCGAGGAGCTGGTCCGGCGCTTCAACGAAGAAAACAACGAAGAAGCCGGCGAGCACTGGACGCCGCGCGACGCCGTGAAGCTCATGGCGAAGCTGCTCTTTCTGCCGATCGCCGACGAGATCGAATCCGGCACCTACCTTCTCTACGACGCCGCATGCGGCACGGGCGGCATGCTGACAGTCGCCGAGGAAACGCTTCAGGAGCTTGCAAGGCAACACAGCAAGCAGGTGGCCACGCATCTCTACGGCCAAGAGATCAACGCCGAGACCTACGCCATCTGCAAGGCCGACCTGCTGCTCAAGGGCGAGGGCGATGCCGCGGACAACATCGTCGGCGGCCCGGAGCATTCCACGCTTGCCAACGACGCGTTCCCGTCGCGCGAGTTCGACTTCATGCTCAGCAACCCGCCCTACGGCAAGAGCTGGAAGAGCGACCTCGAGCGCATGGGCGGCAAGGACGGCATCAAGGACCCGCGCTTCGTCATCGAGCACGCCGGCGACCCCGAGTACTCGCTCGTCACCCGCTCGAGCGACGGCCAGATGCTGTTCCTGGCCAACATGCTCAGCAAGATGAAGCGGGCCACGAGGCTCGGCAGCCGCATCGCCGAGGTGCACAACGGCTCGTCGCTCTTCACCGGCGACGCCGGCCAGGGCGAGAGCAACATCCGCCGCTGGATCATCGAGAACGACTGGCTCGAAGCCATCGTCGCGCTGCCGCTCAACATGTTCTACAACACCGGCATCGCCACCTACATCTGGGTGCTCACCAACCGCAAGCCGGCGCACCGCAAGGGCAAGGTGCAGCTCATCGACGCCACGCAGTGGTTCAAGCCGCTGCGCAAGAACCTGGGCAAGAAGAACTGCGAGCTGTCGGACGACGACATCGCGCGCATCTGCGACGCGTTCCTCAAGTTCGAGGAGGCCGAGCAGTCGAAGATCTTTCCGAACGCCGCCTTCGGCTACTGGAAGGTGACCGTCGAGCGGCCGCTGCGCCTGAAGGGCATCGACCCCGAGCGCGCGTACTCGCCGAAGGAGATCAAGGCGCTCAAGGAGACCGCCGAGCGCGCCGACGACGCGCCGCCGGTCATCCGCAAGATCCACAAGAAGGGCACCGCCGCCGACCCGCTGCGCGGCTTGTTCGAGGCGACGATCGCCGGCAAGCCCGCGGTGGTCGAATACGAACCCGACCCGGATCTTCGCGACACCGAGCAAGTGCCACTGCTGGAAGACGGCGGCATCGAGGCCTTCCTGCGTCGCGAGGTGCTGCCCCACGCGCCCGATGCCTGGTACGTGCCCGGCAGCGTCAAGACCGGCTACGAAATCAGTTTCACGCGCTACTTCTACAAGCCGCAGCCGCTACGCACGCTGCAGGAGATCCGGGCCGACATCCTCGCGTTGGAGAAGGAGACCGAGGGGTTGCTGGGAGAGATCGTCGGGGGGGTGCGCTAGTTGCTCCGGTCCCCCATCGCCGTGATAGAGTTAAGCAAAGCTATCTGTGCTTAAGGTCGATTCCAAGTGAAAGAGGTTTCTAATCAACAGATTGCGGAGCATCTTAAGCGTCTGAATCCGTGGTGGCAGAGCACCCGGGCGGATGAGGCGACCTCCACGCTGCGCCCGCGCGCCTACCTCGAGCCCGTCCGGAAGCTCTTGCTGGATTCGGAACTGCGCCGTGCCGTGGTTCTCCTGGGGCCGCGCCGGGTGGGCAAGACGATCCTGATCCGCCACTTGATCAACCGGCTGCTCGATTCCGGGCTCGCAGGGCCGCGCGTCGGCTACGTGGAGATGGATCACCCGCTGCTGCACGGGCAGTCGCTCGAGACGCTCGTGCGGCAGATCGAAGCGGCGGCACCTGCTGGCGATGGCGTTCGCTATCTCTTCTTCGACGAAATCCAGTCGCACAAGGATTGGGAGAAATATCTGAAGGCGCTGGTCGATCATCGCCCCGACCTGCGCATCCTGGTGTCGGGCTCCGCCGCGGCGGCGCTCAAGCGCCAGAGCACCGAATCAGGCGCCGGACGTTTCACGGATTTTCTGCTTCCGCCGCTGACCTTCTCCGAATACCTGGAGCTGCGACCGGAACCGCCTGCCATTCGCGAAGAGCAGCCCGGCGAATACGTACTGGAAGACATCGAACGCCTGAACGCGCAGTTCGTCGAGTACGTGCACTTCGGCGGCTATCCCGAACTGGCGCTCTCGCCCACCGTGCGCGACAACCCGGAGCGCTTCGTCAAGTCCGACATCGTGGACAAAGTGCTCCTGCGCGACCTGCCGCAGCTCTACGGCATCAAGGACATCCAGGAACTCAACTCGTTGTTCACCCTGCTTGCCTTCAACACCGCCGAGGAAGTGTCGTTCGAGCAGCTCTCGCAGCGCAGCGGTGTCGGCAAACAGACGATCCAGCGCTACATCGAGTACTTCGAAGCGGCGTTCCTGCTCAAGCGCGTGTTTCGCGTCGATCAGGACGGCAAACGCTATCAACGCGAACGGCGCTTCAAGGTGTATCTGACCAACTCGGCCATGTACACCGGTCTGTTCGGCGCCAGGCGCCCGGACGACCCCTGAGTTCGGGCATCTGGTGGAAACGGCGCTGTTCGCGCAGCGCTTCCACGAGGATGTGCGAATCAACTATGCGCGCTGGGGCACGGACGACTCCGAGGTGGACCTGGTGGAGTCGCTGCCGACGTTGAAGCCGGTTACGGCGGTCGAGATCAAGTGGAGCGACAAGTACTCGGGCAAGCCCGAAGCCCTGAAAGGTCCTCATGAAGTTCGTGCGCGGCAACCGTCTCGCGGAGGCCTGGGTGACGACGCGCAGCACCTTCGGCAGGACGACGACGATCGACGGCGGCGAGTTGCGTCAGTGGCCAGCAGCCGTGTTGACTTTCCACTACGGCGTACGCGCCGTGCAGGGTCGCCTGAGCAAACACGCGGCGAGGATCAGGGGGATCGAAGCGTGAATAGAACTCTCGTGAGGCAGGACTGAACCATGTCCACGCAACGCTACTCCGTTACGCCGCACCCCATCGAGACGCTGCTCACCTGGGTGAAATCGGGCGAGATCGCCATCCCCGAAATCCAGCGCCCGTTCGTATGGGAGGCGACCAAGGTCCGCAACCTGCTCGACTCGCTCTACCAGGGCTACCCCGTCGGCTACCTGATCGCCTGGCGCAACCCCACCGTCAAGCTCAAGGACGGCACTTCGTCGGCCGGCAAGCGCATCCTGATCGACGGCCAGCAGCGGGTCACCGCCCTGATGGCGGCGCTGCTGGGCCGCGAGGTGCTGACCAAGGACTACGAGACCGTCCGCATCCGCATCGCCTTCCACCCGCAGGAGGAGCGCTTCGAAGTCGCCAACCCGGCCATCCGGAAGGACGTCGCGTGGATCGAGGACGTGGCCGAGGTCTTCGCGCCCGACGCGAGCCTGACCGAGCTGACCGACACCTACACCAAGAAGAACCCCGCCGCCGACCGCAAGCGCGTCTCGCGCGTGCTGGAGAAGCTGCGCAAGATCATCAACAACCACGTCGGCGTGATCGAGTTGGCCGACGACCTCGACATCGAGACCGTCACCGAGATCTTCATCCGCGTCAACTCGGCGGGCACTGAACTGTCACAGGCCGACTTCGCCATGTCGAAAATCGCCGTCAACGAGACCTACGGCGGCAACCTGCTGCGCAAGGCCATCGACTACTTCTGCCACCTGGCCGTGGCACCGGAGTTCCTCGCCCGCATCGAGAAAGGTGACAAGGCATTCGCCGCCTCCGAGTTCCTGCCGGCGATGCGCTGGCTCAAGGACGTCAACGACGACATCTACGACCCGACCTACACCGACATGCTCCGGGTGGCATTCACGTCCGAGTTCGGGCGCGGCAAGTTGCAGGACCTGGTGGCGCTGCTCTCGGGCCGCAACTTCGAGACCAAGCAGTTCGAGGAGGCGATCGCCGAGGCGTCCTTCGGCAAGCTGAAGCAGGGCGTGCTGGCCTTCATCAACAAGACCCACTTCGACCGCATCACGATGATCCTGCGCTCGGCGGGCTTCGTGACCAGCGACCTGATCGGCGGCCGCAACGCCGTCAACTTCGCCTACATCCTCTATCTGCGCGGGCGGGCCGAGGGCCTGCCCGCCGCCGATCTGGAACGACTGGTGCGCCGCTGGTACGCGATGTCCGTCCTCCGCAGCCGCTACACCGGCAGCCCGGAGACGACCTTCGACTTCGACATCCGACAAGTCGAGGCACGCGGGCTCGCCGCCTACGCCGACGCGGTGATCGAGAACGAACTGCCCGCGAGCTTCTGGACCGGCATGCTGCCGCAGCTCATGGATACCTCGTCGTCGAACAGCCCCTACTTCCTCTGCTACCAGGCGGCGCAGGTGAAGCTCGGCGACAAGGGCTTCCTCTCGCGCGACATCACCGTGCTCGACCTGCTGCTCAACCGCAGCGACGTGCACCACGTCTATCCGAAGAAGCACCTCAAGTCGCAGGGCCTCGCGCGCGGCCGCTACAACCAGATCGCCAACTTCGCGCTGGCGCAGAGCGAGATCAACATCGCCATCGGCGACAAGCCGCCCGGGAAATATTTCGCGGAGCTGGCCGAGCAGGTGAACGGTGGCAAGAAGAAGTACGGCGGCATCAACGACGAGGCGGACCTGCGGGCCAACTTGCGCGCAAGCTGCATCCCTGCGTCGCTGCTGGACGGCGCGATCCCAGACTACGACGACTTCCTCGAGGAGCGTCGCAAGTTCATGGCGATCAAGATCAAGACCTGGTTCGAGGCGCTGTGATGATCGACGGACTCAAGCCCTACCCCGCGATGAAGGACTCCGGCGTGCCGTGGTTGGGGCGGGTGCCGGAGCATTGGGAGGTGCGGCGGCTGGGAGCGTCCATCGATGGCTGTATCAATGGCGTTTGGGGCGACGAGCCCAATGGCGTTGACGATTTGCCGTGTGTGCGCGTCGCAGACTTCGATCGGACGCGCCTGAGAGTTCGTTTGAAGCGACCTACATTGCGCGCAGTTCCGGCGAGTGACCGCCTTCGGCGGTTGCTGAAAACGGGCGACCTATTGTTGGAGAAATCGGGTGGCGGAGACCTTCAGCCAGTCGGCGTGGTGATGCTTTACGACCACCCAGCGACCGCGGTGTGCTCGAATTTCGTGGCTCGTATGCCGGTTGCCCGCGGTTTTGATCCCGCGTACTTGACGTATCTGCATTCATACCTCTACGCGATCCGGCTAAACGTCCGTTCGATTAAGCAAACAACGGGGATACAGAACCTCGACTCCTCTCTGTACCTGAGTGAGGCGGTTGCGTTTCCGCCCCATCATGAACAAGCCGCCATCGTTCGCTTCCTCGACCACGCGGACCGGAGGATTCGGCGGTACATCCGTGTCAAGCAGAAGCTGATCAAGCTGATGGTGGAGCAGAAGCAGGCCATCATCCACCGCGCCGTCACCCGCGGCCTCGACGCCAACGTCCGCCTCAAACCCTCCGGCGTGGAGTGGCTGGGGGATGTGCCGGAGCATTGGGAGGTGCTGACCCTTCGGCGCGTCATCACCCGCGCAGTCGATGGGCCGCACCACTCTCCGCGCTACCTCGACAGCGGAATCCCGTTTCTGTCAGCCCGGAACATCAAGGCTGATCGTTGGAGCCTCAGCGATGCAAAGTACATCTCGGAGGCGGACTACGCGGAGTTCAGCAAACGCGTTGTACCTGAGCTGGGTGACGTTCTCTACACGAAAGGGGGCACGACGGGCGTTGCGCGTGCAGTCGACCTGCATTTCCGATTCCAAGTCTGGGTTCACGTGGCGGTCTTAAAGGTGAAGAGAAATAGGCTCCTACCCGAATACCTTGCGCTTGTCCTGAACTCTCCGCGTTGCTATGAGCAAGCGCAACTATTTACCCGTGGGGCAACCAACCAAGATCTCGGCCTTGGCCGAATGAAGGGCATTGTGTTCGCGCTACCTCCACTCTCGGAACAGGAGGAGCTTCTCAGGACGATTGAAGAACGGACCGGCGGTCTGAATGACGCGGCCGAGAAAGCCCGCCGCGAAATCGAGCTGCTGCGCGAGTATCGCGTGCGCCTGATCGCCGACGTCGTCACCGGTAAGCTCGACGTTCGCGAGGCTGCGGCGCGGCTGCCGCAGGAAGCCGAAGAGCTCGAACCGCTCGACGAAGCTGAAGCGCTCGGCGAGGCAGACGACGAATCCGCAGCCGACGACCTCGATCCGGCACCCGAGGAGGCCGAGGCGTGACCGTGCCGGCGCGGCCGAAGCTCTACCACATCGCGCACGTGGACCGGCTGCCGTCGATCGTGGCCGACCAGTGCCTCTGGTGCGATCGCGAAGTCGTTCGGCGAGCGCCAGCGGGCACCACGATCGGCATGAACAGCATCAAGCAGCGGCGGCTGAACGAATTGCGCCTGACCAGCCATCCGGCACTGTTCGTGGGCGATTGCGTGCCCTTCTACTTCTGCCCGCGGTCGGTCATGCTGTACTTGATCTATCGGGGCAATCACGCGGAGCTGAGCTACCGGGGCGGACAGGGGCTGATCGTTCACTTCGAAGCGGACCTCCACGCGGCGGTCGCCTGGGCCGATGCGCAGCCTCGCCGCTGGGCGTTCACGTTGTCGAACGCGGGCGCGCGGTACTTCGAGGACCGCAGCGACCTCGGCCAGTTGGGTGAGATCGACTGGAACGCCGTACAGGCCCGAGACTGGCGGCAATGCAAGGACGGCAAGCAGGCCGAGTTCCTGCTGGAACTGAGCTTCCCCTGGCATCTGGTGGAGCGCATCGGCGTGCAGTCGCGCGCGACCTACGCCGCGGCGGTCAGCGCGCTGGCGGCGCATGGACATAAGCCACCGGTCGAGATTCGGCCGGAGTGGTATTACTGACGACACACGAGGAGCCCGCCATGATCGAGTACCGCAGCGGCGACATCCTGAAGAGCGAGGCGGAAGCGCTCGTCAACACGGTCAACTGCGTGGGCGTGATGGGGCGCGGCATCGCGCTGCAGTTCAAGAACGCCTTCCCGGAGAACTTCAAGGCGTATGTCGCCGCGTGCAAGCGCGAGCAGGTGCAGCCGGGCCGCATGTTCGTCTTCGAGACCGGGCAGCTCACGCCGCCGCGCTACATCATCAACTTCCCCACCAAACGCCACTGGCGCGGCAAGAGCCGTATCGAGGACATCGACGCCGGCCTCACGGCGCTGATCGCGGAGATTCGAGCCCGGCGCATCCGCTCGATTGCGCTGCCGCCGCTCGGCAGCGGGCTGGGCGGTCTGGACTGGCGGGCCGAGGTGCGCCCGCGCATCGAGGCGGCACTGCGCCCGCTCGACGACGTGCAGGTCATCGTCTACGAACCCAATGGGGCGCCGGCGTCCGACACCATGCGCCATCCCCGCGAGGTGCCGAGGATGACGGCGGGGCGGGCGGCGCTGGTGGAGCTGATGCACCGTTATCTCGGCGGTTTGCTCGATCCCTTCGTCACGCTGCTCGAAGTGCACAAGCTGATGTACTTCCTGCAGGAGGCGGGCGAACCGCTGCGGTTGCGCTACAAGGCCGCGCCGTACGGCCCCTATGCCGAGAACCTGCGTCACGTGCTGCACGCGATCGAAGGGCACCTGATTGCCGGCTACGACGACGGCGGCGATGCGCCCGACAAGCCGTTGACGCTGGTCCCGGGCGCGGTGGAGGAAGCCGCAGCGTTTCTCGCCGAGCACAGACCGACGCGCGAACGCTTCGACCGGGTTGCGGCCCTGGCGGAAGGCTTCGAATCCCCGTTCGGCCTGGAGCTATTGTCTACCGTGCATTGGGTCATGCGCCACGAATCGGTGCGCTCGCTGCCCGACGTGGTCGCGCGGACCTACGCTTGGAACGACCGCAAGCGGCAGTTCACGCCGCGGCAGATCGGAATCGCAGTCGATGTGCTGGCGAGCAAGGGGTGGGTGGCGGCGTTGGCGGAGGAGGCCCCGGCGTGACCGGCGACCGCCCCGCGGCCTATCTGGCGAGCCTCGTCAACGAGCTCTGCGCTCTGCCGCGCGAGACGGAGTGGGCAGAGTTCAAGTTGAACGACGCCGAACCGCAGGCGATCGGCGAGTACATCTCGGCGCTCGCCAACGCGGCGGCGCTGGTGGGCAAGGCCTTCGCCTACATGCTCTGGGGTGTGCGGAACGAGGACCATTCGGTGGTGGGCACGAGCTTCGATCCGCGTGGGGCGCGCGTGGGCAACGAAGCGCTGGAGAACTGGCTGCTGCGTCTGCTGGAGCCCAAGATCGATTTCCGCTTCTTCCACGTCGCTATGGAGGATCGCCCGGTGGTCCTGCTGGAGATCCACCGCGCGGCTCGCCATCCGGTGGCGTTTGCCGGCGAGGAGTACATCCGCGTCGGCAGCTACAAGAAGAAGCTGAAGGACTTCCCCGAAAAGGAGCGGGCGCTGTGGCGCCTGTTCGACCGCACGCCATTCGAGGACGGCATCGCGAGTGAACGGACCAGCGCCGACGAGGTGCTGCGGCTGCTCGACTATCCCGCCTACTTCGATCTGCTCGAGCGTCCGCTGCCGGGGGAGCGTGAAGGCATCCTCGCCGCCCTGGCCGATGACCGCTTGATCCGCCGCAGCGATGCCGGCGGTTGGGACATCACGAACCTCGGGGCGATTCTTTTCGCCAAGCGACTGGATGGCCTCCATTCGATGCGTCGCAAGGCGGTGCGCGTCATCCAGTATCGTGGCACGGGTCGCGTGGAAACGCTGAAGGAGCAGATCGGCAGCAAGGGCTATGCGTGCGGTTTCGAGGGCCTGGTCGGCTACATCAACGGCCTGCTTCCAGCCAACGAGGTGATCCGCAAGGCGCTGCGCAAGAGCGTGCCGATGTACCCCGAACTGGCGGTGCGCGAGTTGGTGGCGAATGCGCTGATCCACCAGGATTTCTTCGTTACCGGCGCCGGGCCGATGGTGGAGATCTTCGGCGACCGCATCGAGATCACGAATCCGGGTGAGCCGCTCGTCGATACCCAGCGGTTCGTGGACACCCCGCCCAAGTCGCGTAACGAAACCCTCGCCTCGCTGATGCGCCGCTTCCGCATCTGCGAGGAGCGCGGCAGTGGAATCGACATGGTGGTGTTCCAGGTCGAGCTGTTCCAGTTGCCCGCGCCCTTGTTCGAGCAGCCGGAGGGCTTCACGCGGACGGTGCTGTTCGCGCATAAGCCGCTGACGGACATGGACCGGGCCGAGCGGGTGCGTGCGTGTTACCTGCATGCGTGCCTGCGCTACGTGATGCGACAGCCGATGACCAACACCACGCTTCGCGAGCGCTTCGGCATCGCGGAGAAGAACGCCTCCGTCGCTTCTCGGCTGCTCAATGAGGCGGTCGAGGCCGGCCGGATCGTGATCGAGGATCCCGAAGTGGGCACGCGAGCGCGAAGCTATTTGCCGTTCTGGGCGGTTGCTGGCCGACCGCAGGAGGCGAATGCTTGATGGGGACGCGACAGATCGGCGGCTCTGCTGCCCGGGAGGCCGGCAAACAGTTGATTTTCATGGAGTTTTGCGGGGCGCCGTTGCTTGATGGTTGCTTGATAGCCGTCTGTCCTCTTCCCGGGAGGATGACGTGACGACCGACACCTCCGAGCGCGGCCTGGAGCGCCTGATCTGCACGGCGCTGACCGGCGCGCCGTGCGATCCCGGCGTGCCGGCGAACAGGGTGCAGCAGCGCCCGGCGACCTACGCTGCGGGCTGGATCTGCGGCGCGCCGGAGGAATACGACCGCGAGTACTGCGTGGATCTCGCACAGCTCGCGACCTTCCTGCGCGAGACGCAGCCGGAGGTGTGCGAGGCGCTCGATCTCGGCACGGACGGCCCGACGCGGCGCAACTTCCTGGCTCGGCTGCAGGGCGAAACAGCCAAGCGCGGCACCATCGACGTGCTGCGCCACGGGCTCAAGCACGGGCCGCATCACATCGACCTCTTCTACGGCACGCCCTCGCCGGGCAACACGAAGGCGGCCGAGCGCTTTGCGGCCAACCGCTTCAGCGTGACGCGGCAGCTGCGCTACAGCCGCGACGAGACGCAGCGCGCGCTCGATCTGGGGCTGTTCATCAACGGCCTGCCGGTCGCGACGTTCGAGCTGAAGAACAGCCTGACCAAGCAGACGGTGGAAGACGCCGTCCAGCAGTACCAGCGCGACCGCGATCCGCGCGAGAAGCTCTTCGAGTTCGGGCGCTGCGTGGTGCACTTCGCCGTGGACGACCACGAGCTGCGCTTCTGCACGCATCTCAAGGGTAAGGGCTCGTGGTTCCTGCCGTTCAACCTGGGCTGGAACGACGGCGCAGGCAACCCGCCCAACCCGAACGGGCTGAAGACCGACTACCTGTGGAAGCGCGTCCTCACCCGCGCGGGCCTGACGGACATCCTCGAAAACTACGCGCAGGTCGTCGAGACGAAGGACGAGAAGACCGGCAAGAAGAAGGCGCTGCAGATCTGGCCGCGCTTTCACCAGCTCGACGTGGTGCGCCGGCTGCTCGCCGATGCGAAGGCGAACGGCGCGGGCCGGCGGTACCTCATCCAGCACTCGGCGGGCAGCGGCAAGTCGAACTCGATTGCCTGGCTGGCGCACCAGCTCATCGGCCTGACCAAAGACGAGTCGACGGTGTTCGACTCGATCATCGTCGTTACCGACCGGCGCATCCTCGACCAGCAGATCCGCGACACGATCAAGCAGTTCGCGCAGGTGGGCGCGACGGTCGGGCATGCCGAGCACTCGGGCGACCTGCGGAAGTTCATCGCCGAGGGCAAGAAGATCATCATCTCCACGGTGCAGAAGTTCCCGTTCATCCTCGACGAGATCGGCGCCGAGCACCGGGGGCGCAGGTTCGCCATCGTCATCGACGAGGCGCATTCGAGCCAGGGCGGGCGCACCTCGGCGGCGGTGTCGATGGCGCTCTCCGCGGCCGGGACCGAGGACGACGACGAGACGCTGGAGGACAGGATCAACCGGCTGATGGAGGCCAAGAAGCTACTGCCCAACGCGAGCTACTTCGCCTTCACCGCCACACCCAAGAACAAGACGCTGGAGATCTTCGGCGAACCCGATCCGCAGGCCGACGGCACGGTGAAGCACCGGCCGTTCCACAGCTACACGATGAAGCAGGCCATCCAGGAGGGCTTTATCCTGGACGTGCTCAAGCACTACACGCCGGTCGACAGCTACTACAAGCTCGTCAAGAAGGTCGAGGGCGACCCGGAGTTCGACACCAAGCGGGCGAAGAAGAAGCTGCGCCGCTACGTCGAGAGCCACGACCACGCGATCCGGCTCAAGGCCGAGATCATGGTGGACCACTTCCACGAGCAGGTGCTGGCGCTGAACAAGATCGGCGGTGAGGCGCGCGCGCGATGGTGGTGACGAGCGGCATCGAGCGCGCGATCCAGTACTTCCACGCCGTGCGCGACTACCTGGTCGAGCGCAAGAGCCCCTGCCGGCCGATCGTCGCCTTCTCCGGCGAGCACGAGTACGGCGGCGCAAAGGTGACGGAAGCGTCGCTCAACGGCTTTCCGTCGAGCCAGATCGCCGACAAGATCCAGCAGGACCCGTACCGCTTCCTGATCTGCGCGGACAAGTTCCAGACGGGCTACGACGAACCCCTGCTGCACACGATGTACGTCGACAAGCAGCTCTCGGGCATCAAGGCGGTGCAGACGCTCTCGCGCCTGAACCGCGCGCACCCGAAGAAGCACGACGTGTTCGTGCTCGACTTCATGAACGACGCGGACACGATCCAGCAGGCATTCGCCGACTACTACCGCACGACGATCCTCGCCGAGGAAACCGACCCGAACAAGCTGCACGACCTCAAGAGCGCGCTCGATGGCTACCAGGTCTATTCCGCCGCGCAGGTGGACGAGTTCGCCGCGCTATACCTCGGTGGCGCGGACCGTGATCGACTCGACCCGATTCTCGACGCCTGCGTCGCCGAATACCGCGAGCGGCTGGACGAGGACGGGCAGGTGGATTTCAAGGGCAAGGCCAAGGCGTTCCTGCGAACCTATGGGTTTCTCTCGTCGATCCTGCCGTACACGAACGCCGGGTGGGAGAAGCTCTCGATCTTCCTGACCTTTCTCGTGCCCAAGCTGCCGGCGCCGGTCGAGGAAGACCTCTCCAAGGGCATCCTCGAAGCGATCGACATGGACAGCTACCGCGTGGAGAAGCAGGCGGCGGCCAAGATCCAGCTACTCGACGCAGATGCGGAGATCGAGCCCGTGCCGACGACGGGCGGCGGCCGCAAGTCGGAGCCCGAGCTGGACCGGCTCTCGAACATCCTCAAGGCGTTCAACGACCAGTTCGGCAACATCCCCTGGTCCGACGCGGACCGCGTGCACAAGCTGATCACCGAGGACATTCCGAACCGGGTGGCTGCCGACAAGGCGTACCAGAATGCGCGCCAGAACTCGGACAAGCAGAACGCGCGTATCGAGCATGACAAGGCGTTGGCGCGTGTCATGACCGCCGTGCTGAAGGATGACACGGAGCTGTTCAAGCAGTTCATGGACAACGAGTCGTTCCGACGGTGGATGACGGATACGGTGTTCGGGCTGACGTACTCGGAAGATCGAGTGGGATAGCGCGCTGCGCTCGTCATTCGGTGTCGTGGTTTCGGATCCGTGTTTCTGTCGGTCCCGATCGCCGAGGCGAGCCGGGAACTGCGAGGGACGCGGGACACCACTCCCGCTTCGTGCCGTTGTTGCATCGCTGGCCTGACATTCCGCACATCGGCAGACGCGTTTGCGCTGAACTTCTCGAGGACGAGTGTTGGGTCAGTCGCGGGCGCGGTAAGCGGCCTCGCAGACGCGTAGCAAGCCCAAGATCTGGCGCTGCAGGTCGGCGAGTTCGACCTCGAACACTTGGACGGTTTCGCCGGCCTGGGTGAGGCAGTGGCGCCGGGCGAGGCTGAACAGGCGCAGTACCTGCACTCACCGGGAGGACGCGGCTCGTGGAGCCGCCGGCGCCCGACCGCTGACGGGTGTCGTCGCAGAGACTGTTAGCGAAAGTGCCAACTTGCACGACGGACCCTGCCCGGTCGCGTTTCGACGCGGGCGGGGCGCGATGAGCGGCTCCGGCGCGCGCGTTCGAAGCGCTTGCCCGGCGGCGACGGGCATGATCATGAATGTGGCCGGGCGCGCGGTCGAGGTGTCCTTTTCGCGCCGGGGAACGACCCCGGAACGGCGCAGGTTCGTCCGAACGGCCGATGGGCATCTGCGGCGGTGGAACTTAGCATTGTTGCTAACCCCCCGCCTGCAGGACCACCGCCCCCGTGCACGATCGTGCCTATCGCCTCGCCGCGAGTCTCGCGATGCAGAGCGGGCCCGAGCGGCGCAGGCGTTGCGCGCAGGCGCTCGCGCGCGACCGGACGCTGCAATCGCTCGTCGCCGACCTCGTCGCCGCCCGCACGGACGCAGGGATGAGCCAGGCGGAGGTCGCGGCGCGCATGTTCACGGCCACGAGCGCGGTCTCGCGGCTCGAAAGCGGCCGCTACACCCCGGGCGGCCACTTCAAACTCCTCCACCTGTGGCCGGGTCAAATTCCTCCACCCGGTGCGGTGGGACGGGTGGAACTTTAGTGGGCTGATGCGTGCTTGGCAATGCGGCTGGCGGCCTCCTTCAGGCGCCAGCTCTTTCCTTCGAACTTGAGTAGGTGTCCGTGATGCATGAGGCGGTCGAGCAGCGGGGTGACCACGACGACATCGCCGAGTAGCTTCGGCCAGTCCTCGAGCGGCCGATTCGACGTGATGACGGTGGCGGCCTTTTCGTGGCGGCTCATCAGCACGTCGGCCAGTTCGTCGCCGGCGGTGGCCGGAAGCTTGCGCAAGAACAGGTCGTCGATGAGCAGCAGATCGGCGCTTCGCAGCTGAGCGCGCAGTTTCCGTAGTGCGCCCGAGCTCGCGCGCTTCGCTGATGTCTTCGATGAGTTGATGCGCTTCGCGGTAGAGGACTTTGTAGCCGCGGTTGACGGCGAGCAGGGCGAGCGCTTGGCGGCCGCGTGGCTTTGCCGGTGCCGGGCGGGCTGATGAGCAGTGCATCCTCGTGGGTGTCGATGAATTTGAGGGTGGCGAGTTCGAGCACGTCGCGTTTGGGCAGCCGCGGGTTGTAGCTCCAGTCGAAGTCCTTGAGGGCTTTGCGCTCGGTGAGCCCGACAGCAGGTAGCGGCGATCGAGCAAGCGTGAGCGGCGGCGGTCGAGTTCGTCCTGCACGAGCCAGGAGAACGCTTCGATGAAGTCCATCCGCGATCGTGGCTGGCGACCTGCAGGGCACGAGCTTCGATGCGGGTGGCACGCATGCCGGACAGGCGCAGGCTGCGCAGCGCGCGTTCGAGCTCAGTGATGGACATGGCCATCGAGGTCTCCGTCGTCGGCGTGTGCGCGTCCGGGTGTGGGTTTCCCAGAACGATTGATAGTCGGTGATCGGTCGGATCTGCGGGCCTTCGACGCTCGTGGTGGCCGGCGGCGAGGCGGCGGCGGCTTCGCCGGCGGTCGAGCGCGCGTTTTACCGCCGCGTAGGAGAGGCAGTCGGCGGCGAGCAGCTGCGCGCAGACTGCTGCCTCGATGTCGGCACAGGTGTATCGGCGCGGCAGTTGCACGAGGCCGTAGATCGCGCGCTGGCCCGGGCGGCCGAGACGCGGGCGAAGAGCTCGCGCGCGAAGGCTGCCGTGCGGGGGCCGATCTTGTCCATGCGCGCGAGCATTCGCGTGGTCTCGCGCGAGGGATTGAAGATGCGGTCGGTGCCCTCGAGCACGAACGCGCCTTTGCGCGTAGCCTTTGGATGGCGGCGCAACAGTTGGCCGCGGGCATCGAGGATCTCGATCGACTGGGCGAAGGCGCGCACCGTGACTTCGCCATGAGGGGCAGCGGGAAGTGCGGCGTAGTAGGAGCCTTCGACTTGCACCAGGCCGGCGTCGTCGACGGTTCGCACGCTCTGGCGGAAGAATGCGAAGCCGCTCGCCGGCAACGGCTGCAGATGCGGCTGTTCCTCGCGGAAGAGCTCGGCCACCTGCCGTTTCTTGCGGCCGTGGATACGCGGGGCGGCCCAGCGCTCCTCCCAGTGGGCGAGCCATTCGTTCTGCGCTTCGATCGACTCGAAACGGCGACCCTTGAGGGCCGTGGTCTGGGTATGTTGGATCGCGTTCTCGACCGTGCCCTTTCGATTGGGGTCTCGCACCCGGCACGGGTCGGCCACCGCCGAGTAATGGGCGAGCATCGCCGCGTACACCGGATTCAATTCCGGGGCGTAGATGTCGGGCCGGATCACGCCCTCCTTCAGGTTGTCGAGCACGACGTACTTGCAGCACCCGCCCAAGGCCCGGAAGGCTTCTTCGTGCAGGCGTGCCCAGCGGTCCTGGCTGGTCTGCCAGACCCTCTTGCGGAAACTCTTGCCCGAGGACCTTGCGCGTCATCACGAACAGGTACGGCGGCGGTACTGCCGTTGGCGTGCAGCGTGGGCGCGCCCTGGCCGTAGTCGACCTGCGCTTCCTCCCCGGGCAGGAACTCGAGCACGTCGAAGCGCTCCGGTGCGCGGCGCTTGAGGCTCGCCACGAAGCGCTTCACCGCGTTGTAGGGTGGGCGAAGCCGTGCAGTTCCACCAGGTCCTGGTAGATGCTCACGGCGTTGCGCCCGAGCTCGACCTGGGCCTCGACCCAGTTCCGGTGTGGCGCGCACGCCGACAGCGTCGGCGCCGGTGGCCGGGTGGGGAATTGCTCGTCCCCAGCTTCCGCGCCGGTGGCCACCCCGGAGGAATTTGCCCGCTGGTAGCGACGGATGGTCTTGCGATCCACCCCGGTGAATCGCTCGATCTCCCGCTGCGTCGCACCCTGCGCGAGCAGCGTGCGAATCGTGGTCAACAACTCCGGCTTCAAGACGTTCACTCCTTCCCCCTCACGATGGTGAGGGGCAACGGTAACGTCCCGCCGCGCGGCGCCCCGATCAGGCGCCGCTATGCTCGATCAGGTGGGGGAATTTGGGGTGGCCACGAGTGGAGGAGTTTGGGTGGCCGCCGGGGGCTACACGCGTCCGACGTTGACGACGATCGAGAAGTACGCGCGGGCCGTGGGCGCCGGCGTCGAGATCCGCGTGCTCCGATAGCCAGCTCCGCCCCGGGCGGCGAGCGGCCCGGCGGCCGGGGCGCCAACCGGCAATCGGCCGCTGGCGAAATAGGCAAAGGGACGGTCGCGCGCCGAAGTCGCGTACGGAACTCTACGCCCGGCCGCTGCCGGCCGCGCTGAAGGCCGCGCTACGCGTACGTCACCTTCGACGACGCCGCGACGCTCTCCTTCGCCCGAGCCGACCCGACCGGTTTCGTGTCGGCGCTGCCGGCCCGGGCGATCCTCGACGAGATCCAGCGCGTGCCGGAGCTGCTGCGGACGCTCAAGCTGGCCGTGGACCGCGACAGGAGGCCCGGCCGCTTCGTGCTCACCGGCTCCGCCAACCTGCTCCTCCTGCGCGGGCTCGGCGACTCGCTGGCCGGACGTATGGAGGTCGTGCAACTGCAACCGCTGACGGCCGCCGAGCAGGCGCGCGCGCCGGGCCGGTTCCTGGGGGCGCTCCTGGCCGGGCGACTGCGACCGGCGATCACATTGTCGACACCATGCGCCCCGCTGGTACTGGCCGAGCGCATCGTCGCGGGCGGTTTTCCTGAAGCGGTGCGGCGCCCCCCGCCCGCGCCCGCGCCTGGCATCGCGAGTACCTGCGCACACTGCTGGAGCGCGACGTGCAGGACGTCGCGCGGGTCCGCGACACCGCCGCGGTGGGGCGCCTGCTGGAGATGCTGGCGCTGCGCACGGGCGAGCTGCTGAACGTGTCGAGCCTCGGCAACGACCTCGACCTGCGCCGCGAGACGGTCGAACACTACCTGGCTGTATGCGAGCGGCTGTACCTGGTGCGCCGTCTCGCGCCCTGGCATCGCAACCAGGCGAGCCGCCTGATCAAGTCGCCGAAGGTGCATGTCGTGGACAGCGGGCTTCAGCCTGAAGCCGCAGCTCAACCTCGACCGCGGGACCGCGATCCTCGTGGCGGCCTCGATCCACGACGCCTGCCACTACTTGCGGCTGTTCCGGAACATGAGCTTCGGCCGCCACTGCGGGATCGTCACCTCCTACGAGCCCAACCACAACGCGATCTCGCGCGAGCCGGTCGACAGCGACGAGCGCTACAAGTTCGACACCTACACGCAGCACGTCCTCGCGCGCGGCCAGACGACGAAACAGTACGAGGACGAGGCGAAGCGCCGCTTCATCGAGGAACCGGCGAACATGAAGCTCCTGATCGTCGTCAGCAAGCTCCTGATCGGCTTCGACGCACCCTCCTGCACCTACATCTATCTCGACAACGAGCTACGCGACCACCATCTGTTCCAGGCGGTCTGCCGCACGAACCGGCTCGACGGCGACGACAAGGACTACGGCCACATCGTCGACTTCAAGGAGCTGTTCGACGAGGTGCAGGAGGCGATCGCCTTCCACAGCTCCGACGAGCTGGACACCGACGAAGGCAACGGCGGCGACAACAACGTCCACCCGTACCGGAGCATCCGCGGCATCGCCGTTGTCGTTTGTCCAATTTCCTATTTCCCGATGCAGAACCTCCCGAAGATCTCGCCCAAGAGATCGTCGGCGGTGAACTCCCCGGTGATCGCCGCGAGCGAGCGCTGCGCCTCGCGCAACTCCTCCGCGTAGAGTTCGAGCGGCGGCGCGCTCGCGCGCAGGTGCCCGGCGGCCTCCGCGAGGTGCGTCGCCGCCTCGCGCAGCGCGACGAGATGGCGCGCGCGCGCGATGAACGCGTCCTCGCCGGCGCCCGCCACGCCGGCGATCGCGAGCACCTCGCGCTCGAGGGCGTCGACGCCCGCGCCGGTCAGCGCGGAGATCCAGACGTGCGCGCGCACGCCGTGCATATCGCGGTGCATCTCGGGTGGCGTATCGCTTCGCATCTCGCGCTGCATATCGTCCGGCGTCGCGCCCGACACCGCACCTTCCACTGAGCCCGGGGGATGCCCCGACAAGTCCGCCTTGTTGTGCACGACGATGCGCGGCAGCGCCTCCGGCAAGCGCGCGAGGATCGCTCGGTCCTCGTCGTGCAATCCGTCGCCGCTCTCGCGCCCGTCGACCAGCACGAGCGCGACGTCGGCGCGCTCGACCGCGGCCCAGGTACGTTCGATGCCGAGGCGCTCGACCGTGTCGGCGGCCTCGCGCAGGCCCGCGGTGTCGATCACGGTGAGCGGGATGCCGCCCAGTTCGATCGCGCGCTCGACGGTGTCGCGCGTGGTGCCGGGGATCTCGGTGACGATCGCGACGTCCTCGCGCGCGAGAGCGTTCATGAGGCTCGACTTGCCGACGTTGGGACGACCGACGAGCACGAGCGCCAGTCCCTCGGCGAGCCGCGCGCCGGTCGCCGCGCGCGCGACGAGCGCGTCGAGGTCCGCGCGGACCGCGGCGAGCTTGCCCACCGCGTCGGAGGCGCGCAGGAACTCGATGTCCTCATCGGGGAAGTCGAGCGTCGCTTCGGTGAAGGCGCGCAGTTCCGTCACGCGCTCGACGATCGCGCGCACCTCGCGCGAGAACTCGCCGGCGAGGCTGCGCGCGGCGGCGCGCGCGGCGGTGGCGCTCGCGGCGTCGATCAGGTCGGCGACGCTCTCCGCCTGCGCGAGGTCGAGCTTGCCGTTGAGGAACGCGCGCTTGGTGAACTCGCCGGGCTCGGCCAATCGCGCGCCGAGTTCGACGCAGCGCGCGAGCAGCAAACGCAGCGCCGCCGGGCTCCCGTGGCCGTGGAGTTCGACGACGCTCTCGCCGGTGTAGGAGCCCGGGCCCGGAAAGAACATCGCCAACCCCTGATCGATCGGCGCGCCGCGCGCGTCGCGAAACGTGGCGAGGGTAGCCACCCGCGGCGCCACCTCGCGCCCGACGATCCCCGCGAGCACCGCCTGCGCCCCCGGCCCCGAGACGCGGACCACGCCGATGCCGCCACGCCCCGGCGGGGTCGCGATCGCGGCGATCGTGTCGGTCGGGGCGGCTTTCATGCGCGCGACTCTACCCGAGGGCGCCATCCCCCGCGCCCGCGGCACGGCCCTTGCACCACGATGGCGTGACCCCGCCGTCCCACCGGGCGCGGGGCCAGTTTCGAGCGCAAACGTGTCCCGAGCACTCCCAACCCGGTTCCCGAAGGCGGGGGCCCCTGCCGCGCTGCGCGCATGCGTGACGCTCGTCGTCGCCCTGGCGTGTGCGATGGTCCTGTCGTTGCCCGCCGCCGCCTCGGTGCTCGGCGACGCCCGGGCGATCGAGCCGGAGATCCCGGGCTTCCCGGAGCGGGCGCAGGCGGCGCTCCTCGCGCTCTTGCCGCAGGCCGATGCCGCCCCGATCGCTGAGCGCTCGGTCGTCTACGCGCTGGCGGGACAGGCGAGCGTGCTCGCCCGCAGGATTCCCGAAGCCCACGAACTCGCCGACCGGATCGAGGCCGCCGCGCCGCAGGACCCCAATTCCCGCGCGGCGGCCGCGCTGATCCGCAGTTCGGTCGAACTCGCGACCGGCGAGGCGTCGAAGGCCGCCGCGCTGGCGCAGGCTTCGCACACCCAGGCGGTGCAGGCCGGCAACGCGGACCTGCGCTACGGCTCCGCGCTCACCTACGGCACGGCCGCCCGCTCGCGCGGGCAGTCCGACCAGGCGCTCTCGAGCCTGCAGGAAGCGCTCTCGCTCGCCGAGGCGGCCGGCAGCCCCTACCGCCGCTCGATGACGCTCTACCAGATCTCGGTGCTGCAGACGGCGATCCGCAACGCGCACGACGCGCTCGAGGCGAGCCTCGCCGCCTACCGCGCCGGCGAGCAGGCGAAGAACGGCTTCGCGATGGCGAACGCGCGGATGGCCGAGTCCGCGGCGGTCGAACGCCTCGACCGCCCGTCGCGCGAACTCGCGTCGATGCAGGAGGCGCTCGCCATCGCGCGCGACATCCGCTCGCGCACCGCGGAGAGCCGCGCGCTCGTGAACCTCGCCGACATCCGCCTGCGGCGCAAGCAGTACAACGAGGCGATGCGGCTCTCGCGCGACGCGCTGCGCCTCGCGGAGGCGACCGGCAACACCTACCTGAAGGCGACCAGCAAGGCGAACCTCGGCTTCGCGCTGCTCGGCGCCGGTCGCATCGCCGAGGGCAAGCGCTACGCCGACGAGGCGCTGAACGAGTACGAGCGCACCGGTCAGACCGCGGAGATCGCCGAACTCGCGGGCGAGTACGGACGCAGCCTCGAGGCGGTCGGCGACTACCGCGGAGCGCTCGCGCACTACCACCGCGAGCGCAAGCTGATCGGCGAGATCGCGTTCGAGGCGCGCCAGCGCATCCTGCTCGAGATGCAGGAGAAGTACGAGTCGGAGAAGCACCAGCGCGAGATCGCGCTGCTCGCGCGCGAGAATGCGCTGCAGACCGCCGAGATCGCGAACCAGTCGCTGCGCCAGCGCGTGTGGTGGCTGCTCGCCGCGCTGTTCGCGCTGTCGTTCTCGGTCGTGACCGTGCTCTACCGCAAGCTTCGCGTGTCGAACGCGATGCTCGCGCGCAAGAACGACGAGCTGTCGTTCCAGAGCAGCCGCGACCCGCTGACCGGGCTGTTCAACCGCCGCCACTTCCAGAATCTGATTGCGGCCGAGGCGGCGGCGATCTCGTCGGGACGCCGCGCCGACGACCCGGGCGCGCGCGCGCTGCTCCTGATCGACCTCGACCACTTCAAGGAGACCAACGACCGCCACGGGCACGCGCTCGGCGACGCGGTGCTGGTCGCCGTCGCGGGCCGGTTGCGCGAATCGCTGCGCGAGAGCGACACGATCGTGCGCTGGGGCGGCGAGGAGTTCCTCGTCGTGGCGCGCACCTCGCCCGACCGGCTCGACGACATCGCGTCGCGCATCCTGCGCGCGGTCGCCGGCGAGCCGATCGTGGCCGGCGACCGCGCGATCCGCACGTCGGTGTCGATCGGCTACGTGCCGCTGCCGCTGCCGCCGACGACCGCCGCGCTGTCGTGGGACCGCGCCATCGGGCTCGTGGACATGGCGCTCTATCTCGCCAAGATGAACGGGCGCAACCGCGCCTACGGCATCCAGCGTCTCTCCGACGCCGACCCGGAGACCCTCGCGGCGACCGAGCGCGACCTCGAGCACGCCTGGAAGAGCGGCCGCGTCGAGGTGAGCGTGCTCTACGGTCCGCCGCCGGTCGGCGATGCGAGCGCGGTGATGCGCCGCGCGGCCAACGACACGCGTGTCGCCGACGCTCCGGCCATGCGCCGAACCCCGTCCGACTGAAGTCGGACCCACAACGAACGCGGGCGCCGCGGCGCTTCCGCGCTCAGCGCCTTTTCGCCGCGGCGAGCGCCTGTTCCTTCTCCAGCATCTTGTTGACCTGCCACTGCTGGGCGATCTGCAGGATGTTGTTGACGAGCCAGTAGAGCACGAGGCCCGACGGGAAGAAGATGAACAGCACCGAGAACGCGATCGGCATGATCTGGAACACCTTCGCCTGCACCGGGTCGGTGATCGGCGTCGGCGAGAGCTTCACCTGCAGCCACGCGGAGATCGCGTAGAGCACCGGCAGGATGTAGAACGGGTCCGGCGCCGACAGGTCCTGGATCCAGCCGATCCACGGCGCGTGGCGCAGTTCGACCGCCGAGAGCAGCACCCAGTAGAGCGCGATGAACACCGGGATCTGCACGACGATCGGCAGGCAGCCGCCGAGCGGGTTGATCTTCTCCTGCTTGTAGAGCTCCATCATCTTGATCTGGAGCTGCTGCTTGTCGTTCGCGTACTGCTCCTGCAGCGCCTTCATCTTCGGCGCGACGAGCTTCATCTTGCCCATCGAGCGCGCGGCCGCGGCGTTCAGCGGATAGAACGCCGCCTTGATCATGATGGTCATCACGATGATCGCCCAGCCCCAGTTGCCGATCATGCCGTGCAGCCACCGCAACAGCCAGAAGAGCGGCGCCGCGATCACGGTGAAGATGCCGTAGTCGACCGACAGGTCGAGGCCGGTGGCGATCTTCTTCAGCAGCTCCTGGTCCTGCGGCCCGACGAACAGCGGCACGGTGAGCGACGCGCTCGCGCCGGGCGCGATCTGCGGCATCGGCACGATGACGCCCGACGCGTAGAGGCCGTTGTCGAGCTTGCGCGCGAAGAACTCGCGCGGCAGCTTCTTCTCGTCGGAGGGGAGCCAGGCCGCGACGAAGTAGTGCTCGATCATCCCGGCCCAGCCGTCGGTGGCGTTCTTCGTGTACGGCGTCTTGCGCGACGGGTCGGCCGCGAGCTTGTCGAGTTCACCGGGCTCGACCTTCTTGAAGTGGTCGGTCGCGTTGTAGATGACCGGCCCCACGTAGGCCGACGGCGTCATCGAGTTCTGCGGCACCGCATGGCGCGTGTCGCGCGCGAGCTGGAAGTACGCGAACGGCGCGATCGGCGCGCCGGTCGCGTTGGTGACCTCGAAGCTCGCGTCGATCAGGTAGCTGCCGCGGTGGAAGGTGAGCGTCTGCACCACCTTGTCCCCTGACGCCGCGGTCGCCTGCAGGCGGAGTTCGAGCTTGTCCGCGCCGGGCGCGAGTTCGCGCGGTCCGGGCAGGACTTCCCAGGTGGTGCGGTGGTTGGGCATGCCCTCGCCCAGGAGCCCCGCCTGCGCGACGAAGGTCCGCTCGGCGTTGCGCTGCAGGGCGAGGTAGGGCTTCGAGGTGTCGAACGCGTCGCGATGCTTCGCGAGCGCCACTTCGGCGATCACGCCGCCGACCGGGTCCACCTTCACGGTGAACATGTCGGTCGTGACCGTCACGAGCTTCGCCGCGGCGGCGGCCGTTGCCGCGCCCTGGCCCGGGACCGCGCCGGCGGGAACCGCGCCTGCCCCCGCAGTCGCCGATGTCGCGGACGTCGGCGAAGTCGACACCGGCACATCGCCTGGACGCTCGGGCGCGCCGGCGGTGCGGGCGGGCGGCGGGACGACGGGGCGGGTGTCGCGATTCCACGCCTCCCACAGCATGACGAGCGAGAAGCTGAAGATCGCGAGCAGGATCAGGCGTTGCGTGTCCATCATCGGTCGGCGGGCGGCAGGATCAGTCGGGAACCGGGTCGTAGCCGCCCGGATGGTAGGGGTGGCAGCGGCAGATCCGCTTCGCCGCAAGCCAGGTGCCGCGGGCGGCGCCGTGGCGCTCGATCGCTTCCCGCGCATACTCCGAGCAACTCGGGAAGAACCGGCAATGCGCGCCGAGGATCGGCCGGATCGTGAGTTGGTAGCCGCGGATCGCGGTGGTGAGCACTTGCTTCATTGGGTCAGCGCCGCTCCGCCAGCGCGGCGATCAGGCGTCCCGCCTCGGCGGCGGCTTGTGCGAGCTCGGGTCCTGGCGCCGGACGCTTCAATCGCACGATCAGGTCGTAGTCGGCAATCGCCGGACGGGCGGAGCGCAGCGCCTCGCGGACGCGGCGCTTCAGGTAATTGCGGTCGACCGCACGCGCGAGCGCCTTGCGGCCGACGACGAGCCCCGCGCGTCCCGGTGCCCGCTCGGCGGACGCGACGACGAGTTCGATCCATCGGCCCTGGGTGCGGCGACCGCGCGCGAAGAGCGCGTCGAACGTCCCGACGCCGGTCAGGCGATGGCGTCGTTCGCCGCGCGCGAGGTGCGTGGCGCCTGGGCGTGACTGGGTCAGGCGGAGAGCCGCGCGCGGCCCTTGGCGCGACGCGCCGAGAGCACCTTGCGGCCGCCGACGGTCTTCATGCGGGCGCGAAAGCCGTGCGTGCGTGCGCGGCGGATCTTCGAGGGTTGGAACGTGCGCTTCATGACCGATCCGGGAGCGAGATGGAAAAAAGCCTTGTATTAGAACGCGTTGATGTCCCTGTTGTCAAGGACGCCGGGGCAACGCCGCCATCGGCCGCCATGACGCGAGCATTCACTTCCGGCGCAGGCGTGCCGCAGCCTTCGCACGGTCCCGCAAAGACCCCCATCGCGTTCGGGCCTGTGGATAACGGCGTGACGCGCGGCTAAAATCGACCCAACCGCGGGCGCCCCGCCCGGGTTCGATGCTTCCGGCGGGGCGCCCGTCCGTTTTTCACGCACAGGCCGCCCAGGGAAACCCAGGCACAAGAACGGCCGGCGAGAGGTCCAGATTCGATGTCCGCACCCACCCCGACGCCTGCCGCCTGGAACGCCTGCCTGTCCGCGTTCGAGCGCGAACTCACGCCCCAGCAGTTCGCCACCTGGATCCGCCCGCTGTCCGCCGAGCCGGGGCACGGAAGCCTCAAGCTTCGCGCCCCCAACCGGTTCGTGCTCCAGTGGGTGAAGGACCGGTTCGGCGGCCGCATCGCGGCACTCGCGCGCGAGGCCGCCGGCGAGCCGGTTTCGATCGAATACTCGCTCGCCGAGGCCGGGGCCTTCGCGGGCGTCGCCTCGGAAGGGGCGGCCGCGGCGGCGGCGGAAAGCGCGGCGATCGTCGATGACGAACCGCGCTCGGCTCCGCCTCCTCCCGAGGTTCTCGCGGCCGAACCCGTGCGGCCGAACCACGAGCTGCCGCGTCGCGTCGAGCCGACCAGCCTGAACGGCACGTTCACGTTCGACTCGTTCGTCACCGGCAAGGCGAACCAGCTCGCGCGCGCCGCCGGCCTGCAGGTGGCGCTGCACCCGACTTCCTACAATCCGCTGTTCGTCTACGGCGGCGTGGGCCTCGGGAAGACCCACCTCGTGCAGGCGATCGGCCACGACATCCTGCGGCGCGATCCGACGGCGCGCATCCGCTACATCCACGCCGAGACCTACGTCTCCGACGTCGTCCGCGCCTACCAGCACAAGGCGTTCGACGAGTTCAAGCGCTACTACCGCTCGCTCGACCTCCTGCTCATCGACGACATCCAGTTCTTCAACGGCAAGAGCCGGACGCAGGAGGAATTCTTCTACCTGTTCAATACGCTGATCGAGGGCCACAAGCAGGTGGTCATCACCTGCGACACCTACCCGAAGGAGATCGCGGGGATCGAGGAGCGGCTGATCTCGCGCTTCGGCTGGGGCCTCACCGTGGCGCTCGAACCGCCCGAACTCGAGATGCGGGTGGCGATCCTGCTCGCGAAGGCGCAGCAGGAACGGGTGCGGCTCGACGAGCAGGTGGCGTTCTTCGTGGCCAAGCACATTCGCAGCAACGTGCGCGAACTCGAGGGCGCGCTCAAACGCGTCATCGCCTACGCCGGCTTCCACAAGCTCGACATCACGCTTCCGGTCGCGAAGGAAGCGCTGCGCGATGTCCTCGCGGTGCAGAACCGACAGATCTCGATCGAGAACATCCAGAAGACGGTCGCCGACTACTACAAGATCCGGCCCTCGGAGATGCACGGCAAGAAGCGCTCGCGCGCCATCGCGCGGCCGCGCCAGGTCGCGATGGCGCTCGCGAAGGAGCTGACGCAACTCTCGCTCCCCGAGATCGGCAGCAACTTCGGCGGGCGCGACCACACGACCGTGCTCCACGCCTGCCGCCAGATCGCGAAGCTGCGCGAAACCCATCCCGAACTCAATCACGACGTCAATTTCCTGCTGCAGGTCCTGCGGAACTGAGGCTCCGGCCGGGGGCCTTTTCGCCCGGCGGGCGGCTGGAATCCAGGGGGTTTCTGGCCTATAATCTGTGGGTTAACCGGCCGTTGAGCCGTTTCGCCGGACCGTCCCCAACTCATCCACAGGCGATCCCGCGCTTGTCCGGTCCGGAATACCGCCGCCAAGGCCTTGAGCGCCCGGGGAAATCGACCGTTGCCCGCAGGCCCGCGCGCCCCCTACTAACGATTCCTAATTTTCCAAGATGCAACTCAAACAGATCGCCCGCGACGCGTTGCTGAAGCCGCTGCAGGCCGTATCGGGAATCGTCGAACGCCGCCACACGTTGCCGATCCTCGCCAACGTCCGGATCGAACCCTCCGACGGCGCGGTCGAATTCACCGCCACCGATCTCGAGATGCAGATCTCGGCGCGCTCGGAATGCGGCGCCAAGGCCGGAGCGGCCACCACGGTGTCGGCGCGCAAGCTCCACGATCTCCTGCGCGCCTTGCCCGAGGACGCGACGCTCAACATCGACGTCGCCGGCAGCCGGATGACGGTACGCGCGGGCCGCTCCCGCTTCAACCTGCAGACGCTCGCCGCGGGCGACTACCCGAGCATCAACCCGGGAACCGAGAAGCTGCAATCGCTCTCGCTCGCGCAGAAGGACCTCCGCGCGCTCTTCCGGCTGGTCGAGTTCGCGATGGCGCAGCAGGACATCCGCTACTACCTGAACGGGATGCTGCTCGTGATCGACCGCGGGTCGCTGCAGGCGGTGGCGACCGACGGCCACCGGCTGTCGTGGGCGAGCCTCTCGGTCGAAGGCGACTACACGCGCCAGGAAGTGATCCTGCCGCGCAAGACCGTGCTCGAGCTCGGCAAGCTCCTCGCGGAAACGGACGAGCCGGTGTCGATCGACGTGCTCGCGAACCAGGTGCGCTTCCGCTTCGGCGTGATCGAACTCGTGAGCAAGGTCGTCGACGGCAAGTTTCCCGACTACAACCGCGTGATTCCCGTCGGGCACACCAAGTCGATCACGCTCGATCGCAACGTGCTGCTCGCCGCGCTGCAGCGCGCCGCGATCCTGTCGAACGAGAAGTTCCGCGGCGTCCGCCTGGTGCTGGGCGACGGCACGCTGCGCATCGTGTGCAGCAACAGCGAACAGGAGGAAGCCGAGGAGGAACTCGAGGTCGCCTACCGGGGCGAGGGCCTCGACATCGGCTTCAACATCACCTACCTCCTGGGCGTGCTGCAGAACGTCGACTGCACGGAAGTTTCGTTCGCCTTCGGCGACGCCAATTCCAGCGCGCTCGTGACGCTGCCCGGCCGCGACGACTACAAGTACGTCGTGATGCCGATGCGCATCTGATTTCCTTCCACGTGATCGTCGAAGCGTCCGCCCCGCGCCTCTCCCCGAGGAAGGCGCGCGGTACGGCGGTGCGCGACCGATCCGAACCGGGGTACGACCACGCATGACTCCAGCAATGCCCAAGCCGCAGCCTCCCGCCGCCGAATACGATTCCTCGAGCATCCGGGTCCTGAAGGGTCTCGATGCGGTGCGCAAGCGCCCGGGGATGTACATCGGCGACACCTCCGACGGCACCGGCCTCCACCACATGGTGTTCGAGGTGCTCGACAACGCGATCGACGAGGCGCTCGCCGGCTACTGCGACGACATCAAGGTGGTGATCCACGCCGACAACTCGGTGTCGGTGTTCGACAACGGCCGCGGCATCCCGACCGACATCAAGGAGGACGACGAGGAGAAGCGTTCCGCGGCCGAGATCGTGATGACCGAACTGCATGCCGGCGGAAAGTTCGACCAGAACAGCTACAAGGTCTCCGGGGGCTTGCACGGCGTCGGCGTGTCGGTCGTCAACGCGCTCTCCGACTGGCTGAAGCTGCGCATCTGGCGCGCGGGCAAGGCGCACCAGATGGAGTTCCGCCGCGGCGAGGCCGTCGGCCCGCTCGCGGTGACCGGCAACACCGACCGCCGCGGCACCGAGGTGCATTTCATGGCCTCGACCGAGACCTTCGGCCGCATCGAGTACCACTTCGAGATCCTGGCGAAGCGCATCCGCGAGCTCTCGTTCCTCAACCACGGCGTGAAGATCGAACTCGTCGACCAGCGCGACGGCAAGAGCGAGAACTTCGCCTATTCGGGGGGCGTCAAGGGCTTCGTCGAGTACATGAACCGCAGCAAGAGCGTGCTGCACCCGCGCGTGTTCCACGCGATCGGCGAGAAGGACGGCACGACGGTCGAAGTCGCGATGCAGTGGAACGACAGCTACGCCGAGAGCGTGCAGTGCTTCACCAACAACATTCCGCAGCGCGACGGCGGCACGCACCTCACCGGCCTGCGCCAGGCGATGACGCGCACGCTCAACAGCTACATCGAGAAGGAGGAGATCGCGAGGAAGGCGAAGGTCGAGACCTCCGGCGACGACATGCGCGAGGGACTCACCTGCGTGCTCTCGGTCAAGGTGCCGGAGCCCAAGTTCTCCAGCCAGACCAAGGACAAACTCGTCTCCTCCGAGGTGCAGCCGATCGTGCAGGAGATCGTCGGCGCGAAGCTCGCCGAGTTCCTGCTCGAGTATCCGGCGGACGCCAAGATCATCTGCACGAAGATCGTCGAGGCCGCGCGGGCGCGCGAGGCGGCGCGCAAGGCGCGCGAACTCACGCGGCGCAAGGGCGTGCTCGACGGCATGGGGCTCCCCGGCAAGCTCGCCGACTGCCAGGAGCGCGATCCGTCGCTCTGCGAACTCTACCTAGTCGAGGGCGATTCCGCCGGAGGCTCGGCGAAGCAGGGCCGCGACCGCAAGTTCCAGGCGATCCTGCCGCTGCGCGGGAAGATCCTGAACGTCGAGCGAGCGCGCATCGACAAGGTGATCGGCAGCCAGGAGATCGTGACGCTGATCACCGCGCTGGGCGCGGGTTTCGGCCGGGCGCAGAGCGAGAAGGAGGACAAGGACGCCTTCAACCCCGACAAGCTCCGCTACCACCGCATCATCATCATGACCGACGCGGACGTCGACGGCTCGCACATCCGTACGCTGCTCCTCACGTTCTTCTACCGGCAGATGCCGGAGCTGATCGAGCGCGGCCACATCTACATCGCGCAGCCGCCGCTCTACAAGGCGAAGCTCGGCCGCGAAGAGGTCTACCTGAAGGACAACGGCGAACTGAAGCAGCACCTGCTCAGGGTGGCGCTCAAGGGCGCGGAACTCGTGCCGGCGGCCGGCGCGGCGCCGCTGTCCGCCGACGCGCTGGCGTCGATCGCGCGCGAGTTCGTGCTGGCCGAGGCGGTGATCGAGCGCAGTTCGCGCATCGTCGATCCCGCCGCGCTCTACGCGATGCTCGACGGCGTCAAGGTGGATCTCGGCACCGACACGGCCGCGAACCGCAGCGCGCGCGAACTCGCCGAGGCGATCGGCGATCCCGAGGTCACGGTCGAGGCGCGCTACGATGCGGCGGCGGAGACCCGCCGGCTGGTCGTCGTGCGCCGCCACCACGGAACGCCGCACGCGAGCGCGATCGACGCGGATTTCCTCGAGGGAGGCGACGGCGCGCAGATCGCCTCCGCCGCGCAGGCGCTGCAGGGACTCGTGCGCCCGGGCGCCAGCGTGAAGCGCGGCGAGAAGACGCTCGCGGTGCGCTCGTTCAAGGAGGCGCTCGACTGGCTGATCGAGGAGGCGCGCGGGGCCGTGTCGATCCAGCGCTACAAGGGCCTGGGCGAGATGAACCCGGCGCAGTTGTGGGAGACGACGATGGATCCCGCCGTGCGCCGCCTGCTCAAGGTCCAGATCGAGGACGCCGTCGGCTCCGAGGAAGTGTTCAGCAAGCTCATGGGCGAGGAAGTCGAGCCGCGGCGTGCGTTCATCGAGACCAACGCGCTCGGCGTGCGCAATCTCGACGTCTGACGCGCCGTCGCCGGGCGCGCTCGCGCCCGCACTTCAGGTCTGCGCCGGACGCAGGCGCGGCACCGCGCGCAGCGCCAGGTGGAACGCCCCGAGCGCCGCCGCGACGATCAGCATGATGCACACCGAGAACGCGGCCGCCTGGTTCTGGTTGCCGGAATCGTCGAGCAGGAGCACCGACACCGCGGCGAGCTGGGTCTGCGGCGTGACGAGGAAGATCACGGCCGACAGCGTGACCATGCTGCGGACGAAGTAGAACATCGCGATCGCGGCGATCGACGGCGCGATGATCGGCAGCAGCACGGAGCGCAGCGTGCGCAGCCGCCCGGCGCCGAGGCAGGTCGAGGTCTCGTCGAAGACCCGGCTCACCTGGCTCACGCTCGTCGTCGCGATCAGGTAGCCCTGCGCGTGGTAGTGGTACACGTTGCAGATCGCGAGGATGGCGAGCGTCCCGTAGAGGAAGACCAACGGGTTGTCCGGGTGGTTGAACACCAGGAGATAGCCCAGGCCGAGCACCATCCCGGGCACCGCGGCCGGCAGCATCGACAGGAACGAGAGCGTCTGCGCCTGCGCCGGCCGCATCCAGCGCGCGACGCACGCGGCGGCGACGGTCGCGACCGCGCCGATGGCCGCGGCCATGAACGAGACGACGACGCTCGTCCACAGCGGCGCGACGCCGTTCTGCACCTCGAACCGGTAGTGGCGCAGCGACAGGCTCATGTTGTAGGGCCACAGCGTCACGAAGCTCGCGACGACGACGATGACCACGATCGAGGCGATCGCGGCGCACACGAGCGCCGCGAACGCGAAGGCCGCCCGATCGCGAACGGCGCTCCGGCCGACCGCGAGCGGCTGGGAGCGGTCGGTGATCGCCGCGCGGTGCGCGCGCATGACCATGCGCTCGACCACGACGGCGACGGCCGCGGGCACCAGCAGCACGACGCCGATCACCGCGCCCAGTTCCATCCGGCCCTGCCCCGAGACCTGGTTGTAGATCTCGGTCGCGAGCACGTTGTAGTCGGCGCCGATGACCATCGGGTTGCCGAAGTCGGTGATGACGATGGTGAATACGACGAACACCGCCGAGGCGAGGCCGTAGCGCGTCGACGGCAGCGTGATGGTGCGGAACATGCGCCCGGCGCCCGCCCCGAGCATGCGGGCCGATTCGTAGAGGCGGGCGTCCCCGATCGCGAGCGCGGCCGACAGGATGAGGAACGCGTGCGGAAAGCTGTAGAGGACGTCGGCGATCACGATGCCCCAGAATCCGTAGATGTCGATGCCCAGCTCGAAGGTCCGGTTGACGATGCCGTTGCGGCCGAGGAGGAACAGGATGCCGAGCGCCTGCACCAGCGACGGCGCGTACAGCGGCAGCAGCGCGATCGCCCCGCAGGTGCGCTTGAAGGGCATCGCGGTGCGGCGCAGCGCCCACGCGAAAGCGTAGGCGAGCACGACGGTGATCGCGGTCGTCGTGGCGGCCACCGCGAAGCTGTTCCCGACGATGCGCGTGAACTTGGGGTCGGAGAACTCGCGCGTGTAGTTGGAGAGCCCGATGCCGCCGTCGGGCAGCACGAACGACAGGCGCAGGATGGCGACGAGCGGGACCACCACGAACAGGACGAGCGGGACGATCGCGGAGGCGGCGAGCGCGAACACCGCGAGTCGGTCGGTGTCGAACCGGCGGGCCGGGCCCGCGGGAATGGCGGCGCTCATGCCGGGCGCGGCGCCGCGCTCACGCCGGATCGTCGAGACGGATCAGCGCGCTCGCGGGCACGCGGATGCGGAGCCCCGTGCCCGGCGCCAGGTCGTCGCGGCGTCCCGGAACTTCCAGCGTGAGCGGATCGCCCGCGACCGTTACGTCGATGCGCGTGATGCTCCCGAGAAACACGGTTCGCACGACGCGGGCGGCGCGGTGCTCGGCCGACTCGGGGCCCGGAAGGGCGAGCTCCACGTGTTCGGGGCGCACGCCCGCGAGCTCGTGTCCGTGCATCCCGCGCACGAGGTTCATCCGGCCGAGGAAGCCCGCGACGAAGCGCGAGGCCGGACGCTCGTAGAGGTCGACCGGACGGCCGATCTGCTCGATGCGCCCGCGGTCCATCACGACGATGCGGTCGGCGAGTTCCATCGCCTCGTGCTGGTCGTGCGTCACCATGATCGTGGTGATCGACAGCTTCGACTGCAGCGTCTTGATCTCGCCGCGCAGGTCCTCGCGCACCTTGGCGTCGAGCGCCGAGAGCGGCTCGTCCAGCAGCAGCACCGCGGGCTTCGGCGCGAGCGCCCGGGCGAGCGCGACGCGCTGCTGCTGGCCGCCGGAGAGCTGGTGCGGCAGGCGGGCGGCCTCGCCCGCGAGGTTCACGAGCGCGAGCATCTCGGCCACGCGCGGCGCGATGTCCCCGCGCTTCCAGGCGCGGCACTCGAGGCCGTAGGCGATGTTGCGCGCCACCGTCATGTTCGGGAACAGCGAGTACGACTGGAAGACGATGCCGAAGTTGCGCTCGCGCGCGGGGATCGCGAGGAGATCGCGGCCCGCGAAGCGAATCTCGGCCGTGTCGGGGACCTCGAGGCCGGCGACGATGCGCAGCAGCGTGGTCTTGCCGCAACCGGAGGGCCCGAGGAAGCAGACGAACTCGCCCTCGTCGATGTCGAGGCCGACGTTCTCGAGCGCCCGGCAGCCGTCGAACGACTTGGAGACACCGCGCAGCGCGAGGAGCGTCACGTCAGCAGCGCCCGTCGAAGCGCGCCGCGCGCGGGGCGGGCGACGCGACGCGCCGGCGGGCTCGACCGGTCCCGCCGGCGCGCGCGATCAACGCTCGAAGCGCTTCTTCCACTCGGCGAGGATGCGGTCCTTGTTCTTCGCGGAGGCCTCGAAGTCCATGCCCTTGTAGAGAACCGTCGAGACGTCCTCGGGGAGCCCCGCCTTCAGCACCTCGGGGGTCGCCTTCGCGCCGGGCACCGACGACATCTCGGAGCGCTGACCGTAGAGCTTCGCCGCGTCGAGCGTCAGGAGCCAGTCGAGGAACTGCTTCGCGTCGGCTTTGTTCTTCGACGACTTCATCAGCATCGAGACTTCGATCTCGTAGCCCGCGCCCTCCGAGGGGATGACGAGCTTGATCGGGTAGCCTTCCATGATCTGTTTCACGCCCGAGAACGCGAACGACAGCCCGATCGCGTACTCGCCGGCCGCGGCCATCTTGCACGGCCGCGACCCGGACTTGATGTACTGCGCCATGTTCTTGTCGAGGTCCTGCAGGAACTGCCATCCCTTCTCCTCGCCCTTCATCTGCAGGAGGCTCACGATCATCAGGTACCCGGTCCCCGAACTCGCGGCGTTGGGCATCACGATCTGCCCCTTGTACACCGGGTTCAACAGGTCCTGCCAGGACGTCGGCATCGGCAGGTTCTTCTTCTTCAGCACCTCGGTGTTGACGCAGAAGCCGGCGAAGTAGCCGGTCGTGGCGAACCAGCGGTTCTGCGGATCCTTGAACGCGGTCTTCACGGCGTCGATGCCGGCCGGCTTGTAGGGCTCGGCCATCTCGAGGATGCGCGGGTCGGAGAGTTGCGTCACCGCGGTGCCCCAGATGACGTCCTCGCGCGGATTCGCCTTCTCGGCGAGGATGCGGGCGACGAGATCGCCGGTCGACAGGCGCAGCAGGTTGACCTTGATGTCGGGCCTCGCCTTCGCGAACTCGGCGAGGTAGACGCGCACGTCGTCCTCCTCGAGCGCCGTGTAGACGGTGATCTCGCCCGCGCGCGCCGTCGCGCAGGCGAAGAGCAGCGCGAGCGCGCCGCACAGCCTCCATGCCGCGTTGCGAATCGTCATGACCGTCCTCCTCGGGAGCCGGCCGACGCGGGCCGGATGCCCGGAGCCGGGGGTGCGCGGACAATAGCACGCGGGAATGGCGACCACAATAAAAAATGTTGTGTTCGCCAATGCGTGCGGCGCGCCGGCCGGGCGCACATGGCGACGGCCGGCGTTGCAACTCCCACATCCCGGTCAACGGGGGGCGACGGTGACGACCACCCGGGCCCCGCGCAGCGCGGCGGCGAGCGCGCGCGGCGGCGCCCGGTCGGTCACCAGGGTGTCGAGGACTTCGAGCGGCGCCACCCGCTCGAACTGGACCGCGCCGAACTTGGCGCTGTCCGCGAGCAGGATCGCGTGCTCGCCGCGCGCGATCATCGCGCGCTTGACCGCGCACCCCGCCGAGTCCGCGTCGGTGATGCCGTCCTCGTCCACGCCGCCCGCGCCGATGAACGTCTTGTTGGCCTGGAATCGGTGCAGGAACGCCGCCGTTTCGGGGCCGAACACCCCGCCCTGCCGCGCGACGTAGTCGCCGGGACACAGGATCACCCGGCAGCGATCGGCCGCGGCGAGCGCCGCGGCGACCGGCAGGCAGTTGGTCACGACCGTCAGGTGCAGGTTGCGCGCCGAGAGCGCCGTGGCGAACAGCGTCGTCGTCGAGCCGGCGTCGATCATCAGCGCGTCACCGTCGTCGACGAGTCCCGCCGCCGCTGCGGCGATGCGGGTGCGCTCCTCCGGATGCACGAGCCCGCGCGGCCCGATCCCCGGCTCGTCGATCAGCGAGCGGCTCGCGCCGCCGCCGTAGGTGCGGTGCAACTCGCCGGCGCCGGCGAGTTCGTCCAGGTCGCGGCGCGCCGTCTCGGTGGTCACGCGGAACGTCTTCGCGAGCGTCGCGATGCGCACGACGCCGTCGCGCCTCAGGAGGGCGAGGATCTGCGCGTGGCGCTCCCGGGGGGACAGACGGGGACGTTCGGAGGACGGGGAAGTCGCCATGGCGGATGCGGGGTGCTCGAGAGACGACCATGATATCGGCGCCGCCGCGTTGCGGTCTCGAGCCTACGTGGCGGCGAAGGCGGCGAGCCTTCCGGCGTCGTCCGCGAGGTCGAGGAACGTGTAGCGATCGCGCAGGAAGCGCGCGTGGGTCAAGGCGTTCGCCCAGGCGCGATCGTCGAGGCCCAGGTCGCGCGGGTCGAGCGGCCCGCCCGCGCGGCGCATGACCGACGCGAGCGTGGACGCCGGGACGAGGATCGTTGCGGCTTCGCGCCGGAACGCCTCCCACCGCTCCGCGATGCGTTCGGTGAGCGCCGCGGCGGCAGATTCGTCGAGCCGCTTCGGCGCGAAGTCGCGCCAGCATGCGTCCCCCACCTCGCCGCCGAAATGGGCGCGCAGCGCCGCCACGCTCATGCGCGTCGGGCCTGCCGCCGGCGCGGGTCCGTCGAGCATCGCCTGCTGCAGCCGCGCCATCGCGAGCGTCGCGACCGCCACCTGCTCGCCGTGGAGGTTGGATGGCGCTCCGGCGGAGGCCCGCATGTCGAGGTAGTGGCTGACGAGGTGCTCGCCCTGGCTCGCCGGGTGGCTGCCGCCGGCGAGCGTCATGCCGATGCCGGAGAGCAGGAGCGTGCGCGCGAGCGCGCGCATCGCATCGACGTCGCCGCGCATCAGCGCCTCCGGCGCCTCGAACAGCGCCGACTCGTCGGCGGCGAGCATCGCGAACGGCGCGCGCTGATAGAGGGTGCCGTGGAGCGCGCGCGACAGGAGCCAGTCGACCTGCGCGGTCGAGCGGGCGAGCGAATCACCGAGGCCGGCGCGGATCATGCGCGGCGGCGCGGCGGCAAGCACCTCCAGGTCGACGAACACGCCGCGCGCGAGCGATGCCGGCAGAGACTTCTTGTGGCCGCCGACGGTGATCGCCGCGTTCGCGGACGTGTAGCCGTTCATCGACGGTGCGGTCGCGAACACCGCCCACGGCTTCCCATCGCGCGCGGCCGCGAGCTTCGCGAGGTCGTTGATCGTGCCGGAGCCCACGGCGACGATCGCATCGCAGCGCATCGTGGCGTTTCGCACGGCCTCGACGGTTTCGAGGTCGGGGTGCGGATCGCGCGGCAACCGCACCGCCTCGACGCGACCGAGCCCGGCGAGCGCGGCCTCGACCCGCGCACCGAGCGCCTCGCGCGTGTCCGGGTCGCAGAGGACGGCGATGCGCGGACCGAAGCCGAGCGCGGCGACGAGGTCGGCCTCCCGGCCTCGAAGGCTCGGCTCGATCGCGATCGCCGCGATGCCGATGCCGCGCGAAGCCCCGGTATCCGGGTCGATCCAGTCGCCGCGCAGGAGCGCGGACAGCGGGTCGCCCTGCGGCACGCGCGCGACGTGCGACATGCGTGCCGCCGAGTCCGCGGTCATGCCGCCATCGCGGAAGCGCTGCGGCAGGCCTCGAGGATGTCCTGGACCTGTCCGCGGAGCGAGCCCTTCGTCGGCGAAAACGAGCCGTCGAACACCGCGGAACCCATCGTGAACGCATCGGCGCCCGCAGCGGCGAGCGCGTGGACCTGCGCGGCGGACTTTATGCTTCCCGCGACGATCAGCGTGCGCTCGCCGATGCCGCGACGCGCGGCGCGAACGAGCGCGAGCGGGTCGGCGTCGGTCGCGCGGTAGGCGAGCAGATCGACGCCGCCGCAGCCGCGCGCCAGGGCGAGCCTCGCGTCGCGCTCGATGTCGGCGGCCACGCCTCCCAGTCGTGTCGGATGGCCGCTCGGACGGCCCGGGAACGGGTAGTAGCGCTGGAGGCCGCCGAGCGCGGCTTCCGCGGCGTCGAGGTCGGTGCCGCCGAGGATGCGGTCGACGCCGAGCGCCGCCCCGGCGGCGAGCGAGGAGGCGACCGACGACGGCGCGGTGCTCACCACTTCGAGGTAGGCGATCGCGCCGCGCGCCTGGATGCGGCCCACGACGCGCGCGAGCGCCGGCCGCGCGAGGCCCACGTCCTTGATCCCGATGTGGACGACGCCGAGGTCGGCCACCGCGTCGACCAGGTCCTCGGCGTCCTCGACCGTGCGGTCGTGCCGGGTGAGCATGAAGATGAAGTCCACGGGACGCCTCCGGGAAGCCGGAATGTTGGCAAACTAACATGGAATCTGGCAAGTGCCAAATCTGCGGCCGCACCGCGACGCCCGCACCCCGGAGCCCGGAATCGCGTCCGGGACGCACGGCGAGCCGGGCGTTGCCGCGGGCAGGATCGCGCGACGCGGTACCATGCGCGCATCGGGTGCCGGGGGGACACGCGATACGCGACCGATGACGACACGCCGCCGTTCCTGCTCCTCCCGTGCCGCCTTCCGGATCGCGGCGATCCTGCTGTGCTGCGCCGTGGAAGGCGTCGCCGGCGCGACCGCTCCGCGACTCATCGTCCGGTACGCCGCGGATGACGTCGAGGCGGCGTTCGCGCCGAAGTCCCGGGTCGAGCGGATGGGGCGCGACCTGGGAGTCGAGGCGACGCTCGTGCGCCGGATGGCGCTCGGAGCGCAGGTGGTCGAACTGCCCGCCGGCACGGATGTTCGCGCCGCCGCGGCCGCGGCGACGGCCGTCGGCGGCGCGGCGATCGCGATTCCCGACCGCCGCCGCAGGCCCTTGCGCACGGTGAACGATCCGAACGCCGGGTGGTACCTCGGCGCGGGTATCGGATCGATCGACGCCTACTCCGCGTGGGATGTCACGACCGGTTCGACGACGAGCGTCGTCGCGTTCATCGACACCGGGATCCTGCCGCATCCGGAACTCGCCGGACGCATCCTGCCGGGTTACGACTTCGTCCACGACCCGAAGGTCGCGAACGACGGCAACGGACGCGACGCCGATCCCTCGGACCCCGGCGACTGGGTCACCGACGCCGACCTCGCCGATCCGGACTTCGAGGATTGCGAGGCCGAGAATTCCTCCTGGCACGGAACGGCCGTCGCGGGCCTCGTCGCCGCGAACACCAACAACGGCAGCGCCATCGCGGGCCTCGACTGGCAGGCGAAGATCCTGCCGGCGCGAGCGCTCGGCAAGTGCGGCGGCTACGACTCCGACATCCTCGATGCCGCCGCGTGGGCGGCGGGATTTCCCGTGCCCGGCGTGCCGCCGAACCCGAACGTCGCGCGGGTGATCAACCTGAGCGTGGGCGGTCTCGACGAGACGACGTGTTCGGCGGGCTACGACGCGCTGCTCGCGCAACTGCTCACGCCCAACGGTACGCGGGCGATCGTCGCGGCGGCGGGCAACGACGATGACAATGCGGATCTGAACACGCCGTCGTCCTGCCCGGCGACGATCGCGGTCGCCGCGACGACGAACACCGGGATGCGCGCGCCGTACTCGAACACGGGCGCGAGCGTGGACCTCGCGGCGCCGGGCGGGTCCGGCTTCGTTTCGGGCACGCGAATCGCGTTTCTCACCAACGGAGGAGCCACCGTCCCCGACGCGAGCTTCGGCGTCGCGACCGGATCGGGCACGAGCTTCGCCGCGCCGCTCGTCTCGGGCGTCGTCACGCTGATGCTTTCGGTCGCTCCGTCGCTGACCCCCGCGCAGGTGCGTTCGATCCTGACGTCGACCGCGACGCCGTTCCCCGCGGGTTCGGATTGCACGACGTCGACCTGCGGCGCGGGCATCGTGAACGCGGCGGCCGCGGTGGCCGCCGCGGGTGCGATCGCGAATCCCGCGGTGAAGGTCCCGGTGATCGAGTACTACAACGCCTCGCAGGACCACTACTTCGTGACCGCGAATCCGGACGAGATCGCGGGACTCGACGCCGGCGCCTACGGGGGCGTGTTCGCGCGCACCGGAGCGGGGTTCTCCGCATGGAATCGCCCGGCGCCGGGCACCGTGCCGGTGTGCCGCTTCTTCACGACGCCCGGCCGGTTCGGCACGAAGGGCTCGCACTTCTACACCGCCGATGCCGCCGAGTGCGCGGCCGTCAAGCAGAATCCCGACTGGATCTACGAGGCGATCGCGTTCCACGTCGCCGTGCCCGCAGGCAACGCCTGTCCGTCGGGAACCGTCGCGGTGTACCGGATGTTCAACAACGGGCAGTCGGGCGCGCCCAACCACCGGTTCACGACCGACGTCGCGACCTACGAGGCGTTCACGACGACGCTGGGCTGGGCGCCCGAAGACATCCGGTTCTGCGCGCCGCAGTGAGCGGCGGCGGCTAGCCGCGCCGTTTCTTCGCCGGCGGTTTGCGCGCGGCGGGCTTCTTCGCCGCAGGAGTCTTCTTCGCCGCGGCGGGCTGCTTCACCGCGGGCGCCGCTGTTGCCTTCGTCTTCGTCGCGGCGGGCTTCGGCGCGTCGGCAGCAGGCGCCCTGGCGCGCGACGTCGGCTTGCGCGCCTTCGGTGCCGCCGCCGGCGTGCGCTCTCGCGCGGCTCTTCGCGTCGTCGCCGCCGGGCGCTTGCCGGCGCGGCCGGCCTTCTCGTCGACGAGCGCGACGGCCTCGTCGAGCGTGATCGCCTCCGCGCGGTCGCGATCGGGGATCGTCGCGTTGGTCGGGCCGTGCTTCACGTACGGTCCGTAGCGTCCCGCGTGGAGTTCCACCGGCGCGCCGTCGCGCGGATGCTTGCCCAGGACCTTGAGCGCGGCGGCCCGCGACGGCGCTCCACGCGCGGCCTTGTCCTTCTTCTCGAACTCGAAGCCGACCTTGCCGTCGTCCTGGCGCACGAGGAACGCGGAGAACGGCCGCCGCGTGCGCGCGGACACGAACTGCAGCAAGTCGGTCTTCCCGGTCGAGAGCAGCTTCTCCATCTGGGCGCGCTCGACCGGCCGCTGCAGGATCGTGCGGCCGGAACGGAAGTCGCAGGTGCGGTCGGGCCCGGCCGCGCGCTCGCAGACGTAGGCGGCGGGCGTCTCGAAGACGCGGTTGCCGCACTTCGGGCACTTGCCGAGCGGCTCCTGCCCGGTGAAGTCGGGCGCCTCCGCGCTGTCGTCGTCGAGGCGCGGACCGAAGTCGAACTCGACCCCGTCGGCGTCGTTCAGCTTGAGCTTCGCCGAGAACGGTCGGCCGAGCTTGCTCCGGAATCCGTCGAGCGGCCCCACCGAGCGCTCGCGCAGCAGCGTGTCGGCCTCCGCCGGCTCGAGCTGGCGGCCGCCCAGGATCTTCCAGAAGCCGAAGTCGCAGTCGACGCACTGGAACTTCTTGTAGCGCTCGTGCACCTCGCCGCCGCACTTCGGGCAGGGCACGGCGAGCGTCGCGAAGTCGCCGGGAATCGTGTCGCTCTCGTAGTTCTTCGCCTGCGCGACGATGCGCTTCGTCATCGCGACGATCTCTTTCATGAACGCGTCGCGCTTCAACTGCCCGTGCTCCATCTGCGCGAGCTTGAACTCCCACTCCGCGGTGAGCTCGGGGCTGAAGAGCTCGGGGACGCCGAGCCCGTGCAGCAGCGTCATCAGCGAGAACGCCTTCGCGGTCGGGTGCAGGTCCTTGCCTTCCCGGTAGACGTAGCGCTCGCCGATGAGCCCTTCGATGATCTGGGCGCGCGTGGCGGGCGTGCCGAGGCCCTTCTCGCGCATCGCCTCGCGCAGCTCCTCGTCCTCGATCGCCTTGCCCGCGCCCTCCATCGCCGAGAGCAGCGTGCCTTCGTTGTAGCGCGGCGGCGCTCGCGTCGTCTGCTTCTGCACGTCGACCTTCCCGGTCGCGACCTTCTCGTTCGGCTTCACCGGCACGAGCGAGGCGTTCTCGTCGGCCGCCTCCTTGCCGTAGACCGCGAGCCAGCCCGGATCGACGAGCACCTTGCCCTCGGTCTTGAACGGCTCGCCCTCGACGCGCGTGATGCGCGTCGTGACGAGGAACTCGGCGGGCGGGTGGAACACCGCGAGGAAGCGCTTGACCACGAAGTCGTAGAGCTTCGCCTCGAGCTCGTTCAGGTGCTTCGGCGCGGAGAGCGTCGGGATGATCGCGAAGTGGTCGGAGATCTTCGCGTTGTCGAAGATCCGCTTGTTGGGCTTGACCCACTTCTCCTTCAGCACGCGCCGCGCGTGGGTGCCGAAGGCGTTCGACCCGGAGAGCATCTCGAGGGTCTTCTTCACCGTCCCGAGGTAGTCCTCGGGAAGCGCGCGCGCGTCGGTGCGCGGATAGGTCAGCACCTTGTGTTTCTCGTAGAGCGCCTGCGCGAGCGAGAGCGTCGTGCGCGCCGAGAAACCGAAGCGTCCGTTCGCCTCGCGCTGCAGCGTGGTGAGGTCGTAGAGGAGCGGCGGACTCTGCGTCGACGGCTTCGACTCCTCGGTGACGACGCCCGGCTTGCCCGCGCACTTCGCGGCGATCGCGCGCGCCTTCGCCTCGTCCCACAGCCGCTCGGCGCGCGCGTCGGGATCGTCCTCGGAACGCCTGAATCTCTCGTCGAACCAGCGGCCCGGGTACTCGCCGGCCGCGGCGCGGAAGGTTCCGTGCAGCTCCCAGTAGTCGCGCGGGACGAACGCGCGGATCTTCTCCTCGCGCTCGACCAGGATCGCGAGCGTCGGCGTCTGCACGCGCCCCACCGTCGTCAACTGGAAGCCGCCCGACTTCGAGTTGAACGCGGTCATCGCGCGCGTGCCGTTGATGCCGACCAGCCAGTCGGACTCCGAACGGCAGGTCGCGGCGTCCGCGAGCGGCAGCATCGCGGCGTCGCTGCGCAGCGCCTCGAAGCCCTCGCGGATCGCGGCGGGCGTCATCGACTGCAGCCACAGCCGGCGGATCGGCTTGTCGGTCTTCGCGTAGGCGACGAGGTAGCGGAAGATGAGCTCGCCCTCGCGTCCGGCGTCGCAGGCGTTGACGATCGACGTCACGTCCTTGCGCTTCAGGAGCTTCAGCAGGTGCTTCAGCCGCTCCTCGGACTTCTCGATCGGCTTCAGCGCGAACGCCGACGGGATCGCCGGCAGGTGGGCGAACGTCCACTTGCCGCGCTTCACCTCCTCGTCCTCGGGCATTCCGATCTCGAGCAGATGGCCGACGGCGGACGACACGATCGTGTCGTCGCGCTCGAAATGGTCGCCCTGGCGGGTGAAGCCGCCCAACGCGCGCGCGATGTCCGCGGCGACGGAGGGCTTCTCGGCGATGACGAGGCGCTTGGACATGGGAGCGCGGATACTACATAAGGTGCGCGCGGTCGGGCAAGGAAGCTTCCCTGCGTGCGCCCACGCGCGCGCGTGCGCGCGCTCCCGCGCGTGCCCGCGCTCGCCCGCGCGCGGAGAAGTCCGGCGCGGCGCTCAGCGCACGCGCTGCCATCGTCCGCCGGGCAGCGCTCCGACGCGCCCGTCGAGTTCGAGTTGCACGAGCGAGGACGCGATGCGCTCGGGGGGGAGGCCGGTGCGCGCGACGAGGCGGTCGAGGTCGACCGGCCCCCCGCCCAGGGCGTCGAGGAGCCGTGAACGGATGGGATCGGCCTCGACAGAGCCGTGCCCTCCGGTCGCGTCCGCGGTCGCCGGAAGCCCGAGTTCGGCGAGTACGTCCTGCGCCGTCTCGACGAGCTTCGCGCCGTCGCGGATCAGCCGGTGCGGGCCCTTCGACAGCGGCGAGTGGATCGAGCCGGGAATCGCGAACACGTCGCGCCCCTGCTCGACCGCGAACCGCGCGGTGATGAGCGAGCCCGACCCGGGCGCCGCCTCGACGACCAGCACGCCTTTGGCGAGTCCCGCGATCAGCCGGTTGCGCATCGGGAAGTTCGCCTTGAGCGGCGGCGTGCCGGGCGCGAACTGCGAGACGAGGAGGCCGCGCGACGCGATGGCGTGCGCGAGGTCGCGATGGCGCGCCGGATAGACGCGGTCGGGGCCGGTGCCGACCACCGCGACCGTCGACGCGGGGGCGTCGAGCGCACCGCGGTGCGCCGCGGCGTCGATGCCCAGCGCCATCCCCGACACGACGGTGAGCCCGGCGTGGGCGAGCGTGTGCGCGAACGCCTGCGCGTCCTCGAGGCCCTGTGGCGTCGCTTGGCGGCTGCCGACGATGGCGATCGCCGGTTTCGCGAAGAGTTCGGTGCGCCCGATCGCGTAGAGCACGAGCGGCGGATCGGGGAGGTCCAGGAGCGAGGGCGGATACGCCTCGTCGTCCCAGGCGATCAGCCGGTGCGCGGGGTCGTCGATCCAGGCGCGCGCGGCGGCCTCGCGCTCCGGATCGCGCGTCGCGAGTCGCTCGGCCACGGCCGCGCCCGCGATCGACGCGATGCGAGCGCGCGGCGCGCCGAGCACGGCCTGCGGGGATCCGAGCGCCCGGAGGAGCGCGACGGCCGCCGATGTGGGGAGCCCCGCGCCGGCGAGCGCGGCCCAAGCCAGCGCGCGCGTGGGCTCGCCCATGGTCGAGGGGCCCCGCGTGCGGCGCGGGGTGTGCGGCGCTTCGCTAGGGACGACGCACGGCGTCGCCGACCACGACCGGATCGGTCGTGTTGAGCAGGATCGCGTAGGCGACGTTGTCGAACACCCGGAACACGAAGAGCAGGCCGGCGCGCTCGTCGGGCACCGCCAGTTGCTTCTTCGGCAGGAAGGTCGTCGTCTGGTCGAGGAAGCGCAGCATGAACGGCGCGCTCTGGTCGGGGCGGGGATCGATGATCGGCGGCACGGTCTTGTAGATCGCGAGCACGTGGCCGACCTCGAGGCCCTGCTGCCGGCCGAGATCGAGCGTGACGATCGCGCCGCGGCCCATCTCGCTCGAGTTGCGGTACGACGAGATGATCCGGCCGTGCAGGTCCTTGTCGGGCGCGCGCGGCACGAAGTTGACGATCGTCTCGCGCGGCACGGGAAGCAGGCGGTCGCCGACGAAGATCTCCTCGTTCGACTCGACGATCTGCACCGTCGAGACCTCGGCGAAGCGTTCGACGCGCACCGAACCCAGCCAGCGGTTCTCGAAGCCCAGCACCTCGCCGGAAGGCGAAACGAGCGCCCGGCCGGGGCGGTAGATGTACCAGCGGTCGCCGAGCCTGGGGTCCAATCCGACGACGTAGACGCGGTCGCCGGCGCCGCGCACGACGCGGTCGCGCTCGCGCCCCTCGACGATCTCGGGGGCGTCGAGCAGGCCGGCGGTCTGCGTGATGACTGGCTTGGTCAGGTAGGGTTCGATGTCGCCGGGCGGGATGCTCGGGATCGCCTGGGCGTCGAGCGCCTCGGAGCGCACCCTCGGCGAGAGCCGCGCGTCGCCCCAGGTTCCCGCACCGACGCTCGCCTGGGCCGCCCTTGGCGCCTGCGCGATCGACAGCCGGGGTTGGCCGTCCGCCGTGTAGTCGAGGACGACGACGTCGCCCGGGTAGATGCGGTGCGGGTTCTGGATCTGCTCGCGGTTCATCCGCCAGACGTCCGGCCAGCGCCACGGATCCTTGAGGAACTTGCCCGAAATCCCCCAGAGAGTGTCGCCTTTTTGCACCGTGTACGACGAAGGCGCCCCTTCCGCGAGCACGACCGGATCGGCCGCGCGCGCGGGCCACGCGCCGATGATCGCGCCGGCGGCGAGCGCGAGGGCGAGCCGCCTCCCCATGGTAAACTGTTGACGCATAAGACCTCTTCGGTGCGGTCCGAGCTTGCGTTTGTCCTAAACCGCCGCAAAATAAGGACTTGGAAAAGATTCTGCATCCGGCACTTGCATTTGTCCAGCGATCATGATGCTGCCGATCCTCGAGTACCCCGATCCGCGCCTCCGCAAGGTCGCCGCGCGGGTCGGCACGGTCACGCCGGAGATCCGGCGCCTGGTCCGTGACATGGCGGAAACCATGTACGCCGCCCCCGGGATCGGCCTCGCCGCAACCCAGGTCGACGTCGCCAAACGCGTCATTGTCCTGGACATTTCAGAAACGCGTGACGACCTCCGCGTGTTCATCGACCCCGAGATCCTCGCCGCCGAGGGCGAGGCCGAGCGCGAGGAAGGCTGCCTGTCGGTCCCCGGTTACTACGACAAGGTCGTCCGGGCGGCGAAGATCCGCGTCCGGGCCAAAGGGGCCGACGGGGCCACCTTCGAACTCGACGCCGAAGGGCTGCTCGCCGTGTGCATTCAGCACGAAATGGACCACCTCGAGGGCAAGGTGTTCGTCGACTACCTGTCGCCGCTCAAGCGGGCGCGGCTCGCCGGGAAGCTGCGCAAGAAGCAGCGGCTCGCCGGCTGACGGGGCTCCGCCCGGCCCTTGCGCGGGGCGCCGCGGGGACCGGCGGCAACTCGAGTTCGGGAGAATCGTCATCGGCACCCTACGCGTCGGCTTCGCGGGGACCCCGGCGTTCGCCGCACGGGCGCTCGACGCGATCGCCCGGGCCGGCTTCACGATACCGCTGGTCCTGTCGCAGCCCGATCGGCCGAAAGGCCGAGGCCTCGCGGTCGAGGCCCCGCCGGTCAAGGCGCTGGCGGACGAGCTCGGTCTGCGGGTGCTGCAGCCCGTCTCGCTCAAGTCCGAGGCCGGTCGCGCCCCGGCGCTCGACGTCGCGCTCGACGTCCTGGTGGTGGCCGCCTACGGCCTGATCCTGCCGCCGGCGATCCTCGGCTGGCCGCGTCACGGTTGCCTCAACATCCACGCATCGATCCTCCCGCGCTGGCGAGGCGCGGCGCCGATCGTCCGCGCGATCGAGGCCGGCGACCGCACGACCGGGATCACCATCATGCAGATGGACGCGGGCCTCGACACCGGACCGATGATCGACGTCGTCGAACTGCCGATCCGCGACCGCGAGACTGCCGGGACGCTGCATGACCGGCTCGCGGAGGCCGGCGCGCAGGCGATCGTGGCGGTGCTCGGGCGCCTCGCCGAGGCCGGCACGCTGCGGGCGACGCCGCAGCCGGCGGAAGGCGCGACCTATGCGGCGAAAGTCGGTCGCAGCGACGCCGCGATCGACTGGACGCGCGACGCGCCGACGCTCGACCGGCAGGTGCGCGCGTTCGACCCGGTGCCCGGCGCACACGCGCGATGTCGCGACGAGCCCGTCAAGATCTGGCGCGCGCAACCATGCGCGGCGACGCGCGCGGGCGCTCCCGGCGAAGTGACGGCGGTCGATCCGGGCGCGCTCACGGTCGCGTGCGGCGCGGACGGGCGCACGGCCCTGCGCCTGCTCGAGGTCCAGCCGGCCGGTGGCCGCCGCATGACGGCCGCAGCCTGGGCCGTCGGGCGAGGGATCGGCCCGGGCGCGCGGTTCGGTCCCGGCACGACGGGCGCCGCGACGTGACGCTCGGAATGGACGCCTCGCAGCGCCAGGCCGCCGCCGCGATCGTGCGCGTGATGGCCGGCACGACGCTCGCGAAGGCGCTCGAGGACTCGGCCGCGCAGGCGTCGCCGGCGCGCTCGTTCGTGCACGAACTGGCCTACGGGACGCTGCGCCATTGGGGGACGCTGGAGGCGATCGTGCGCGCGCTCGCGCACCAGAGGCCCGGCGACCCGATGCTGGTCGCGATCCTCGCGGTGGCGCTCTATCAGCTCGAGCACATGCGCGCGGAGCCGCATGCGGTCGTCGACCGGGCGGTGGCCGCCGCCGGCGACGCGGTGCGGCCGCAGGCGAAGGGTCTCGCGAACGCGCTGCTGCGTCGATACCTGCGCGAGCGCGACGGCGTGCTCGCGCGCGTGAACGCGACGCCCGTCGCGCGCTGGTCGCATCCGCGCTGGTGGATCGCGCGCGTGCGAAGCGACTGGCCGGGCGAGTGGGAGCGCATCCTCGAGGCCGGCAACGCGCGTCCGCCGCTCACGCTGCGGGCGAACCTGCGCGTCAACTCGCGCGAGGCGCTCGTCGCGCGCCTGCGCGCGGCGGCGGTCGAGTGCGAACCGGTGGGCGAGAGCGGCGTGATCCTCGCGGCCGCGCGGCCGGTGCGCGAACTCCCCGGCTTCGACGAGGGCGCGTTCTCGGTGCAGGATGCGGGCGCGCAGCTCGCGGCGCATCTCCTCGGCGCGCGCGACGGCGAGCGCGTGCTCGACGCCTGCGCCGCGCCCGGCGGCAAGGCGACGCACGTCCTCGAGCGCGCCGACGTCGCGCTCCTCGCGCTCGACAGCGACGCGTCGAGGCTCGTGCGCGTGCACGAGAATCTCGCACGCCTGCGGCTCGCCGACCGCCGCGTGCAGGTGGCCGCCGGCGACGCGGCGTCACCCGCATCGTGGTGGGACGGCGTGCCGTTCGACCGCATCGTCGCGGACGTGCCCTGCACGGCGTCGGGGATCGTGCGCCGGCACCCCGACGTCAAGTGGCTGCGCCGCGCGAGCGACGTGGCGTCGTTCGCGCGGGTGCAATCCGCGATGCTCGACGCGCTGTGGGGCTGCCTCGCGCGGGGCGGGACGCTCCTCTACGTCACCTGCTCGGTGTTCGTCGAGGAGAACGAGACGCAGGCGGAGGCCTTCGCCGCCCGGACCCCCGATGCGTTGCGCGAAAGCTGCGATTTCCCGGCCGATGCGCGCGGGAGCGGGGGGCAACTCTTGCCTTCGCTCCCGGGCGCGCCCCACAATCAGGACGGTTTCTTCTACGCGCGGTTCCGCAAGGCGTGACGCCCCGGCCTCGCGCGATGCGCGACCGTGCACGCTGCGGGTCCGCCCTCACCCGAGGCATGACGACCCGGCCAACCCCGTTCCGTTCCGCCGCGCCCGACGATCCCGCGCGGCGGCGCGCGCTCGGTTTGGCGGCGGCGGTGGCGCTCGGCGCGCTGGCGGGTGCCGCCCGCGCCGACACGATCCCGGTGAAGACCGCCGAGTTGCGCGTCGAGGACGGCGAGGTCGTGCTCAACGCCGAGTTCGAGATCGCGTTCACCCCGACGCTCGAGGAGGCGCTGCAGAAGGGCGTGCCGCTCTACTTCGTGCTCGACGTCGAACTCGCGCGGCCGCGCTGGTACTGGCTCGACGAGAAGGTGCACTCGACCGCGACGACCTGGCGGGTCTCCTACGCGCCGCTGACGCAGCAGTACCGCGTCGCGAGCGGGCTCTTCGCGCAGAATCTCGCGTCGATCGCCGAGGTCGAGCGGCTGATCGGCCGCGTGACCTCGCGGCCGATCCTGCGCGCCGACGAGTTGCAGGCCGGGGTGCGCTACGAGGTGGCGGTTCGGCTGCGGCTCGACGTGAATCAGCTGCCCAAGCCGTTCCAGGTGAACGCGCTGGCCTCGCGCGAGTGGCAGCTCGCGAGCGACTGGAAGCGTTTCTCGTTCGCGCCATGAGCGCATCGACCTCCCTTGCCCCGCACCGCCCCCGGCACCGCGGCACCGCGACCGCCCGGGCCGGATCGCCGCGCGCGCAGCCGGGCCCGAGGTTCCGTTGACCGGCCTCTTCACCCCGCGCGGTCTGCGCTGGCTCCTGATCGCGTCGGCGAGCGTCTCGGCGATCGCGCTGTTCCTGCTCGCGACCGCCACCGAGAACACGCAGCTCTTCGCGCGCGGCTACGACACGCTCCTCGTGATCAACGTCGCGCTGGTCGGGCTCCTGATGCTCGTCGTGGGTGGGCAGCTCTGGCGGTTGCGGCGCAACTACAGCCGGGGCGTGTTCGGCTCGCGGCTCGCGACGCGGCTCGTGCTGCTGTTCGCGCTGGTCGCGGTCCTGCCCGGCGCGCTCGTCTACGCGGTGTCGGTGCAGTTCCTCGGGCGCTCGATCGAGAGCTGGTTCGACGTGCGCGTCGACCGCGCGCTCGAAGGCGGGCTCGCGCTGTCCCGCAACGCGCTCGACTACCTCGCGCGCGAGGCGACCAACAAGGCGACGCAGATCGCCGAGCAACTGGGCGAGGCGACCGGCCAGAGCGCGCTGGTGCTGTCGCGCGCGACCGAGCAGCTCGGAGTGTCGGAGGCCGCGCTCTTCTCGGCCTCGGGCGGGGTGCTCGCCGTGGCGGGCGCGGCGGGCGGCCCGGTGTCGCCGGAACCGCCGCCCGCGCAGGCGACGCGACGCGCGCGGCTGCAGCTCCCGTACTCGTCGATCGATCCGCTGCCCGCCGGCGGATTCCAGTTGCGCGTGGTCGTCCCGGTCAACAGCGCCGACCGCCGCGAGCCCATCCGCTTCCTGCAGTTGATCGAGCCGGTGCCCCGCTCGCTCGCGCAGGAGATCGAGAAGGCGGAGGCGGGCTACCGCGACTACCAGGAGATCGCGTTCACGCGGCAGGCGCTCGAGCGCCTGTACGCGCTCACGCTGACCCTCACGCTGCTCCTCGCGCTCACCTCGGCGCTGGGGCTCGCGGTCGTGCTCTCGGAGCGCTTCAGCGCGCCGCTCGGCCTCCTGGCCGAAGGCACGCGCGCGGTCGCGCAGGGCGATTTCACGCGCCGCCAGCCGGTCACCTCGCGCGACGAGCTGGGCGTGCTGACCGAGTCGTTCAACACGATGACCGGCCAGCTCGCCGACGCGCACGCGCGCGACGAGGAGTCGCGCCGCGCGATCGAGACCACGCGCGCCTACCTCGAGAGCATCCTCGGCAACCTCTCCGCGGGCGTGCTCGCGTTCGACGACCGCGAGCGCCTGCGCACCGCGAACCCGAGCGCGAGCGTGATCCTGCAGCAGCCGATCGCCGAGCTCGCGGGCGTGCCGCTCTCCGAGTGGGGGCGCCGCCTGCCTTCGCTCGCGCCGTTCGCGGAACTCGTCGCCGAGGGCTTCCGCGGCGCGCGCGAGGGCCAGTGGCAGCGCGAGGCGCCCTGCGCGGTCGGGAATCTCTCCCGCACGCTGCTGATGCGCGGCTCGCGGCTGCCCGGGGAGCCGCACGGCTACATCGTCGTGTTCGACGACGTGTCCGAACTCGTGCAGGCGCAGCGCGACGCCGCCTGGGCCGAGGTCGCGCGCCGCCTCGCACACGAGATCAAGAATCCGCTGACGCCGATCCAGCTCTCCGCCGAGCGGCTCGCCGTGAAGCTCGAGAGTCGGCTCGAAGGCACGGACCAGGAGACGCTGAAGCGCGGCACGCAGACCATCGTGAGCCAGGTGGCGGCGATGAAGCACATGGTCGACGACTTCGCGGTCTACGCGCGGCAGCCGCGCCCCGGCCAGATGCAGGCGGTCGACCTCTCCGCCCTCTTGCTCGACGTGCTCGCCCTGTACGACAATCTGCGACCCGCCGTCTCGCTGGACCTTCCGGGCGCTCCGGTCGTCGTTCAGGGAGAGCCCACGCGCTTGCGCCAGGTCCTGCACAATCTCCTGAAGAACGCGATCGAGGCGCAAGCCGACCGCGACGATGCGTCGTGCGCGGTCGCGCTCCGCGCCGCGGCGGACGCCGGCGAGGCGACGCTCACGGTCGCGGACGGCGGGCCGGGATTCCCGCCCGACGTGCTCGCGCACGCGTTCGAACCCTACGTGACCACCAAGGCGAAAGGCACCGGGCTCGGCCTCGCGATCGTGCGCAAGATCGTCGACGAGCATGGCGGCCGCGTCTCGATCTCGAACCTCGCGCCGCACGGCGCACGCGTGGCGATCACCCTCCCGCTGGCGAAGGCATGACGATGACGAATGTCGAAGGCGCGCAACGACGCGCGGCAGCCATGTCGGCGGAGACGGTCCGATGAGCGCGCTCGCGCGAGAGATTCTCGTCGTCGACGACGAGGTCGGCATCCGGGAACTCCTGTCGGAGATCCTTCAGGACGAGGGGTACCGCGTCGCGGTGGCCGAGAACGCCCACGAGGCGCGCGCCTACCGCGCGCGGACGCAGCCCTCGCTCGTGCTGCTCGACATCTGGATGCCCGATACCGACGGCGTGACGCTCTTGCGCGAATGGGGGAGCGGCGGGCTCCTCACGATGCCGGTGGTCATGATGTCGGGCCACGGCACGATCGAGACCGCGGTCGAGGCCACCCGCATCGGCGCGTTCGACTTCCTCGAGAAGCCGATCGGCCTCGCCAAGCTCCTCGGCACGATCGCGCGCGCGCTCAAGTCCGCCGCCGCGCGCGAACCGAGGCGCGTGTCGCTCTCGGCGCTCGGCACGAGCGCGCCGGTGCGCGAGGCCGAACGGCAGCTCGAGGGCCTGCTCGCGGCGCGCCGGCCGATCCTGATCCTCGGCGAACCGGGCACCGGACACGATGCGGCCGCCCAGGCCTTGCGCGCGAGCGACGCGCCGTGGGTCGCGCTCGCGGACGGAGCGCGTCTCGCCGCGGGCCCCGCCTCGCTCCTCGAGGATGCCGGCGAGGGCGCCATCTACTGTGCGGAGATCGGCGCCTACTCGAAGGCGGAGCAGAAGGGCCTCGCGTTCCTGCTCACCAAGCTCGAGCGCCCGGGCATCGGGCTCGTCGCGACGTCCGCCGAGCCCCTCGGCGCGCTCGCGGCCGAGGGACGCTTCGACGCCGCGCTGCTGTCGGCGCTGTCGTCGGGATCGGTGATGCTGCCGCCGCTCCGCGCGCGCCGCGAGGACATCCCTCCGCTGATCGAGCGGTACTGGCGCGAGGGCGGCACCGGGGAGCCGCTGCTCGCGACCCTGCCGCCGGCGACGCTCGCGACGCTCGCGAACGCGCACTGGCCGGGCAATCTCGACCAGCTCGCGAATGTCGTGTCGAACCTGAAACTCCTGCGCGGCGACATCTCGCCCGACCACGCGAAGCGCCTGATCGGTGAATCCGCCGCCGCGTCCGGCGGCGGGCCGGTCGCCCCGGAGCTGACCGCGCGCTTCTTCGACCTGCCGCTCCGCGAGGCGCGCGAGGCCTTCGAACGCATCTACTTCGAGCAGCTCCTCGGCCGCGAGCAGGCCAACATGAGCCGCGTCGCGGACAAGGCGGGCCTCGAACGCACGCACCTCTACCGCAAGCTGAAGCAGCTCAACATCCGCTTCTCCCGCCGCGGCGACGACAGCACGCCGCCGGGCTGACGGCGCGGCGTCCCTTCGATGAGCGCGCCGGAGGCCCCCGGAACCCGTCAGCCGATGGGCGTGCTGATGCTCGGCGCGATCGGCGTCGTGTTCGGCGACGTCGGCACCTCGCCGCTGTACACGATGCGCGAGGTGTTCGGGCCGCACCACGGCCTCGTCCTCAACGCCGAGAGCGTGCTGGGCCTGCTGTCGATCGTGTTCTGGGCGCTGATGATCATCGTCACCTTCAAGTACGTGACGCTGATCATGCGAGCCGACAACCGCGGCGAGGGCGGCATCCTCGCGCTGACCGCGCTCGTGTCGGGACGGCTCGCGCGCGAGAGCCGGTTGCGCTGGTGGCTCGTCGGACTCGGGATCTTCGGCGCGGCGATGTTCTTCGGCGACGCGATGATCACGCCCGCGGTCACGGTGCTGGGCGCGATCGAGGGCATCGAGGTGATGACGCCGGCGCTCGATCCGTACGTGGTGCCGCTCGCGCTCGTCATCCTGATCGCGCTGTTCGCGATCCAGAAGCACGGGACCGGATCGGTCGGCGCGCTCTTCGGGCCGGTCTGCGCCCTGTGGTTCGTCGCGCTCGCGCTCCTCGGCATCCACCAGCTCTGGCTCAACCCCTCGGTGCTCGCGGCGCTCTCGCCCACCCACGCGGTCGGCTTCGCGGTGAACCACCCGAGGGCCACGTTCCTCGCGCTCGGCGCCGTCGTGCTGGCGGTCACCGGGACGGAGGCGCTCTACGCGGACATGGGGCACTTCGGCGTGAAGCCGATCCGGCGGGCGTGGCTCTTCTTCGTGATGCCCGCGCTGGTGCTGAACTACTTCGGGCAGGGCGCGCTGCTCCTGTCGGATCCGACGGCGATCCGCAATCCGTTCTACCTGCTCGCGCCGGGCTGGGCGCTCCCGCCGCTCGTCGTCCTCGCGACCGCGGCCGCGGTGATCGCGTCGCAGGCCGTCATCTCCGGCGCCTACTCCATCGCGCGCGCCGCGGTGCAGATGGGCTACTGCCCGCGAATCGCGATCCGGCACACCTCCGAGAAGACGATGGGCCAGATCTACGTGCCCTTCATCAACTGGACGCTCCTCGTGGCGGTCGCTCTCCTGGTCGTCGGCTTCCAGAGCTCGAGCGCGCTCGCCGGCGCGTACGGGATCGCGGTCACGATGTCGATGCTGATCGATTCGATCCTGATCTATTTCGTGATGCGCCGGCTGTGGAAGTGGCCGCGCCTGGTCGCCTTCGGGATCGCCGCGCCGCTCGCGCTGATCGACACCGCGTTCCTCGCGTCGAACTCGCTCAAGATCCCCGACGGCGGCTGGTTCCCGCTCCTGATCGGCGCGGTGGTGTTCACGCTCCTCACGACCTGGAAGCGCGGACGCAAGGTCCTGATGGACCGCCTCTCCGAGGACGCGCTGCCGCTGCGCGAGTTCATCCAGTCGATCGAACTCGCGCCGCCGGTGCGCGTCGAGGGCACCGCGGTGTTCCTGACCTCGACGCCCGACCAGGTCCCGCACGCGCTCCTGCACAACCTCAAGCACAACAAGGTGCTGCACGAGCGCGTCGTGTTCCTCACGGTCGTGACGCGGGACATCCCGTACGTCGCGATCGACGAGCGCCTCGAGATCGAGGACCTGGGCTGCGAGTTCACGCGGATGCGCGCGTACTACGGCTTCAAGGAGGACCCGGACGTGCCCGAGGTGATGGAACTCGCGGACCGGTCGGGGTTCCGCTTCGAGATGATGGAGACGTCGTTCTTCGTGTCGCGGGAGACGCTGATCCCGTCGGTGCGTCCCGGCATGGCGATGTGGCGCGAGCGCCTGTTCTCGTCGATGTCGAAGAACGCGATCAAGGCCTCCGACTTCTTCCACGTCCCGGCGAACCGGGTGGTGGAACTCGGCACCCAGGTCGAGTTGTAGCGGCCACGAGCCCCCGGCGTCCTGCGCGACCCGCCGGCATCGAGACGGCAGCGCAAACGAGAACGCCGGCGCGAGGCCGGCGTTCGTCGTGGAGCGGCGGGACGGTCAGGCCGCGAGCGGGAACGCGCCGCGCATCTGCTTCAGCGCCTTGGCTTCGATCTGCCGGATGCGCTCGGCCGACACGCCGTACTCGTCGGCGAGTTCCTGCAGCGTCGCGGGGTCGCTCTCCTTCAGCCAGCGCGCCTCGATGATGCGGCGGCTGCGCGGGTCGAGCCTACCGAGCGCGCGCTTCAGTCCCTCGGAGCGGCCTTCCTCGGCCTCTTTGCGCTCGAGGATCTGCGCCGGCTCGTCCTCGCCGTCGGTGAGCCAGGCGATCGGCGCGTAGCTCGACTCGTCGTCGTCGGAGGGCGTCGGGTCGAGCGCGATGTCGTGACCGGAGAGGCGCGTCTCCATCTCGACGACTTCCTCGGGCTTCACGTTGAGCGTGCGCGCGATCTCCGCCGCCTGCGCGTGCGTGAGCGCGTGCGACGAGGCCTTCATGCTGCGCAGGTTGAAGAACAGCTTGCGCTGCGCCTTGGTCGTCGCGACCTTGACGAGCCGCCAGTTGCGCAGGATGTACTCGTGCATCTCGGCCTTGATCCAGTGGAGCGCGAAGCTCACCAGCCGGACACCCCGCTCGGGGTCGAACCGGCGCACCGCCTTCATCAGGCCGATGTTGCCTTCCTGGATCAGGTCGCCCTGCGGCAGTCCGTATCCCAGGTAGTGCCGCGACACGGCCACCACGAGCCGCAGGTGCGACAGCACGAGCGCGCGCGCGGCCTCGACGTCCTCCTCGCTGCGCCAGCGGCGCGCGAGTTCGGCCTCCTCTTCGGCCGTGAGCAGGGGGAAGCGATTCACCGCCTGGATGTAGTGGTCCAGACTCCCGAGCGACGCGGGGGTCGGGAACGCCAGCGCGGAACCGGTCATCGATCGTCTCCTTTCGTCCAGGAACCGGGGACTCCCGTCGGGGCCCCTGTTCGGCACCCATTTTAGCACTCGCGGGGTGAGAGTGCTAATCCGGGCCGGAAGTTCCCGAGTGTCTGACTCGGGTTTGGCCGACGCGATCGCTGCCCAGTCTCCCAGTCCCAGGAAAAGTGTCGGCCTGAAGGCCAGCCCAGGACGGCGGGATGCGCTGTCGGCCTGAAGGCCGACCTGCGGGACGGGTGGTGGGTCGGGCTTGATCCGCTGTGGGTCGGGCTTCAGCCCGACGGGATGTGTGCCGATGCGACGGAACAGCGTCGGCCTGAAGGCCGACCTACGGGAGGGGTAGTGGGTCGGGCGACGAGCTGGCTTCAGCCCGTCGGCCGTGCCGCCGCGACGGAACGCGTCGGCCTGATGGTCGACCCTACGGGAGAATCTCGGCTCGATCCGCTGTGGGTCGGGCTGGCGACGGGACGATGCGATGCGACGGAACAGCGTCGGCCTGAAGGCCGACCTACGGGAGGGGTGGTGGGTCGGGCTTGATCCGCTGTGGGTCGGGCTTCAGCCCGACGGGATGTGTGCCGATGCGACGGAACAGCGTCGGCCTGAAGGCCGACCTACGCGGGAGGTGGTCGGGCGCTCGATCCGCTAGCGCGCTGCGGGCTTCAGCCGACGGGATGGCGCCGATGCGCACGGAACAGCGTCACCCGTGGCCGACCCCGGGACGGAGGTGGTCGGGCTTGATCCGCTGTGGGTCGGGCCTGGCCCGACGGATGTGCCGATGCGACGGAGCAGCGTCGGCCTGAAGGCCGACCGCGGGAGGGAGGTGGGTCGGGCTTGATCCGCTGTGGGTCGGGCTTCAGCCCGACGGGATGTGTGCCGATGCGACGGAACAGCGTCGGCCTGAAGGCCGACCTACGGGAGGGGAGGTGGGTCGGGCTTGATCCGCTGTGGGTCGGGCTTCAGCCCGACGGGATGTGTGCCGATGCGACGGAACAGCGTCGGCCTGAAGGCCGACCTACGTGCCGGAGGTGGGTCAGGCTTGATCCGCTGTGGGTCGGGCTTCAGCCGAGGTGTGCCGATGCGACGGAACAGCGTCGGCCTGAAGACGCCGACCTGCGGGCGGGGAGGTGGGTCGGGCTTGATCCGCTGTGGGTCGGGCTTCAGCCCGACGGGATGTGTGCCGATGCGACGGAACAGCGTCGGCCTGAAGGCCGACCTACGGGGGGAGGTGGGTCGGGCTTGATCCGCTGTGGGTCGGGCTTCAGCCCGACGGGATGTGTGCCGATGCGACGGAACAGCGTCGGCCTGAAGGCCGACCTACGGGAGGGGAGGTGGGTCGGGCTTGATCCGCTGTGGGTCGGGCTTCAGCCCGACGGGATGTGTGCCGATGCGACGGAACAGCGTCGGCCTGAAGGCCGACCTGCGGGAGGGGAGGTGGGTCGGGCTTCAGCCCGACGGTGTCGCGCCAACGGGATGTCGGCTCATTCCCCGCTAGGCCGCGGGCGGCAGCAGCGCGTCGACGAACTCGGACGCCCTGAACGGCCGCAGATCGTCGATGCCTTCGCCCACGCCGATGAACGCCAGCGGGATCGGGTGCTCGCGGGCGATCGCCGCGACGACCCCTCCCTTGGCGCTGCCGTCGAGCTTGGTGAGGACGAGGCCGGTGAGTCCTGCCGCGCGGTCGAACGCCGCGACCTGCGAGAGCGCGTTCTGGCCGGTGTTCGCGTCGAGGACGAGGAGCACGGCGTGCGGCGCGCCGTCCTTCGCCTTGCCGATCACGCGCCGGACCTTCGCGAGTTCATCCATCAGGTTCGCCTGGGTCGGCAGGCGTCCGGCGGTGTCGGCGAGCACGACGTCGATGCCGCGGGCAGCTGCGGCCGCCACCGCGTCGAACGCGACCGCCGCCGGGTCGCCGCCCGCCTGCGCGATCACCGCGACGCCGTTGCGCTCGCCCCAGGCAGCGAGTTGCTCGCGTGCCGCCGCCCGGAAGGTGTCGCCGGCAGCGAGGAGCACCGTCAGGCCCTGCCCCTGCAGCCACTTGGCGAGCTTGCCGATCGAGGTGGTCTTCCCCGCCCCGTTCACGCCCGCGATCATGATCACGAACGGCCGCTCCGCGCCGATCGCGAACGGCTGCTCGAGCGGTGCGAGCAGCGCGACGAGCGACTCGCGCAAGAGCGCGCGGGGATCGGCGTTCGCCCCGGCGCGGCGGTAGCGGGCCTTCAGGTCCTCGATGAGATGCGCGGTCGCCGCGACGCCGACGTCCGAGGTGAGGAGCGCGGACTCGAGTTCGTCGAGCGCTTCGTCGTCGAGCGCGCGACGGCGAAAGACGCCGGCGAGCGCGCCGGAGAGCCGGTCGCGCGACGCCGCGAGGCCGCCGGCGAGCCGTTCGCTCCACGAGCGTTTCGGGGGTTCCTCGACGGGCGGGGTTTCGGCGGGCTTGCGCTTGAACAGGTCGAACATCGGCGGGGCATGCAAACGTTAGAATCGAATTCTACCGGCCGAGGCCGGCGCGAGCGCCCGACGCGGCGGACCGGCGGCGCGGTCGCCTCCATCCCCCGAGCGAGCGCATCCCTCCGTGACGGTGTCGTCGTCCAATCGCGTGCGGATCATCGGCGGCTTGCACCGCGGCCGGATCCTGCGCTTCCCCGGCGCGCCGGGCTTGCGCCCGACGCCCGACCGGGTGCGCGAGACGCTGTTCAACTGGCTGGGCCAGGACTTGACCGGCCGCACGACGCTCGAGCCCTACGCCGGCAGCGGCGCGATGTCGCTCGAAGCCCTCTCGCGCGGCGCGGCGCTCGCGGTCGCGATCGATCGCGACGCCGTGCTCGTGCGCGCGCTCGCGGACAACGGCCGCGCGATCGGCGTCGCGGGCCTCGAGACGCACCGCGCCGAGGCGCGCGCGTTCCTCGCGCGGGAGTCCCGCCGCTTCGACGTCATCTTCCTCGATCCGCCGTTCGCCGACGACCCCTGGGACTGGCTGCTGCCCGCCTCCGCGGGCCTCGTCGCCGAAGGTGGGGCGATCTACGCGGAGGCGGGCCGATCGCTCGACGCGCCCGCGGGGCTCGCGATCCTGCGCGAAGGGCGCGCGGGGCAGGTGCATTATCATCTGTTCGCACCGACCTGACGCCATGCTGACGATCGTCTATCCCGGCACCTTCGACCCGTTCACGCGCGGCCACGAGGATCTCGCGCGCCGCGCGTCGCGCCTGTTCGCGCGCGTGGTGGTCGGCGTCGCCGCCGGCGAGGCGAAGCGGCCGATGTTCTCGCTCGACGAGCGCGTGGCGATGGCCCGCGAAGCGCTCGCCGACGTGCCGAACGTCACCGTCACCGGCTTCTCGACGCTGCTGATGAAGTTCGTGCACGACGAGGGCGCGCGCGCGGTGCTGCGCGGCCTGCGCGCCGTGTCCGACTTCGAGTACGAGTTCCAGATGGCCGGCATGAACCGGAAGCTGTGGCCCGAGGTCGAGACGCTGTTCCTCACGCCCTCCGAGCAGTACATGTTCGTCTCCGCGACGATCGTGCGCGAGATCGCGCGCTTCGGCGGCGACGTGTCCGAGTTCGTGCACCCGGCGGTGGCACGGCGCCTGCGCGAGAAGACCGCGGGAAGGTGAGCGCCGATGGCGCTGATGATCACCGACGAGTGCATCAACTGCGACGTCTGCGAGCCGGAGTGCCCGAACCAGGCGATCTCGCAGGGGCCGGAGATCTACGTGATCGACGCGTCCCGGTGCACCGAGTGCGTCGGCCACCACGACGTCCCCCAGTGCCGCGAGGTGTGCCCGGTCGACTGCATCCCGGTGCACCCGGAGCACGTGGAGTCGCGCGCGGACCTGCGCCGGAAATACGAGGCGCTCGTGAAACTCGAGACGAAGCCCGCCTGATCCCCGCGGCGGCCGGCGCGCCGGGTCCGTGTCAGGCCGCGTTCGCCGCGCGCGGGAACGCGTCCGCCCCGACCGCGATCTCGTCGATCGCGCCGACGCGCTCGTCGAGCGCGCGGGCCTGGTGGTCGAGCGCCTCGCCCGCCGACGCGAGCTCGGCGATCCGGTCCTCGAGCTCGTCGCTCGCCCGGTGGATGCGCTTGATGCTCTCGAGGCGCCGGCGCAACTGCACCTGGTGCTCGCGCACCTGCGTCTCGAGCGGCGACATGACCGACTTGAGCCAGGCGTCGATGTCCCGGTTCGCGATGTCGTAGAGGTGCCGCACCCGCGACGCCACCGTCTCGAAGAACCGCTTCATCAGCGGGAACTTGGCCTTCGACGCCATGTTCCACAGCGTGTTGATGTGCTGCTGGTAGGCGCGCTCGAGCCGCTCGACCTCCTTCATGTACTTGAGCATCGAGAACGGCGGCGGAACGAAGCGCTCGAGGTTGTGCTCCTTCGCGAAGCGCGCGTACATCGCGCCCATCATGTCGTGGATCTCGGTCGCCTTGCGTCCGGCGGCCTCGAGGTCCGCGCGGATCTGCGCGAAGAACTCGTTCATCGCCCCGCGCACGCCCTTGGTGAACAGGCTCGCCTCGATCGCGCGGCGCGTGCGGCCCGCGTTGGCGCGCAACGCCGTGAGCCCGATGATGCCGTCGAGCGCGGTCGTCTGCTGTGCGAAGACCGTGCGCAACGCCGAGTAGCGCGTCATTCCGCGCTCGAACGACGCCTTCTCGTCGCGCACGCGCTGCATCATGTGCTCGACGACGTCCCGGTTCTTGCCGCGCAGCGCCTGCAGTTCCGCGAGCTGCTCGGCGATGCCGGCCGCGCGCGCGTCGAGGATCGTGCGGACCGACGCCGCCAGCGCGCGCACCTCGGCCATCGCCGCCGCGCCGACGATCTCGCGCTTCGCCGGCACGAGGTTGCCCGAGAGCGCGCCTTCGAGCTCCGGCAGCCGGCTCTTCGCGAGCAGCGCGTCGTCGCCGTTGACCTTCGCGAGCAGCGCCTTCTGGGCCGACACCGGGAACACCTGCGTCTCCGGGATGCCGAGCGTGTGCGCGGACAGGCGCGCCTGGCGCGCGATCTCGGCGTCGACCTCCTGCGTCGGCTTCATGCCGTCCCACAGACCGTCGATCTTGTTCAGGATCACGAGGCGCCCCGCCTGCGCGGCGGGATCGGCGCCGGCGAGGTGCTGCTTCCAGACGTCGAGATCGGAGCGCGTCACGCCCGCGTCGGCGGCGAGGATGAACAGCACCGCATGCGCGGAAGGCAGGAGCGAGAGCGTCAGCTCCGGCTCGGTGCCGATGGCGTTGAGGCCGGGAGTGTCGAGGATCACGAGCCCCTGTTTCAGGAGCGGGTGCGGAAAGTTGATGACCGCGTGGCGCCAGCAGGGGATCTCGACGCTGCCCGCGTCGCGCCGTTCGAACGAGGCGGCGAGGTCATCGTCGTGCAGGCCGTAGCGGCGCGCGAGGTCGAGCGGCACGCGCTTCACCTGCGCGACGCGCACGAGCGCGTCGGACATCTTATCGGCGGAGGAAAGATCGAGCGGCAGCGTCACCCATTCGTCGGCGTAGTTCCGGAGCTCGGCGACCGTCGCGTTGGAGAGACGCGTCTCGATCGGCAGCAGTCGGATCGACGGCGGACGCGACGGATCGTGCAGGATCTCGGTCGGGCACATCGTCGTGCGTCCGGCCGCCGACGGCAGGAGCCGCGCCCCGAAGTCGGCGAAGAAGATCGCGTTGATGAGTTCGGACTTGCCGCGCGAGAACTCGGCGACGAACGCGACGACGAGCTTGTCCTGGTGCAGCCGTTCGAGCAGCCGGGAGACGCGCAGGTCGGTCTGGGCGTCGGCGAGTTCCTGCTCGCCCAGCCACGCGTGCAGCGCGGACACGCCCGAGGACAGGCGCCGGCGCCAGTCGCCGTAGGCCTCGAACCGCGCCGCGAGTTCGCGTGCTCTGTGCATCCGTTCTCCCGCCGGATTCCGCCGCCCGCGACGACGCGGGGTGGGCGGCGACTGTAGCACGCAAGCTGCAAGCATGAGTTGTGCCGTCGGGGACTTGCGGCGCGGGGCATGTCTCGCCGCCCGGCGTGCCGGTCGGCGCTTCGCCCCGGGCCGACGGCGTCGATCCTGGAGGGGCCCTCGAGGCTCAGCGCTGGCAGGACGGACAGTAGAACGTGGCCCGCTGCCCCTGCCGGACGCTTCGCACAGGCGTGCCGCAGCGAGGACACGGACAGCCTTCCCGGCCGTAGACCGCGTAGGCGAGCTGGAAGGCGCCCGGACGCCCGGAGGCATCCACGTAGTCGCGCAGCGTGCTGCCGCCCAGCTCGATCGCCTCGGCGAGCGTGGCGCGCACCTCGTCGACGAGCCGCGCGAGGCGCGGGCGCGTCTGTCGACCCGCCGCCTGCGTGGGCCGAATGCCTGCACGGAACAGCGCCTCGTTCGCGTAGATGTTGCCCACACCGACGACGAGCCGGTTGTCCATCAGCGCGAGCTTGATCGCGGCGCGTCGGCCGCGCGTGCCGCGGTAGAGCATGTCCGCGTTGAAGTCGGCCGAGAACGGTTCGGCGCCCAGCTTCGCGATCAGCGGGTGGAGGGCGGCGTCCCCGGGAATCCACAGCATCGTTCCGAACCGCCGCGGGTCGTGGTAGCGGAGTGTCCGCCCGTCGTCGAACTCGACGTCGACGTGGTCGTGTGCGACCCGTTCCGGCGCGCGCACGTGCACCCGCAGGCTGCCGGTCATCCCCAGATGGACGAGCAAGGTCCCGGTTGTCGAACTGGCTCCGGGCAAGGCCATACGGAACAGCAAGTACTTGCTCCGACGGTCGATCGCCGTCACGACGCGTCCGGCGAGCGCCGACTCGAATCCGCGGGGAACCGGCCAGCGCAGACGCCGGTCGTACACGTGCACGCCGCGCACGCGGCGCCCGGTCAACGCGGGCGCGACACCGCGGCGCGTGGTTTCGACCTCGGGCAGTTCGGGCATGACGCGGGCGCGGCGGGCGATTCGAAGAGCGGCCGGGGGGCTCGCCCCGCACGGCGCGGGGTCCTGTCGGCGGCCAACCCAATTTAGCCTAAGATCGACCGTTCGGCCGATGGATCCGCGGCCCGAGGGCCTCCTTCCGATGAAGCTTCACCCCTTCCGTTCCCGGACGATCCTGCTGGTCCTGGCCGTCGCGGCGATGGCCACATCGTCGCGGGTTCCCGGACAGGCGCCTGCACCCGCACCGGGGACGGGCGAACCGTCGGCAAACCTGCCGACCGGCCTCAACGCCGACCTTTTCTACCGGTTGCTCCTCGCCGACATCGCGTTGCAGCGTGGCGACCCCGCGGTCGCGGCGCGCGCGTATCTCGAGGCCGCCCGCGAACTGAACGACGTCAATCTCGCGCGACGCGCGACCGAGATCGCGTATGCGACGCGGCAGCGCGCCACGGCGGAACAGGCCGCGCGCCTGTGGCGCGAACTCGCGCCCGACGCGGAACGTCCGCAGCGCATCCTGCAGGCGCTCGCTTCCGGCGCCGCGGGTCCGCGCGAACGCGACCCGGCGGCCCCCGACGAGGACGACCTCAAGACCCGGCTCGAGAAGCTGCTCGCCGACCAGGCGCTCTCGGGTGCGGGGGTGGGGGAAGCGTTCCTGCAGTTGAACCGCGCCTTCGCGCGCCAGGACGACAAGGCCGCGGTCTACGACATGATCCGCGACCTGGCCGCGCCCTACGCGTCGTCGCCGGAAGCGCAGTACGCGGTCGCGCTCGCGGCGTTCAACACCGGCCCCGCGGATGCGGCGATGGCGGGTGCGGCGCTCGCGGGCGTCGATCGCGCGCTGGCGTTGAAGCCGGATTGGGAGCGGGCGGCACTCCTCAAGGCGGAGATCCTCGGCAAGCGCAGCAACGACGAGGCCGTCGCGTGGCTCAAGAGCTTCCTCGCGGCGAACCCGAAGTCGCGGCCGGTGCGCGGTGCGCTCGCGCAGGCCTACGTCGAGCAGAAGCGCCTGCCGGAAGCGCGCGCCATCTTCGAGGAACTCGCCTCCGAGGAGCCGGACGTTCGCGAGTACAGGATGGGCGTCGCGATCCTCTCCTACCAGATGAAGGACTGGCCGGCCGCCGAGGCGCAGTTCGGCGCTCTCGCGGCGCGCGGCGACGACGGCAGCGCGCAGCTCTATCTCGCGCAGATCGCCGAGGACCAGAAGCGCTACGACGTCGCGATCGAGCGCTACAAGAAGGTCGCGGAAGGCGAGCGCGCCTGGCTCGCGAAACTGCGCATCGGCGCGATGTACGGCAAGCAGGGCAAGGTCGACGAAGGACGCAGGTGGCTCGCCGACCTCCCGGCGGTCACGATCGAGCAGCGCATCCAGGTGATCCAGGCCGAGGCGTCGCTCCTGCGCGAGGCGGGCGACCAGACCGGGGCGTACGCGCTCCTCGAGAAGGGCCTCGCCGACCATCCGGATTCAGCGGACCTGATCTACGACAGCGCGATGGTCGCCGAGAAGCTCGACCGCATCGACGTCGCGGAGGCGCGGTTGAGGCGCCTGATCGAGCTGAAGCCGGACGACGCGCAGTCGTTGAACGCGCTCGGCTACACGCTGGTCGACCGCACCACGCGCATCGAGGAGGGCCGCGCGCTGATCGAGAAGGCGCTGAAGCTCGCGCCCGACGACCCGTTCATCCTCGACAGCATGGGCTGGGCGCTCTTCAAGCTCGGACGCTACGACGAGGCGGAGGCGTACCTGCGCCGCGCGTTCGCGAACCGACCGGACGCGGAGATCGCGGCCCACCTGGGCGAGGTGCTGTGGAACAAGGGCGAGCGGGATCGCGCGAAGGAAGTCTGGGCGGCGCAGCTCCTGTCCTCGCCCGACCATCCGGTGCTGCTCGAGACCGTCAAGCGCCTGTCGCGATAGCCCTGCGCCACGCCCGCCGATTCGTCGTCGCCTGCGCGCTCGCGCTCGCCGCGTGCGCGAGCCTGCCGCCCCCGGCGGTCGTCGACGCGCCGGTCGACACCGCGGATGCCGCGTTCGACGCGAGCGGGCGCCTCTCCGCGAAGCGCGGAGGCGAGGGCGTCGCGGCGCACTTCCGCTGGGAGCACCGTCCCGGCCATGACGCCATCGGCCTCGCGACGCCGATGGGCGCCACGCTCGCACGCCTGACCCGCGACCCGGGCGGCGCGTCGATCGTGTTCTCCGACGGTCGGGTCGAGCACGCGGCGGACGCGCAGAGCCTCGCGGCGCGCGCGCTGGGCGCACCGCTGCCGGTCGAGAATCTCGCGTGGTGGCTCCGAGCGACGCCGCACCCGCGCTCGGGCTACGCGATCGAGCGCGATGCCGCGGGTCGCGTCCTCGTGCTGCGCCAGGACGGCTGGGCGCTCGTCTACGCCTACGCGGGCGATGCGGCGAGGCCGCAGCGCGTGCTGGCGAACTATCCGGACATCGACGTGCGCATCGTCATCGACGCGTGGGCGGGGCCCGCGCCGTAGCATTGCGCGGCAACGGCGTTCGTCTCGACACCCCGCGCCCCGAAACCGTGCGGCCCTGACTCCATGCGTCTGGTCGTCCCCGCCCCCGCGAAAGTGAACCTGTTCCTGCACGTCACCGGACGGCGGGACGACGGCTACCACACGCTCGAGTCGCTGTTCGCGCTGGTCGATCTCGCCGACACGCTCACGCTGCAGACGCGCGAGGACGGGGCGATCGTCCGCACGAACGACGTGCCCGGTGTCGCGGCGGACGACGATCTCGCGATCCGCGCGGCGCGCGCGCTCAAAGAGGCCGCCGGGACGCGGCGCGGCGCCGAGATCCGCATCGACAAGGCGATTCCGATGGGCGCGGGACTGGGCGGCGGGAGTTCCGACGCCGCGTCGACGCTCCTCGCGCTCAACCGCCTGTGGGCGCTGCGCCTGCCGCGCACGGCGCTGATCGAGATCGGGGCGACGCTCGGCGCCGACGTGCCGTTCTTCCTCTTCGGCGAGACCGCGCTCGCGCGCGGGATCGGCGAACGCCTGACGGCGATGACGATGGCGACGGCCCACCTGCTGCTGGCCTTCCCCGACGACACCGTCGCGACCGCGACGATCTTCGCGGCCCCGGAATTGACACGCTCGACGCGCTCGACGAAAATGGAAGTCTTTTCCGAGGGTTACGGCCGGAACGATCTCGAAGGCGCCTGTAGCGCCCGTCATCCGGCGGTGGCCAGCGCGCTCGCGGCCCTGACGAAGCTGTCGCCGCAGGCGAGGATGACCGGCTCGGGCGCGTGCGTGTACGCGCCGTTCGCGCGCGAAGCCGACGCGCGAAACGCGGCCCGCGGTGCCCCCGCGGGTCTCGTCGTCCGCGTCGTCCGCACGCTGGCGCGGCATCCGCTCGCCGCGTTCGCGTAGAGTCTCGGGTGGGTAGCGGGGTGTGCGGGGATCCGGCGGTCCTCGCGCGACGAGGGTCGGTGACCTTCGCGCCGGTTTCCGCTGGGGAGTCGCCAAGCTGGTTAAGGCACCGGATTTTGATTCCGGCATACGAGGGTTCGAATCCTTCCTCCCCAGCCATCGTGACGCGTCGGGCAGGCCGCCGGAGAATCGGGGGCCTGCCCGCATCGTTTGACCCACGGCGCGAGCTTTCATGGCCTACGAACGGATGCGCGTCTTCACCGGCAACGCCAACCCGAAGCTCGCCGAAGCGGTCTGCCGGCACCTGAACATCAGCCTCGGGCGCGCGATCGTCGGCAAGTTCTCCGACGGCGAGGTGATGGTCGAACTGCTGGAGAACGTCCGCGGCCGCGACGTGTTCGTGCTGCAGTCCACCTGCCAGCCGACCAACGACAACCTGATGGAAGTCATGGTGATGGTCGATGCGTTGAAGCGCGCGTCCGCGTCGCGCATCACCGCCGCGATCCCCTACTTCGGCTACGCGCGGCAGGACCGGCGCCCGCGCTCGGCGCGCGTCGCGATCAGCGCGAAGGTCGTCGCCGACATGCTGACCACGGTCGGCGTCGACCGCGTGATGGTGATGGACCTGCACGCCGACCAGATCCAGGGCTTCTTCAACATTCCGGTGGACAACGTCTACGCGACGCCGATCCTGCTGGGCGACCTGTGGAAGCAGAACTACGAGAACCTGCTGATCGTCTCGCCGGACGTCGGCGGCGTCGTGCGCGCGCGCGCGATCGCGAAGCGGCTCGACTCCGACCTCGCGATCATCGACAAGCGCCGCCCGAAGGCGAACGTCGCCGAGGTGATGAACATCATCGGCGACGTCGACGGCCGGAGCTGCGTGATCATGGACGACATCGTCGACACGGCGAACACGCTGTGCAAGGCAGCCACCGCGCTCAAGGAACACGGCGCGAAGAAGGTCGCCGCGTACTGCACGCACCCGGTCCTGTCGGGCGGCGCCATCGCGCGCATCGCCGGCTCCGACCTGGACGAGATCGTCGTGACCGACACGATCCCGCTCTCCGAGGAGGCGCGCGCGTGCCCGCGCATCCGCCAGCTCTCCTGCGCGCAGCTCATCGCCGAGACGATCACGCGCATCTCGAACGAGGAGTCGGTGTCCTCGCTCTTCATCGACTGACGAGTCGCCGCAGGCGCGCATTCCCCCTTCTCCCTTCCCTCTTCCCCCTTCCCGTCTCCGGAGTCCCGCGTGAACGACGGCATCGCCCCCGACCTCGCCGGCAAGTCCGTGCTCGTCACCGGCGCGTCGACCGGCATCGGAGCGGCGGCCGCGCGCGCGTTCGCCCGCGCCGGCTGCAAGGTCGGCATCCACTACAACGCGAGCCGCAACCGCGCCGAGGAAGTCGCCGCGGACGTGCGCCTCGCGGGCGGGCAGGCGCACCTCGTCGGCGGGGATGTCACCGACACCGCGACGGTGCGCCGCGTGATCGACGATGCCGCGCTCGCGCTCGGCGGCATCGACATCCTGGTCAACAACGCCGGCGGCCTCGTGGGACGCGTGCCGGTCGCCGAGATCGACGACGCGTTCTTCGACGAGGTGATCGACCTCAACGTGCGTTCGGTCGTGATGGCGATCTCAGCGGTGGTGCCGCACATGCGCCGCGCGGGCCGCGGCAGCATCGTCAACGTGACGTCCATCGCCGCGCGCAACGGCGGCGGCAGCGGCGCCGCGATGTACGCGTCGGCGAAGGCCTTCGTCAGCACGTTCACGCGCGGCATGGCGCGCGAACTCGTCAAGGACGACATCCGCGTGAACGCGGTGTCGCCCGGCGTGATCGAGACGCCGTTCCACGAGCGCTACTCGACGCCGCAGCTGCTCGAATCGTTCCGGGGCACGATCCCGATGGGTCGCCTCGGCACCGCGGACGAGTGCGCGGGCGCGTTCCTCTACCTCGCCTCGGACACGCTGTCGGGCTACGTCACCGGACAGATCATCGAGGTGAACGGCGGGCAGTACATGCCGTGATCAGGAGTCAGGAGTCAGTTGACAGAGGACAGGGGCGGCGGTGTTTCCGGTGGCGGCGCATCGAGCGCCGGGAGGCGCCTTCCGTGTCGGGCTGAAGCCCGACCTACGGAGAAGGTTGGTGGGTCGGCCTTCAGGCCGACGTCGCGTTTCCCCCCTTGTGAGTCGGGCTGAAGCCCGACCTACGGGAGCGGTTGTGGGTCGGCCTTCAGGCCGACATCGCGTCTCACTGCCGTAGCGCGGCCTCCGGGCCGGCGGTTGCCCGCCGGGGCCGAATCCGGTTATGATTCAAGGCTTTCCTCCGGCGGCAACGCGCCGGGGCCACCCGCGGACGAGGGCAGGCGCGAAGCCGCGCCCGAGGCCGCAGACCACTTCGAGGAGTCGCAACGATGGCCAAGATCGAATTCACCGCATTCCCGCGCAAGGGCGAAGGACGAGGCGCCTCGCGGCGCCTGCGCCGCGACGGCAAGGCCCCCGGCATCGTCTACGGCGGCAGCACCGCGCCCACGCCGATCGAACTCGACCACAACGCGCTGATGCACGCGCTCAAGAACGAGGCGTTCCACGCCTCGGTCCTGTCGATGAAGCTCGACGGCCACGCCCAGCAGGTGCTGCTGCGCGACGTGCAGATGCATCCGTTCCGCCCGCAGGTGCTGCACATCGACTTCCAGCGCGTCGACGCGGCCCGCAAGATCCACATGAAGGTGCCGCTCCACTTCGTCAACGCGGAACTCTCGCGTGCGGTGAAGGAGGAAGGCGCGATCGTGAGCCACGTGCTGAACGAGATCGAGATCGCGTGCCTGCCGAAGGACCTGCCCGAGTTCATCACCGTGGACCTCGCGGGGCTCTCGACCGGACATCCGCTCAAGGCGTCGGGATTGAAGCTCCCCGAGGGAGTCGTTGCGATCACGCGCGGACGCGATCCGGTCGTCGCGACCGCGGTGATTCCGAAGCAGGTGTCCGACGAGGCCGAGGCTGCCGCCGGTGCGGCGCCCGCCGAAGGCGAAGCGGCCGCTGCCGGTGCGGCGCCGGCCGCGGCGGCGCCCGCCGCCGACGCGAAGGCGGCCGATGCCAAGGCCGGAGACGCGAAGGCCGGCGCGGCGAAGAAGGACGACAAGAAGAAGTAACCGCGGCGCACGTCCGCGACACCGGCCCGCCGCGCAAAGACGCCGGCGGGCCTTTTCGTTGGCGCGACCGCCCCGACCGATGGCCGCCTCCGCCTCCATCCGTCTCGTCGCCGGCCTCGGCAATCCGGGGAGGAGCTACGAGCGCACGCGCCACAACGCGGGCTTCTGGTTCGTCGATGCGCTCGCGGCGAGACTCGGCGCGAGCTTCGCCGCGCAGTCGCGGTTCGCCGCGGAGGTCGCGCGTGTCGGCGAGGTGCGGCTCGCGAAGCCCGCGACGTACATGAACGAGTCGGGGCGCAGCGTCGGCGCGCTCGCGCGCTTCCTCGCGATCGAGCCCGGCGAGATCCTCGTCGTGCACGACGAACTCGACCTGCCCGCGGGAACCGTCAAGCTCAAGCTCGGCGGCGGGGTCGCCGGGCACAACGGATTGAAGGACATCCGCGCGCACCTCGCCACCGCGGAGTTCTGGCGGCTGCGCCTGGGCATCGGGCATCCGCGCGACTCGGAACTGCCGCAGCAGCAGGTCGTCGACTACGTGCTGAAGCCGCCGCGCGCCGACGAACGGGACGCGATCGGCCGCGCGATCGATCGCGCGCTGGACGCGTGGCCCGACATCGCCTCCGGCGACATGGAGCGCGCGATGATGCGACTGCACACGAAGGACGAGAACCCATGACCGTCAGCCACTCGACGAAGCCCTGCATCATCGCGCGGAGGCGCGCCGCGCCGGCGGCGGGCCATCCGGGGACGCCCCGATGAGCCTCAAGTGCGGCATCGTGGGATTGCCCAACGTCGGCAAGTCGACGTTGTTCAACGCGCTGACGCGCGCGGGGATCGCGGCGGAGAACTATCCGTTCTGCACGATCGAGCCCAACGTCGGCATCGTCGAGGTGCCCGACCCGCGCCTCGCGGCGCTCGCGGCCATCGCGAAGCCGCAGAAGGTGATCCCGGCGGTCGTCGAGTTCGTCGACATCGCCGGACTCGTCGCCGGCGCCTCGAAGGGGGAGGGGCTCGGCAACCAGTTCCTCGCGAACATTCGCGAATGCGACGCGATCGCGCATGTCGTGCGCGCGTTCGAGGACGGCAACGTCGTGCACGTCGCGGGAAAGATCGACCCGCTGTCCGACATCGGCACGATCGACACCGAACTCGCGCTGGCCGACCTCGCGGCGGTCGAGAAACAGATTGCCAAGGTCGAGAAGCTCGCTCGCGCCGGCGGCGACAAGGAGGCGAAGCGGCTCTACGAGACGCTCGTCAAGGTGCAGGCGGTGCTCGACCAGGGGCGCCCGGCGCGCGCGGCCGACCTCTACGCCGAGGAGCGCGCGCTCCTGAAACCGTTTTTCCTGCTCACGATGAAGCCGACGATGTACGTCGCGAACGTCGCCGAGCGCGGCTTCTCCGGCAACCCGCTGCTCGCGGCGGTGGCGTCGCACGCCGCGAAGGAGGGCGCGCCGGTGGTGCCGGTGTGCGCGGCGATCGAGGCGGAGATCGCGGATCTCGACGGCGACGACCGGCAGGCGTTCCTCGACGACCTGGGTCTCGCGGAGCCGGGCCTCGACCGCGTGATCCACGCCGCGTACCGGCTGCTCGGCCTGCAGACGTACTTCACGGTGGGGCCGAAGGAGGTGCGCGCCTGGACGGTGCCCGTCGGCGCGACCGCGCCGCAGGCGGCCGGCGTCATCCACACCGACTTCGAGAAGGGCTTCATCCGCGCCGAAACGATCGCCTACGACGACTTCATCGCGCTCGGCGGCGAGCAGGGCGCGAAGGAGGCCGGGAAGATGCGGCTCGAGGGCAAGGAGTACGTGCTTCGCGACGGCGACGTCATGCACTTCCGGTTCAACGTGTAGCGGGCCCGTTCGCCGGTGCCGGCAACTGCCCGAGACGCTTCGATGGTGACGACGTGACGCAACCCACGCATGCGCCGGTCGCGCAGGTCCCGTTCCTGAAGCTCCTCGGGGTCGTGCAGGAGCAAGCCGCGCCGGGCCGCTCACGCATCCGGCTGCCCGAACTGCGCGAGGACCTCTCGAACCTGCTTCCCGCCGCGCACGGCGGCGTCGTGATGACGCTGCTCGACGTGGCGATGGCGCGGGCGGCGACCTCGCAGCCCGGCGCGCCGTCGACGACGGTCGTCACCGTCGAGATGTCGTCGCGCTTCGTGCGCCCGGCGCGCGGGCCGCTGGTCGCCGAAGGCAGTGTGCTGCACGCGGGCGGATCGCTTTGCACCTGCGAGGCACACCTGCGCGACGCGAAGGGGCACCTCGTCGCGACCGCGATGGGGACGTTCAAGTACTGGCGCGGGCCGGTCGGAGACGTGGAGTAGGCCCTCCGCGCCGCGCGCGCATACTATTGATCGATGCGGCGCGCCGTCGTCACCCTGATCCTCGCCGCGGGCGTCGCCGCCTGCGCGCCGCTGCCCCGCCTCGCGGCGCCGGAGGTCGTCGCGCTCGCGGTGACCAACATCGAGATCCGGCTGCCCTCGATCCGCGTCGACACCGTGCTCACGCTGCGCAACCCCAACCGCATCGACCTCTCGGTCGCCTCGCTCGATGCCGACCTCACGATCGGCGGGGAGAAGAGCGGGACGCTCACGCTCCTCGCGCCGGTGACGCTGCCGGCGGGCGGGAGCGCCGCCGTCGAGGTGTCCGCCGTCGGCGACGCCGCGATCGCGCTCACCGGCGTCGGCCGCGCGCTCGGCAGCGGGCGGCCGCTCGACTACGCGCTGCGCGGCACGCTGGTGCTCTCCGACGGCCGCTCGTTCCCCTTCGCGCGGAGCGGGCGGGTCGCGGGGCCGGGACGCTCGTGACCACGCTCGCGTTCACCAAGATGCACGGCCTCGGCAACGATTTCGTCGTGGTCGACGCGACCGCGGAGCCGTTCACGCTGTCGCCCCCGCAGATCCGCGCGCTCGCAGACCGGCGTTTCGGCGTCGGCTGCGACCAGGTGCTCGTCGTCGAGCGGTCGGCGCGGAGCGACGCCGACTTCCGCTACCGGATCTTCAACGCGGACGGCGGCGAGGTCGAGCAGTGCGGCAACGGTGCGCGCTGCTTCGTCCGGTTCGTGCGCGAACGCGGCCTCACAGGCAAGCGCGAGATCCGCGTCGAGACCGCGGGCGGCATCATCACGCCGAAGCTCGAGGACAACGGCGACGTGACGGTCGACATGGGGGCGCCGCGGTTCGCGGCGGCGGAGGTCCCGTTCCTCGGAGGCTCGGGGGGCGCGACCGATCCGCTCGACGTCGACGGGATGTCCGTCACCATCTCCGCGCTGTCGATGGGCAACCCGCACGCGGTGCAGGTCGTCGCGGACGTCGAGACGGCACCGGTCGCGACGCAGGGGCCGCGGATCGAGCATCACCCGCGATTTCCGAAGCGCGTCAACGCGGGCTACATGCAGGTGATCGATCGCGCTACCATTGCGCTGCGCGTCTGGGAGCGCGGAGCGGGCGAGACGCTCGCTTGCGGCACCGGCGCCTGCGCGGCGGTCGTGGCGGGCATCCGCCGCGGCCTCCTCGACGGCGAGGTGCGGGTGCGGGTGCGCGGCGGCGAACTGTCGATCGGCTGGGCCGGCGGCAGCGCGCCGGTGACGATGACCGGTGCGGCGGCGACCGTGTTCGAGGGGCGCTGGCGCGTGACGGGATGAGGGCGGAGTCGCGCCCGCCGATCGACGGAACCGATGGACAGGAGCGGAACGACACGATGGAAGCGAAGGACGTCGCGGACTACCTGAGGGCGCATCCGGGATTCTTCGAGGATCACGCCGACGTGCTCGCCGACGTCTCCGTGCCGCATCCGCACGGCGGGCACGCGATCCCGATCGCCGAGCGCCAGATCCTGACGCTGCGCGAGCGCAGCGCGGAACTCGACGCGCGGCTGCGCGAACTCATCGCGAACGGCCGGGCGAACGACACCATCGGCGAGAAGCTCCATCGCTCGACGCTCGCGCTCTTCGCGTCGCCCGACCTCGAGACCACGCTCGCGGTCCTCGACCACAGCCTGAAGGAGGACTTCGGCGTGCCCGAGGTCGCCGCGCGCCTGTGGGGCAAGGTGCCCGAGCAGTCGTACCTCCCGCAGCTCGCCGCGACCTCGCCGGAGGTGCGCATGTGGGCCGACGCGATGACGGAACCGCAGTGCGGCGACGCGGCGCCCTACGAGACGCGCGAGTGGTTCGAGCGCGGGGATGCGCTCCGCTCGTTCGCGTTCATGCCGCTTCGCACCGCGCAGAACTTCGGCGTGCTCGCGCTCGGCAGCGAGGATCCCGAACGCTACCGCGCGGGCGTGGGGACGGTCTACCTCGTGCGGCTCGCCGAACTCGCGAGCGTCGCCACCGCGCGCTACCTGCCGCTGAACTGACCTCCCGCGTCCGCCAGGGCGAGCGCCTCCGCGCGATGACCCGCGCCCGAACCGTCGCAGGCGAGCCACGGGGCGATGTCGTGACCTCCGCCGCGAACGCGCGCGTCCTCGCGCAGTTCGACGAGCACCTCGCCGCGCGGCCCGCGCGCACGCGAGACGCCTACGCGCGCGACGTCGCGGCGCTCGCCGCGCTCGCGGGCGACCGACCGCTCGCAGCGCTCACGCGCGCCGAACTCGCGCGCCATCTCGCGACGCTGCACGGCCGGGGACTCTCCGGCCGCTCGCTCGCCCGCATGCTCTCGGCGTGGCGAGCGCTCTACCGCTTCCTGCTCGACCGCGATCGCGGCCTGAAGGAGGATCCGGCCGCGGGGCTCAGGCCGCCGAAGTCCGCGCGGCATCTGCCGTCCGCACTCTCCCCCGAGGAGGCGGAGCGCCTGGTCACGCTCGCGGGCGACGATCCGCTCGCCGTGCGCGACCGCGCGCTCCTCGAACTCGCGTACTCGTCGGGGTTGCGGCTCTCGGAACTCGCGGGGCTCGACGTCGCGCGCGTGGACCTCGCGGACGGCGAGGCGCGTGTGCTGGGCAAGGGCGCGAAGGAACGCGTCGTGCCGGTCGGCCGCGCGGCGCTGGAGGCGATCCGCGCATGGCTGCCGGTGCGCGCGGCGCTGGCGCCTCCGGGCGAGGGTGCGCTCTTCGTGGGACGCGGCGGATCGCGCCTGTCGCCGCGCGCGATCGAGTCGCGGCTCGCCGCCTGGGCGGTGAAGCAGGGGCTCGATCGGCACGTGCATCCGCACATGCTGCGCCACTCGTTCGCCTCGCATCTCCTGCAGTCCTCGGGCGACCTGCGCGCGGTGCAGGAACTCCTCGGCCACGCGTCGATCGCGAGCACGCAGGTCTACACGCACCTCGATTTCCAGGCGCTGGCGAAGGTCTACGACGCCGCGCATCCGCGCGCGAAACGCAGGAAGGAAAAGTAGGAATCAAGAGGGTCAGACTCGATTGGTCTTGTTCAAGACCAATCGAGTCTGACCCTTTTGTCTGAAAGGGCCGCCGCTCAGGCCGTCACCGCGGATCGCGTGCTGTCCGCGCCGGACTTGCGTCCGACCAGTTGCTCGACCTCGACCGCGGCGGCGAGTTGCGCGAGGCGCGCGACGACACCGTACGCGTAGAAGCGGTTCGGCGGACAGCCGGCCGGCCCCTTGAGGTCGGGGATGCAGGGCGACTCGAACGCGAGCGGCACGAACTCCGCTCCGGGCGCGTTCAGGTTCTCGTCGCGGCCGCGCGAGGCATGCACGCGGTAGAAGCCGCCGACGACGTAGCGGTCGATCATGTAGACGACCGGCTCCGCCATCGCCTCGCCGATCGCCTCGAAGGTCGGCACGCCCTCCTGGATGATGACCGACGTGACCTCGAGCCCTTCCTTGACCACCGCCATCTTGTTGCGCTGCTTGCGGTTCAGGCCCTGCACGTCGGCGGCGTCGCGAACCGTCATGATGCCCATGCCGTAGGTGCCCGCGTCCGCCTTCACGATCACGAACGGCGGCTCGTCGATGCCGTACTCCGCGTACTTGGCGCGGATGCGACCGAGCAGCCAGTCCACGTTCGACGCGAGGCACTCCTCGCCCGCGCGTTCCTGGAAGTTGATCTCGCCGCACACGCCGAAGTACGGGTCGACGAGCCACGGATCGATGCCGACCAGCGCGCCGAACTCGTTCGCGACCGCGTGGTAGGCCTCGAAGTGGTGCGACTTCAACCGGTTGTACCAGCCGGCGGCGAGCGGAGGGGCGATCGGCTGCTCGATGCCTTCGAGGATCGCCGGCGGACCCGCCGACAGGTCGTTGTTGAGCAGGACCATGCATGGATCGAAATCGGGCAGCCCGACGCGGCTCCCGTGCCGCACGACCGGCTCGAGCAGGATCGACGCGCCGTCGGGGAGGTCGACGCGCGTGGGTTCGCGAATCTCCGGGTTGATCGAACCGATGCGCACGCGCAAACCGGCCTGCTTCACGATGTCCTCGAGCGCCGCGACGTTGCGCAGGTAGTGGAGATTGCGCGTGTGGTTCTCGGGCACGATGAGCACGCCGCGCGCGTCGGCGCAGACGCGCTCGACCGCCGCCTGGATCGCCTGCACGCACAGCGGCGTGAACGCCGGATTCAGGTTGTTGAACCCGCCGGGGAAGAGGTTCGTGTCGACCGGGGCGAGCTTGAAGCCGGCGTTGCGCAGGTCGACCGACGCGTAGAACGGAACCGCGTGCTCCTGCCACTTCGAGCGGAGCCACCGCTCGATCTCCGGCATGCGCTCGAGGAACTTCCGTTCGAGGGACTGGAGCGGGCCGGACAGCGCGGTCGTGAGGTGCGGCACCATGGCCGGGCCATTCTAGCGCACCCATCGCTCGGGCCGCGACCGCGCGCGCCGGAAACGCACGGGGCATCCGCGGACGGACGCCCCGTTGCAGAACCGCGCAGCGCCCGCGCGTCGCGCCCGGTGCCCCGGCGTGCGGGCGCGAGCGCCGAACGCGAGGGTCACATCCGATAGGCCGACTCGCCGTGCGAGCTGATGTCGAGACCCTCGCGCTCCTCTTCCTCGGAGACGCGCAACCCGACGACCATGTCGACGATCCTGTACGAGAGGTAGGCGACGACTCCCGACCAGATCACGGTGAGGCCCACGGCCTTCGCCTGGATCCACACCCGGCCCGCGATCGAGTAGTCCGCCGCCTTGACGATCTCGCCGGTCACCCAGTTCGACACGAAGCCGGGGCCGCCGAGCGACGGGTCGTTGAACACGCCGGTGAGCAGCGCGCCCAGGATGCCGCCCAGCGCGTGCACGCCGAACACGTCGAGCGAATCGTCGACCCGCAGCATGCGCTTGAGCCCGCTGACGCCCCAGAAGCAGACGAGGCCCGCCGCGATGCCGATGGCGAACGCGCCCGGGATGCCGACGTTGCCGGCGGCCGGGGTGATCGCGACCAGGCCCGCCACGGCGCCCGAGGCCGCGCCGAGCATCGACGGCTTGCCCTTCAGCATCCACTCGGCGAGGATCCACGACATCACCGCGCAGGCGGTGGCCAGGAACGTGTTGACGAACGCGAGCACCGCCGGGTTGCCTGCTTCCAGCGCGGAACCCGCGTTGAACCCGAACCAGCCGGTCCACAGCAGCGCCGCGCCGATCATCGTGAGCGGCAGGTTGTTCGGCGGCATCGCTTCGCGGCCGTAGCCGATGCGCTTGCCGAGCACGTACGCGCCGACGAGGCCCGCGATGCCGGCGTTGATGTGCACGACCGTACCGCCGGCGAAGTCCAGCGCGCCCCACTGCCAGATCATGCCGGCCTTCGCAGTGAGCGCGTCGACGAGCTTCGGATCCGTGTAGGCGTCCGGGCCCATCCAGAACCACACCATGTGCGCGATCGGCGTGTAGGCGAACGTGAACCAGAGGATCGAGAACAGCAGCAGCGCCGAGAACCTGATGCGCTCGGCGAACGCGCCGACGATCAGGCACACGGTGATCGCCGCGAACGTCGCCTGGAACGCCACGAACAGCAGCTCGGGGATCGGCGTGTTCTTCGAGAACGTCGCAGCCATCGCGAACGCGCCGGTCGACGGGTCGAACGTTCCCTTGAGGAACAGCCGGTCGAAGCCGCCGATGTAGGCGTTGCCCTCGGTGAACGCGAGGCTGTAGCCGTAGACGAACCACAGCACCGTGATCATCGAGAACACGACGAACACCTGCATCAGCACCGACAGGATGTTCTTCGACCGCACCATGCCGCCGTAGAACAGGGCCAGCGCCGGGATGCTCATCATGATGACGAGCAGCGTGGACGTCAGCATCCACGCGATGTCGCCCTTGTTGGGCGTCGGCGCGGGGGCGGCGGCGGCGGGGGACGCCGCAGGGGCTGCCGCCGGCGCCGCGGCCGATGCGTCGGCGGCAGCCGTGGCCGCAGGCGTCGCCGCGGCCGCGGGCGCCTTGTCCTGCGCGAGCGTCGCGGTGGCCGCGAAGGCGACCGCGCCGACGAGCGCGATCAGTACGAACAGCTTCTTCATGATGGCTCCCTTACAGCGCGTCCGCGCCGGTTTCGCCGGTGCGGATGCGCACGACCTGCTCGAGATCGAAGACGAAGATCTTTCCGTCGCCGATCTTCCCGGTGTTGGCGGCCTTCTCGATCGCTTCGATCGCGCGCTCGCAGATCGCATCGTCGAGTGCGGCCTCGATCTTGACCTTGGGCAGGAAGTCGACGACGTACTCGGCGCCGCGGTAGAGCTCGGTGTGGCCCTTCTGGCGGCCGAACCCCTTGACCTCGGTGACGGTGATGCCCTGGACGCCGATCGCCGACAGGGCCTCGCGGACCTCGTCGAGCTTGAACGGCTTGATGATGGCGGTGACGAGTTTCATCGTGTCTCCGTGGCGTTGGGAATGGGAGCGGCGGTCGGGGTTGCTTCAGCACGGCGTGTGCCATCGCGACAACGCGTTTGTGCTCAATGAGTTACCGCCAAAGCCCGCCGGGCGGTGCGCGGTGTCGCGCACCGGGCTGGTGCGCAAACGCGAGGATTGGGCCCCGGTGGTGCGCGCAATCGCTCCGGCGCTTGCTAGACTGACCGAAGACTCGATCCGGAGACGAAGATGGCGATGTTCAATACGACGACGCTCGACGAGCTCGCGAAGCGCATCGGACGCGCGATCGAGGCCTCGCCCGCGAAGGACGTCGAGAAGAACGTGAAGGCGCTCCTCGCCGGCGGGCTGACGAAGCTCGACGTCGTGCCGCGCGCGGAGTTCGACGTGCAGGCGAAGGTGCTCGCGCGCACGCGCGAGAAGCTCGAGGCGCTCGAGACGAAGGTCGCCGAGCTCGAGGCGCGGCAACGCAAGGATGCGAAGGCGTCAGACGTCAGTTGACAGTTGTCAGTTGACAGTTGGCAGTAGCGGCGGTGTCTCTGGTGGCGGCGCATTGAGCGCCGCTGCGGAACCGCTGTGTCTCGAGCACCGTGCGGTCGGAGTTTGCCGAATCGAACCCAAGCGGGTCGGGCTACCGCCTGACCAACGAAGACCGTCCAACGGCGCTGAATGCGCCGCCTCCGGAGACACCGCCACTGCCAACTGCCAACTGACAACTGATCAGCCCTCCGGCCGAAGGCGCGCCGCGGCCGGCGGCGCTACCTTGCATCGACGCGCGTCCCTGCACGCGCATCGATCGCGGAGGCCGCCATCAGCGTCGCCGTCGTTCGCAGCCGCGCGCTCGCCGGCATGGCGGCGCCGCCGGTTTCGGTCGAGGTCCACATCGCCGGCGGTCTCCCCGGCGTGAATCTCGTCGGCCTGCCGGACACCGAGGTGCGCGAGGCGCGCGACCGCGTTCGCGCCGCGCTGCAGAACGCGAACTTCGAGTTCCCGGCGCGCAAGGTCACGGTCAACCTCGCCCCGGCCGACCTCCCGAAGGAATCGGGCCGCTTCGACCTGCCGATCGCGATCGGCATCCTCGCGGCGAGCGGCCAGCTTCGCGCGGACGCGCTCGACCGCCACGAATTCGCGGGCGAACTCGCGCTCACCGGCGAGTTGCGCGCGGTGCGCGGCGCGCTCGCGATGGTGCTCTCGGCGCGACACGACGGGCGCGCGTTCGTCCTCCCGCGGGCGAGCGCGGCGGAGGCCTCGCTCGTTCCCGAGGCGACCGTGCATCCGGCGCGCACGCTGCTCGAGGTCTGCGCGCACCTGTCGGGCGATGCGCCGCTGTCGCCGATCGCGCGGTGCATGGGCTCGACGGAGGGTGTTCGGGACGCGGGACTGCCGGACCTCGCCGATGTCCGCGGCCAGCGGCAGGCGAAGCGCGCGCTCGAGATCGCGGCCGCGGGCTCGCACGCGCTGCTCCTCGTCGGTCCCCCCGGGGCGGGCAAGTCGATGCTCGCGCAGCGGCTGCCCTCGCTCCTGCCCCCGCTCGACGAGGACGAGGCGCTCGAGGTCGCCGCGATCGCCTCGCTCGCCGGCCGCTTCGATCCCGCGCGCTGGCGCGAACGACCGTGGCGCGCGCCGCACCACACGGCGAGCGCGGTGGCCATCGTCGGCGGCGGCAGTCATCCGCGGCCCGGCGAAATCTCGCTCGCGCATCGCGGCGTGCTGTTCCTCGACGAACTGCCGGAGTGGGAGCGGCGCGTCCTCGAGGTCCTGCGCGAGCCGATGGAGGCGGGGGTCGTGCAGATCGCGCGCGCGGCGCGGCAATGCGCGTTCCCCGCGCAGTTCCAGCTCGTCGCCGCGATGAACCCCTGCCCCTGCGGCTGGCTCGGCCACCCGAGCGCGCGTTGCCGCTGCACGCCCGACCGCGTCGCCGCCTACCGCTCGCGCATCTCCGGACCGCTCGTCGATCGCATCGATCTCGCCATCGAGGTGCCTGCGCTGCCGCCCTCGGAGATCGCGATTGCCGACGACGCACCGGCGGGAGAACCCTCCTCGATCGTGCGCGAGCGCGTCGCGCGCGCTCGCGCGGTGCAACTCGGCCGACAGCAGCGGAGCAACGCGTGGCTTTCCGTCGCGGACCTGCGACGCCATTGCGTTCCCGATGCGAAAGGACGGGCGCTCGCGCAACGAGCGATGGCGACGCACGCCCTCTCCGCGCGGTCGTACCACCGGATCCTCAAGGTCGCGCGCACGATCGCGGACCTCGCGCGCGCGGAGGTCATCGGCGAGGAGCACGTGGCCGAGGCGATCGGCTGCCGCCGCTACGACCGCGTGTTCGAGGCCGCGCCGGGCGCCGGTTGAGGTCGGGCGCCGTCGTTCCGGATCGCGCCAGGCGGCGCTGCGGCACGGAGCGCCTCGGCGAGCCGTTCGGCGAGCACGCGCGACCGGCCTCCTTCCATCAGGCTCAGGTGATTGCCGGCGATGTCGAATGCCCGCACGCCGCGCAGCGCGTAACGTCCCCACCCGAGCGCGGGATCGGGATTGGCCGGGGGATTCGCGGCGCGGAACACGGTGATCTCGGCATCGACCGGCGTCGCCGCGTGCCGCCATGACGCGCGCGCGAGCGCGGGTACGCTGGGCTGGAAGCGTCCGATCAGTCCGTCGAGCAACGCGTGTCCGCGGGCGGTCGTACCCGGATCGCGGCGCGGGATCGCGCCGCGCAGCAGCCTGCGCAACCACGTCCTGGCGACGAGCCGCGCACGCACGGGCATGTGGCGTCGCGGCAGCCGCCAGAACGGGATGTTCGCGTCGAGGTATCCGCTGCTCTCGCCCGGCGCCACGGTGTCGATCACGCCGGTGAACGCGACCGCATGCCCGCGCCGCGCGAGTTCGCGCGCGACCTCCACGGCGATCAGTCCGCCGGCCGAGTAGCCGACGACGAGGTAGGGACCGTCCGGCTGGTCGGCGAGCATCGCGTCGACGCAGTGGACGGCGACAGCGGCGATCGTGGTCGCCTCGAGCGCCGCGAGCGACAGGCCGTCGACGCGCTGGCCCGGGTCGAGCGCGAAGAGCAGCGGACGAAACCACAGCGGATCGCCGAGGAGCCCGGGGATGCACCACAGCGTCGGCGGACCGGCGCCTTCGGCGAGCCGCACCGGAACGACCGGCCGCGGTCGCGCGCGTTCGAACGCGCGCGCCAGCGCGCGCGCGGTGGGCGCTTCGACCAGCGTCGCCGCGGCGAGCGTCGTGCCGGTGTCGCGTGCGAGCCGCTCGAACAGATCCGCGGCGCGGATCGAGTCGCCGCCCAGCGCGAAGTAGTCGTCGTCCATGCCGGCGGCCGGCTCGCCGAGCGATTCGCGCATCCGCGCGAGGATCAGCTTCTCGAGGCTGGACGAAGACGGCGCGGCGGACACGGGAGCGTGCGTGGACTCGCGAGCGGTACGCTGCACGAGCGCCTGGCGGTCGATCTTGCCGGTCGCCGTCTCGGGCAGCGTGTCGAGGAACACGACTGCCGCGGGGAGCATGTACGGCGGCAGCCGCGACGCCAGCGCGGTTCGCAATGCCGCGGCGTCCGCGAACGCGCCGGGCGCCGCGCTGACGTACGCGACGATGCGGTCGGCCTCTTCGCCCTCCGCCCTCGACGACGCGATCGCCGCGGCACGCACCACGCCGGGCGTCGCGGCGAGCGCGGCGTCCACCTCGGCGAGGTCGACCGTGTGTCCGCGGAGCTTGATGCGGCTGCCGGCGCGGCCGACGAAGTTGAGTGATCCGTCTTCGTCGATCCAGCCGCGATCGCCGCCCACGTAACAGCGCGTTCCCGGGCGCTGTGCGTCTTCGGGAAGCATCTGGTGATCGAGGTCCGGCCGGCGGAAGTAGCCTTGGCTCACCCCGTCTCCCGACACGACGATCGCGCCGGTCTCGCCTCGCGCCGCGTCGCTGCCGTCGTCGCGGCGGATGGTGATCGTCATGCCCTCGGGCGGGGTGCCGACCGGCAGCAGCGCGCGGGCGGGCAACGGATCGCCGTGCCGGTACACGCGCTGCGCGATCACGTCCGACTCGGTCGCGCCGATCTGGACGACGAAGATCGCGTCCTCGCGCAGGTGCGCTTCGAACAAGGCGAAGTCGCTCGCGTAGACCGCCTCCGCGGCGAGGTCGATCGCGCGCAGATGCGCGAAACGCTCGCCCGGCGCCATCGCCGCGCACAGGCCGCGGAAGACCGTGGGAAACGTGTGGACCACGTTCACGCGCTCGGCTTCGAGCCACGCGCGCAAGCCCGGCATGCCGTCGCGGCGCATGTCGTAGACGCAGAGCGCCGCGCCGGAGAGGAGCGCGCCGTAGAAGTGCAGGCTCGATGCCGCGAAGCCGGTCGACCACAGGTGCGACAGGCGGTCGCGCTCGTGAATCGACAGGCGTTTCGCGTAAGCGTCCGCGGAGAACAGGATGCCGCGTTGGGTCTGCGTGACGCCTTTCGGCGTCCCGGTCGATCCGGAGGTGTAGAGCACGTAGGCGAGCGCCGCTTCGTCGACGCGGGGAAGCCGATGGGGCGGGTCCGGCGCCTCGTCGCCGTCGATCTCGATCACCGGGCACGCGCCATCCGCGAGCGCACGCGCGCGTTCCGCCGCGTCGCGTTCGGTGACGAGGACTGCGGGGGCGCAGTCGCGCAGCACGAAGCGCAGGCGGGGGTCGGGATCGACCGGGTCGAGCGGCACGTAGGCGCGCCCGCAGCGCAGCGCGGCGACCATCGCCTGCAGGCAGGGCGTCTTGCGCTGGAAGTGGAGGGCCGCGAAGCCCTCGCGGCCGCCCGAGGCACGCTCGATGCGCGAGGCGATCGCGCGCGTGGTGGCCTCCAGCGTCGCGTAGTCGAGCGAGCGCCCCTCGCCCGCCAACGCGACGTGGCGGGCGCGCCGTCGCGCGACTGCCTCGAAGCGCGCCCCGAACGCGGGTGCTCCTGTCGACGCAGACATCATTCTCCCGTCCTTCGGCCCCGCCGCATTCTAGCCCCGCGCGCCGCGGCGGCAGGTGATGCTAGGCTCGCCCGCATGCGAATGCCCGCGTCGCGTCGATGACCGGAGACGCCGCCGCGCTCGCCGGCGTCTTCGCTTCGAGCTTCCTGTCGGCGACGATCCTGCCGGGGAACTCCGAGATCGTGCTGGGCGCGCTCGTCGCGTCGGCGCCGTCGCTGCTGTGGCCCGCTGTGGGCATCGCGACGCTCGGCAACACGCTCGGCGGCATGACGTCCTACGCGATCGGGCGGCTCGTTCCCGCCGGCGGCAGCGAGAAGCTCGCACCGCGGTCGGTCGCGCTGGCCCGACGCTACGGCGTCGCGGCGCTGCTGCTGTCGTGGGTGCCGTTCATCGGCGATGCCTTGTGCGTCGCCTCGGGGTGGCTGCGCCACGACTGGCGGCTCGCTGCGCTCGCGATCGGCACCGGCAAGTTCGCGCGCTACGTCGTGCTGGCCATCGCGCTGGAGCGGCTGGCATCATGACGCATGGTGCGGACGCATGCGGGACGGAGCCCGCGGCGTCGCGCGCCGACCCGAATCTGGTCCGAGCGATGGCCGAACCGCCCGACGCCCGCCTGCCGCTCGCCCCCGCGCAGGAGGGGCTCTGGCTGCTCGACCGGCTCCACCCCGGGGGGGCGACCTACAACGAGTTCCACGCGCTGGTTCTCGCGGGGCCGCTCGATCGCGGGGCGCTCGCCCGCGCCTTCGACGCGCTCGTGGCGCGGCACCCGGCGTTGCGCACCCGCTTCGTCCTCGAGGGCGGTCGGCCGTGGCGGCGTGTCGCCGGGCATGCCGCGGCCCCGCTCGACGTCGTCGACCTGCGTACGGCGGAATCACCGGTCCGCGACGCGATGGCGCGGCGCCTGGCGCGCGAGGAATCGCGCCGGCCGTTCGACCTCGCGCGCGCGCCGCTGCTGCGCGCGCGTCTCCTCGTGCTCGACGCCGAGCGCCACTGGCTCCTCGTCACGATGCACCACATCGCGGCCGACGGCTGGTCGACCGCGGTCCTCGCGAGCGATCTCGCGATGCTCTACGCAGCGTGCCGCGGCGGCGGAACCCCTCCGCTCCCCGCGGTCGAGGATCGCTCAACGCCTCGCGACGGCGACGCTCGGGCGTCGCACGACGAATCCTCCGGCGAGGCGGCGGTCGCGTGGTGGGGGCGTGAACTCGACGGCCTGCCCTCGCTCGCGCTGCCGCTCGACCGGCCGCGGCCCGCCCTCGCCGATTCGGACGCAGCGAGCGTGCACTTCGGCATCGAGGCGCCGCTCGTCGCCCGGATCGGCGTGCTCGGGCGGCGCGAACGCGCGACGACGTTCATGATCTGGCTCGCGGCGCTCCAGGCGCTGCTCCATCGCTGGTGCGGCCAGGACGATTTCGCGATCGGCGTGCCGGTGGCCGGTCGCGACGCGCCGGGTCTCGAGCGTCGCGTCGGCCACTTCGTCAACATGCTCGCGCTGCGCGCCGACGTCTCGGGCGCCCCGGACTTCGCCGAACTCGTCCGGCGCGTTCGCGCGCGCGCGATCGCGGCATTCGACCGCCGCGGCGTGCGCTTCGAGCGCGTGGTTGCCGCGCTGGCTCCGCGGCGCACGGCGAGCACGCACCCGCTGTTCGACGTGTCGTTCGCGTTGCACCCCGGCGACGCCGCCCTCTGGCGGTTCGACGGCCTGGCCGTCACCCGCATCGAGGACCTCGATGCGCCGGGCGCGAAGTTCGATCTCGCGTTCACGTTCGTCGAGCGCGACGGCGCGATCGCCGGCCGCGTCGACTACGCGACCGCGCTCTTCGAGCGCTCGACCATCGAGGGTCTGGTGGCCGGATTCCGCGCGCTGCTCGCGTCGATCGCCGACGATCCGGCGTGCGCGATCTGCCGCCTTCCGCTGCTCGGCCGCTCCGAGCGCGCGGCCCGCATCGAACAGGGCCGCGGCAGGCGCCGCGCGCTCGCGGCGGATGCCCGGATCGAAGATGCCGTGACGCGGCAGGCGAGGGCGCATCCGCATGCCACGGCGATCGTCGACGGGGATGCATCGCTCGACTACGCGACGCTCGACGACCGCGCCTCGGCGCTGGCGCACGCCCTGCGCGAAGCGGGCGTGCGCGACGGCGACCGCGTCGGCCTGTGCCTCGACCGGGGTCGCGCGCTCGTCGTCGCCATGCTCGCCGTCCTGAAGGCGCGCGCGACCTATGTGCCGCTCGATCCCGCCGCGCCGGAATCGCGGCTGCGGTCGCTGCTCGGAAGTATCCCGACCTCGCTCATCGTCGCCGACGAGCGGGCGCTGCCGCGCGTCCCGCGCGAAGGGGCGCGGCGCGCGAGGATCGATCGCGACGGCCGGGACCTCACCATGGAGCCGCCTTCCACGGAACCCGCGCGGTTGGAGCCCGGCGACCCCGCGATCGCATGCGTGATGTCGACGTCGGGCTCGACCGGGCGTCCGAAGGGCGTGCTCGTGCCCCACCGCGCGGTGCTGAACCTCGTCGTCGAGCCCGACTACGCGCGTGTCGACCGGGGCGAGGTCGTCGCGCACCTCGCCCATCCGGCGTTCGACGCGACGACATTCGAACTGTGGGGACCTCTCGTCCACGGCGCCACGATCGTCGTCGTCGACCGCTCGACCGCGCTCGCGCCGAAGGCGCTCGCCGCGGCGATCCGCGCGCACGGCGTCTCGACGCTCTTCGTGACGACGGCGCTGTTCAATGCGATCGCGCGCGACGCTCCCGGGGCGTTCGCGTCCTGCCGCCAGGTGCTCTTCGGCGGCGAGGCGGTCGAGCCCGCGCGCGTGCGTTCGGTGCTCGAGGCCGGTGCGCCGTCGCGCCTCGTCCACGTGTACGGCCCGACCGAGACGACCACGTTCGCGACCTGGCACGAGGTGACGCTGCGCGAGGCGCGCGAAGGATCGATACCGATCGGACGGGCGGTCGCGGGCGCCGAGGTCTACGTGCTGGGACAAGACGGCGAGCCCGTGCCGCCGGGGTTCGAGGGCGAGATCGTGATCGGCGGAAACGGCGTGGCGACCGGCTACCTCGGCGCCGCTCCGGACGACGACGCGCGCTTCGTCGCGCATCCTTTCGACGGCGCGGGCGCGCGCGCGTACCGGAGCGGCGATCGCGCGCGCTGGCGCGCCGACGGCGCGATCGTATTCGCCGGGCGCAGCGACCGGCAGGTGAAGATCCGCGGGCAGCGCGTCGAACTCCCGGAGGTGGAGGCCGCGCTGACCTCGCTCACGGGCGTCGCCGCCGCGACGGTGGCCCTGCGCGGCGCGACCAGCGACACGCGCCGCATCGTCGCGTGGCTCGTGCCGGACGATCCGGCGCGTCCCCCGCCGGAGGGCGTGAACCGCGAGCTGCGCCGGATCCTGCCGGAGGCGATGATCCCCGCGGCGATCGTCTGGGTGCCGTCGTTGCCGCTCACCGCCACAGGCAAGATCGACACGCGCGCGTTGCCCGAGCCCACCGACGTGGTGCGCCCGGGCGGAGGCGCGAGCGTGCCGCCGCGCGACATGTTCGAGACGCTGATCGCGGCACTGTGGGAGCGCCTCCTCGGCAGGCGCGGCATCGGCGTGTACGACCGCTTCTTCGATCTGGGCGGGCACTCGCTCCTCGCGGCCGCGATGGTCGACGCGCTGGAGCGCGAGACCGGCTATGCGCTGCCTCTCTCCGCGCTCTTCGAGGACGACACCATCGACGCGATCGCGCGCCGCGTGCGCGAGAACGCGCCGAAGGCCGCGACGCCTTTCGTCGTCGTGAACGAGGATGCCCGGGGGCCGCCGCTCGTGTTCCTGCACGGCGACTTCGAGGCCGGCGGCTTCTACAGCGCGGCGCTCGCGCGCGCGCTCGGATCCGACCAGAGGACGATCATCGTCCACCCGCACGGCCTCGACGGCGGCGCGGTGCCCGCGACCATCGAGGCGATGGCCTCCGAACGCCTCGAAGCCCTGCGCAGCGTCCATCCGGGCGGCCCCGTCGTCCTCGCCGGGCACTGCAACGGCGCGCTCGTGGCCTTCGAGATGGCGCGGCAGCTCGTCGCGGCAGGCGAGCGCGTGCCCGCGGTGCTGTTGATCGAATCGCGCGCGCCCGGAGCGAAGGAGGGCGACGGCGGAGCGCCGGAGAGCTACGTGCGCTTCGACGAGGCGGGTCGGCCGCGGCTGTTGCGGCCGGAGGACCGGCGCTCCGAACTCGAGATCGCCTACAACCTCGCGATCGACCGCTACGCCGGTGGCCGTTACGACGGGCGCGTCGTCGTGATCCAGGCGCAGGAGTGGCGCCATCCGTCGCCGGATGCCGGCTGGGCGCGTTTCGCCGGCGATTGCGTCGGGCTCGTCGTTCCCGGCGGGCACGTGACCCTCGTCACGCGTCACCTTCCCGAACTCGCGCGCGCGATCGGCGCGGCGATCGGCGCGGCGCGAGCATCGGCCTAGCATCGGCTCGCGTATGATCCGGCCCCACGCGGACCGGAGCATCCGTCCGGTTCCCGCCGCCAGTCCCGACCCTTCGCCGGAGCATCGAGCGCCATGATCGAGCACGCGCCAGCGTCTTCGGCCTTCCCCGTGGCCGTCGTGGGCATGGCCTTGCGCGTGCCCGGCGCCGCGACACTCGAGCGCTACTGGGCCAACCTGGTCGCCGCGCGCGACTGCCTGACGCGCAGGACCGACGCGGAACTGCGCGCCCGGGGCGCATCGCAGGCGTTGCTCTCCAACCCGGACTTCGTGCGCGCGCTGCCCGTCGTCGAGGACATCGACCTCTTCGACGCGGACTTTTTCGGGCTCTCGGCGCGGGAGGCATCGCTCGCCGATCCCGCGCATCGTCTGTTTCTCGAGTGCGCCTGGGAGGCGCTCGAGTCGGCCGGCATCGTTCCGGGACGGGGCGCTCCGGTCACCGGGGTGTTCGGCGGTTCCGAAGGCAACTACCTCGACGAGGTGATCTGCCGCGGCAAGGATCTGCGATCCGATCCCGCGCTCGCGCTGCCGGTGCGCATCGGCAACGCGATCGACTTCCTGACCACGCGCGTCTCGCACCGGCTCGACCTGACCGGGCCGAGCGTGGGCGTGATGGCGGCCTGTGCGACCTCGCTCGTCGCGATCGACCACGCGATCGCGAGTCTCGAGCGCGGCGAGTGCGAGGTCGCGCTCGCCGGCGGCTCCACCGTGATGGTCGCCCGCTCGGACGGCTACGTGGCCGGCATCGAGGGCATGCTGTCGGCGAGCGGCCGGCTGCGGCCCTTCGACGCGAGCGCCGACGGCACGATCTTCGGAAGCGGCGCGGGGGTGGTGGCGCTGCGCCCGCTCGACGCCGCGATCGCGGCCGGCAACCCGATCCACGCGATCGTGCTCGGCAGCGCGACCAACAACGACGGGCGCCCGCCCGGCAAGGAGAGCTTCGTCGCGCCGAGTTTCGAAGGGCAGGTGGGCGCGATCGAGCGGGCCCTCGCCCGGGCGCAGGTCACGCCGCAGACCGTGGGCTATGTCGAGGCGCACGGCACCGCCACGAGGCTCGGCGATCCGATCGAGGTGGCCGCGCTGACCGAGGTCTACCGGCGTCACACCGCGCGCACCGGCTACTGCTCGCTCGGATCGGTGAAGGCGAACGTCGGCCATCTGCGCACCGCGGCCGGCGTGGCGAGCTTCATCAAGGCCTGTCTCGTGCTCCGGCATCGCATCCGGCCGCCGCTCGCGAACTTCGCGCAGCCGAACCCGCGCGTCGACTTCGAGGCGAGCCCCTTCGTCGTGCACACCGACGCGCGCGACTGGCCCGACGGCGACTCGCCGCGCCGCGCGGCGGTCTCGTCGTTCGGGTTCGGCGGCGCGAACGCGCACCTGATCCTCGAAGAGGCGCCGCGCCGGAGGGCGCGTTCGAGCGCGCGCCGTTTCCACCTGCTGCCGCTGTCGGCGCGTACTCCCGCCGCGCTCACGGCCACGGCCGAGGAACTCGCGGCGCACCTCGCGCGCGAGCGGCCCGGCGCGGCGGAGGTCGCGCGCACGCTGATGCACGGCCGTTCGCGCTGGGCCCACCGCGCGTGCTGCGTCGTCGAGGGAGATCGCGTCGGCCCGGAGCACCTGGCGCAAGGGGCGCTGCGCGCGACCGGCGTCGCGCGCGCCGGTCCGGCCTCGCTCGTGTTCCTGTTCGACGGACAGGGTGCTCAGCGCTACGGCGCGGGGCGGGCGCTCTACGCGCAGGAGCCGGTCTGGCGCGAGGCCATCGACGCGTGCGCGCGAGCGCTCGCCCCTTCGCTCGACCTCGTCGCGCTCCTGGGCTACGGCGAGGGGGTCGCGGACGAGGTGCAGGCGCAGCGGCGACTGCGCGACACCATGAACGCGCAGCCCGCGATGTTCGCGCTGGGTTACGCGGCGGCGCGCCTCGCGATCGCCCGCGGGTTCGCGCCCTCGGCGCTGCTCGGCCATTCGCTCGGCGAACTCGTCGCCGCCTGCGTCGCGGGCGTGTTCGGGCTCGACGACGCGCTCGCCCTCGTCGCCGCGCGCGGGCGGCTCATGCAGGGCTGCGAGTCCGGCGCGATGGCGGCGGTGTTCGCGCCGGCGCACCTCGTCGCCGAACGCCTGCCCCCGACGGTCGAGATCGCCGCGATCAACGCGCCCACGGTGACCGTCGTCGCCGGACCCGCCGCGGTGATCGACGCGTACTGCAAGGCCGCAGCGGAGGAGGGTCTCGCCACTCAGCGGCTCGAGACCTCGCACGCCTTCCACTCGCGCACGATGGAACCGGCCCAGCGGGCATTCGCCGCGGTCGTCGGCCGCGTCGAACTCGCGCCGCCGTCGATCCCGGTGATCTCGAACCTCACCGGCGAGCCGCTCACCGCGGCGCAGGCGACCGATCCGGCGTACTGGTCCGAGCACATCCGCCGCCCGGTCCGCTTCTCCGACGGCCTGCGCCATCTGCTCGCGCTGGGCAATCCGGTCTTCGCCGAGATGGGGCCCGGCGCGGCGCTCTGCGAGCTCGTCCGCCGCCACGACCCCGACGCGCGCGCCCGTGCGCTCGTGCCCGCCGAGCGCGGACCGGACGACGAATCGCGCGCGTTCCACGACGCGCTCGCCGGACTGTGGTGTTCGGGCGCCGAGCCCGTGCCGGAGGCCGCGGAGGACGCCGGACGCGCGTCGCTCGTCGCGCTGCCGACCTATCCGTTCGAGCGCCGCCGCACCTGGTACGACGATCCCGACGCGGCCTCCGGACAGGCGGAGCGAACGCTCTATGAGCGCGGCTTCGCCGACATGCCGCTCGCCACGCCGGCGGCGATCGACACGTCGAGGCCGTGGTTCGTCGTCGGCGCGGCGGACGGCATCGCCGGCGCGGTCCACGAGCGGCTCGCCGCCGCCGGCGTCGACGCGGTCCTCGCCGAACCCGAGGGGCGGCTCGATCGCGCGCCCACGGGAGCCCCCCGGCTGGATCCCTCCTCTCGCGAGGACTGGCTGCGCCTGTTCGCGCTGCGCCCGGGCAGCCGGCCGCGCGTGCTCCTCGCCACCGCGCTCGACGGGCGCGACGGCGTGCGCAACGACGCGCCTTCGTTCGCGGCCGCACAGCGCCGCGGGCTCGACGCGCTCGCCGCATTGGCGCAGGCGGCGTTCGAAGTGCAAGGGGATCCGGATCTCGACGTCTTCGTGCTGACCGACCAGCTCGCGAGGATCGATGGCGAGAAGGGCGAGCGCAGCGCGGCGCAGGCGGCGCTGCTCGGGGGCTCGCGCGCGGTGCGCCGCGAGATGCCGGGGCTGCGGTTGCGCGTCGTCGACGTTCCGGCCGACCCGCGGCCCGCCGAGCGCGAGACGCTCGCCGCCATGCTGGTCGACGAGGCTCAGGCGGACACCGACGCCACGTTGGTCGCGCTGCGGGCGGGCCGCCGCGCGGAAGAACGGCTCTACGTGCTGCCCGAGCCCCCGCGCGGACCGCGGCCGCGCCTGCGCGAAGGCGGCGTCGTGCTCGTCACCGGCGGGACCGGCGGCCTCGGCCTGTTGTTCGCCGAGGCGCTGTTCGACGCCTGCCGCGCGCGCCTGGTGTTGACCGCGCGCTGGCAGCCGCCTCCGGAATCGGAATGGCCGGAGCGCGCGCGCGGTGGCGACCGCATCGCTCGCGCGCTCGCGCGCGTCCTCGCGCTGCGCGCGCGCGGCGCCGACGTCACGATCGTGCGCGCCGACGTCGGGAGCCGGACCGATCTCGCGGCGGTGCTCGATGCGGTGCGCGAACGTCATGGCGAACTGCACGGCGTGGTGCACGCGGCGGGCACGTCGTCGCGCGAACTCGTCCTCCAGCGCACGGCCGGCAATGCGGCGGACGTGCTCGCGCCCAAGGCGGTCGGCGCGCTGCACCTCGACGAACTCCTCGGCGACGCGCCGCTCGACCTCTATCTGCCGGTGTCGTCGACCGCGACGCAGACGCCGCTCCCCGGTCAGTTCGACTACGCCGCCGCGAACGCGGTGCTCGATGCGCTCGCGGCGAATCGTGCCGAGCGCCACGGCGGCGTCGCCTGCGCGATCGGCTGGGGGCCGTGGCAGGAGGTCGGCATCGCGGTCGATCGCCTGCGCGAGTCGCTGGAGGCGTCGCAGGCGCGGGAGCGCGAGCGTGCGGCGGGCCTGGAGACGACGCCGCTCGACCATCCGATCCTGCGCGAACGCGAGCGACTTCAGGGCGAGCGCCATTGCTATCGCGGCAGCCTGCGGCGCGGCATGTGGGTGGTCGACGACCATCGCTTGGACGGCCGGCCGATCCTGTCGGGAACGACGACATTGCAACTGGTGACGACCGCGTTTCGCGACCACGCCGGTGGCGACGGGGCGGTCGAGCTGAACGACGTCGTCTTCCGGCGCCCGCTCTTCACGGCGGGGCCCGGCATGGACCTCGAGATCCGGTTCGAACCTTCGGGCGCCGACGAACGCTTCGAACTGGCGTCGCGGACCTCGGGCGGCGGCGGGGTTTTCGAGGTGAACGCGACCGGGTTCGCGCGGAAGACGGCCGTGCCGCCGTCGATCGCCGGGCTGCCGCCCGAGCCGGGAGACTGGGCCGCGGTGCCCCGGGCGCGCGATTTCGGCGGGGCGCGGCTCTCCGGCGGGCCGCGCTGGGGGTGGCGGCGCTGGGAGCGCGAGGACGGCGAGTTCGTGCGCAGCCGCATCGTGCTGCCCGATGCGTTCCTCGACGACCTTCCAGTGTACGACCTGCACCCGGCGCTCCTCGACGCCGCGACACAGGGACTGCGCGGCGTCGGCGCCGAGGTGGTCCCCTACACCTACGACGCGGTTCGCGTCCACGCCCCGCTGGAGCGGGAGATCTACGCGCACACGTCGAAGCGGCGCGCCGGCGACGAAACCGTCCACGACATCGTCGTCACCAACGGCTCGGGCTCGGTGCTCGTCGAACTCGAGGGCTTCCTGGTGCGCAGGATCGCCGGATCGAACCTCGGCGAGCGTCCGGAGGTCACGAACGGCGCAGCGCGCCGCGTGGTCGTGACCGAACCGGGCAACCTCGATTCGCTCGCGCTCGAACCCTTCGAGCCGCCGCTGCCGGGGCCGGGCGAGGTGCTGGTCGAGGTGCGGGCCACCGGGCTCAACTTCCGCGACGTGCTCACCGCGCTCGGGCAGATGCCGCGCGCGCATGAAGGCCCCTACGTCCCCGGCAGCGAAGCGAGCGGCGTGGTGCGCGCGGTGGGCGCGGGGGTCACGCGCCTCGCGGTCGGCGACGCGGTGGTGACGATCGCCCGGAGCGCGCTCGCCACCCACGTGATCGCGCCGGCGCACGCGACCGTCGCGATGCCGGCGAATCTCGACTTCGAGCGCGCGGCGGGCCTGCCGATCGTCTTTCTGACCGCGTGCCACGCGCTCGAGGATCTCGCCCGACTGCAGCGCGGCGAGCGCGTGCTGATCCACGCCGGCGCGGGCGGCGTAGGCCTCGCCGCGATCCAGGTCGCGCGCGCGCTCCACGCCCGCGTCTTCGCGACGGCCGGGAGCGAGGACAAGCGCGCCTACCTTCGCACGCTCGGCGTCGAGGCGGTCTTCGACTCGCGCTCGCTCGACTTCGTCGAGGGTGTTCGCGAGGCGACCGGCGGGGAGGGCGTCGACGTCGTGCTGAACTCGCTCGCCGGCGAGTTCATCCCCGCGAGCCTCTCCGTGCTCGCACCCGAAGGCCGGTTCGTCGAGATCGGCAAGCGGGACCTGCTCGCCGATGCGAACCTCGCGCTCGCGCCGTTCCTGCGCAACCTCACGTTCTCGGCGTTCGACCTGGGTCAGATGGTCGACCGCGCACACCCGCGGCTGCCGGCGATGTTCGACACGCTGATGGACCGGTTCGCGCGGGGCGAACTCACGCCGCCGCCCACGGCGATCGTGCCGCTCGACACGGCGGGCGAAGGGTTCCGGCGCATGGCGCGCGCGAAGCACGTCGGCAAGATCGTGTTCGCGGTCGACCGGGAAGCCGCGGCGCGGGGCGAACTCGCGCGCGCGTTCGAGTCGAACTACGGCGAAGGGGTGCCCGTAGCCTGGGGGCTCGACGTCTTTCGTCGTTCGCTGAACTGGCTCGGCGCGCCGCCGTTCGTGCTCGCCACCGGCAGGACGTCCGACGTCGCGAACCTCGAGGCGCGGTCACGTCCCGCAGCGGAAGCGCAACGCGGACGCGATGGCCTTGCAACCGCCTACCGGCCCCCGGGCACACCGGTCGAGCGCGCCCTGGTCGCACTCTGGGAGCGCACCCTGGGCTTCGAACCGGTCGGCATCGACGACGACTTCGTGGATCTCGGCGGCGACTCGATCGAGTCGATCCAGGTCCTGCACGCGATCCTGCGCGACTTCGGCCTGCGGATCCGCAACACCGATTTCCTCGCCGCGCCGACGATCGCGCAACTCGCCTCGCGCATCGAGGCGGCGCGAGCCGGTTCGCCGGAGGCGCAGGAGGCGTCGGTCCGCGCGGAGCGGGAAGCGCCATGACCGGTCGCGCGGACGCGCCCCTGTCGTGCACGCTGGCCGCGGCGGAAGGCGGTGCGCCGCTCGTGCTCCTGCCCTCGGTCGGGACGACGCCGCTCTCGCTCGTGCGCCTCGCCCGGGCGCTCGTGCCGCCGCGCCCAGTACTGGGCTTCGCCTACGCCGGCCTCGAAGACGACCGGACGCCGCATGGCTCGATCGAGGCGATCGCGCGCGCGAACGTCGACGAACTCCTCGCGACGCGTCGGGAGCGCGTGTGGCTCATCGGGGGCCACTGCCTGGGGAGCGCGGTCGCCTGGGCGATGGCGCAGGAGTTGCTCGCGCGCGGCGAGCGGGTGCGCGGCGTGGTCGTGCTCGACGGCTTCGCGCCCGTCGCGCGGGGCTTCGCGCCCGACGACATCGCCGGCTCCGAGGCGGCGGCGCGCCGCGCGGTCGACGAGGTGGTCCGGCGGACGCTGGAACACGCGGCCGGACTCGAACGCGCCACTTTCGACCGGCTGGCAACGCTGCTCAAGGCGCACATCCAGGCCGGCGTCGACTATCGTGCGCCGTCGCTCGACCTTCCGCTTCGCGTCCTGCGCAGCGCGGCCATGGACGACGTGATGTTCGCCGGATGGCCCCGCCTCGCCGCGGGAGGCGTCGCCACCGAGGTGGTCGCAGGCGACACGTTCTCGATGCTGCGCCCGCCGGCCGTCGAGGGGACCGGGCGCGCGCTGGGACGCGCGCTCTTCGCGCTCGAATGACGACGACCGGCTCCGCGTCGGACGAACTGCGCAAGGCCGTCGGGAGCCTGGACGGCGTGGCGGCGGCCCACGTGGTGCCCTCCTCGGCGAGTGACGGCAGCGTCTGCCTGTGCGTCTATCTGGTCGCGCGGCCGGGGGCGTCGCACGAGGCGCGAGCCGCCGCGCTCGACGAAGCACGCGCGCGCGGGCCGGCCGTCGCCTGCGTGTTCCTGCCGCGCCTGCCGGTGCGCCCGGACGGGAACATCGACGAGGACGCGCTTCCTCCGCTGTCCTCGAACCGGCCGCCGCTCGCAGGCGACTGCGTCGCGCCGCGCGACGCGGTCGAGGCGGGCGTCGTGCGCGCCTGGGAAGCGGTGCTATCGCTCGCTCCGGTGGGCGTCCACGACGACTTCTTCGATCTGGGCGGCTCGTCGCTGCAGGCGTTCGCGCTCGTCACCGTGCTGAACCAAGCCTACGGCACGCGTTTCAAGCCGAGCGACCTGTTCGACGCGACGAGCCCGGCGGCGATGGCCGCCGTCGCCGCATCCGTTGCACGCGACGCTTGATCGCCCGCCCGCCGCCGCGGCCGGCGATGTTGCGCTGCGGTATGATCGTGGAGCGATGGATGCCGTGACGGACCTCCCGCGCGACGTCGAGGCCGAGGCCGAGGCCGCGCCGCGCCTGCGCGAGATCCCGTACAACTACACGTCGTTCTCCGATCGCGAGATCGTGATCCGGCTCCTCGGCGCGGACGCCTGGCGCACGCTCGGGGAGCTGCGCGCCGAACGGCGCACCGGGCGCTCGGCGCGCATGCTCTTCGAGGTGCTGGGCGACATCTGGGTCGTCGAGCGCAATCCCTACCTGCAGGACGACCTGCTCGACAATCCGAAGCGGCAACGCCTCCTCGTCGACGCGATGCGCCACCGGTTGGCCGAGATCGAGAAGCGCAGGCTCGCGCAGGCGGGCGAGGACGCGGCACGCGACGCGAAGGTGGCCGAACTCGCACAGGAGGCGTCGCGTGCGGTCGACCGGTTCGCCGCATCGTTCGCCGCGACCGCGGAACTGCGCAAGCGCGCGCGCCGCGTGCTCGGTCGCCACACCCACCGCGACAACATCGCGTTCGATGCGCTCGCGCGCGTGTCGCACGTGACCGATGCGACCGACTGGCGCGTCGAGTACCCGTTCGTCGTGCTCCACCCCGACACCGAGGACGAGGTGCGCGGCGTAGTCGAAGGCTGCATCGAACTCGGGCTCACGATCATCCCGCGCGGCGGCGGCACCGGCTACACCGGCGGCGCATGTCCGCTCACGCCGCGCTCGGCGGTGATCAACACCGAGAAGCTCGAGCGGCTGTCCGCGGTCGAGCGCAGCGCGCTCCCCGGCCGAGCGGAGCGCGTGCCGACGATCGACGCGGCGGCCGGCGTGGTGACCCGGCGCGTCATGGCGGCGGCCGAGGCCGAGGGCCTCGTGTTCGCGGTCGACCCGACCTCGGCCGACGCGTCGTGCATCGGCGGCAACGTGGCGATGAACGCGGGCGGCAAGAAGGCGGTGCTGTGGGGCACCGCCCTCGACAACCTCGTGTCCTGGCGGATGGTGACGCCGGACGCGGAATGGATCGAGGTCGAGCGGCAGGACCACAACCTGTCGAAGATCCACGACGCGCCGCTCGCGACGTTCGCGGTCCGGCGGCTCGCGCGCGACGGGAAGACGGTCCGATCGGTCGAAACGATCTCGGTGCCCGGCGCGCGCTTCCGCAAGGCCGGGCTCGGCAAGGACGTGACCGACAAGTTCCTCGCCGGATTGCCGGGCGTGCAGAAGGAGGGCTGCGACGGCATCATCACCAGCGCGCGCTTCGTGCTGCACCGGATGCCGCCGGCGATCCGCACCGTCTGTCTCGAGTTCTTCGGGCAGGTGCGCGCGAGCGTGCCCGCGATCGTCGAGATCCGGCGCTACCTCGACGCCCGCCCCGGCGGTGCAACGCTCGCGGGGCTCGAGCACCTCGACGAGCGCTACGTCAAGGCGGTCGGCTACGCGACGAAGGCGCGGCGCCACGGCCGCCCGAAGATGGTGCTGCTGGGCGACATCGTCGGCGAGAGCGACGATGCCGTGGCGCGCGCGGCGAGCGAGGTCGTGCGCATGGCCGCCGCGCGCGGCGCCGAAGGCTTCGTGGCGGTGTCCTCGGAGAGCCGCAGGAAGTTCTGGCTCGACCGCGCGCGCACCGCCGCGATCGCGAAGCACACCAACGCGTTCAAGATCAACGAGGACGTCGTGATCCCGCTCGAGCGGCTCGGCGACTACTCCGACGGCATCGAGCGCATCAACATCGAGCTGTCGGTCGGCAACAAGCTGCGCCTCGCCGACGAGCTGGCGGCGTTGTTCGAGCGGCCCGACGCGCTGCGGCCGTGGGGGCCGGACGACGAGGCTCGCCCGCCGAAAGAGCTCGTCGACGAGCGTTTCGAGGAGGCGCGCGCGATCGTCGCGAGGGCGCGGTCGCGCTGGCGCGACCTCCTCGACCGGATCGACGAAACCTTTCCCTCGCTGCAGGACCATTCGACCGTGGTGTCGTGGAAGACCGAACTGCGCGACCCGCTCGACGACCTCTTCGACGGCCTCGCGTTCGCGCCGGTGCGCGCGGCGGTCGCCGCCACGCACGCGCGCGTGCTGCGGAGCCGCGTGTTCGTCGCGCTGCACATGCACGCGGGCGACGGCAACGTGCACACGAACATCCCGGTCAACTCCGACGACTACGGGATGCTGAGCGAGGCGACCGGCGCGGTCGCGCGCATCATGGCGCTCGCGCGGGGGCTGGGCGGCGTCGTGTCGGGCGAGCACGGCATCGGCATCACCAAGCTCGAATACCTGACCGACGACGAACTCGCGCCCTTCGCCGACTACAAGCGCCGCATCGACCCCGACGGACGCTTCAACGCGGGCAAGCTGCTGCGCGACGCCGAGCGGCCCGCGGACCTCACCCGCGCGTACACGCCGTCGTTCGCGCTGATCGGGGCCGAGAGCCTGATCCTCGAGGCCTCCGAGATCGGGCGCGTCGCCGACTCGATCAAGGACTGCCTGCGCTGCGGCAAGTGCAAGCCGGTGTGCGCGACCCACGTCCCGCGCGCGAACCTGCTCTACAGCCCGCGCAACAAGATCCTCGCGACCTCGCTCCTGATCGAGGCGTTCCTCTACGAGGAGCAGACGCGCCGCGGCGTGTCGCTGCGCCACTTCGACGAGTTCTCCGACGTCGCCGACCACTGCACCGTGTGCCACAAGTGCGTGAATCCCTGTCCGGTGGACATCGACTTCGGCGACGTGTCGATCGCGATGCGCAACTTCCTGCGCCGCGAAGGGAAGAAGGCGTTCAGCCCGGGAACCGCGGCCGCGATGGCGTTCCTGACCGCGACCGATCCGGCGACGATCAAGACGATCCGCGCCGGCATGATCGGCGCGGGCTATCGGGCGCAGCGGTTCGCGTACGCGATCGCGAAACGCGCGGGCCTCGCGGGGGCGCAGGCGAAGCGACCGCCGGCGACCGTCGGCCGGCCGCCGCTGCGCGCGCAGGTGATCCATTTCGTCAACAAGCCGATGCCCGGCGGACTGCCGAAGCGCACCGCGCGCGCGCTGCTCGACATCGAGGACGAGGCGGTCGTCCCGGTCATCCGCGATCCGGCGAAGGCATCGGAAGGCGCCGATGCGGTGTTCTACTTCCCCGGCTGCGGATCGGAGCGGCTGTTCTCGCAGGTCGGGCTCGCGACGCAGGCGATGCTCTTCCACCTGGGCGTGCAGACGGTGCTGCCGCCGGGGTACCTGTGCTGCGGCTATCCGCAGACCGCCTCGGGCGACCACGACAAGGGCCAGGCGATCACCACGGCGAATCGCGTGCTGTTCCACCGCGTCGCCAACACGCTCAACTACCTCGACATCCGGACGGTCATCGTGTCCTGCGGCACCTGCATGGACCAGCTCGAGAAGTACGAGTTCGAGAAGATCTTCCCCGGCTGCCGCCTGCTCGACATCCACGAGTACCTGATGGAGCGCGGCGTGAAGCTCGACGGCATCGGGGGCGTGCGCTACCTGTACCACGATCCCTGTCACACGCCGATGAAGACCCACGCGCCGCTCGAGGTCGTCGGCACGCTGATGGGAACCGAGGTGCCGCTCTCCGACCGCTGCTGCGGTGAATCGGGCACGCTCGCCGTGGGCCGCCCCGACATCTCGACTCAGGTGCGCTTCCGCAAGGAGGCCGAGATGCGCAAGGGCGCGGACGCGGCGCGTGCGGACGGCTTCGCCGGGCCGGTCAAGGTGCTGACGAGCTGTCCGTCCTGCCTGCAGGGACTCTCGCGCTTCTCGGACGACGCCGGCACCGACGCCGACTACATCGTCGTCGAGATCGCGAAGCACGTGCTGGGCGAGTCCTGGCTCGCGGACTACGTCGCGAAGGCCAACGCCGGCGGCATCGAGCGCGTGCTCGTGTGAGCGATTTCGCGTCCTGACTCCTGGTCGTTCGGCGAGCGAGGCAGCGTGCGCGGTCGCGGGTTCAGCGCGTAACGATCGTGCCGGACGTCCGGCGGGCGAGGGTGACGCCCGACAGCGCCATCGTCGGGAGGTGAGACTGGACCTCGCGCGCCCACAGCGACTCGGTCACCGGCGGGGCGTCGGACAGGATCCACGGGAGTCCCACGCCGAAGGCGAGCGTGCCGAGGACGAGCGCGACGAAGAGCGCGGCGGCCTTGCGCAGGCGGTGGACGGTGGTGTCGGTGTTCATGTCGTTCTCCAGGAGCCTGGGGGTTCGCGCCCGGGGAAGTTCGACCGGGACGTGGGCTCCTTGGGGTGTATCGTGCGCTACAGCTTGTGCCCGACGCGCGGTAACAACCCGATGCCGCAGTGCGGAAAATTCCGGGAATCGGCCGCAAGTGGCGCAAGACACCCGCCGGGCGGCAGGGCGCCGGAATATGACCCTGTGCTATAACTTCCCGATGCACGCCTCCCGGCGCCGTTCTGCACGAAGGAACCCCGCTCCGGGCAACCTCGGAGCCGGAGGAGGGGCATGGATCCGGAGCGCGATGTGATGGGCGAGTCCGCGGCTCCGGCGTTCCCCGCCGCAGGGGCGATCCCGCCCGGCGGCCCTGATTCGGTGCGCCTCGCGTTCGCCGACGCGGAAGGCGCCGCGAAATGGGCCGACAGCCTGCCTTTCGCGACCGTTCCGCAGGCGTTCGAAGCGATCATCGGCCAGTTGCGCGCGGTCACGGCCGCGGCGTTCTCGGCGCGTGAACGCGCGACCATCGCCGAAGTGCTGCGCGAACCGGCGCGCCACCTGCACACCGAACTCGCGCGCCGCTACGCGGGCAAGCCGCAACCGGCGATCGGGCGCGAGCGCGAGGCCGCGGACCAGGCGATCGCGCTGTGGCAGGCGCTGTGGGAACTCTATTCGAGCTGCTTGAAGCCGCTGCTCGAAGGCGACCCCGAACTCGCCGGCGTCAAGGCGAAGCTCCTGCAGCGCGGGCTCTACGTCGGCAAGGAACTCGTGCTGGTGCACGGTCTCGCCCGTCGAGTCGTGCCGCCGTCGCTCTGGCAAGAGCTGCACGCATACTACCGGCTCGCGGAGATGCTCGATTGCACGGTCGCCGCGGTCTCCGACGACGCCGCGCCGAACGCGGTCGGCATCTCCTGCTATTCGACCTACGCGCACGCGCTCCTGCTCGCGCTGGCCGATCCCTGCGCGATGAGCGTGCGGCAGCTCGAACTCGCCGACCGCTGGCTCTCGCAGTGGGCGCGCAAGGTGTTCCCCTACGCGCAACAACGCGAGACCGAGGGACCGGTGATCGTCGTGGACCTCGACGGCGCGGCCGCGGCGACGCTGGTGAGCGCTGCGCCGGCGAGCGCGGCCGAATCGGTGCGCTTCGGCTATCCGGGCAAGCTCGCGACGAGCGTGCGCGGCAGGCTCAAGCGCCTCGCGACCGGCGCGTCACCCGCCGAACTCGCGCTCGGGCACGACCCGTCGGTCGAGCAGTGCGTGGCGCTCCTGTCGCACCTCGACGCCCACTGGTACCAGGCCAGGCGGCCCGACGAGACCACGCACGCGGCGGTCGACCTGTGCGGCGGCGGCGTGCCGGGCGCCTATTTCCGCGTGTGCGGGCGGACCTTCGACCGGCAGGATCCGCTCGGCCGCCTGACCTACGCGAATTCGCAGCATCTCGCGACGCTCGGCGCGCTCACCGACTACGACCGCCATCGCGAGGACGCCGAGCGGCGCCTGCCGTGGGAGCGCCTCGAAGGCCGCTACGGCTGGCGCGAGGCCCGGCTCTCGCGCCGCGCGCCCACGCAGCACCGCTGGTTCCTCGACCAGCTCGTCGCGGTGCGCGACCACGAGCGCACGCGGCTCGGCATGGTGTCGCGCATCGCGCTCGGGACCGACGGCGAACTCGACGTCGCGCTCGAGTTGTGGCCGGGCGCGCCGAAGACCCGCGCGATGCGCCCGTTCACGACCTCGTTTTCCGAGGATCCGCCGATCCCGTCGATCCTGCTCGGCGAGTCGCAGGAGGAGCCGGCCTCGCTCGTCGTGCCGCCGCGCACGTTCACGCCGGGCCGCATGCTGCGCTCGATGGATCCCGGCCCCGAGGTCACCTACAGGCTGACGCGACTCGAGCAGCGCGGGGCGGATTTCGAGCGGGTGGCGTTCGAAGCGTCGTAGAGCGGGGAAGAGAGAAGAGGGAAGGGGGAAGGGGAAAGGGCGAGAAGAGGGAAGGGAGAAGGGGGAAGGGTGCGGCGACGCAGCGCGATGCGACTTCGCGCTTGGCACGCGGTACCCTTCCCCCTTCGTTCTTTTCCTTTCGCGCTCGGGCATCGTGGGTCGGAAGGCCGGAAGCCGGAATGGGGTTGAGGCGCGCATCATGCGAAGGCGCATCGCACCGCTCCGCCGCACCCTTCCCCCTTCCCTCTTCTCCCTTCCCTCGATTCATCCCCTTCTCCCTTCCCTGACTTGTGAATCGCCTCGCCAACGCCTCCAGCCCCTACCTGCGCCAGCACGCCGGCAATCCGGTGGACTGGCACGAGTGGGGCGACGAGGCGCTCGCGCTCGCGAAGAACCTCGACCGGCCGATCCTGCTGTCGGTCGGCTACGCGGCGTGCCACTGGTGCCACGTGATGGCGCACGAGTCGTTCGAGGATCCCGGCGTCGCGCGCGCGATGAACGCGCACTTCGTCAACATCAAGGTCGACCGCGAAGAACGTCCCGACCTCGACCGCATCTACCAGACGGCGCACGCGCTGCTGTCGCAGCGTTCCGGCGGCTGGCCGCTCACGATGTTCCTGACGCCGGAGGGTGCGCCGTACTTCGGCGGCACCTACTTCCCGCGCGAGGCGCGCCACGGCCTGCCCGGTTTCCTCGACCTCCTGCCGCGCATCGCCGCCGCGTACCGCGAACAGGGCGCGGCGATCGCCGACCAGAACGCGCGCCTCGTCGACGCGATGCGCTCGCTCGAGCCGGGCGCGGGCGGTGCGCTGCCGCCCGGAGCGCCCGACGCGGCGTTCGCCGCGCTCGAGCGGAGCTTCGATCCGGTCGACGGCGGGTTCGGACGCGCGCCGAAGTTCCCGCATCCGGCCGAACTCGACTTCTGCCTGCACCGGTACGCGCGCACCGGCGACCGCGATGCCCTTGCGATGGTGCAGACCACGCTCGACCGCATGGCGGACGGGGGAATCCACGACCAGCTCGCCGGCGGATTCTGCCGCTACAGCGTCGACGGGCAGTGGACGATCCCGCACTTCGAGAAGATGCTCTACGACAACGGCGCGCTGCTCGCGCTCTACGCGAAAGCGGCGCGCGTCACCGGCGAGGCCCGCCACGCGGAGGTCGCGCACGGCATCGTCGCGTGGCTGGAGAGCGAGATGTTCGCGCAGGACGGCGCGTTCTTCGCCTCGCTCGACGCGGACAGCGAAGGCGAGGAAGGCCGGTTCTACGTCTGGACGCCCGATGAAGTCCGCGCCGTGGTCGCGCCCGAGGCCTGGCCGATCGTCGAACGCCTCTTCGGCCTCGACGGTCCGCCGAACTTCGAGGGGCACGCGTGGCACCTGCGCGTCGTCCGTCCGCTGGACACGGTTGCGCACGAACGCGCGATCGATCCCGTCCGCGCGCGCGAACTCCTGTCGCAGGCGAAGGCCGCGCTCCTCGCGCGGCGGGCGACGCGCGTGCGGCCGGGCACCGACGACAAGGTGCTCACGAGCTGGAACGCGCTCGCGGTCTCGGGTCTCGCCACCGCCGCGCGCGCGCTCGACGAACCGCGCTACGGCGTGCTCGCCACCGGCGCGCTCGACGCACTCGCACGCACCGTCTGGCGCGACGGGCGTCTTCACGCCACGCGCCGCGGCGAGGAAGGCGCGTTGCCGGCGTACCTCGACGACCACGCGTTCCTGCTCGAGGCCCTCGTCGCGGCGATGCGCACCCGATTTCGCCGCGCCGATTTCGACTGGGCGATCGCGCTCGCCGACGCGTTGTGCGACCGCTTCGAGGACGACGGCGGCGGCTTCTGGTTCACCGCGCACGACCACGAGGCGCTGTTCCATCGCACGATGCCCGGGCACGACAACGCGACACCGTCGGGCAACGGCGTCGCGGCGCGCGCGCTCATCGCGCTCGGGCACCTCGCCGGCGAGCCGCGCTACCTCCTCGCGGCGGAGCGCGCGGTGCGCCGCTTCGCGCCGTCGATCGGCCGCGAACCCGGCGGGTACTCGACGCTCCTGCGCGCCGCCGCCGATCTCGAGCATCCTCCCGCGATCGTCGTGCTCGCGCACGGACCCGATCCGGCGTCGCGCGAGGCGGCCCGGCGGTGGGCGCGTGAACTCGCGCGCAGCGACGACGCGCATGCGCTCGTGTTCGCGCCGGACCCCGCCGACGCACCGGGTGCGCTCGTCAAGGGCGCGCCGCCGACCGCGGGCGTGCGCGCGTGGGTCTGCCGCGCGATGACCTGTGCCGCCCCGGTGGAAACCCTGGACGACGTCAGGGCGTTGCTCGAAACCCGATGCGAGCCTTGAGGCGCGTCAAGGCGGCCCGAGAGGCCGGCCCGCATGCTCCCGGCGACACGGCATGCCCTCGATGGCGGAGCGCGCGCCGTTCCTCTATCATTGACTGTTTCGACCGACTACGGAGACTCGCACCATGAAGGTTTCGCTCCTCGCGCTGGCCGGCATCGCGGCGTTCGCGGCCGGCGCCGCGCAAGCCGACGACGACACGCTGAAGATGCTGCAGAAGGCCGGCTGCACCGCGTGCCACTCGGTGGACAAGAAGCTCGTCGGCCCGGCGTACAAGGACGTCGCGGCCAAGTACAAGGGCGACGCCGGCGCGGCTGCCAAGCTCGCCGAGAAGGTGAAGAAGGGCGGTTCGGGCGTCTGGGGCCCGGTCCCGATGCCGCCGAACGCGGCGGTCAAGGACGACGACATCAAGAAGATGGTCGCCTACATCCTGGCGCTGAAGAAGTAGCGCGGGTGTAAGCGCTCGCTTACTCACGAAGCCGGCGCGAGCCGGCTTCGGCGTTTCCGGCGGTCCGACGCCGGGGTTCCGCGGATCGAGGCGGCGCGATGCGGTTTCGCCGCTGTCGCCGGTCCGCAGCGGCGCACCTTTGACCGCGGCGGACCGCCGCGGTACATTTCGCCCGCCCCCCGCAGGAGAGCGCGCCGGATCGACGTTCCGGCGCCGCCGAAGGCGCAATCCCCGACGATCGCTCAGGCAAAGGGACTGCGGGAGGGAATCGTCATCTGGAGAGCGGCCGCGCATCCGGCGGCCCACCGAAGGGGCACCCGGCCATCCGGCCGGCAATCTCTCAGGTAAAAGGACAGACGGGGCGGGTTCGAGGCATCGGACTCGCCCATCGTGCTCGCCCACCGGGGATCGCTCGTGGCCAGGACCACTCCGCTCCATGCCCTGCACCGCGCCGCCGGCGCGCGCATGGTCGACTTCGGCGGCTTCGACATGCCGCTCCACTACGGTTCGCAGATCGACGAGCACCACGCGGTGCGCCGCGACGCGGGCATGTTCGACGTGTCGCACATGCGCGTGGTCGAGATCGAAGGTCGCGACGCGCGCGCGTTCCTGCGCCACGCGCTCGCGAACAACGTCGACAAGCTCGCCGTTCCGGGCAAGGCGCTCTACAGTTGCATGCTCGCCGACGACGGCGGCGTGCGCGACGACCTCATCGTCTACTTCCTGCGCGACGACCACTTCCGCCTCGTCGTGAACGCGGGGACGGCGGACGCGGACATCGCGTGGCTCGCGAAGCTGCGCGACCGCACCGCACCGGGGCTCGTGGTCCGCCCGCGTCCCGACCTCGCGATGATCGCGGTCCAGGGCCCGAACGCCCGCGCGAAGGCGTGGCAGGCGATCCCCGGCAGCGAAGGCCCCACGTCGGCGCAGAAGCCCTTCTCCGCCGCGCAGGCGGGCGAGTTCTTCATCGCGCGCACCGGCTACACCGGCGAGGACGGGTTCGAGATCGTGATGCCCGCCGCGCGCGCGGAATCCACCTGGGCCGCGCTCGTCGATGCCGGCGTGAAACCCTGCGGACTGGGCGCGCGCGATACGCTGCGCCTCGAGGCGGGCATGAACCTGTACGGACAGGACATGGACCTCGCGACCTCGCCGCTCGAATCCGGCCTCGCGTGGACCGTCGACCTCGCGAGCCCGCGCGACTTCGTCGGCAAGGCGGCGCTCGCGCGCGCGCAACCCGCGCGCGACCTCGCGGGCCTCCTGCTCCTCGACTCCGGCGGCGTGTTGCGTGCTCACCAGCGCGTGCACAGTACGCACGGCGCCGGAGAGATCACCAGCGGAACCTTCAGTCCGACGCTCGCCCGCTCGATCGCGCTCGCGCGGCTGCCCAAGGCCGTCGCGATCGGCGAGACGGTCGAGGTCGAGGTGCGCGACAAGCGGCTGCGCGCGCGCGTCGTGAAGCCTCCGTTCGTGCGCAACGGCCAGGTGAAGGTCGACTTGGCATGAAAGCGCCCGCCCGGCGAGACGACGGAGTCGCCGTGCGCGCGCTCGGACCGGCCGATCTCGACGTGTACCGGGCGCTGCGCCTGCGCGGACTCGCCGAGCACCCCGAGGCGTTCACCTCCGATGCGGCCGAGGAGACGAAGAAACCGCGCGACGCGCTCGCGCAACGGCTCGCCGCCGACCCCGCGCGCCCGCACGACGCGGTGTTCGGCGCGTTCGAGGGCGCGACGCTCGTCGGCACCTGCGGCATCGACGTCGACATGCGCGTGAAGGTGCGCCACAAGGGGCACGTGTTCGGCCTGTACGTGCCCGCCGAGTGCGCGGGCCGCGGCATCGGCCGCGCGCTGGTCGACGCGGTGATCGCGCACGCGAGCGCGTCGCCCGGGCTGCGACAACTGGTGCTGACCGTGACCGCGGGCAACGACGCCGCGCGCCGCGTCTACGAGCGTGCCGGTTTCGCCGTGTTCGGCCGCGAGCCGGAAGCGATCCGCATCGGCGGGCGCGGCCACGACAAGATCACGATGGTGCTGTTCCTTCCTGCGGCGCGCGCGCCGCGTTCCTGATCCGGAGACCCGATGAAGATCCCAGCGGAGTTGCGTTACACCTCGAGCCACGAGTGGCTACGCCGCGAGAGCGACGGCACGATCACGATCGGCATCACCGACCACGCGCAGTCGCAGCTGGGCGACCTCGTGTTCGTCGAACTGCCCGCCGCCGGACGCAAGGTCGCCGCCGGCGAAGCCTGCGCGGTGGTCGAGTCGGTCAAGGCGGCGTCCGACGTCTACGCGCCGGTCGCAGGCACCGTGGTCGCGGCGAACGACGCGGTGCCCGCTGCGCCGGAGTCCGTGAACCAGGATGCCTTCGCCGCCTGGCTCTTCCGCATCCGCCCGGACGATCCCGCCGCCATGGACGCGCTGCTCGACGCGCGCGGCTACCAGGCGGTGATCGGCGACTGACAGGACCACGCAACCGACGACGCCATGTCCGACCCCATCCGCACCCCGACCGCTCGGCCCTCGCTCGCCGACCTCGAACGCCGCGACGCCTTCGTCGCGCGCCACATCGGCCTCTCCGGCGACGACGAGCGCGCGATGCTCGCGACGCTGGGCTTCGCGTCCCGCGCGGCGCTGATCGACGCGATCGTGCCGTCCGCGATCCGCGCGAAGGCGCCGCTCGCGCTGCCCGCACCGGTGGCCGAGCACGAAGCGCTCGCGCGGCTTGCCGCGATCGCCGCGAAGAACCGCGTGCTGCGCTCGTTCATCGGGCAGGGCTACTACGGCACGATCACGCCGGGCGTCGTCCTGCGCAACGTGCTCGAGAATCCGGCGTGGTACACCGCCTACACGCCCTACCAGCCGGAGATCTCGCAGGGGCGCCTCGAGGCGCTCGTCAACTTCCAGACGATGATCTGCGAGTTGACCGGCATGGCGATCGCGAACGCGTCGATGCTGGACGAAGCGACCGCGGCGGCGGAAGCGATGGCGCTCGCGCTCCGCGTGACGAAGTCGGCGAGCCGGACCGTCTATGTCGCCGACGGCGTGTTCGCGCAGACGGCCGACGTCGTGCGCACCCGCGCGGAGCCGATGGGCGTCTCGGTGATCGTGGGACCCGCGCAGGGTGCGGCGGCCGCGGACGCCTTCGCGGTCCTCCTGCAATACCCGGACGCGAACGGCGAAGTCACGGACCTCGCGGCGGTGGCCGCCGCGGCCCGGGCGCGCGGCGCGTTCGTGATCGTGGCGGCCGATCTCCTCGCGCTCACGCTCCTGAAACCTCCGGGCGAATGGGGCGCCGACGCGGTCGTCGGCTCGGCCCAGCGCTTCGGCGTGCCGATGGGCTACGGCGGCCCGCACGCCGGCTTCCTCGCGACGCGCGACGAGATCAAGCGCTCGATGCCCGGCCGGCTCGTCGGCGTGACCGTCGACGCGCACGGCGACCCGGCCTACCGGCTCGCGCTGCAGACGCGCGAGCAGCACATCCGCCGCGAGAAGGCGACCTCGAACATCTGCACCGCGCAGGTGCTGCTCGCGGTGATCGCGAGCATGTACGCGGTCTACCACGGACCCGACGGGCTCGCGACGATCGCGCGGCGCGTGCACCGGTTGACCGCGATCCTGAAGGCGGGCCTCGAACGCCTCGGACTCGCGGTCCGTACGCGCACCTTCTTCGACACGCTGGTCGTCGAGACCGGCGCGCGGACGCAGGCGATCCACGACGCCGCGCTCGCCGCCGGCATGAACCTGCGGCGCATCGACCACGCGTCGGTCGGCGTCTCGCTCGACGAGACCGCGCGCGCGGAAGACGTCGAGCGGTTGTGGGTGGTGTTCGCGGGCGGTCGCGCGTCGCCGAAGGTCGCGGAACTCGACGCGGGCGTGGCCGACGGCTACGACGCCGCCCTCGCGCGCACGAGCGCGTACCTGACCCACCCGGTGTTCCACCGCTACCGCTCCGAGACCGCGATGCTGCGCTACCTGCGCCGCCTCGCCGACCGCGACCTCGCGCTCGACCGGGCGATGATCCCGCTGGGCTCGTGCACGATGAAGCTGAACGCGACCTCGGAGATGATGCCGGTCACCTGGAAGGCGTTCGCGCACCTGCACCCGTTCGCGCCTTCCGACCAGGCGGAGGGCTACCTCGAGATGATCGGCGACCTCGAGCGCATGCTGTGCGCCGCGACCGGCTACGACGCCGTCTCGCTGCAGCCGAACGCGGGATCGCAGGGCGAATACGCGGGACTGCTGATGATCCGCGCCTGGCACGCCTCGCGCGGCGAGTCGCACCGCGACGTCTGCCTGATCCCGGCCTCCGCCCACGGCACCAACCCCGCCTCTGCCCAGATGGCCGGCATGCGCGTGGTCGTCGTCGCCTGCGACGAGCAGGGCAACGTCGACCTCGCGGACCTCGAGGCGAAGGCCGCGAAGCACGCGCGCGAACTCGCGGCGATCATGGTGACCTATCCGTCGACGCACGGCGTGTTCGAGGCGGGCATCACGCGCATCATCGAGATCGTCCACACGCACGGCGGGCAGGTGTACGTCGACGGCGCGAACCTGAACGCGCTCGTCGGCCTCGCGGGGCCCGGAGCGTTCGGCGCCGACGTCTCGCACTTGAACCTGCACAAGACGTTCTGCATTCCGCACGGCGGCGGCGGTCCGGGCGCAGGTCCGGTCGCGTGCAAGGCGCACCTCGCGCCGTTCCTGCCGGGACACCGGAACATGCCGCCGCGGGCACCGGGGGCGGGTGCGCCGGGCAAGGCCATCGGCGCGGTGTCCGCGGCGCCTTTCGGCAGCGCGTCGATCCTGCCGATCCCGTGGATGTACGTGACGATGATGGGCGGCGCGGGCCTCACCGCGGCGACCGAAGCCGCGATCCTCGCGGCGAACTACCTCGCGCGGCGGCTCGCGCCGCACTTTCCCGTGCTCTACAGCGGGCCGGGCGGACTCGTCGCGCACGAGTGCATTGTCGACCTGCGCCCGCTCAAGGCCGCGTCCGGCGTCGAGGTGGAGGACGTGGCGAAGCGGCTGATCGACTACGGGTTCCACGCGCCGACGATGAGCTTCCCGGTCGCGGGCACGCTGATGATCGAGCCGACCGAGAGCGAATCGAAGGAGGAACTCGACCGCTTCGTCGACGCGATGGTCGCGATCCGCGCGGAGATCCGCGACATCGAGGCGGGCCGCCGCGACCGCGCCGACAACGCGCTCAAGCACGCGCCGCACACGGCAGCGGCGGTCGGCGGCGACGACTGGCCGCACCGGTACTCGCGCCGCGAGGCGGGCTGGCCGTCGGTCGCGCAGGAGGCGTCGAAGTACTGGCCGCCGGTCGGGCGCGTCGACAACGTCTACGGCGACCGCAACCTGTTCTGCACCTGCATTCCGGTGGCGGACGCCGACAGCTCCCCGGCGATCGGCATTGCCGACGGCGGCGGACGCGTGCCCGAGCCCCGGCCCGCCTGACGATGCGCATCGTCGTCCTCGGCGGCGGAGTGATCGGCGTCACGGCCGCGTGGTATCTCGCCGCCGACGGCCACGAAGTCACGCTCGTCGACCGGCAACCGGGCGCGGCGCTCGAGACCACGTTCGCGAACGGCGGCCAGATCTCGGCGTCCTACGCGGAGCCGTGGGCGAATCCCGAGGCGCCGCTCAAGGTGCTGAAGTGGCTCGGGCAGGAAGACGCGCCGCTCCTCTTCCGGCTGCGCGCCGACTGGCGGCAGTGGCGCTGGGGCCTCGAGTTCCTCGTCGAATGCCTGCCCGCGCGCACGCGGCACAACACGATCCAGTGCCTCAACCTCGCGCTCTACTCGCGCGATGCGCTGCGCGAACTGCGGAAGGCGACCGGCATCGCCTACGACTGCCTCGAGCGCGGCATCCTGCAGTTCTACACCGACGCGAAGGAGTTCGAGCACGGCGTCGCTGCGGCCGCGCTGATGCGCGAGTACGGCTGCGACCGGGTCGTGCGCACGCCCGAGGAGTGCGTCGCGATCGAGCCCGCGCTCGCGCAGTGCCGCGACCGCATCGCCGGCGGCATCTTCACCGCGTCCGACGAGACCGGCGACGCGCAGGTCTTCACCGTCGAACTCGCGAAGCTCGCGGCGGCGCGCGGCGCGGCCTTCCATTGGAACACCACGGTCGAGGCGATCGAGGCCGCCGGCGACGCGGTGTCCGGCGTGCGGGTCCGCGACGCCGGCGGCGCGACGCGCACGCTCGCGGCCGATGCGTACGTCGTCGCGCTGGGGAGTTACAGCCCGTTCCTGCTCGCCCCGATCGGCGTGCCCTGCGGCGTGTATCCCGCGAAAGGCTATTCGATCACGCTCGACATCGGCGCGCACCGGGGCGCGCCGGTCGTGTCGCTGACCGATCTCGCGTGGAAGATCGTGCTCACGCGCCTGGGCGAACGCCTGCGCGTGGCCGGCACCGCGGAGTTGAACGGCTGGAACACCGAGATGAACGAGCGCCGCTGCCGCGCGCTGGTCGAACGCACCTTCGACCTCTTTCCCGACGCGGGCGAACGCGGGTCCGTCGCCTTCTGGACCGGATTGCGTCCGGCCACGCCGTCGAACGTGCCGCTGATCGGGCGGACGCGCCGCTACCGCAACCTGTGGCTCGACACCGGCCACGGCACGCTCGGCTGGACGATGGCCTGCGGTTCGGGGCGCGCGCTGGCCGACCTGATCGCCGGACGCGAGGCCGGCGTCGATTTTGCTTTCCTCGGCGGACGCCGTTCCGCCTGACCGCGCATGCCCGCACTTCGCTCGCTCAATCGTTTCCAGGCCGCGGGGATCCATCTCGCGATCTCGACCTTCGTCGCCGCGATCGTGCTCGCGGCACTTCTGCTCGTCTGGTATCCGCAGCCGTACTTCCGGCTCGCCGGCGGCGCTGGATTGATGCTGATCCTGATCGGCGTCGACGTGGTGCTGGGCCCGCTGCTGACGCTTGTCGTGTTCGATCCGCGCAAGAAGAGCCTGCCGTTCGACCTGGCGGTCATCGCGACGCTGCAGGTCGCCGCGTTCGTGTACGGCATCTCGGTGATCGCGCAGGCACGGCCGGCCTTCGTCGTGTTCGCCGGCGATCGCTTCACCGTCGTCTCCGCGAACCAGATCAACCCCGAATCGCTGGCGGCGGCGAGCGCCCCGTGGAACACGCTGCCGCTCGGCGGCCCGCGCCTCGTCGGCGCGCGCATGCCCGACGATCCCGCCGAACGGTCGAAGCTCGCGCTGCTCGCCGCATCGGGCATCGACCTGCCGGTGCTGCCGCGCTACTACGTGCCGTTCGCCGAGATCGCCGATGAGCTGAAGGCCGAGGCGCGCCCGCTCGCCGAGCTCAACCGCGGCGACGCGGATGCGAAGACCCGGATCGACGCCGCGCTCGCGCGCACCGGGCGCGCCGTCGACACGCTCGCCTGGGTACCGGTGCTCGGACGCATGGAAGCGGGTTCCGCGATCGTGGACAAGGCGACCGGCGAGGTCATCGCCGTGCTGCCGGTCTATCCGTTCCGCTGAGGGGTCGCTGAGGGGTCAGAGCCGTAATTCGGGCAACGCAGGGCGTTGCCCGAATTACGGCTCTGACCCCATCCAGCTATAATCCGCTTCCGCTCCACATCGCGCACTCCGCATGCTCCGACTTCTCGCGGCGCTCGCGGTCGCCGCGAGCGCGCTGACGCCGCTCCTGTCGGCCTCCCAGGTTCCCGCACCTCCCGCCATCGCCGCCGCCGCCTGGACCCTGGTCGACGCGACGAGCGGCCAGACGATCGCCTCGCACCAGGCGGACGAGCGGCGCGACCCCGCGTCGATCACCAAGCTGATGACCGCGTACGTCGTGTTCGGCGCGCTGCGCCAGAAGACGATCGTGCCCTCGCAGATGGTGACGGTCTCGCAGAAGGCGTGGAAGGTCGAGGGCTCGCGCATGTTCATCGAGCCGCGCAAGAGCGTGTCGGTCGACGAACTCGTGCACGGGATGATCATCCAGTCCGGCAACGACGCATCGATCGCGCTCGCCGAACTCGTCGCGGGGTCGGAGGCCGCCTTCGTCGAGCGCATGAACCAGGAGGCGAAGCGGCTGGGCATGCAGGACACGCAGTTCGCCAACGTCACAGGACTCGCCGACCCGCAGCACTGGTCGACCGCCGCCGACATCGCGAAACTGGCGCAGGCGGTCGTGCGGGACTATCCGGAGTTCTATCCGCTCTACTCGCAGAAGGACTTCCGCTACAACAACATCACGCAGCCCAACCGCAACCGGCTGCTGTGGTCGGATCCCTACGTGGACGGCATGAAGACCGGGCACACCGAAGCCGCCGGCTGGTGCCTCGTTGCTTCGGCGAAGCGCGGCGAGCGGCGGCTCGTCTCGGTCGTGCTCGGCGCGTCGTCCGACCACGCCCGCGCCGCGGAGAGCCAGAGACTGCTCAACTTCGGCTTCCAGGCCTACGACACCGTCGAGCTCTACCAGGCGAGCAAGCCGGTGGCCGCGCTCAAGGTGTGGAAGGGCGCGAACCGCGAGGTGGGCGCCGGATTCCTCGCCGACCGTTACCTGACGCTGCCGCGCGGACGCGCGGGCGACCTCAAGCTCACGCTGGAAGCGATGGAGCCGATCGTCGCGCCGGTCGCGCGCGGCCAGCGCATCGGCGTCGTGCGCGTCGCGCTCGACGGGGCGCCGGTCGCCGAGTTCCCGCTGATCGCCCTCGACGACGTGGGGCCGGCGAACCTGTTCGTCCGCGCGTGGGACAGCGTACGGTTGTGGTTCAAGTAGGAGCGCGACGGCGACTCCCGCCCGCGCCCGACACGAGGACATTACGATGAACGACCAATCGCAGATCGTCTACCTGAACGGAAGCTTCCTGCCGATCGGCGAGGCGCGCATCTCGGTCCTCGATCGCGGGTTCATCTACGGCGACGGCGTCTACGAGGTGATCCCGGCCTACCGGCGCGCGCCGTTCCGGATGCCGCACCACCTGCGGCGCCTGCAGGCGAGCCTCGACGGCATCCGGCTCGCCAATCCGATGGACGACGAGGCCTGGGATGGCGTCGTGCGCGACCTGATCGCGCGCCAGCCGTTCGACGACCAGTCGGTCTACCTGCAGGTCACGCGCGGCGTCGCGAAGCGGGATCACGCGTTCCCGAAAGGTGCGACCGCGACGGTGTTCATGATGAGCAACCCGTTGACGCTGCCGTCGCGCGAACAGGTCGAGCGCGGCGTCGCGGTCGTCACCGCCGAGGACAACCGGTGGCTCCGCTGCGACCTCAAGACGACCTCGCTCGTCGGCAACGTGCTGATGCGGCAGTTCGCGGCCGACCATGCCGCCATCGAGACGGTCATGTTCCGCGACGGCCAGCTCACCGAGGCGTCGGCGTCGAACGTGCTGGTCGTGCGCGGTGGCACCATCGTCGCGCCGCCGAAGGACCACCAGATCCTGCCGGGCATCACCTGTGACGCGACACTCGAATTCGCGCGCGCGGCGGGCATGAGGATGGAGATCCGACCGGTACGTCGCGAGGAGGCGCTCGGCGCCGACGAGATGTGGATCTCGTCGTCGACGAAGGAGGTGCTCGCCGTGACGAGCGTCGATGGCAAGCCGTTCGGAGGCGGCGAACCCGGCCCGTTGTTCCGCCGCATGTACGCGGTGTTCCAGGACCACAAGCCCGCCGGATCACGCCGCGGATAGCCTCGCGCCGGCCGGCCGGCGCGCATGCGGCGCCGTGGTCGTCACAGCGGCCGCGTCGTGGCGTAGCGGTGCTCGTGGAAGACGAGGCCCTGCCCCGCGCCGCGCGCGCAGGTCTCGACGTTGCCGATGAACACGACGTGGTCGCCCGCGCGGTGGCGCGCGTGCCGCGAGCACTCGATCCACGCGACGCAGTCCTCGATCAGCGGCGCCTGCGACCAGCCGAGACGGTAGCCGACGCCCTCGAAGCGATCGATGTGCGGACGCGAGAACCGCCGGGCGAGGTCCGATTGCGTCGACGCGAGCACGTTCACGCTGTAGCGCTCGGCCGCCTCGAATGCCGGGAGCGAGAGCGAGCGGCGCGACAGGCTCCACAGCACGAGCGGCGGGTCGAGCGACACCGACTGGAACGAGTTCGCCGTGAAGCCGACGAAGCGTCCGTCCTCGCGGCGCGCGGCGATCACCGTCACGCCGGTCGCGAACTGCGCGAGCGCGTCGCGGAACTGGTGCTCGGAGAAGGCGCGCGCGGGCGCGGGAGAGGCGCGGTTCAAGGGCGCATCGAGGGCGATCGCGCACGCGCGAGCGGTCCCCGATGGTACCGGATGCCGGCGGGGGCCACCGCGCCACGAGCGCGCCCCGTCACCGGCGGCGACCTCGACGCCGTCCAGAGGCGGACGGGCAGCCGCCCGGTCGCGAACCCCGCTCGATCTCCGCCTGCCGCCTTTGCTACACTAACCCCGCGGCCGCGACCCTGCGATCGCGCGCCGTTCGCCGATGGCCGTTCCGCTGCAGAAGATCATCGCCAGCCGCTACGCAGGCCGCAACGTGCCGGTCGCGCTCGTCCTCCCCGACGGCGGCCGGATCGCGCTTTCTCCGGCGCCCGATGTCGAGATCGTCGCGCGCACCTGGGCCGGACTCAAGGCGCTCGCGTCGCCGGCGATGGGGTCGCTCGCCCGCGCCTACGTCCGCAACGACATCGATTTCTCCGGCGGCGCGAAGCGCATCCTCGCGATCGCGGAATCGCTGGTCGGCGACATCGCGCACGGCCACGACACGGTGCGCGAGCGCTACCGGTTGTGGCGGCACCAGCACCGGCCGAACCAGGCGAACATCCGGCACCACTACGACGTCAGCAACGCGTTCTACCGGCTGTGGCTCGACGAGCGGATGGTCTACTCCTGCGCGTACTTCGAGCGCGACGACATGACGCTCGACGAGGCGCAGCTCGCGAAACTCGACCACATCTGCCGCAAGCTCAGGCTCGAGGAGGGGCAGCGCTTCCTCGACATCGGCTGCGGCTGGGGCGGTCTCGTGTTCCGCGCGGCGGAGAAGTTCGGGGTGCGCTCGACCGGCATCACGCTCTCGAAGAACCAGTTCGAGCACGTGAAGCGCGAGATCGCCGCGCGAGGGCTCGAAGGCCGCGTCGAAGTCCGGATGCAGGATTACCTCGACCTGCCGGAGGACGAGCAGTATGACCGGATCGCGAGCGTCGGCATGTTCGAGCACGTGGGCGTCGCGCGCTTTCCGAAGTACTTCGGCAAGATCGCCCGCGTGCTCGCGCCCGGCGGCTTCGTGCTGAACCACGGCATCACCCACAACGCGACGCACGGCGCGAGCCTCGGCAGCGGCATCGGCGATTTCGTCGAGGAGTACGTGTTTCCGGGCGGCGAACTCACCCACGTGCACCGCGTGATCGAAGGCATGGCCGCCGCGGGGCTCGAGGCCGTCGACGCCGAGGCGTTGCGCGAACACTACGCGCGCACGCTGTGGCACTGGACCGACCGGCTCGAGGCCAACAGCGATGCCGCGCGCCGCGAGGCGGGCGAGGAGCGCTTCCGCGTCTGGCGCGTCTACCTCGCGGGCTCGGCGCACGCGTTCGACCGCGGCTGGCTCTCGCTGTGGCAGATCCTCGCCGGCAAGCCGCTCGCCGACGGCAGGCTTCCCCATCCGGGGACGCGGCGGTACATGTATCCGTAGTCCCGGGGTCGTGGGTCGGGCTTCAGCCCCGGGGTCGTGGGTCGGGCTTCAGTCCCGGGGTCGTGGGTCGGGCTTCAGCCCGACGCTTTCGGCTTCGTCCCCCGGAGCCCCGTCGGACTGAAGTCCGACCCACGGCGACCCCCTTGCGGGTCGGGCTTCGGCGCGACGGGGTTGCGCGACGGCACGGCGGGCGCAACATGGGGTTCAATGAAGACGCTGGATTCGATGATGGCCCACGAAGGGCGCCCCTCCGCGCTCGAATTCCCGACCGCCTTCCCGATCAAGGTGATGGGCCGGCGGACCGACGACTTCGCGCAGGCGATCGTCGAAGTCGTGCTGCGCCATGCGCCCGACTTCGACCCCGGCACGCTCGAGATGCGTACCTCGCGCGAGGGCAACTACCTGTCGGTGACCGCGACGATCACCGCGACGTCACGCGAACAGCTGGACGAGCTCTACCGCGAGCTCGTCGCCCATCCGCGCGTCACGATGGTGTTCTAGCGGAATCGGACCGGTTCGGGCATCTGCCGCCGAGCGTCGCCGACAGGACTCGCGCCTCGATGCGGGCACGGCGCAGGCCCTTGCTGGTTCGACGTCCGAACAGCGCGGCGAGTCCGAGGCCCGACTCGAGCCAGGGCAGCCCCCGGCGCAGGACGCGAACGACGCCCTCCGAGGGGTGACCGTCGAAGTACCGCTCGACGAGTTCGGCGAGCAGCATCGCGGACTCGTGCTCGCCGATCGGGCCGGCGAGCGCGATCGTGTTGAGGAACTGGAGCAGGTCGGCGGACTGGACGATCGGCAACGGTACCAGCGCGCCGGCGTTCTCCTCGAAGTCGATGCGCCGAAAGCCGCCGTCGGCGTCGATCGTGACGTTCTTGATGTGCGCGGCGCCGTGCCAGTGGCCGGCGCGGTGGAACCGCGCGAGGTCGTCCGCGAGTCTGCCGAGCTCACGCTTGCGGGTCGGCTCGTTCCAGCTTTCGAGCCGTCGGTCGACGTCCGCCCCCCGTCCTCGAGCACGATCACGTCGCTCGCGCGAGCGAGCACCCTCGCGACGCGCACGCCGCCATCCGCCATGGCGTCGAGTCGCGTGAGCTCGTAGTCCGTTCGCCAAGCCGCCGCGATGTCGCCGGGCGTGAGGCGGAGAGGCGGAAAACCCGCCGCCGACGCGATGAGTCGCAGCATGGGCCCGGTCGTGAACCAGTGCCTGTGCGGCGGCGCCAGGCGTTTGGCGAACATGCGCACGCCATGAAACTCGAATGCGCTAACGTGCCGCCCCGAGCGCGCGAGCGCCGCGCGGGCGGGTTCGATCAGGTCGTGTCGTTCGGGATGTTCCATGATGAATCGAGCGGCAGTTCGCCGGTCCTTCGGGCGTGTTCTCGGCGTGCGATCCTGGCGATGTCGCCAGTGTAGCGGGCAGCGCCAGCTGGCGCACCCGACGTCCGCGGTCCGCGGCGGTTGCCGGTCAACGATTCCTGTGGGAAAATAACGGTCGAATTATTGCTGCAGAAATGGGTCCACGACCATGACTGCCCACCTGATCGTTTCGCCCGCGACGCGCATGCACGCTGCCGCGCCCTCGCCGGCGAGCGTGCTGACGCGGGCGACTGTCCGGGCCGCCGACCTCCTGGGCTTTACCCAGAAGGAGGTGTCCGCCATCCTCGGACTCTCGGAGGCGTCGGTGTCCCGCATGCGTGCCGGGGCGTACGTCCTCGATCCCGACCGGGCGAAGGAATGGGAACTCGCCCGCCTGTTCGTGCGGCTGTACCGATCGCTCGACGCGCTGTGGGGTCACGGCGAGGAAGCGAGGACCTGGCTCGCGACGTCGAATCTCGCGTTCGCCGCAGCGCGGCCCCGCGAACTCCTTGCCTCCGTCGAAGGCCTCGTCCGTGTCGTCGCGTACCTGGATGCCGCGCGCGGAAGGGTGTGACCCCCCCCCGAAGCGGCCTGCGGCCGCCGCCCCCCAGGGGGCCCGCGCCCTTGGGGCGGCCCGGCGGGCGCGGATGACCCCCCCGAAGCGGCCTGCGGCCGCCGCCCCCCAGGGGGCCCGCGCCCTTGGGCGGCCCGGCGGGCGCGGATGACCCCGAAGCGGCCTGCGGCCGCCGCCCCAGGGGCCCCGCGCCCTTGGGGCGGCCCGGCGGGCGCGGATGACCCCCGAGCGGCCTGCGGCGCCGCCCCAGGGGCCCGCGCCCTTACGGGGCGGCCCGGCGACGCGCGGGCTGAGCGTCCGCGAACACGGCGATGAGCGACGCATCGACGCTTCGCGCCGCCGCCGCGGTGCGACGTATCCGCACGGCGGCTCGCCGCTACGCCGGCGGCATCTGGCGCGCCGTCGAGGCACAGCACGTCGCCTCGACGATGTCCCTCGTCGACACGCTCGACGAGCAACGCGTGCTCGAGCATCTGCTCGACGAAGGCAAGCCGGGGCTTCCCGAGGCCGCGGCGCGACTCGACTACCTGCTCGCCACGCCGTTTCGCTACCGCCCGCCGCCGGGCGGATCGCGTTTCCGCGGCGACAACGATCCAGGAGTGTTCTACGCCGCCGACGCGATCCGCACCGCCTGCGCCGAACTCGGCTACTGGCGCTGGCGGCACCTGATGGACGCGGCCGGCATCGACGCGATGCCGGACAAGCCCCAGACGGTGTTCCGCGCGAAGGTCGCGGCGAGCGCGATCGACCTGCGGGGCGCGCCGTTCGTCGCGGATCGCGCGCGCTGGACCGACCCGGACGACTACCGCGCCTGCCAGGCGCTCGCGCGCGTCGCGCGCGAGTCCGGCGTCCAAGCGATCCGCTATGAATCGGTGCGCGATCCGGAGCACGGCGCATGCTGCGCGGTCCTGCATCCGGACGCGTTCACGTCGCGCGTGCATGCGGATCCGCAGACCTGGTGGCTGTCGGTGCGGCGCGACCGCGTCGTCTGGCAGCGGTCCGGCACCTCGCGCGGCGAGTCGTTCGAGTTCCTCGCGTCGGGATGGGCGCGCCCGCACGCGACACCCGCGCCCGCCGCGCGCCGCAGGCCGCGCACGACACACCGGTTGCCGAAGTGAGCGAGGCGTTGGCCGACCTCCGTTGGATCGCGGGCGCGCCAACCCGGCGCGACGCATCGACCGGCATCGTCGTGCGCACGCTGGGGCGCACCGACTACGAACGCTGCTCTCGCGCGATGCGCGCGTGGACCGACGCGCGCGAACGCGACACGCCCGACGAACTGTGGCTCACCGAGCATGCGCCCGTGTACACGCTCGGCCTCGCCGGACGCCGCGAGCACCTGCTGCGCGACAACGGCATCCCGTCGTTCAAGGTCGACCGCGGCGGGCAGGTGACCTACCACGGGCCGGGCCAGCTCGTCGTCTACGTGATGGTCGACCTCGCACGGCGCAGGCTCGGCGTGCGCGAACTGGTCCGGCGCCTCGAGGCCGCGGTAGTAGAATGGCTCGGTTCGTCGGGGATCGATGCCCGCGGGAAGCCGTCGGCGCCCGGCGTGTACGTTTCGCGCGACGGTGTCGAGGCGAAGATCGCGGCGCTGGGCTTGAAGGTGCGCAACGGCCGCACCTACCACGGCATCGCGGTCAACGTCGCGATGGACCTCTCGCCGTTCGCGGACATCGACCCCTGCGGCTACCCGGGTCTCGCCGTGGCGCAGGTGTCGGAGTTCGGCGTCGCGACCGATGTGGCGCGCGCCGGCGAGACGCTCGCGCCGATCCTCGCGCGCACGATCGCCCGCCCCTCGCCATGACCGCCGACTCGCCCCCTCCCGCCACCGACGCCCGCGGCGTCAAGGAGAAGGGCGCGGCGAAGACCGCCCGCATTCCGATCAAGGTCGTCGCCTCCGAGCCGCTGCGCAAGCCGGCGTGGATCCGCGTGCGCGCGGCCTCGTCGCCGCGCTTCTTCGAGATCAAGGAGATCCTGCGCGAGCAGAAGCTGCACACGGTGTGCGAGGAGGCGTCCTGCCCGAACATCGGCGAGTGCTTCGGCAAGGGCACCGCGACGTTCATGATCATGGGCGATCTGTGCACGCGCCGCTGCCCGTTCTGCGACGTCGGGCACGGACGCCCGCTGCCGCTCGACGCGGACGAGCCGGCGCACCTCGCGACGGCGATCGCGGCGATGCGGCTCTCGTACGTCGTGATCACCAGCGTCGACCGCGACGACCTGCGCGACGGCGGCGCGCAGCACTTCGCGCACTGCGTCCGCGCGGTGCGCGAGCGCTCGCCCGCGACGCAGATCGAGGTGCTGGTGCCCGATTTCCGCGGTCGCATGGAACGCGCGCTCGCGATCCTCGAGACCGCGCCGCCCGACGTGATGAACCACAACCTCGAGACGGTGCCGCGGCTCTACAAGCAGGCTCGGCCGGGCGCCGACTACGCGCATTCGCTCGCGTTGCTGCGCGAGTTCAAGGCGCGCGTGCCCGGCGTGCCGACGAAGTCCGGCCTGATGGTGGGGCTGGGCGAGACCGACGAGGAGATCCTCGCGGTGATGCGTGACATGCGCGCGCACGGCATCGACATGCTGACCATCGGCCAGTACCTGCAACCGACCTCGGACCACCTGCCGGTGCAGCGCTACGTGCATCCCGACGCGTTCGCCGAACTCGAGCGCGCGGCGTACGCGATGGGGTTCCGGCACGCCGCCGTCGGCGCGCTCGTGCGCTCGTCCTACCACGCCGACCGGCAGGCCGAAGGCGTGCTCGAGCACGCATCCGAAGGCTGAGTCGCGACCCGGCGCTCGATGCGCCGCCCCAGGAAACGCCGGCGCTACTGTCAACTGACAACTGTCAACTGACTCCTGAACCTCAGCCGGGCGGCTTGCGTCCCTTCGGCCACAGGAGCCAGAGACTGCCGTCCTGCCGCATGCGGCCCGCTTCGCTTCCGGCCTCGTCGCCGAAGCCCCAGAAGAAGTCGGCGCGCACCGAGCCGCGGATCGCGCCGCCGGTGTCCTGCGCCATCACGAGCCGCTCGAGCTTCGCGTCCGACCGCGGACGGGTCGTCGCGAGCCAGACCGGAGCGCCCAGCGGAATCGAGCGCGGGTCGACGGCGATCGCGCGACCGGCGAGCAGCGGGGCGCCGAGCGCGCCGTAGGGTCCGTCGATCGTCGCATCGATCGTGCCGGGCGCGGGCGGCGGCACGTCGCGGAAGAACACGTAGCTCGGGTCCTGGTCGAGCAGGTCGCGCAGTTTGTCGGGGTTGCGCTTCGCCCACGCGCGGATCGCCTGCATCGACGCGGTGTCGCGCGTGAGTTCGCCGCGGTCGATCAGCGCCCTTCCGATCGAGCGGTACGGGTGCCCGTTCTGGTCCGCGTAGCCGACGCGCATCACGCTGCCGTCGGAGAGTTCGATGCGCCCCGACCCCTGGATCTGCAGGAAGGCAGCGTCGACCGGGTCGGCGACCCACGCGAGCGCCTTGCCCTCGGTCGGCGCCGCGCCGCGCGCGATCTCGGCGCGGGTCCAGTAGGGCACGACGCGCCTGCCGTCGATGCGGCCGCGCACCCGCTTGTCCTTCAACTCCGGGTAGAGCGACGCGAGGTCCACCGTCAAGAGGTCGTCGGGCGAGGCGTAGAGCGGTACGGTGAACTCGCCGGTCTTCACGAGGCTGCCGCGCAAGAGCGGCTCGTAGTAGCCGGTGACGAGTCCGACCGTGCCCCCGTCGGGGAACGCGACCGACCACGGCGTGAACCACGCCTCGAAGTACGCGCGCACCGCCGCGCGGTCGCGCGCATCGACGCCCGCCGCGGCCTCGCACGGCGCGCTCCAGGCCTCGCGCTTCGCCGGCCGCGCGAGCATCGCGCGGCAGGAGACGAGCCACGCGGGCCAGGCTTCCTCGACCCGGTCCTCGCTCCAGCCGGGCAGCGCGCTCCACGGCTCGGCCTGGAAGCGCGGCGGAAGCGACGCGGTGTCGGGCGCGGGCGGGCTCGGCGGCGAAGGTTTCGGAGGCGCGGGCGGCGCGGTCACGCATCCGGCGAGAATCGCCGCCGCGAGCGTCGCCAGCAGCGTCGATCGTGCGTGAAGGCGCGCGGGACTCGCCGCTGCCGCGATCATGGGAGAATGCGCCCGAGGCCGCGATGGCATGGATCTACCTCGAATCGCTCGTCGCGCTGATGATCGCCGTGGCGATCGTCTGGTGGACCGTCGCGCCGCTGCGCCGGCGGCAGAAGCGCGAACGCCAGCGCGACCGCGGCGACGGTCATCAGTGAAGCGTGCGCGGGACCGACAGCGTGAACCGCTCGATCGGCGCGTCGAATTCGCAGCCGTCGGTCGCGACCATCCGGTAGCTGCCTCGCATCGTACCGACCGGCGTGGCGATGCTCGCGCCCGACGAGTACTCGAAGGTCTCGCCCGGCGCGATCGTCGGCTGCTTGCCGACGACGCCCTCGCCGCGCACCTCCTGGACGCGGTGCTCGCCGTCGGTGATGATCCAGTGGCGCGAGACGAGCTTCGCGGCGAGCGTGCCGACGTTGGTGATGCGGATCGTGTACGCGAACACGAACTGCTGGCGCGACGGATCGGACTGGTCGGCCACGTAGCTCACGACCGGCTCGATCCTCATGCCGTAGCGGGCATCCTGCATCGTCTGATTCGCGCGCGCTGGCGCCGTTTCCCCGAGCAATCGCGACTCGGTACACTACCACGAAGGCCATGACCACGACCTGCAGGATCGCGCCGTCGCTGTTGTCCGCGGACTTCGCCCGCCTGGGCGAGGAGGTGCGCGCGGTCGTCGCCGCGGGCGCCGACCTCGTGCACTTCGACGTGATGGACAACCACTACGTCCCGAACCTGACCGTGGGGCCGCTGGTGTGCGAGGCGATCCGTCCGCACGCCGGCGGCGCGCCGATCGACGTGCACCTGATGGTCGAGCCGGTCGACCGCATCGTGCCCGATTTCGCGCGGGCCGGCGCGACGTTCATCAGCTTCCACCCCGAGGCGTCGCGCCACGTCGACCGCACGATCGCGCTCATCCGCGAGTCCGGCTGCCGGCCGGGACTCGTCTTCAATCCGTCGACGCCGCTCGACTGGCTCGACTGGACGCTGCCGAAGCTCGACCTCGTGCTGCTGATGAGCGTGAACCCGGGCTTCGGCGGCCAGTCGTTCCTTCCGCACACGCTCGCGAAGCTCGCGCGGGCCCGCGCGCTCGTCGACGCCGAGCGCGCGCGTTCCGGGCGCGAGGTCCTGCTCGAGGTCGACGGCGGCGTGAAGGTCGACAACATCGGCGCGATCGCGAAGGCCGGCGCCGACACCTTCGTCGCGGGCAGCGCGATCTTCGGCGCGAAGGATTACCGCGCGACGATCGCCGCCTTGCGCGCGGCCGCCGCCGCGTGACCGCCGAAGGCGGCCGCGCGCCCGGAGCCGCGGCGGTCGAGGCGAGGCGCTTCGACGTCGATGCCGTCGCGTTCGACCTCGACGGCACGCTGCTCGACACGCTGGGCGACCTCGCGCACGCGATGAACGCGACGCTCGTCGATGCCGACTGCGCGTCGCTGCCCGAGGCGACGATCCGCGACCTGGTCGGCAAGGGCATCCCCCACCTCGCGCGCCGCGCCTTCGAACTCGCGCGCGGGAGGCCGCCCGCGGACGACGAACTCGACGCGATCGTGGCCCGCTATTTCGCGCACTACGAGGCGACGCTCGGCGAGCGCTCCGCGCCCTACCCGGGCGTCGTCGAGGGACTCGGCCGGCTGCACGCGGCGGGCCTGCCGCTCGCGATCGTGACCAACAAGGCGACGCGGTTCGTCGCGCCGCACCTCGACCGTTCGCCGCTCGGCGTGACCTTCGACGCGATCGTCGGCGGCGACGATGCCGCGGCGAAGAAGCCCGCGGCCGCGCCGCTCGAACTCGTCGCCGCGCGGCTTCGCGTCGACGTCCGGCGGTTGCTGATGGTCGGCGACTCGGCGAACGACGTCGCCTGTGCGCGCGCCGCCGGCGCGCCGGTGGCCGTCGTGAGCTACGGCTACCGGGAAGGCCGGACCGTGCAGGACCTGGCGGCCGATGCTATAGTCGATTCCCTCGGCGAACTGCCCGGCCTCCTTTCGCGCCGCCGACCGCAAGGTCCCCGATGAACCCCGCCGCCTTCGTCCCCTCCGTCCGCCGCGCCGTCGCGTGGCGGCCGAGCACCGGCGCGTGGCGCTGCTGGCGCCGCTCCTAGTCCGCCGCCCGCGCCCGGCGTCCGCGCTCTCCCCAAGGACGCCCACGACAGCAGCACCGAGCAGCACCCTCGACTCCGGGGCCGTCCATGTTGACCGAATCCGAGTTCCGCGCGCTCGCCGCGCGAGGCTACAACCGCATCCCGCTCGTCGAAGCCTCGTTCGCCGACCTCGACACGCCGCTGTCGCTCTACCTCAAGCTCGCCGGCACGCGCGACACCTACCTGCTCGAATCGGTCGTCGGCGGCGAGCGCTTCGGGCGATACTCGTTCATCGGACTGCCGGCGCGCACGCGCATCGCCGCGCGCGGCCGCGCGATCGAGGTGAGCGAGGACGACCGGGTGGTCGAGCGCCACGAAGGCGATCCGATCGAGTTCGTGCGCGGCTTCATGAAGCGCTACCGCGCGGCGCCGCTGCCCGACCTGCCGCGCTTCTGCGGCGGCCTCGCGGGTCTCTTCGGCTACGACACGGTGCGCCACATCGAGCGCCGGCTCGCGCACACCGCGAAGCCGCCGACGCCCGGGCTCGCCGCGATCCCCGACATGCTGCTCGTGCTGACCGAGGAACTCGCGGTCGTCGACAACCTCGCCGGCCGCATCTCGCTCATCGTGTACGCGGATCCGAAGACGCCGGACGCCTGGGCGCGCGGCGTCGCGCGGCTCGACGAACTGCGGCGCAAGCTCCGCGTCCCGGTCTCCATTCCCTATCAGGCCGCGCTCGCGCGCACCGAGGCCTCTAGCGAGTTCGGCGAGCTGCCGTTCAAGGCGGCGGTCGCGCGCGCGAAGGAGTACATCGCGGCAGGCGACGTGATGCAGGTCGTGATCTCGCAACGCATGGCGCGACCGTTCGCCGCGCCGGCGATCTCGCTCTACCGGGCGCTGCGCTCGATCAATCCGTCGCCCTACATGTTCCACTACGAGTTCGGCGACTTCCAGGTGGTCGGCGCCTCGCCGGAGATCCTCGTGCGCAAGGAAGGGCGCGACGTCACGCTGCGGCCGATCGCCGGCACGCGGCCGCGCGGCCGCAACCGCGAGGCCGACGAGGCGCTCGCCGCGGAACTCCTCGCCGACCCGAAGGAGATCGCCGAGCACGTGATGCTGGTCGACCTCGGCCGCAACGACGTGGGGCGCGTCGCGACGACCGGGTCGGTCCGCGTGACCGAGCGCATGGTGGTCGAGCGCTATTCGCACGTGATGCACATCGTGTCGAACGTCGAGGGCACGCTGAAGCCCGGGCTCGACAGTCTCGACGTGCTGCGCGCGGCGTTTCCCGCGGGCACGGTCTCCGGCGCGCCGAAGGTGCGCGCGATGGAGATCATCGACGAGCTCGAGCCGTCGCGCCGCGGCGTCTACGCCGGCGCGGTCGGCTACCTCTCGTTCCAGGACGACATGGACACCGCGATCGCGCTGCGCACCGCCGTGCTGGCCGGAGGCATGCTCTACGCGCAAGCCGGCGGCGGCATCGTGCACGACTCGACGCCCGAGGGCGAATGGCAGGAAACGCTCAACAAGGCGCGCGCGTTGATGCGCGCGGCGGACCTCGTCGAGGCGGGTCTCGACGCTCCGGCGTGACCGGGCGGCCCGTTCCCCTATGGCATCATTGCGCAGAATCGCCCGCCCCGGATCGCACACGCCCATGGTCACCCGCCGTCGCCTGATCGTCGCAGCCGCTTCCGCCCCGGTCGTCCTCGCCGGATGCAAGGTGCGGACGATCAACTACTTCCCGCCGACGCCCGCGGACGTCCGGTTCGTGAACCTCGCGGTGGACAGCCCGGGAATCGACGTGCGCGTCGGCGACTCGACGCTCTGGTCGGGCGTCGCGTTCGAACAGGTCACGCCCTACGTCGAACTGGACAACGAGCAGACGACGTTCCAGCTCTTCGCCACCACCCTCGGCCAGGAAGTCGCCAACGTGACGATCAGCCTCGCGGGCGAACAGGCCTACACGTTGCTGTCCTACGGCACGGTCGCGCTCACCTTCGCGCTGGTCGCGCCCGACACCTCGTCGAACGCCGGCGACGGCAACTTCCTGTTCCGCGTCGTCAACGTCGCCGCCAGCCTGCCCGCGTTCGACATCTACATCGCCGATCCGGCGATCCCGGTCGACGACAACCTGTCGCCGAACTTCTCCAACCTGCAGAGCGGCTCGTCCACGATCGCGCTCCGTCTCTCGATCGGCACCTACAGCGTGCGCCTGGCGGTCGCGGGAACCAAGTCCGTCGTCTACGACTCCGGCCCGCAGGTGTTCGGCGGCAACCTGTCGACCGACTTCGTCGCCTACACGCTGGGGACCGCGTCGCTGCCGCAGGGCATGCAGCTCGACGTGAACGAGGGCGGCACCCAGGCGGTGCTGCCGAACCGGGTCGCCTCGGCGCGCATCGTGAACGGCGCGGTGCAGACCGGCGCCATCGACGTTTCGATCGCCGACACCTCCGTGGCGTCGGCGCTCGCCTACGCGACCTCGACCACCTACGAGTTCATCACCGCCGGTTCGAGCCTGGTCACGGCCCAGGCGACGAGCACGCCCGGCGCGGCGATCGCGACGCTGCAGGCGGAGTTCGGTTCGGCCCGCGAGTCGACGCTCGTCGTCCTGGGACTGCCCGGCGCCACGCGCATCCTCGCGTTCCTCGACGACAACCGGTTGCCGGTCGCCGGCGCCGCCAGCGTGCGGTTCGTCAACGCGAGCTCGGACACCGCCGCCTACGACGTCTTCGTCGGCGACACGAAGCTCGTGTCCGCGCTCGTCGCGGGCGCGGCGTCGCTCTACCTGCCGATCGTCGCCGGCACCAACACCGTGACCTTCCGCGATCCGGGCACAGGCGCCGTGGCGCTGACGATCGCGGATCTGGCGTTCGGCGACGGGAACGTGAAATCGATCTTCGCCGTCGGCACCGCCGGCGCGCTCGCGTCGATCGTCAACTCCGATCGCTGACGGGCGGGCGAGCGTCGGCGCGAAACGCCATGCTGTTGATGATCGACAACTACGACAGCTTCACTTGGAACCTGGTGCAGTACCTGGGCGAGCTCGGCGCCGACGTGCACGTGCACCGCAACGACGCGATCACGCTCGAGCAGGTCGAGGCCTGGTCGCCGGATCGGATCGTCGTGTCGCCCGGCCCCTGCACGCCCGGCGAGGCGGGCATCTCGGTGCCGATCATCCAGCGCTTCGCCGGGCGCGTCCCGATCCTCGGTGTCTGCCTCGGCCACCAGGCGATCGGCCAGGCGTTCGGCGGCCGCATCGTGCGCGCGAAGCAGGTCATGCACGGCAAGGTCTCGCCGATCGAGCACGACGCGCACGGCGTGTTCGCGGGGCTGCCCTCGCCGTTCACGGCGACGCGCTACCACTCGCTCGCGATCGAACCGTCGAGCCTGCCCGAGGCGCTCGAAGTCACCGCGCGCGCCGACGACGGCGAGATCATGGGCGTGCGCCACCGCGCGCTGCCGGTCGAGGGCGTCCAGTTCCACCCCGAGGCGATCCTGTCCGAGCACGGCAGGCACCTGCTCGCCAATTTCCTCGAGGCCGCGTAGCGGCCTCACCGGAGCCTGCGATGACCATCAGCCTGTCCGACGCGCTGCAGCGCACGATCGAGCACCGCGAGATCTTTCACGACGAGATGCTCTCGCTGATGCGCAGGATCATGAGCGGCGAAGTCTCGCCGGTGATGATCGCGGCCCTCACCGTGGGGCTGCGCGTGAAGAAGGAGACGATCGGCGAGATCGCCGCGGCCGCGCAGGTGATGCGCGAGTTCGCGACCCGGGTGGAAGTGCCCGACGCGGAACACCTCGTCGACATCGTCGGCACCGGCGGCGACGCGTCGCACACGTTCAACATCTCGACCGCCGCGATGTTCGTCGCCGCGGCGGCGGGCGCGCGGGTGGCGAAGCACGGCGCGCGCTCGGTGTCGTCGAAGTCGGGCAGCGCCGACGTGCTCGAGGCGCTCGGCGCGAACATCATGTTGCCGCCTGCGGCGATCGCGAAGTGCATCGGCGAGACCGGCGTCGGCTTCATGTTCGCGCCGTCGCATCACGCGGCGATGAAGCACGCGGCGCCGGTGCGCCGGGAGCTGGGCGTGCGCACGATCTTCAACATTCTGGGCCCGCTCACCAACCCGGCCGGCGCGCCGAACCAGTTGATCGGCGTGTTCCACCCCGACCTCGTCGGCATCCACGTCCGGGTGCTGCAGCGGCTGGGCTCGAAGCACGCGATCGTCGTCTACGGCCGCGACGGCATGGACGAAGTCTCGCTCGGCGCGGCGACGATGGTGGGCGAGCTCAAGGACGGCGAGGTGCGCGAGTACGAGATCCATCCGGAGGACTACGGGCTCGCGATGAAGTCGCACCGCGGCCTCAAGGTCGCCGACGCCGCCGAGTCGAAGGAGATGATCCTCGAGGCGCTCGGCAACGTGGAGGGCACGCCGCGCGAGATCGTCGTCCTGAACGCGGGGACCGCGCTCTACGCGGCCGGCGTCGCGGGCTCGATCGGCGAAGGCATCGAGCGCGCCCGCGCGGCGATCGCGTCGGGCAAGGCGCGCGAGCGCCTCGAGGCGTTCGTCGCGACGACGCAGAAACTCGGCGCCAAGGCATGAGCGCCGCGATGGACGCGAAGCGCTCCGATTTCCTCGCGCGGATCGTCGCCGACAAGGCGGAGGAGGTCATCGCCGCGCAGCTCGCGCGCCCCTTCGACGAGGTCGCCGCCGCGGCGCGCGCGGCGCCGCCGCCGCGCGACTTCGCCGGCGCGATCGAGACGCGGATCGCCTCGGGCCGGCCCGCGGTGATCGCCGAGATCAAGCGGGCGTCGCCGTCGAAGGGCGTGCTGCGCGAGGACTTCGCACCGGCGGCCATCGCGGCTTCCTACGAGCGCGCCGGCGCGACCTGCCTGTCGGTGCTGACCGACGCGAAGTACTTCCACGGCTCGAACGACACCCTGGTCGCGGCGCGGGCGGCGTGCTCGCTGCCGGTGCTGCGCAAGGAGTTCATCGTCGACGAGTACCAGATCGCCGAGTCGCGCGCGCTCGGCGCCGACGCGATCCTCCTGATCGCCGCGGCGCTCGACGACGATCAACTCGCGCGCTTCGAGGCGCGGGCGCGCGAGTTCGGATTGGCGGTGCTGGTCGAGGTGCACGACGCGGGCGAACTCGCACGCGCCCTCGCCCTCGACACGCCGCTCATCGGCATCAACAACCGCAACCTGAAGACGTTCAACGTGTCGCTCTCCGCGACGCTCGACCTGCTGCCGAAGATCCCGGCGGGCCGGCGCGTGGTCACCGAGAGCGGCATCACGCTGCCGAAGGACGTCGCGCTGATGCGAAGCCGCGGCGTGCAGGCGTTCCTCGTCGGCGAGGCGTTCATGCGCGTGCCCGACCCGGGCGCCGGGCTCGCCGCGCTGTTCGGCTGACTCCGGGCGTCCGGCGCCTGCCGGGCGCCGCCGGCGCGCCGGACCGCGGGATCGCGGGATCGCGGGATCGCGGCCCGACGCGCGCCGCGTCGCTACTGACCGAGCTTCACCGGCCGCCCGCTGGTCGTGTCCCAGGCGGTGCCGTCGACGAGGCTGATCCGGTAGAACTCGCGCACGACGTTGCCCATGAACCCGATCTCGACGATCGAGACGTCGCGGAAGGTCGTTTCAATCCCGTTGGGCAGGATCCGGTTCATCTCGTCGGCGACCGGCTTCATCGCGGCCTGGATGCGCGCGTCGTACGGCGTCATGCTGTAGACGAGCGTGTTGTGCGGGTTGTGCGACGAAGTCGGCTTCCCGTCCTTCATCACGTTCACCCCGCTCACGCCGACCGTCCGCACGAGGTCGCGCGCGGCCTCGCCCATCTTCGCGTAGACCGGGCCGGTCACGCGCGGCAGCGGCCCGTCGCGCAGCGGCGTCAGCGCCGCGGTCGCGACGACGTTGTAGGCCATCAGCGCCTCGTAGCCCTTGCCGCTCTTGACGATGCCGAGGTCGAACCACCACGGCGCGCCGGCGCCGGCGGCCGCCTCGGTCAGGTAGAAGTTCTTGAGCGTCACGGGCACCACCGGGGGCACGCTCTTCAGGGCGGCCAGCATCCGGCGCGGCGTGCCGGGATCCGCATTGTGGATGTGGACCGAGGTCACGTGCTGCAGATTGAACGTGCGCGCCTCGTCGACGAGTCCGAGCGCGATCAGCCGCTCGCGCAGCGGCGGATAGATCTTGCTGTCGAGGACGTCGGTCACGTCCTTCGGCAGGCGGAACACGAGGCCGTAGGTCGCCTTGTGCTCGCGGAAGGCGCTCTGGCCGATGGAGGAATTGTCGATGCCGGTCGCGGCGGGGGTCGCGCAACCGGCGAGTCCGATCACGGCGGTCGCCATCGCGGCGCCGAGGGCAAGCATTCTCATCTGGTGCTCCTTGCGGGTCTTGTGGGGGATGCGGGGGAACGGTCGTGGCCGGCCGCGCAGGCATCGTACGCGGAGCGGACGCCGTCGTCACGCGGCGCGTTCGCGGCGCCGGAGCCTTTGCTATCATCGCCGGCAGGCCGCGGACCTCGCGGCCCGGCGCCGCCGGACCCTGCGCCGCCGCCCCATGAGAACGGATCCTCCCGCGTGTCCGCGATCGTCGTCGAAGGCGCAAGCAAGCACTGGACGACCGGCGACGGCAAGGTCCGCGCCGTCGACGACCTGTCGTTCTCGCTCGACGCCGGCACGCTCAACGTGCTGCTCGGGCCTTCCGGCTGCGGCAAGTCCACGACGCTGCGCCTGATCGCGGGACTCGAGATCGCGGATGCGGGCACGATACGCATCGACGGACGCGACGTTACGCGCCTGCCGCCGTCGCAGCGGAACATCGCGATGGTGTTCCAGTCCTATGCGCTCTTCCCGCACCTGTCGGTCGCGGAGAACATCCTGTTCGGCCTGCGCGTGCGCAAGGTGGCGCAGGAGGAGTGCGCGCGCCGGCTCGCCGAGACGGCCGACCTTCTCGGGCTCGCGGGCCTCGTCAACCGCAAGCCGGGGCAGCTTTCCGGCGGGCAACAGCAGCGCGTCGCGCTCGGGCGCGCGATCATCGCGCGCGCGCCGGTCTGCCTGATGGACGAGCCGCTGTCGAACCTCGACGCGCAGCTTCGCGCCGAAATGCGCCAGGAGATCCGCGCGCTGCAACGCAAGCTCGGCATCACGATGGTGTACGTGACGCACGACCAGGTCGAGGCGATGTCGATGGCCGACCGCGTGATCCTGCTGAACCGCGGGCGCATCGAGCAGAACGGCGCGCCCGTCGACCTCTACGAATCTCCGGCCAACGCCTTCGTCGCGCGCTTCATCGGCACGCCGCCGATGAACCTGCTGCCGCTGGTCGAGGGCGCCGGCGGCGCGGTCGTCGACGGCACCGAAGGCCCCGCGCTGCTGCCGCGCGATTGCGCCGGCGGGAGTCTCGGCGTGCGGCCGGAGCATCTCCGGTTCGCCGCGCGCGGACGGGGCCTGCCCGCGACCGTCGAGAGCGTCGAGTACCTGGGCGGCGACTCGCTCGTCGCCTGCCGCGCCGGCCGCGCGGCGGTCGCCGTGCGCGTCGCCGGCAGCACCGCGCTCGCGCGCGGCGACGACGTGTCGCTCGAATGGTCGGGCGGCGCGCAGCACCACTTCGGAGCGGACGGCGCGAGGACCGCGCCTGCCGGCCGAACCCGCGGCGAGACGATGCTCGCCTGATGCCGATTCGCACCGCACGTCAAGGAGGACCCGTCATGCTTCGCCGCTTCCGCCAGCTCGCGCTCGCCGCGCTCGTCGCGATCGCACCGTCGATCGCGCTCGCGCAGGTCGAGGTGCCGTTCTACTACCCGGTCGCCGTCGGCGGCCCGATCACCAAGATCATCGACAAGCTCGCCGCGGACTTCGAGAGGGAGAATCCGGGGGTCAAGCTGAAGCCGATCTACACCGGCACCTACCAGGATTCGATCACCAAGGCGCTGACCGCGGTGAAGAGCGGCGAGCCGCCGGTCACGTCGATCCTGCTGTCGACCGACATGTACACGCTGATCGACGAGGACGCGATCGTCCCGTTCGACGACCTGGTCAAGACGCCCGAGGATCGCGCCTGGCTCAAGAGCTTCTACCCGGCGTTCATGGAGAACAGCCAGACCGGCGGCAAGACCTGGGGCATCCCGTTCCAGCGCTCGACCGTCGTCCTGTACTACAACAAGGAACTCTTCAAGGAGGCGGGCCTCGACCCGAACAAGCCGCCGCAGAACTGGAAGGAGCAGGTTGAGTACGCGCAGAAGCTCACCAGGCGCGACGCCTCGGGCAACGTGACGACCTGGGGCATCCAGATCCCGTCGTCGGGCTTCCCCTACTGGCTGTTCCAGTCGCTCGCGATCCAGGCCGGCACCAACCTGATGAATGCGACCGGCACGCAGACCTACTACGACCGGCCCGAGGTGATCGAGGGCCTGCAGTACTGGGTCGACCTGGTGAAGAAATACAAGGTCCATCCCGAGGGCATCGTCGAGTGGGGCACGACGCCGAAGGACTTCTTCGAGAAGAAGGTCGCGATGATGTGGACGACGACCGGCAACCTCACCAACGTCCGGAACAACGCGAAGTTCGATTTCGGCGTGGCGATGCTGCCCGCGGGCAAGCAGCGCGGCAGCCCCACCGGCGGCGGCAACTTCTACCTGTTCAAGAAGTCCACGCCGGCGCAGCGCGAGGCCGCGTTCAAGTTCATCAAGTGGGTCACCACGCCGGAACGCGCGGCGCAGTGGGGCATCGACACCGGCTACGTCGCGGTGCGCGCGGACGCGTGGGACACGCCGGCGATGAAGGCCTACGTCGCCGGATTCCCGCCGGCCGCGGTCGCGCGCGACCAGTTGCCGTACGCGAAGGCGGAACTCTCGACGCACGACAACCAGCGCGTGACCAAGGCGCTGAACGACGGCCTGCAGGCGGCGCTCACCGGCACGAAGACGCCGGAAGTCGCGATGAAGGACGCGCAGCGCGAGGCCGAGCGGTTGCTGCGGCCGTTCCGCTGACCGGCGAAGCGTCACGGCGCGGGCTGCCCCGGGGCAGCCCGCGCCGAGCGCGCGCCGACGCGAAGGCCATGAGATGACGCGCACGCGCGAGTGGATCTACGCGTGGCTCCTGATCGCGCCCGCGATGATCCTGCTCGTCACGTTCACGCACTACCCGGCCTTCGCCAACCTGTGGCACAGCTTCCTGTCGACGCCGAAGGGCAATCGTCCCTCGGTGTGGGTCGGCGCCGACAACTACGTGCAACTGGTCGAGGACCCGATCTTCTGGCAGGCGCTGCAGAACAACTTCTGGTACGCGCTCGGCACGATCCCGCTGTCGATCGCGCTGGCGCTGCTGATGGCGACCTGGGTGCACGGCAAGATCGCCGGCCGCGGGCTCCTGCGGCTGGCGTACTTCACGCCGACGATGCTCCCGATGATCGCCGTGGCGAACATCTGGATGTTCTTCTACACGCCCGAGTACGGGCTGCTCGAACAGGTGACGAAGGGGCTGGGCTTCGCGAGCCACAACTGGCTCGGCAGCAAGTCCACCGCGCTCGCGAGCCTGATGGCGGTGACGATCTGGAAGGAAGCCGGGTTCTTCATGATCTTCTACCTCGCCGCGCTGCAGTCGATGTCGCCGAGCCTCGCCGAGGCCGCGGCGATCGAGGGCGCGTCGCGCTGGACCTTCTTCCGCCGCGTGACCTTTCCGCTGCTGATGCCGGTGACGCTGTTCGTGCTCGTGAACGCGGTGATCAACGCGTTCCGGCTCGTCGACCACATCGTCGTGATGACGCGCGGCGGGCCCGACAACGCTACGGCTCTGCTGCTCTACTACATCTACGAGATCGGCTTCCGGTTCTGGGACTCGGCCTATGCCGCAGCGCTCACGATGGTGTTGCTCGCGATCCTCGGCCTGACCGCCCTCATCCAGTTCTTCGTCCTCGAGCGCCGGACGCACTACAGATGACCTGCCCAGACATTGCGCCGTCTCCGACGGGCCGGCGCTGATCCTCCGATGGAAGCCACGACGCACGTCTACGACTCGCGGGGCTTCGTCCGCGGCCTCGAGACCACAGGAGCGTGGCTGCTCGGCTTTCTGTGGGTGTTGCCGCTGCTCTACGCGTTCTGGACGGCGTTCCACCCTTCCGAGTTCTCGACTCGCCTCGTCCTCGCGGCGCCGCTGACGCTCGACAACTTCGTCAAGGCCTGGCAGGCGGCGCCGTTCGCCCGCTACTTCGTCAACACCGTGCTGCTGGTGACGATGGTGTTGGCCGCGCAGCTCGTGCTCGTGACGCTCGCCGCCTACGCGTTCGCGCGTTTCGAGTTTCCCGGGCGCAACCTGCTGTTCTCGCTCGTGCTCGTGCAGCTCATGATCATGCCGGACGTGCTGCTGGTCGAGAACTACCGGACGATGACCTGGCTCGGCATCAAGGACACGATCCTCGCGATCGGGCTGCCGTACATGGCGAGCGCGTTCGGCATCTTCCTCCTGCGCCAGACGTTCAAGACGATACCGCGCGAACTCGACGAGGCGGCGCGCGTCGAGGGCTGCTCGCCGCTCGCCGTGCTCTGGAAGGTCTACGTGCCGCTCGCGCGCCCGACCTATCTCGCGTACGCGCTCGTCTCGGTGAGCTACCACTGGAACAACTTCCTGTGGCCGCTCATCATCACCAACTCGGTCGAGTCGCGCCCGGTGACCGTCGGCCTGCAGGTGTTCGCGTCGACCGACCAGGGCATCGACTGGTCGATCATCACGGCGGCGACGCTGCTCACGACCGCGCCGCTCCTGATCGCGTTCCTGCTGTTCCAGCGGCAATTCGTCGCGTCGTTCATGCGTGCCGGCATTCGATAGCACGGGATGACATCCCCCCGAAGCGCGCGTTGCGCGCCTCCCCCCAGGGGGCACCGCGTCCTCGGGGCGGCCCGTCGGACGCGGGGGACCTCCCCCCGAAGCGCGCGTGGCGCGCAGCCGTCGAGGCCGCGGGTGAACGCATGATCGTCGTCACCTGGAACGTGCAGTGGTTCCGCGGCCTCGACGGCCGCGTCGACCCGGCGCGGGTGATCGCGCACGCGCGAGCGCTCGCCGATTTCGACGTGCTGTGCGTGCAGGAGGTCGCCGACCACTTTCCCGACCCCGGCCTCGCGGGCAACGACGATCGCGACCAGTTCGCGCTGCTTTCCGAGCTCCTGCCCGGCTACACGATCGTGCATGGTGCCGGCGCCGATCACCCGGGCCCGAACGGGCGCCGCCGGCGCTTCGGCAACGCGATCGCGTCGCGGCTCCCGGTCGGGACCGTGCGCAGGCACTCGCTGCCGTGGCCGGCAGATCCTTCGGTGCCGTCGATGCCGCGCGTCGCGGTCGAGGCCGTGGTCACGACGCGTTTCGGCGCCGTGCGCGTGATCACCACGCACCTCGAGTACTGGTCGCCGCTGCAGCGCAGGGCGCAGGTCGCGCGCCTGCGCGAGATACACGCCGAGGCCCACGCGCACGCGCGGCTGGGCGGAACCGATCGCGAGGACGGCCCGTTCCGCCGATTCGCGATGCCGAAGGCGACGCTCGTTACCGGCGACTTCAACCTCGGTCCGCAGGACGCGGAGCACGCGCGGATGCTCGCGCCCTTCGACGACGGCACCTCGCGCTTCCACGACGCATGGCGTCTGGTCCACGGAGCGACGCCGCAGCCCGCGACCTTCAACGTCCACGACCGCTACACGCCGGAATCCGAGCCGGTCGCCTGCGACTTCGTCTTCGTGAGCGACGAGATCGCGGGACGCGTGCGCTCGGCCGAGGTCGATTCGGACACCCGCCTGTCCGATCACCAGCCGGTCGTCGTGTCGTTCGTCGACCGCTGAGGCGCCGCCTCCCGGGCGGGCTCGATACAATCGCCCCCTCGGCCCGGTCCGCACGGGCGAGGCTACGCGCTCCCACCCTCGATGCCGGACGTCTCCGCCACGCTCGCCGCCCTCGCGCGCTCGCCGCGACGGCGCATCCTGCTCGTGACCCACGGCTGGGCGGGCGGCGTGCGGCGCCACGTGGACGAGCTTCGCGCGGCGCTCGAGGATCGCGCGGAGGTCCTGACGCTCCGCCCGGGCGGGCGAGGCTCGGTTCGCCTCGCGCGGGTCCATGAAGGCGCGAATCTCGACCTCGCGTTCGACCTGCCCGGCGATCGCGACACGCTCATCGCGACGCTGCGTGCGCTGGCCGTGTCGCACGTCCACCTGCACCACGTGGACGGCCTGCCGCAGGAAGTGCTGGACATCGCCGGCGCGCTCGGCGTGTCGCAGGACGTCACGCTGCACGACGCGTACCCCTGGTGCCCGCGCTACCACCTCGACCGCGGCGAGGGCCGCTACTGCGGCGAACCGGACGAGGCCGGCTGCGACGCGTGCCTCGCGCGGCGACCCGCGCAGTGGCCGCTCGACATCGCCGCCTGGCGCGACGCGTTTCGCGCGACGTTCGCGCGCGGTGCGCGGGTGATCGCGCCGACGCGCGACACCGCGGCGCGCTTCGCGCGACATTTTCCCGACGCGGCGATCGAGGTCTGGCCGCATCCGGAGGCGTCGTTCGATGCCCGGCCGGCGGCGTTCCGCGTCGGCCTCATCGGCAAGCTCTCGCGCGACAAGGGCTTCGACGTGGCGGTCGCGTGCGCGCGCGACGCGGAAGCGCGCGGCCTGCCGCTCGCGTTTCGCATCCTGGGATCGAGCGGCGCGCCGTTGCCGCCGCTGCCCGCGGGGCGCCTGTCGCTCGCGGGCGAGTACTCGGATGCGGAACTGCCGCAGTTGATCGCATCCGAGGCGCTCGATGTCTGGATGTTCCCCGCCCAGTGGCCGGAGACCTGGTCGTACACGCTGTCAGCCGCGCTCGCGACCGGGCTGCCGATCGTCGCGTCCGCGCTCGGCGCGTTCACCGAGCGCCTCGCCGGCATCCCCGTCGCGACGCTGGTCGCCTGGGATGCCACGGCGGCCGCGTGGAACGACGCGTTGATCGCGGCCGCGGGCGCGCGCGCCGGCTCGCCGTCGCCATCGAGGGGCACGCCGGTGTCGTGGCGCGACTACGCCTCGAGACTCGCCGCGGGGTGGGCCCCCGCGCCTTCCGGTGCGCCCGGTCCGATGCCCACGCTCGAACCGCGCCACCTCGCGCCGCGCGCCGACGCCGGCGCGATGATGACGTTCTCCGCGCTCGTGCGCGCCGGCGCGTTGTGCGGCGAGGCGGAGGCGCGCGCCGAACTCGTGAGCCGCGCGGCCCTGCTGGACGCCGCGCCGTCCGCGCTTCCCGGGAACGCGAGCGCGGTCGAGCGCGATCTCGCGGCGGCGCGCGAACGCATCGCCGAGCTCGAATCCTCGACGAGCTGGAGACTCACCGCGCCGCTGCGCAAGGCCCTCGGACGTTCGCGCGTTACCCACGCGCGGCTCCAGGCATTGCCGTCGGCCTTCCGGCAACTGCCGCGGCAGGCATCCACCGCCGCAACGATCCTGCGCGAGCAGGGACCGGTGGCGCTGCTGCGCCGGGTTTCCGACAAGCTGCGCGGACCGGGCTACGTCCCGCCGGCGCATCGCCGCCGCTACGCGATGGAATCCGCGATCGCGCCGCTCGCGTTCCGGCCGTCGGCGTCGCCGTCGACGACGATCGTCGTGCCGGCGTACGGCGAGCCGCTCGCCACGTTCAGCTGCCTGAAGAGCGTGCACGCGACCGTCCGTCACGACGACGTCGAGGTGATCGTGGTCGACGACGCCTCGCCGGAGCCGCTCGAACGCGCGCTCGCGCCGGTCACCGGCGTGCGCGTCCTGCGCGCGGTGACGAACGGCGGGTTCATCGCGGCGTGCAATCTCGGCGCTGCGCAAGCACGCGGCGCGCACCTCGTGTTCCTCAACAACGACACGATCGTGACCGCAGGCTGGCTCGACGCGATCGCGCGCACCTTCGAGCGGCATTCCGACGCCGGGCTCGTCGGCGCGAAACTCGTCTACCCGGACGGCCGGCTGCAGGAAGCCGGCGGTATCGTCTGGCGCGACGGGTCGGCGTGGAACCACGGCCGCGGCGCGAACCCCGACCGGCCCGAGTTCAACTACGCGCGCCGCGTCGACTACTGTTCCGGCGCCTGCCTCGCGATTCCCCGCGACCTGTTCGCCTCGCTCGGCGGATTCGACGCCGCCTACGCGCCCGCCTACTACGAGGACACCGACCTCGCGTTCAAGGTGCGCGCGGCGGGCCGCTCGGTCTGGTACCAGCCGGGTGCGTCCGTCGTGCATTTCGAGGGCACCACGTCGGGCACCGACGAGACCGCGGGCGCGAAGAGACACCAGGCGACGAACCGCGCCGTGTTCGCGAAGCGCTGGGCGGACGTTCTCGCCCGCCACCGCTCGAACGGCGATGCGCCCTCGCTCGAGGCCGACCGCGCCGCGCGCGCGCGCGTGCTCGTGATCGATGCGAACATGCTGACCCCAGACCGGGATTCCGGATCGATGCGCATGCAGGCGATCCTCGAACTCCTGGTCGAACTCGGTGCCAAGGCGACGTTCGTCGCCGACAACCTCGAGTTCCGCGAGCCCTATGTGTCGGCGCTGCGCGAGGCGGGCGTCGAGGTTTTGTCGCGGCCGTGGGTCCGCTCGATTCCGGAGTTGCTGGCGAAGCGCGGGCGCGAATTCGACGTCGTCGTGTTGTCGCGCCACTACGTCGCGGCGAAGCACCTCGCCTCGGTGCGCCGCTTCGCGCCGCGCGCGCGCGTGGTCTTCGACACCGTCGACCTCCATTTCCTGCGCAACGAGCGGCGCTCCGAGCTCGAAGCGAAGGACGGCGCACCACAGCCGGCTTCGGATCGCGAGCGCGAGCAGGAGCTCGACCTGGTGCGGCGCGCCGACCTGACGCTCGTCGTGTCGCCGGTCGAGCGCGACCTGCTCGCGAGGCTCGTGCCCTCGGCGCGGGTCGAGGTGCTGACCAACATCCACGAGCCCCGCTCGCGCGGCAAGACGTTCGCGCAGCGCCGCGGCATCGTGTTCATCGGCAGCTTCCGGCACCCGCCCAACGCCGACGCCGTCGCCTGGTACGCGCGCGAAGTGCTGCCGCTGCTGCGCGCCCGGATGCCCGGCGTCGTCACGACCATCGTCGGCGCCGACCCCCCCGCGAGCGTGCGCGCGCTGGCCGCGCCCGACCTCGTGATCGCGGGCTACGTCGAGGATCTCGATCCGCTGTTCGGGTCCGCGCGCGTCTCGGTCGCGCCGTTGCGTTACGGCGCCGGCGTCAAGGGCAAGGTCAATCTCGCGATGAGCTACGGCGTGCCGGTCGTCGCGACGCCGGCCGCGGTCGAAGGCATGCACCTCGTCGACGGCGAGGACGTGCTGTTGGCGGAATCACCGCAAGCCTTCGCCGACGCGATCGTGCGTGCGCACGACGACAGGGCGGCGTGGATGCAGCTCTCGCAGGCCGGCGTCGTCAATGTCCGGCGCCACTTCTCGCGCGCGGCCGCGAGGCAGTCGCTCGAGCGCATCGTCGCGCCCCGGTAGCCGGGAATCATCGGTGGCACGCCTGCCGTGCCCGGCGCGCGTCGGTTACCGATGGTCAGTTCCGCCTGAACACGAGGTCGAACACCGCGTGTCCGAGCTTCAGGCCCCGCGTCTCGAACTTCGTCTGCGGCCGCCAGGACGGACGCGGCGCGTAGCCCTCGGCGGTGTTCGCGAGCAGCGGCTCCGACGAGAACGTGGCGAGCATCTCCTCGGCGTACGGCGCCCAGTCGGTCGCGGCGTGCAGATAGCCGCCCGGCGCGAGCCGCAGCGCGAGCGCATGGACGAACGCGGGCTTCAGCAGACGGCGCTTGTGGTGGCGCTTCTTCGGCCAGGGATCGGGAAAGTAGACGTGGATGCCCGCGAGCGAGGCCTGCGGAATCATCGCGTCGACCACCTCCACGGCATCGTGCTGGATCACGCGCAGGTTCGTGAGCGCGCCCTGCTCGATGCGGTTGAGGATCGCGCCCACGCCCGGGCCATGCACCTCGACGCCGACGAAGTCGAGGCCCGGCTGCGCCGCGGCGATCGCGGCGGTCGTCTCGCCCATGCCGCAGCCGATCTCGAGCACGATGGGCGCCCGGCGGCCGAACGTGCGGGTGAAGTCGATCGGCGCCTGCGCGAACGGCAGGCAGAAGCGCGGTGCGAGGTTCTCGAGCGCTCGCGCCTGCGCCGGCGACAGGCGGCCCTGGCGCAGCACGAAACTGCGGACCGGACGATGATGCACGGGCCCGGTCGAGTCGGCGCCGCCCATGCGCGGACTAGCGCGGCTCGAGCCAGCCGCCTGCCGACAGCTTGCGCTCGAAGGTGCGGCGCGGGCCGCCGCCGGCCGGCTGGTAGTCGACGACGACCGTCTCGGTGTCCTTCCACCGGGGGATCGCGTCGGTCCAGTCGTCGGTCGTGCGGAACACGAGCGCCTTGGTGACGCCGTTGCGCGCGACGCGCCAGATCGCGAGTTCGTTCGCGCAGTCCGACGCGCAGAAGTCGGCGGTCACGAGGTGCTGGCGGTCCGGCGAGAGCTTCGGCTCCGACGGCAGGTCGGTCGTGCGGTTGCTCGTGCGCTGCAGCAGCACGAAGGTCGCCTTCTCGCCGTCGGTCTTGAAGACCAGCACGCCGTTGATCGGGTCGATCGTGTCGTAGAAGCTGTACGAGAGCGGCTGCAGCGGGTTCTCGACGTCGGTGAACGTCGCGGTGCCGCTGGGAAAGAGCGCGATTCGAAGGTCGACGCCCTCGCGCTTCGCGAGACCGGGCAGCCGCTTCATCTGCTGCGCCTCGATCAGGCGCCCGCAGTGCGCCATGTCGTCGGCGTCGGTGCACCACTTGACGACTTCCTCGCGCGACGGAGGCAGCGCGAGCGCGGCCGCGGACACGCACGCGATCGCCGCGACGGCGAGCGCGCGCCTCGGGCGGGCGATCATCCGATGACGCCTGCGGTGGGCGAACTCGGGCTGCCGGCGTAGAGCTTGCGCGGCATGCGCCCGGCGAGGAACGCCTCGCGGCCGGCCTCGACCGCGAGCTTCATCGCGCGCGCCATGCGCACCGGTTCGCGCGCCTGCGCGATCGCGGTGTTCATCAGCACGCCCGCGCAGCCCAGTTCCATCGCCACCGCGGCGTCCGACGCGGTGCCGACGCCCGCGTCGACCAGCACCGGCACCTTGGCCTGCTCGAGGATGAGCCGCAGGTTCCAGGGGTTGAGGATGCCCATGCCCGAGCCGATCAACGAGGCGAGCGGCATGATCGCCACGCAGCCGATCGCCTCCAGTTCGCGCGCGACGATCGGGTCGTCCGAGGTGTAGACCATCACGTCGAAGCCGTCGCGGACGAGCGTCTCCGCGGCGGCGATCGTCTGGCGGACGTCCGGGTAGAGCGAATCCCTGTCGCCCAGCACCTCGAGCTTGCAGAGCCTGTGACCGTCGAGGAGTTCGCGCGCGAGCCTCAAGGTGCGCACCGCGTCCTCGGCGTTGTAGCAGCCCGCGCTGTTCGGCAGATAGGTGAACTCGGAAGGCGGCAACGCGTCGAGCAGCGACGGGGCATGCGCGTCCTGCCCGATGTTGGTCCGCCGGATCGCGACGGTCACGATCTCGGCGCCCGACGCGTCGATCGCCTCGCGCGTCTGGCCGAAGTCGCGGTACTTGCCGGTGCCGACCAGGAGCCGCGAGCGGTACGCGCGCCCGGCGATCACGAGCGGGTCGGCCATCGCGGCGTGTTGCGGGGCGTTCATGCCGCGATTGTACGCCCGCGGCGCGCGCCTACCCTCCGCCGACCGCGCCGACGATCTCCAGCCGGTCGCCGGGCGCGAGAGCCGTTCCGGCGTAGCGGCTGCGCGGCACGATCTCGCCGTTCTTCTCGACCGCGATGCGCTTGCCTTCGAGCGCGAGTTCGCGCACCAGCGCGCCGACCGTTGCCTCGCGCGGCAGGGCGCGCGCGACACCGTTCACGAGAATCGTCGCGCCTCCGGCGGGCGAGGCGCTCATGAGCGGTAGCGCTCCATCGCCTCGCGCAGCAAGCGCATCTGCGCGTCGAAGCGCGCGCACATGGCGCACGCCGACAGGTGGGCGCGCAGGCGCCACCGCTGGAACCACGTGAGCTCCGCGTCTTGGCTGCGCGAGACCAGGCGCGTCGCTTCCTTGCACATCAACAGGTGGCCGAGAAGGCGTCTCATCGCCGGTCTTGTGTTCAGGCCGGGCGCGAACGTCCAGCGCCGAACCAATGCTCCTCGAGACAGACGCGCAGGGCCATCCGCGCGCGGTACAGGATCACCCAGAGGTTATTCGCGGTGATCGCGAGTTCCTTACAGATCTCGCCGGTTTCGAGGCCCATGACCTCCCGCATCACGAACACCCGCCCGGTCTGTGGCGGAAGCTTCTCGAGGCAGAATTCCATCACGTCGAAGAACTCGCGTTGCCCGAGCGCAGCCTCCGGGTCGCCCCAGTCGGCGGGCGGCGTCTCCCAGGCGCCGTTTCCCCGGAACAGCGCGTCGAAGTCGTCGAGCGAGCCCTCGTCGTCGAGCGCGGCCAGCGGGACCGGCGCCTTCTGCTTCGCCCGGATCGCGTCGACGATCTTGTGCTTGAGGATGCCGGTGAGCCAGGTCTTGAGGCTCGAGCGCGCGTCGAAGCTCCCCGCGCCCGCCAGCGCGGCGACGAGCGTGTCCTGCACGACGTCCTGCGCGAGGTCGAGGTCGCGCAACTGGAGCTGCGCGACGCGCAGCAGGTAGCGCCGGTGGGTCTCGATCTCGGAGGCGAAGCGGGCGGCGTCCACGGGGTTTCGCAGGGGCGTCGGGAGCATGGTAGCCCAGCCGGGCGGATCCCGCATCGCCCGGCGCCTCCCGATCCCGTTGTCGAGAACTGCGAGGCGCGCGCGTGCGGCGGGCGTCAGCTTCAGCCTCTCGCGCGTGCGAGGTCCGACGCAGACGGGCGCCGATGCGCGCCCCGGGAGCACCGATGAACCGGATCACCAGAAGTTTCGTCGCCCTGGCCGCGGCGCTGTGCGTCGCTGCGGCAACACCGCTGGGCGCGCAGACCCCCGCCACCGCGCAAGGCGCCGCGCCGGCCAAGGCGAGCGGCACGCAGCCTGCGATTCCGCAGGACAAGCTCGACAGCCTCCTCGCGCCGATCGCGCTCTACCCCGACTCGCTGCTCGTCCAGACGCTGATGGCGTCGACCTACCCGCTCGACGTCGTCGAGGCGTCCCGCTTCGTCAAGGCGAACAAGGAACTCAAGGGCGAGGCGATGGTGAAGGCGGCCGAGGCGAAGAACTGGGATCCGTCGGTGCAATCGCTCACCGCGTACCCGCAGGTCCTCGAGATGATGAACGACAAGCTCGACTGGACGCAAGAACTCGGCGACGCCGTGCTCGCGGACGAGGCGGCCGTGATGAAGACGGTGCAGGGGCTGCGCGCCAAGGCGATGGCGTCGGGCAACCTCAAGAGCAGCGAGCAGCAGAAGGTGGTCCAGCAGGAGAAGACGATCATCATCGAGCCGGCCCAGTCGCAGACGGTCTACGTGCCGACCTACAACCCGTCGGTGGTCTACGGCACGTGGTGGGCGCCGGCCTACCCGCCGTACTACTGGCCGCCGCCGGCCTACTACTACCCGGGCTACGGCGTCGGTGCGGGACTCATCGGGTTCGGCCTCGGCGTCGCGGTCGGATCGGCCTGTTGCTGGGCGTCGCCGCACTGGGGCAACAACGACATCAACATCGACGTCGACAACAACTTCGTGCGGAACAACAACAACGCGGAGTTCAAGAACAAGGTCCAGAACGGCAACTGGCAGCACAACGCGAACCAGCGCAAGGGCGTCGCCTACCGCGACCAGGGGACGCGGGACAAGTTCGCGAAGTCGGACCCCGGAGCGGCCTCGGCACGCCGCGACTACCGCGGCTACGACGGCGGAGGCGCGGGCAATCGCGCCGGTGCGGGCACGATGGACCGGCCGGGCGCCGGCAACCGCGCCGGTGCGAGCGCAGGAACGATGGACCGGCCGGGAGGTGCAGGCGATCGCGCCGGCCCGAGCGCCGGCTCGATGGATCGCGCGAGCGGCATCGACCGCGGCGACGGTCCGGGTGCCGGCCGCGGCGGCGATCGTGCGGGCGCGGGCACGATGGATCGCGGCGGCGGCTCGTCGTTCGGTGGTGGCGGCGGCAGCTACAACCGTTCGTCCGGAGCGGGTTCGTTCAACTCGGGGCAGAGCCGTGCGCAGACGCAGAGCTACAGCAACCGCGGCGCGTCGAGCCGCTCGTCGATGAGCGGAGGAGGCGGCGGCGCGCGCGGTGGTGGTGGCGGCGGACGCGGCGGCGGCGGTCGTCGCTGACGCAAGGAGGCCACGATGACCACCGTTCACGAGTTCCTCGACACCATGAACCTGCGCTCCCGTTCGCGCGCGTCACGCGCGGTGCTCGCTGCGGTCGCGACCGACGCAAGCGGATCCTGGCATCCTCGGGCGTTGCGCCTGGCCGCGACGGCAGCGTGTGCGCTGGCGCTCGCGTTCGCGGCCCCGCACGCTCACGCGCAGGCCGCGGCCAGGCCCGCGCCGGCGAAGAACCTGCCGGCGCAGAAGACGTACGCGTCGCCCGAGGACGCGGCGAAGGCTCTCTACGACGCGGTCAAGTCCGACGACCTCCGGTCGATCTACGCGGTGCTGGGCCCGGGCTCGGGCGCGGTGATCTTCAGCGGCGATCGCGTCGCCGACGACGCGATGCGCAACGACCTCGTCTCGTCATGGGACAAGGCGATGACGATCGATCGCTCCGGGAGCGACACGAAGGCGACGCTACTCGTCGGCCCGAACGGCACGCCGTTCCCGTTCCCGCTCGTGCAGGGCGCGGGAGGCTGGCGGTTCGACGCGAAGGCGGGCGCCGAGGAGGTGATCAACCGCCGCATCGGCGAGAACGAGTTTTCCGCGATCGAGGTGTGCCTCGCCTACGTCGACGCGCAGCGCGAGTACGTCCTGCGCGACCGCGATCGCGACGGCGTGATGGCCTATGCGCAGAAGTTCCTGTCGAGCCCGGGCCGGAAGGACGGTCTCTACTGGCCGACCGCGGCCGGCGAGCCGCCCTCGCCGCTCGGTCCGCTGGTCGGCGCGGCGCGTGCGCAGGGTTACGCCAAGGGCGATGCCGCATCGAAGCGCAGCGAAGGCGGCAGCGCGTTCCACGGCTATCGCTACAAGATCCTGACCCGGCAGGGCAAGGACGCGCGGGGCGGCGCGTACGACTACATCGTCAACGGGAAGATGATCGGCGGATTCGCGCTGGTCGCCTGGCCGGCGCGGTACGGCGTGTCGGGCGTGATGACCTTCGTCTGCAACCACGACGGCGTGGTGTTCGAGAAGGACCTGGGGTCGCGCACGCCGGAACGCGCGCCGGCGATGACCTCGTTCAACCCCGATTCGACCTGGCGCAAGACCGGGTCGTAGCCTTTCCCGCCCGGGTCAGGCGGCGGCCATCATGCGCCGGATCTCCGCGCCGACGATCCCGACGAGGGTCGGCGGGGCGAGCACCCGGACGTCGGCGCCGTACTTGAGGATGTCCATCATCAGTTCGCGCGGATCGGTGTACGGGACCTCGAGCACGTAGGAGCCGTCGGCTTCCGCGCGGCCGCGCTGGTCCGGATGCCAGCGCTCCTGCGCGATCCAGCGCGCACGCGACGGCGCGAAGCGCAGCTTCGCCCACGCGATCTTCGTCCCGGCGAAGATGCCGTAGCCCGAATTGAACTCGCGCTCGACCTCGCGGAGGTCGACCGGCTTCGCCCTCGCATCGGTCAACTGCGCCTGTGCGATCGCGTCGATCGCGAACTTGCGCAGGCCGTTGCGCAGGTGGCACCACGCATCGACGTACCAGTTGTCGCGGTAGTGGACGAGGCGCTGCGGCGAGATCGTCCGTCGCGTGGTCTCGCCGGTGCTGCGCGCGCCGTAGACCACGTCGACGCGACGGCGCTTGAGCGTGCCCGCCGCGATCGTCTCGAACACGCCCGACGCCATCGCGCGCGCGGCCTGCGGCAGCATGCGTACGCGCTTGCGGACCTCGGACGCCTCGACCTTGCCTTCCTCGAGCAGCGCCTCGAGGCGCGCGCGCAGCGGCGCGACGTGGGCGCCCAGGAGCGAGGGCTGCACTTCGTCGAGCATCGCGTGCATCGTGAGGAGCGCCTCGATCTCGGAGGGACTGAACCACAGACCCGGGAGCTGGAACGGCGCGGCGCCCGTCCGGGTCGAGTACCGGTAGCCGCCGGCCTCGCGGTCCCATTCGATCGGCGCATGGAAGCGGTCGCGCAGGTACTCGATGTCGCGCTTGAACGTCGCGTGCGAGACCTCGAGCTCGTCGAGGAACTCGCGCTTCGCGACCGGCCTGCCCGTGGCCAGCATGCGGTCGATGCGGTAGAAGCGTTCGGTGCGGTCCATCGTCGGGGGCGGTTGGCGCGGGGAGAAGGAGCGACGCAGGAATCGTGCCGGTCATGGCCGCGCTCGAGCCCGGATCGCCCGCATCGGCGCCTCTCGATCGGCCGGTCGAGGCACGATGCTGCGCCCGCATGGGCTCGTGGCGTGAGCCACCTTCGGTATCGGAGGACGACGAACCCTGGGGCCGCGCGGGCCGGAGCGGCGCCCGGCGCGGCGGTCAGCGCAACAGCCGCGGCCCCGCGGTGAGCGTCGCGGGCGGCAGGAAGGCCTGGGCCCCGGATGCGAACGCCGCATCGCCGAGGATCGTCCCCGCCGCGCCGAATCCGATGCCGGCGAGGCTCCCGGCATGGCCGTACCGATAGGCCAGATCGCCCCCCAGCGCCGAGTTGTCCGAACTGTCGGAGTAGGCGCTTGACATCGTGCCGGCGAGCGTCCAGCGGGTGAGGTTCGGATTGGTGGCGCGCGCGGCGTCGAACGCCGAGGCGATCGCCGCGAAGTTGAACCGCGTCACCCGGTGTTTCCGGGTCGGGTCGGTCGAGCCGGCGAGGTAATCGGTCGAGGCGTCGGTCACCACCTGCAACCGGGCGATCCTGCGGTTCGACGTCGCGACGTACCAGTCCTTCAGCGTGACCTGGTCGGCGCCGGCGTCGAGCACGAGGTCGTTGCCGGACTTCCGCAGGCCGAGGTCGGCGTAGCGGATGCCGCCGCCGAGCGACAGGACGTCGTCCGCGCCGGCCGCGGCGACGATCGTGTCCCTGCCGTCGCCCTTGTTGAACGCGAAGACGTCCGTGCCGGCGCCCGCGGAGATCGTGTCGTCGCCCTTGCCGCCGGCGATGAACTCGCGCCCCGCGCCCCCGGCGAGCGCGTCGGCGCCGAGGCCGCCGTCGAGGAGGTTGTTGCCGGCCGTGTCGCCGACCGTGTCGTTGCCGTCGCCGCCCTGCACGACGTCGTTGCCGTTGCCGCCGGCGAGCGTGTCGTTGCCCACGGCGCCGAACAGGAGATCGTGGCCGTCCGCGCCGGTGAGGACGTTCGCTGCGGCGTTGCCGACGATCGCGTTCGACAGCGCGTTGCCGGTGCCGTTGACCGCGGAGGCGCCGGTCAACGTCAGGTCCTCGACGTTCGCGCCGAGCGCCCAGGCGAGGGCGGTCTCGACCCGGTCGCTGCCGGCGCTCGCCGCCTCGGTAACGATGTCCGACACATGGTCGACGAGATAGGTGTCGTCGCCGCCGCCGCCGCTCATGGCATCGGCGCCGGCGCCGCCGTTCAGGACGTTCGCGGCGGCATTGCCGGTGATCGCGTTGGCGAGTGTGTTGCCGGTGCCGTTGATCGCCGACGTCCCGGTCAGCACGAGGTTCTCGAGGTTCGCGCCGAGCGTCCAGCCGACCGACGCGCGCACGACATCGGTTCCCGCACTTGCGCTCTCGACGACGACATCCGTGGCGAGATCGACGACGTAGCTGTCGTTGCCCGCGCCGCCGGAGAGCCTGTCGGCGCCCGCCCCGCCGTCGAGCACGTTGTTGCCGCCGTTGCCGGTGAGGACGTTCGCGAGCGTGTTGCCGGTGCCGTTGATGCTCGCCGACCCGGTGAGCGTCAGGTTCTCGACGTTGGCCGCGAGCGTCCACGAGATCGCGGCCTGCACGAGGTCGGTGCCCGAAGCCGCGGCCTCGACCGTCGTGTCGCCCGCGGCGTCGACGACGTAGGTGTCGTTGCCGGCGCCGCCGCTCATCGCATCCGCGCCCGCCTTGCCGTCGAGGACGTTGTTCGCGGCGTTGCCGGCGAGCGTGTTCGCGAGCGTGTTGCCGGTGGCGTTGATCGCGCTCGTGCCGGTGAGCGTCAGCCGCTCGACGTTGTTGCCGAGCGTGAGCGACACCGCCGCGAGCACGGTGTCGGTCCCCTCGGACGCATTCTCGGCGATGACGTCGCCGGTGGCCGAGACCACGTAAGTGTCGTCGCCCGCGCCGCCGCGCATCGTGTCGCTGCCCGCGCCGCCGTCGAGCACGTTCGCGGCGGCGTTGCCGACGAGGACGTTCGCGAGCGTGTTGCCGGTGGCGTTGATCGCGAGCGCTCCGGTGAGCGTCAGGTTCTCGACGTTCGCGCCGAGCACGTGGCTCACCGATGCCTGCACCGCATCGGTCCCGGCGGCGGCGCTCTCGGCGATCGTGTCGCCGAGGTGGTCGACGACGTAGGTGTCGTTGCCGGTGCCGCCGGCCATCGTGTCCGCGCCGGCGCGGCCGTCGATCAGGTTCGCGGCGGTGTTGCCGGTGAGGGTGTTCGCGAGTGCGTTGCCGGTGAGGTTGAGCGCCGAACCGCCGCGGAGCAGCGCGTTCTCGACATCCGCGGGCAGCACGTAGGCCACCGAGGCCTCCACGGTGTCGACACCCTCGCCCGCGCGCTCGACGACGACGTCGCTCGCGTGATCGACCACGTAGCGGTCGTTGCCGCTGCCACCCACCAGCTGGTCGGCGCCCGCTCCGCCGTCGAGCGTGTCATTGCCGCCGAGCCCGGTCAGCACGTTCGTGCCGCCACCCCCCTGGAGTTCGTTGTCGAGCGCGTTGCCGGTCGCGTTCGCCGCCGAGGACGTCGACAGATGCAGGTTCTCGAAGTTCGTGCCGAGCGTCGCGCTCACGGCGGAGACGAGCGTGTCGCGTCCTTCGTTCGCGAGCTCGATCAGCGTGTCGCCGCCGTCATCGACCGCGTAGGTGTCGTCGCCCGCGCCGCCCGCGAGCCGATCGGCGCCGGTGTACGCGTAGAGAAGGTTGTTCCCCGCGTTGCCTTCGATGTCGTCGTCGCGCACGCTGCCCCACGCATCGATGTCGGCGCTGCCCGTGAGGCGCAGGCGCTCGATGCCGGGGCCCTGGTACGAGGTCACGGACGCACGCACCTCGTCGGTCCCCTGGCCGTCGAACTCGACGACGACGTCGCCCGGATCATCGACGATGAACACGTCGTTCCCGACGCCGCCCGTCATCGTGTCCGCCCCGGTGCCGCCGTCGAGGTAGTCATTGCCGGCCGCGCCGTCGAGCGCGTCGTTCCCCGAGCCGCCGTCGAGACGGTCGTTGCCCGCGCCGGCGTTCAACTGGTCATCGCCTGCGCGTCCGGACAGCGTGTCGTCGCCCGGCGTGCCGAAGAGGATGTCGTCGGCGTCGCTGCCTCCGCTCGCGAGCGCGAGGATCGCCGCGGTGTCGAGCGAGCCTCCGTCGGCGAGCGTGATCCGATTTACCGCGACGAGATTTCCCTGGAAGCCGCCGCCCACGCGCAGCGTGTCCGGTACGCCGGCGAGCGACAGCACGAGATCGGCGCCGTCGCGGCGGAGGTCGACGTCGGCCATCGCGATGCCGGCGCCGAGGCGGATCTCGTCGATCGCATCTGCACGGAATGTTCCGATCGACACCTCGTCCGCGCCGCCGCCGCGCGCGAAGTGGACGACGGCCTTCGCGCCGGCGTTCACGAGCAGCGTGTCATCCCCGGCGCCGCCATCGAGTTCCGCTTCGCCGGCGTACACAGACAGGTTGTCGCGGCCTTCGTCGCCCAGCAGCAGGTGGTTGCCCGCCGACGCGAACATCGTGTCATCGCCGGCGCCGCCGCGCGCGAGTCCCCGGCTGCCGGACAAGAGGATGCGGTCGGCGCCGTCGCCGCCTTCCGCCACGTTGTCGCCGAACGCGTCGACGAGCCTGTCGTCACCGCCGCCGCCGCGCAGGACGTCGTCGCCGCGGCCGCCTTCCAGATGGTCGCGGCCCTCGCCGCCGTCGAGCGTGTCGTGTCCGCTGCGGCCGAGAAGCCTGTCGTCGCCCGCCCCGCCGGTGAGCGTGTCGTCGCCCGACATGCCGTCGAGTTCGTCGTCGCCACCGGCCGCGTCGAGCGCATCGTTTCCGCCGCGGCCGACGCGCAGGTCGCTCGCGTCGGTCCCGGTCCACGATTCGGCCGGTGCCGAGACGGTGACCGCCTTCTTGGCGATCGCCTCGGCATCGGGCGAGCCGGCGAGAACGAAGCCGGTGCCCGGCTCGATGAGGTCGACGTGTTCGAGGCCGGAGCGAGCCGCGCCGGGGGCGAAGAAGTCGGGGATCGCGATGCGGTCGTCGCGGTCGCGGACGCGCAGCACCAGGTCCTCGCCCTCGCGTTCGACGACGAGGCTGCGATAGTCGGCGAACGGCACGCGCAGGTCGAAGCGCGCCGGGCCGGAGAAGTTCGATTCCTCGCCGCCGAAGGTGATCGAGTCGCGTCCGCTGCCGCGCCCGAACGCGACGTCGATCGGGCCGCCGGAGGCGCCGCTCCAGAGTTCGATGCGATCGTTCCCGGCCCCGCCGTCGGCGAGCGTGCCCGGGTGGCCGACCAGGCGGTCGTCGCCCTCGCCGCCGTAGAGTTCGGTGCGCGCGTTGTTCGCGGAACTGGCGACGAGCAGGTCGTCGCCGCCTTCGCCGTACAGGCGCGACGCGTCGCCGGGCAGGTACGGGTCGGCGACGAGGGTGTCGTCGCCGTCGCCGCCGAACACGTACGCGTTGGTCTCGCGCAGCCTCACGACGTCGTCGCCGTCGCCGGCCTGGATGTCGTCGAGCAGGACGGCGATGCTGCCGAGGCGATCGTCGCCGTCGGTGCCGACGCTGATCGCCTCCGCGATCTCGTCGAAGCCGAACGAGCTGCCGTCGGCGAAGCGCACGCCGCCGAGCGCGTTGGCGTAGCTGTAGTTGGGGTAGGCGCCGGTGCGTGCGAAATGCGAGGCGACCCGGATCGAGTCGCCGGTGTCGCGGATCGTGACGAGGAGCTCGCTGCCGTCGAGGCCGAACGACAGGTCGGCCGCGGTGATGCCCGGCTGCATCTCGACCCAGTACGGCAGGGTGTCCGGGGTGCGCTTCGACGCCGGGTTGTAGAGCGTGATCGTGTCGTGGCCGTCGCCGCGGCCGAACAGGAACTGGCCGCCGTCGAACCAGATATCGTCCCCCGGACCGCCGTACGCGCGACCGCTCCAATGGAGTCGCGCCGCGCCGTCGAGGTCGAGGTCGCCGGATGCCGTGGTGCTGACGCCCGGGGTGAGCAGCGGTGATGAATCGCCGGTGATCGTCGCGCTTGCGCGGGCGATCGCCTGCGCGAGGGTGAGCGATTCGCCGTCGAAGTCGAAGGCGTCGATGCGCGTCGCGGTCATGCCTTCGGGAGCGGACACCGCGTAGGGCAGGCGCAAGCGGCTGCCGTCGGCGAGCGCGGCGATCAGGCTGGTGCCGTCGGTGCGGAACGCGACGTCCGCAGAGCGGATGCCGGACGCGAACCGGACGCGATTGGCGCCCTCTCCATCGATGACCACGTCGTAGCCCGCGCCGGCGCCGAACCGATACAGGTCGTCGCCCGTCCCGCCGAACGCGAAGTCGTTGCCCGCGTCGAATCCGAACGTGTCGTTGCCCGCCGCGCCGAAGCTGAGGTCGTCGCCGCTTCCCGGCGCGACAATGTCGTTGCCTTCGCCGCCCGAGACGAGGTCGTTGCCCTCGCCGGCGTCGATGGTGTCATCGTCGGCGCCGCCCGAGATGAGGTCATTGCCGGCGTAGCCGTCGAGCCGGTCGCGACCCGCGTCGCCCGCGAGCAGATCGGCGAGCGCGCTTCCGGTGACGGTGTCGTCGCCCGCGCCCCCGCGCAGGTCGACCGCGGCCACGGATCCGGCGGTGATCCGGTCGGCGCCCGCGCCGCCGGCGATCGCGCGGTGCGCCGCGTCGGCGGCGAGATCGAGCGCGGCGGGCAGACGCGCGTCGAACAATTGGGCGCGGGTCAGCGTCGTGCCATCGTCGAACGCGTAGCGCACCGGTCCGCCGCGCAGGCCGTCCTCGATGACCGTGCGTCGTCCGCCGCCGAAGTCGATGACGAGGGCATGCTCGTCGGCGCCGCCTGCGGCTCCGCGGGAGAGCGCGATCGAGGAGGCGGTGATGCCCGCGGCGAAGCGCACGGTCGACATGCCGCCCGCGTCGCGCACGCGATCGACGCCGAGGCCGTCGAGCAGGTAGGTGTCGTCGCCGGTGCCGCCGACGAGGAGATCGTCTCCTGCGCCGCCCGCGAGCGAATCGTTGCCCGCACCCGCGGTGAGCGTGTCGCTTCCCGTGCCCCCATCGAGCGCGTCGTTGCCGTCGCCGCCGTCGAGGGTGTCGTTGCCTGCATCCCCCGCGAGCGTGTCGCGACCGAGGCCACCTGCGAGCGTGTCGTTGCCCTCGCCGCCTGCGAGGCGGTCGGATCCCGCGTCGCCCGCGAGCGTGTCGCTTCCCGCTCCCCCTGCGAGCGTGTCGTCGCCGTGACCTCCGAGCAGGCGATCGTCACCGTCGCCGCCTTCGATCGTGTCGGCATCGTCGCCGCCATCGAGCACGTCGTTGCCCGCACCGCCGTCGAGGCTGTCCCGGCCGCCTGCACCGGTGAGCGCGTCGTTGCCCTCGCCGCCGGCGAGGCGATCGGGCGAGACGCCGCCTTCGAGCACGTCGTCGCCGATGCCGCCGGAGAAGTCGGACGCGCCGCCGGGAGAGGTGATGTGGTCGATCGCGGACGAGCCGGACGCGCCGAATCCGGGCAGCGTGATCGGCACGAACATCGTCGAGTGGCGCGAGAGCGCGGCGTCGATGGTGGTCTTCGCGATCGTCGCGCCGTCGGCGAGTTCGATCGCGGGGCGCGCATCGTCGGGGCAGTCGAGCGCGACGGCGAGGAGCGTGTTGCCGGCGAGGATCGCGAGATGTCCCGTGTTGCCCGTTTCGTCCTCGGCGCGCTGGAAGTCGAGCGACGAGGCCTCGATGCCCTCGGGCAGGATGATGTGATCGCCCGGGTCGAGTTCGGCGAGGAAGTCGGGCGCGCCGTCGCTGCCCAGGAGATAGCGATCGATGCCCGGCCCGCCCATCAGCAGGTCCTTGCCGCCTCCGCCGTCGAGGATGTCGTCACCGTCGCCGCCGGAGAGCGCGTCGGAGCCCTCGCCACCGTGGAGGTCGTCGTCGCCCGTCGCGCCGTTCAACCAGTCGGTGCCGTCCTCGCCTGAGATCCGGTCGCTGCCTGCGTCGCCGTGCAGCGCGTCGTTCCCGGATGCGCCGGCGAGCTCGTCATCGCCCTCGCCGCCTGCGAGCACGTCGTTGCCGTCGTCGCCGTCGAGCACGTCGGATCCGTCGCCGCCGAGGAGCGAATCGTCGTCGGCGCCGCCGTCGAGCCAGTCGTCGCCCTCGGAGCCCGCGAGGAGGTCGGCGCCGGCGTTGCCCGCGAGTTCGTCCGCGCCCGCGCCGCCCACGATCTGGTCGCTTCCCGCGCCGCCGCTGACGCGATCGTCGCCCTCGCCCGCGTCGACGACGTCGTTCCCCTCGCCCGCTTCGATGCGATCGTTGCCGCCGCCCGCGCCGCCGACGAGATCGCCCGCAATGGTGTCGTTGCCGAGGCCACCGATGAGCTCGTCATCGCCGAGTCCGCCGGAGAGCGTGTCGTCGCCGTCGCCGCCGTCGAGGCGATCGGCGCCCTGGAACGCCGCGGGGACGCGATCGAGCGCGTCGTCGCCGATCAACGTGTCGTTGCCGAGGCCGCCGAGAAGATCGTCCTTGCCGCCGCCGCCCGTCAGCCGATCGTCGCCGTCGCCGCCGTCGAGGAAGTCGTCGCCCTGGTCGGTGCCGGTCGTCGTCGCGGAGCCGTCGCCGGCGAGCCGATCCGCGCCCGCGCCGCCCGCGATCGCGTCGTTGCCCGCATCGCCCTGCAGGAAGTCGTTGCCTGCCTCGCCGAACAGCGCGTCGTCGCCGCGGCCCGCGAGCACGAAGTCGTTGCCTGCGCCGCCGTACAGGCTGTCGGCCGCGCCACCGGACGGATCGGGCGCGCCGTCGTCCATCCCGGTGAACGTGCGCGTGATCGTGCCGTTCACCTCGACGTCGGACCAGGCCCAGGTGCCGTTGACCGGAGCGACGTCCGCATCGCCGAGAAGCGAGTCGTCGCCTGCGCCGCCGACGAGGATGTCGGTCCCCGGGCCGCCGGCGAGGCCGTCGTTGCCGAGCGCGCCGACGAGGAGGTCGGCATCGTCGTTGCCGGAGAGCCAGTCGCCCTGCGTGCCGGTCGGCGTGCCCGACGACGCGAGCGCGGCACGCAGCGCGACGAGCGGATCGAACGAGGATGCGACGTCCGCGAAGAGCCGGTCGCGGCCCGCGCCGCCCTCGACGATGTCCGCCTCGCTCCCGCCTTCGACGATGTCGTCGCCCGCTTCTCCGTCGAGACGATCGCGGCCCGCGCCGCCCGCGATGCGATCGGCTCCGAGGCCGCCCAGCACGGTGTCGGTGTCGGCGCCCGCGTCGATGCGGTCGTTGACCGCGGTCCCGATGATGGTGTCGCGCTTGTCGCTGTTGCCGTCGCCCGCAATCGTGTTCGTCGTCGCCTGGTCGGGGATGTCGGAGAGCAACGTGAGACCCAGCGCCCCGGCGCGGTCGTCGTCGACCACGACCTCTGTGCCGTCAGGCAGCGTGAGCGTGAGCGGCGAGTTGCGCGTCGCGACGACCTCGACGTCGCGCCCGATGAGCACCGACCAGCGGTTGGCCGCCGCGCGGTCCACGAGGCCCACGCCGGCGAGCGCGAGCGTGCGGCCCGAAGCGTCGATGTAGTCGATGCGCCCGCGCGCGTCGCTGTCGACGATCGTGTCCTTGCCTTCGCCCGCGCGAACGACGTAGGTGTCGTACCCGCTGCCGCCGCGCAACTGGTCGGCGAGGAGGCCGCCGTCGAGGCGATCGTCGTGCGTGCCGCCGTCGAGGATGTCGGCGCCGTCGCCGCCGAGCAGAGTGTCGTCCGCCGCGTCGCCGTCGAGCTGGTCCGCGCCCTCGCCGCCGACCAGGCGGTCCGCGCCGTCGCCGCCACGCAGCGTGTCGTTGCCGCGGCGGCCTTCCAGCGCATCGTCGCCGGCGCCGCCGTCGATCGCGTCGGCGAGCATGCCGCCGAAGAGCGTGTCCCGCGTGCTGAACCCGGTGATCGTGTTGGCGACACTTTCGCTCCCGAACAGTACCCGCTCGGGCGGATTGCCGAGCGAGTCGACGGTGCGGGTGCTGAAGTTGAGTTGCGCCTCGACGTCGAGGTACTGGCGCGCCGGCCCGGAGCGGCGCGAGACCTGCGAGGATCCGTCGGCCTCGTTGCGGGCGACGAGTGCCGCGAGCATCCTCGCGCGCTCGGTGCGCCACGCTGCGCTGTAGTCGGCATCTGCGACGCGCGTTGGCCCGAGGGCGGCGTCGTGCAGCAGCGAGGAGCGCAATCCGCCGTGCGCCGCGGCGAGCTGCGCCTCGGCACCGTTCAACTGGAACGGCGTGAGCCACCGCAGCGCGACGAGCGAGGCGAGCGTCCCCGACGTGGACGAGGCGAGGGCGTCCAGGCCGAGACGCGCGATCGGCGCGATCGACGCGCGGCCGACGAGCGTTTGGTAGGTCGCTGAGTCCGTCAGCGAGTAGAGGTTCGCGTAGAGCGCGTCTCGCACTTCCTGGGGCGTGGGTGTCGCGCGTGTTCCGGAGAGCGTCGTGCGCAAGGCGTCGAGCGCGCCTTCGAGCTTGCCGAGGCCGCGATCGCTCGCGCCTTTGATGATCCGGCCGCTGGTCTCGAGCGACTCTTCGCCAGTGAGGCGGTTGAATGCGTCGTGAATCGCGAGGGATTCGACGAGATGTCCGATCTTGTGGTTGTTCGTGCCTACAAGCCAACCGCCCTTGTCCTCGCCTTCGACCAAGACCGGTGGCGAGGGATGCGCGCCGAGCCCCGCGATCATCGACCACCCGGGTTTCGCACGGACGTTGGTGAACTTCGCGGGATCGTAGGTGCCGCCGGTGATGTGGTAGACGCGCGCGATCTCGTCGAGCACGGGGCGATTGGTGATGCCGCCGAGGCCGGGCGCGTTGTACAGGTAGGCGTGGTCGACGCGGTTAGGGAACTCCAACGCGAGGCCGAGGGCGAGGAAGCCGCCGAGAGAGTGGCCCGTTACCGTGAAGTGCTCCGGGAGCACCTCGTTCTTGATCCACGCCTGGACCTGCTGGCGGAGCGATTGGTACTGACCCTGATACTTGGGTGAGCCGAGCAGGGCGATGTCTACGATGTCCGTTACGCGATCGGCGGCATCGTCGGTGCCGCGGATAGCGAGGACAACTTCACCCGAGCCATTATCTTTGAAGACCGTTACGGACAAGCCATTGGTGTCGGTAATAGGCCCGTAAGGCAGTCCGGTCATCAGGTCGTAGAAGTAGTACGGCTCACTCGAATGCTCGAACTGGTCGCCTACGCGCCATCCATTTGCAAACTCCTCAGCCTGGCGAGCTGAGAAATCCACTCTTTGCAGAGCGCGCGGGTCGATAATTGACGCAGGCAACGTCGCGTATGCGGCGAACGCAAGACTCGCGTTGCGGAGCATGGTGGACTCGTTGACCATTGACTTGCGCCCTATGAAGTAGAGCCGTTGGTGCGGAATGCGCCCTTCACCAACTCAGTTAGATCGTCCCCGGATGGACACACGTAAGGACCCTTTGACAAAAGGGGGCCGCTCACGTTCTGGGCGACCCGGTTGTACGTGACCGTAGTTCCCAGCAGCGCTCCGTCAGCGCGCCGATAGAGTCGATACTCCCATCGAAATATTCGCGCGCCGCTGCCGATGATGTCGGTCTGGGTGTTAGACAAGTAGTAAGGGTGGTCTGGCCTGCCTTGCAAGAGCTGGTGAGCGTCGATCTTTCCGTCTTCGCGCCGCAAGAAGTCGGGTAGCGGGTCGCGAATATAGATCTTGACCCCTCCATCCACCCTGCACAGCCGATCCACCTTCCAATCCGCATACATCACATCGAACCCGCACCCCCCCAGCAACGGAGCGAGCACCAGCCCGGCAATCGCAGCAGCCTTCACGGGTCACCTCCGGCGAAGCGCGTCTGAACGACCCACAAGACTTCCGTTCGAGTCGCAGGCCGGGCTTCTGCAGCGTGGCCCTCCATGCGACCGAATCATCGGAAACGGTACGCCTGTGCGCAATCGTCCGAAAGGCCTAGGCCGTCGTCGGTAGTCAGCGCATCGAGTTCGCCCGTGACCGGCATGGGGGAGCCGTCAGGTTGGACTTCGAGGAATCCTTGGCGCGCTGGTGCGTCGAGGGTTCGTTCGACAAATCCCCGCAGCGACAAGGTGGCCGCGATGGGGATCCGCCATTTCGATGCACCGGAAACCGGAGATCCGCGTCAGCGCGAATCAGTCTGGAGCCACGGCACGCCATGATGCAGATCAGGTTTCGTAGGCGACGAGGCGCGAATCCGTGGTCGATCCGCGGCGCCCGCCGGGGCCGAGACGCGTCGACACTCGCAGGGCGCCACGTTCTGCATCGTGACCGCGACGAATGCGCCGTGCACCGCGCCCCGGTCGCATAATCCCGGATCATGTCCGACTCCCACTCCCTGCGCGCGATTGCTGCCGCCGCGCTCGCGGCCATCGCGCTCGCGGCCCCCTGGGCGCGCGCGCAGGTGCCGGACCGCGCGACGCAACCGACGGGAGCGGACGCGCCGCTTGTGCAGGAGCTGCGCTATCGGACGAACTCGCCGAAGGTGCGCGAGCTGCAGGTACGGCTGCGGCACGCGAAGTACCTGGCCGTCTACGATGTGGAGGACCGCTTCGGCATGGTCACGCGCGAGGCCGTGATCAAGCTGCAGCGCGACAGCGGGCTGCCTCCGACGGGAGTAGTCGATCAGCGGACCTGGTCGGCGCTGCTCATGCGCTCGCGTGCGCCGACGCAGGCCGAACTCGACAACGTCGACGTCGGGCCCTGGTTCACTGCGCCCACGCAGCCGGCCTTCGTGATGGAGCTGCAGCATCGACTCCAGCAGGTGGGCGCGTACTCGGGCGCGATCGACGGAACGTTCGACGCCGCCACGCGGCAGGCGGTCGCCGCATGGCGCACGCGCATTGGCCTGCCGGCGAGCGAGGTGATGGACGAGCGCACCTGGGCGCAGTTGATACGCCGCACCCGAAACCCGCGCTACGCCGAGCTGTTCTCCGCGCCGCCGGAGAGCACGCTGGTGCAGGCGCTCGATCCCAGGTGCACCAGGGGCAGGGTGGTGTGCATCTCCAGGAAGCAGCGGATGATGTCCTACGTCGTCGACGGCAGCGTGCGCTTTACCCGCGAGGCGCGCTTCGCCATGCCTGGCTGGGAGAGTCCCGAAGGAGACTTCCGCATCTGGCACATGAACGCCGACACGGTCTCGAAGATCTTCGGCGAGCGCACGCCCATGCCCTACGCGATCTTCTATCAGGGCAACGTCGCGATCCACTACTCGCAGGACTTTTCCGACAAGGGCTACGACAGCGGCTCGCACGGGTGCAGCCAGATGCGCGACTATCGGGCGGCGAAGTGGCTCTACGAACAGGTCCGGATCGGAGACCGGGTCGTCGTGTACTGACGGCGCCTTGGTGCGCCGCCCGGCTGACCGGGCGGACGTTGCTGACGGACACGCATCGGCCGCGCCGCGACCCGGTCCGCATGGCGGCAAGGCTTCGGTCACGCACGCACCGCACGGGTAGTTGATCCAGATCAGCCCGCCCCGCCCCCGAACGCGGGAAGCTCTCCGTTCCCCATCGCACCCGCCGCGACGCGCGCGCACGCGATCGACCCGCCCTCCGGAGGCCCGCATGAAAAAGTACATCTCGTTCCCGCTGCGCGAAGGCGTCCACACGCGCCAGGCGCACTGCGACATCCCCGACGGCCTCTTCGAGCGCGAGCACGGACGCAACGGGTTCTTCGGCCCGGCGAGCCACATCCTGCACAAGCACAAACCGACGGCGTGGACGAAATGGGAGGGTCCGCTCGAGCTGACGCTGCTCGACTTGAACAAGCTCGGCGACAGCGCGGCCTGTCCGTGGAAGGCGCAGCGCTTCATGCACAACGGGCAGACGCAGGTGCACTTCTGGAAGTTCGGCAGTTCGATGCCCGACCTCGCGCGGAACGGCGACGGCGACATGATCCTGTTCTTCCACCGGGGCGAGGGCGACTTCTACTGCGACTTCGGGCACATGGCCTACCGCGAGGGCGACTACATCAACATCCCGCGCGGCACGACCTGGCGGCTCGAGACCCAGGTGCGCAACGAGGTCCTGACCATCGAGGCGACCGAGGACCTGTTCGTGCTGCCCGAGCGCGGGATCCTCGGCCACCACGCGCAGTTCGACCTCGCCGTGCTCGACACGCCGAAGATCGACGACGCGTTCAAGGCGCAGTACAGCGAGAAGGAGTCGCGGGTGCTCGCCAAGCGGCGCCAGCAGGTCACGACGATCACCTTCCCCTTCAACTTCCTCGACGCGGTCGGCTGGCACGGCGACTGCGTGCCGGTCAAGCTCAACTGGCGCGACATCCGCGAACTGCTGTCGGACCGCTACCACCTGCCACCGACGGTGCACGCGACGTTCCTGTCGAACACGATCATCGTGTGCACGTTCGCGCCGCGCCCGATCGAGAGCGACCCGGGCGCGCTCAAGGTGCCGTTCTTCCACAACAACGACGAGTTCGACGAGGCGATCTTCTACCACCAGGGCAGCTTCTTCAGCCGCGACAACATCAAGCCCGGCATGTTCACGCTGCACCCGTCGGGCTTCCACCACGGCCCGCACCCCAAGGCGTTCGCGGCGGCGGCGGCCAACAACAAGGGCGAACGCCGGTACACCGACGAGGTCGCGGTGATGATCGACTCGCGCTATCCGCTCGACCTCGACGCCCGCACGGAGGCCGTCAAGGTGCACGGCTACCTCGACTCCTGGAAGGAGTAGGTCGTCAGCCGGGGCGCAGCGGGCCGCGGCGTCCGCAGCGAGCATCCGGCCGGTGATCCGCGTGGGGCGCGCTCGCGTTCACGCAGTCCGCAAGACGACAAGGGCGCCGCGAAGGCGCCCTTGTCCGTCGATGCCGCGCCCAATCACTTCCTGAGCGTCGCCTCCACCTGCTTGACGAGATCCGCGCCGACGTCGGGCGTGAACATGTCCCACACCGGCTGCACGCGGGCGCGCATGCGGGCGCGCTCGGCGTCGGTCACCTCGTTCACCTGCATGCCGCGTTCGGCCATCATCTTCTGCGCCGAGTCGGACTGCGCGCGCGCGACCTGCCGCTGGTAGGTGCGGGCCTCGATCGCGGCGTCCTTCAGGATCTTCTGCTGGGCAGGCGTGAGCTTGTCCCAGAACTTCTTCGACACGAGCGGGATGAACGCGCCGTAGCTGTGGCGCGTGATCGACAGGTACTTCTGGACCTCGAAGAGCTTGAGCGCGGCGATCACGGCGTTGGGCGTGCCCTGGCCGTCGATCGTGCGGGTCTCGAGCGCGGTGTAGAGCTCGGGGACCGCCAGCGGCACCGGGTTCGCGCCGAGCGCCTTGATCGTCTCCTGCGTGATCCGCGCCTGGATCGAGCGGAACTTGAGCCCGCTGAAGTCCTCGACGCGCGCGATCGGATGCTTGCTGTTGGTCGCGTTGAAGAACCCGTTCTCCCAGTAGGCGAGGCCGACGAGCCCGTGCGCCGGCAGGGTGTCCATCAGCTTCTGCCCGATCGGGCCGTCGAGGACCTTCTCCGCTTCCTCGGAATTCCTGAACAGGAACGGGAAGTCGAGGATCTCGTAGGGCTTCGACATGCCGGTGAGCGTCGTCGTCTGCGGCACCGTGAACTCGACCGTGCCGCCCTGCAGCGCGGAGGTCACCTTCACGTCGTCGCCCAGCGCGCCGCTGTAGTAGGGCTTGATGTCGATCTCGCCGTTGCTCTTGGCCTTCACCAGCTCGACGAACTTCGCCACGCCCTGTCCCTGGTGCGACTTCTCGGGCAGCGTGACGGCGAACTTGCCGGTGACCACCGCCGCGGCGGGGCAGGACATCGCGACGGCCAGGAGGCCGGCGAGGAGAGTGCTGCGGGACTTCATGGGTGCCTCCTTGGAAATGGGGATCGAAATGCTAGCGCCACCACTCGGCCGGCACGGTCACCAGCGCCGGGAACAGGATGAGGAGGATCAGGAGGCCGACGAGCGCCAGCAGGAACGGCCCGATGCCGCGCGCCGCCTCCGTGAACGTGACCTTGCCCACCGAACTGACGACGTTGAGCACGACGCCGACGGGCGGCGTGATCATGCCGATCGAGCAGTTCATGATGAACACCACGCCGAAATACACCGGATCGATGTCCGCCGCTTTGACGATGGGCAAGAAAACCGGCGTGAAGATCAGCACGATGGGGATGAAGTCCAGCACCATGCCGGCGAGGAAGACCACGATCATCATGGCCGCCATCAGGACCAGCGGGTGGTCCGAAATGGTCTGCAGCCAGGACCCGACCTGACCGGAAATGTCGGTCACGGTGATCATGTACGACGCCACCATGGCGAGCGCCGCCAGGAGCAGCACGACCGAGGTGGTCTGCGCGGTGGACAGCAGGCAGTGGTAGATGCTGCGCCAGGTGAGTTCGCGGTAGACGACCAGGCCGACGAACAGCGCGTAGGCGGCCGCGACGACCGCCGACTCGGTGGGCGTGAAGATGCCGAAGCGCAGGCCGCCGATGATGATCACCGGCAGCATCAGCGCCCAGCCCCCCTGCCCCAGCAGACGCAGGCGGCGCCCCCAGGGCACGCGCGGCGTCAGCGCCACGTTCTGGCTGCGCGCCACGAACCACCAGGCGATGACGAGCGCGAGCCCCATCATTACCCCCGGCACGATGCCGGCGAGGAACAGGCGGGTGATCGACACGTTCGCCACCACGCCGAAGATCAGGAAGCCGATCGACGGCGGAATGACCGGCGCGATGATGCCGCTCGCGGCCATGAGCCCGCAGGCACGCGCCGGGTCGTAGCCGGCCCGGCGCATCATCGGCACGAGGATGGCCGCCAGCGCCGCGGTGTCGGCGACCGCCGAGCCCGACAGGCTCGCGAGCAGGAGTCCGGCCGAGATCGCGACGTATCCCAGGCCGCCGCGCAGGTGGCCGACGAACGCGCTCGCCATCTCGACGATGCGCTTCGACAGTCCGCCGGCGTTCATGAACTCGCCGGCCAGGATGAAGAACGGCACCGCCATCAGGACGAAGTTGTCGGCGCCCGAGATCGCGTTCTGGACCACGATCTGCGCGTCGAACTGGCCGGTCACGAGCATCAGCGCGACGCCCGCGAACATCAGCGCGAACGCGATCGGAAGCCCCAGCGCGATCAGCCCGAGGAGCGTCGCGAGGAAGACGACGGCGGTCACGACGGCTCCTTGTTCGAGCGCGACGGGCGAGCCGTTTCATGCTCGATGCGTTCGGCGAGGTCCTCGATGCGGTCGCCGAGGTCGCGGGTGAGATCGTCGTCGCGGCCGCGCAGCGCCTGCAGCACGTTGTTGCACACCGGGAAGATCAGCGCCACGCCGAACACCAGCGCGACGCCGTAGAGCCACGCGTACGAGATCCCGAGCACCGGATAGCTGTTGCCGAGGTTGATCGTCGTCTGCTGCCAGCCGCCGACGATGAAGATGACGCAGCCGACGAGGATCAGCGCGCCGTTGAACGCGATGAGCCCGCGCCGCGCGCGCGGCCCGACCCAGCGGTGAAGCGTGTCGAAGCCGATGTGGCTGTGGCGCGCCGACGCGAGGACCGCGCCGAGGAAGATCAGCCAGACGAACAGGAGCCGCGAGAGCTCTTCGGAGACGGCGATGCCGGAGTTGAACGCGTAGCGCAGCACCACGTTGCCGAAGACGAGGATCCCCATGAGCGCGAGGGACGCGACGATGAGGATCTCGAATCCCCGGACGACCCCGCGGGCCAGCTTCGCAACCATCGACGCTCCTCCGATGCCCGCACATTCCCCGGGCGGTTGGTCTCGTGGACCCCGACCCATCGCCTGGGACTGGGATTCCGAACGGCGGGCCGCGTCGAGTCGACGCGCCTTCGATGCGGGCGCAGCGTCGCCGCGGCGCCCGCGTGGGTACGACCCGAGCTTACTTCGCTGCCTCCTTCGCCGCCGCGCCCTCCTTCGCCACCAGCGCGCGAATCTCCTTCAGCTTCGCCTTGGTGCGCGCCGCGTTGTCCGGTCCCATGCGCAGCAGGATCTTCTGGCCCGAGGGCAGCGCCTCGAGCGCCGGGTCGGCGTACTCGAAGAACACCTTCGGCTGGACCACCGCGAGCTGGCCAGGCTGCTCGCGCGTCGCGATCAGGAGGTCGAGCACCTGCACCAGGCGGTCGTTGAAGTGGCCCTTCGGGTAGCCCAACTCGCGGTAGGCTTCCTGGAACAGCGGGTAGAAGCGCACGTAGAGCGCGACGAGCTTCTCCGAGTTCACCGCTTCGAGCGCGCGCACGAGCGGCGTGTAGCGCGCGGCGTTCTGTGCGCTGATCGCGAGGTGGCCGTCGCGGGTGCCGACCTCGAACTTGCCGGGCACGGGCTTCAACGGCGAGAGCCGCTGCGCGTAGGTCTTGCGCGGCAGGTTGTCGACGGTTGCGACCACGCGGCGGATGAAGTCCTGCGAGATCAGGTAGCGTGCGATCGCGTCGCGGTCGATCGCGCCGGCGAGCCCCTCGCCGAGCGCCTTGTCGCTCTCCGCGAGCACGGGCAGCGGCTCGGCCGGCGAGGTGGTCTCGATCGGGAACTGCGGCGCGGTGTCGCGCGGCTCTTCCTTCGGCGGTTCGGTGGGTGCAGCCGGGGGCGGCGCGACGGCGGCGACCGGCGCGGGCTTCGGCGCGAAGGTCGTCGACCAGAAGTACCAGCCGATGCCGCCGATCAGGAGCAGCAGTCCGATCGCGATCAGCCATCCGCCCGACGACGGGCGTCCGCCGGCCGCGCCGCGATGGGCCGATACATCGTCTGACGATAGACGCAGGTCGGGCTCGGTGTCGTTGAGGTCGGGAGGATTCGCGGGGTTCATGGTCGTCTCCGAGGCGTGCCGCAGGGTCGATGGTAGTCCCGCGGGGGCGGACGGGAAATCGGCCGGGTCGCTCACGCTCCGCCCGCATCGGTCGACGTGCTCGCACGATGCGGCGCCGCATCGATCCGTCGCGGCTCCGCGCTTCATCGCGCCGGCGACCTCGCTGCACTGGAACGCTCGTGATCGTCGTGCTTCGTCGAGAGCTCAGGATAGGTGCGTTCACGGCGGAGGCAGGCGGTCCAGCGCGTCCAACACCTTCCCGGCCGCCACGATCACGGCATCGACGAGCGCGGGCTCCACGCCGATGTCGCCGCGGTACTCGGCGAGATTCCGGTGCGCGTGCGCCTTGTCCAGGACTCGCCACACTTCAGGTCCGAGCCCGAGCGTGTGCGGCAGCACCTGGAAGACGATGTAGCGTTCCTTCGCGCGATAGCCGGTTCGGCGCAGGGCCGCGAGGGCGAGCGAGAACGACGCGTTGTAGGCGAGGTCGAACCGGCTCTCGATGCCGAGCGTGGGGTTGGCCGCATCCGTGAGCCGGACGCGGCCCATCCGCACCAGGCGGTCGAACTCCTTGCGGTCGGGAGGCTCCGCGGAGAGCGACCTGCCGGCCTTCACGAGATTCTCAAGCGGCGAGGACATCGTCGGATCCGATGAGCCACAGCTTCGGTTGCTGCACGACGCGCGTGACGAACGCGCTCTCGTCGCGCAGCGCCTGCGCGAAGCCCGCGCGGTCGTAGATCGTCGGATTGACCTTGCGGCCGAGCTCTTCGCTCGCTGCTTCGAGCGCGGCGAACACCTCGGCATAGCCGATCGAGTCGCCGACGATCATCAGGTCGATGTCGCTCGACGCGGTGTCCTGCCGCTTGGCCACGGAGCCGTACACGAACGCCGCGGCGATCGCGCCCGCGAAGGGCGCCAGCGCGGCCTTCAGCGGCTCCGCCAGTCCGAACGTCTTGCGAACGATCGCTGCGAGTTCCTCGAAGATCGGCGAGTCGCGATTGGCCTGGTAGTGCTTCTGCGTGCCGATGCGGCGCACCGTGACGAGTCCGCTCTGCTCGAGGCGGCCGAGGACGCGCTGCACCGCCCCTCGTCCTGCACGGGCGAGCCCGATGAGCTCGGTCGAGAAGAAGCTGCGGTCGGGCTGGCCGAAGAGCAGGGCGAGTACCCGCTGCTCGGACGACGCGAACAAGGCGTCGGCCAGGCCCTTGGGGCGGGAGGTCCGGTTCGAATCCGATTGCGACGTACCCATTTCGGGTACTTTACGACCGAAATCGGGTATGTTCAATCAGAGCAGCGAGTTGCGGCCGCTTGGGGCCTGCATTTGTATTCCTCGGTCCCATTTCCGACGAACGGCAGTTGATTACGACAGTAAAAGTGGCATTATCTGCGGCATGAACGCGCCGCACCCCGGATCGCCCTCCGCGCCCACGCACTCGCTCGACGACCTCTCCGCGCTGGTCGACCTGCCGAAGCGCACGGTCCGCTACTACATCCAGCTCGGCCTGGTCGACCGCCCGGACGGCGAGACGCGGGCGGCCCGCTACGGCGCGCGGCACGTCGAGCAACTGCTGCAGGTCCGCAAGTGGACCGACGCGGGCGTGTCGCTGGAGCGCATCCGCGAACTCTTGGCGGGGGAGACCCCGCCGGTCCCGCCGCGACCGCGCGCGGCCGGATCGGTCGAAGTGGTGAGCCATCTGACGATCGCGGACGGGCTCGAACTCACGCTCGAGCCGGGGCGCGCGGGGCTCTCGCCCGAGGCGACGCGCGCGCTCTTCCGCGGCGTGATGGCGCTCTACGAAGACATCCGAAAGAAGGAAGGCGAGTCATGAGAGACGAACCCGCGATGCTCCGTTCGACCACCGGCGAGACGATGACGCTCGAAGGCGTCGACGCGAAGGGCCGCGTACGCGGCCTGCTGTTCGAACTCGACGTCGAGCAGCGCTACCGCAATCCGCGCGACACCAACGTCGAGGCGATCTACACCTTCCCGCTGCCGAGCGACGCGGTGATCCTCGGGCTCGACGTCACGCTGAACGACCGCAAACTCGTCGCCGCGGTGGTCGAGCGCAAGGCCGCCGAACGCAGCTACGAGGAGGCGATCGACAAGGGCGACTCCGCGATCATGCTCGAGCGCGCGGCCGACGGCCTGTGCACGCTCAACCTCGGCAACCTGATGGCGGGCGAGCGCGCGACGATCCGCTACCGCTACGCACGGCTCCTGCGCTTCGAGCACGGCAGCGTGCGCATCACCGTGCCCACCGTGATCGCGCCACGCTACGGCGATCCGCAGGCGGGGGGCCTCGCGCCCCACCAGGCGCCGGCGAGCGACCTCGCGGTCGCCTACCCGTTCACGCTCGCGATCGACCTCGAAGGCGAGATCGCCGCCGGCACGCTCGCCTCGCCGTCGCACGCGCTTTCGATTGCGGCGACCGCGACCGGCATGCACGTCGGCCTCGCGGGCGGTGCGTTCCTCGACCGCGACTTCGTGCTGACCGTCGCCGGCCTCGAAGGCCGCTCGCTCGCGGTGGTCGCGCGCGACGGCGAGCGCTACGTCGCGCTCGCGAGCTTCTGCGCCGACGTGCCGAAGGCGGCGGATGAGTTGCCGCTGACCGTGAAGCTCCTCGTCGACTGTTCGGGTTCGATGGGCGGCGACAGCATCGACGCCACGCGGCGCGCCCTGCACCGTATCCTCGCGAACCTCGACGCGCGCGACCGCTTCTCGTACTCGCGCTTCGGCTCGAGCGTCGTCCACGAAACGCAGGGCCTCGTGCGCGCCGACGAAGCCGCAGTGCGCGCCGCGGCGCTTCGCGTGGGGCAGACCGACGCCGATCTCGGCGGGACCGAGATGGAATCCGCGCTGGGACAAGTGTTCGCGATCGGCGGACGCGACGGCGCCGCCGACGTGCTGATGCTGACCGACGGCGAGGTCTGGAATGCCGAGCACCTGATCGCGGAAGCGCGCGGCGCGCATCAGCGCGTGTTCGTCGTCGGCATCGGCAGCGCGCCCGCGGAAGGCGTGCTGTCGAAGCTGGCCGAGGCGACCGGCGGCGCCTGCGAGTTCGTCGCGCCCAACGAGGACGCCGAAGCCGCGATCCTGCGCATGTTCTCGCGCCTGCGCGCGCCGCGCGTGGAACGCGCCGACGTAACCTGGCCGGCGACGCCCGGCTGGGCGACGCCGCTGCCGCGCGGGCTCTTCGGCGGCGAGACGGTTCACGCGTACGCGGGATTCGACACCGCGCCCACCGGCGCCGTCGCGATCGCGCTGCACGCGAAGGCCGGAACACCTCCGCTCACTGCCGCCACGGAGATCGGCGCGACCATCGTCGAGGATCGCACGCTCGCGCGCATGGCGGCGGCGCGGCGCATCGAGTCGGCGAGCGAGGACGAAGCGCTGCGTCTCGCGCTCGACTACGAACTCCTGACCGCGCGCACGAACCTGCTGGTCGTGCACGAGCGCGCGGCGGAGGAGAAGGCCGCCGACCTGCCGCAACTCGCGCAGGTCGCGCAGATGCACGCGGCGGGGTGGCATGGAGTCGGCAGCGTGCGCCGACTCGCCAGCATGAGTGTCGATAGCGCAGTCGTTGACTTCGCCTGCTTGGACCGGTTGCCCAACTTTGGCGACCTGACCAGTCGCAGCGCTTCGACGTGCGGCCTGTACGTCCATTCCGATCCGCGCCCACCCGAGGTTTCCGAGGGACGCTCGAACGCTTCCGCTCCGGATGCGCAGGGCGCCTCCGACACGCTCGACGCGTTCCTCCGGCGCCTCGCGGCGGACCATGCGCAGCGGGTGCCGACGACGCTGCGGGAGTTGCTCGATCTCGGCGTGCCCGCGGCGATCGTCGAGCGCATCGCAACGCTCGTCGGTAGCGATGCGAGTGAAGCGGACGTCGTCGCGGCGTTCGTCGCGGAGGCTGTTCGACGCGACAGGAGCGCGTCGCCGCTCGCGTGGCTCACGCCGCGCGCGCTGCGGCATCGCCTGGCGGCGCGCCGCTCGACACCGGAGCTTCGCAACGCGGTCCGGGGCGTCGTCGACGAATGGAGCACGTCGTTCGCTGTCGTGGGTTGAGCATCGCGGGACGGGCCGCGCAGCGACCTGCGCGGCCCGCAGCGGGGCGATCCCCCGTCAACGGGCCGGCCCGGCGGTGCGTTTGAGGCGATGCTCGTCCGGGAGCAGAATGCGCCGTGTGCCGGCGGATTCGTGATCTCCCGGCACCTTGCCCGCGACGCCGGACCCGGAAGCCGGTTCCCTCCCGTGGAGCACACCATGCGCCGAGCCCTCGTTCCCACCCTCGTCCTCGCAGCCGCGGCGCTCGCGATCGCCGGCATAGCCGATGCACGAGGTCCCGGAGGCGGGGGTGGTGGTGGAGGTGGCCGCGGCGGCGGCTCATGGAGCGGCGGCGGTCACGGCGGCTCGGGCGGCGGATCGTGGGGCGGCGGCTCGTGGAACGGCGGCGGCTCCTGGAACGGCGGCCACGGCAGCTGGGGCGGCTCGGGCGGCGGTTCGTGGAGCGGCGGCGGCGGATCCTGGAACGGCGGCTGGCAGAACACCGGCGGCCGATGGCACGGCGGCTCGTGGAACGGCGGCTGGCGCGGCGGCACCTGCTGGAACTGCGGCTGGGGCTGGCGCGGCGGCTGGGGCTGGGGATGGAACACCGGATGGTGGGGTCCCTGGGGCGGCTGGTGGTGGCCCGCCTGGGGCGTCGGGACCGGAGTCGCGATCGGCGCGACCTGGCCGTGGTGGGGCACGACGACGGTCGTGGCGCCCGCGACGACGACGGTCGTTGTGCCGTCGAGCGGCTGGGACGCGTCGATGCCGTCCGGACAGATCGTCCGGCGCGAGCCGCCCCCGGCATCCGTTTCGGGCAACGCGCCGATGGTGCGGCTCTTCTGCCCGACGACGCAGGCGTTCTATCCCGACGTGACGCAGTGCTCGCAGACCTGGGTGCAGGTGCTGCCGGGACCGGCGGGCGGCACACTGCCGCAGTCGAATTCGCCGCAACCGGCCGCGCCCTCGCCGCAACCCTACGCACCGCAGTCGGACACGCCGCAATCGCGCGCGCCCTACGGGGCTCCGGCGGCGCCCGCCGGAGCGTCGCGCGGCTATGACGTTACCGCGTCGGCTGCTTCGCCTTACGTGAAGGCGAGCGCGCCCGCATCGCGCAGCGAGCCGATGGCGACGGCGTATCCCGCGCGTCCGCGCATCCTCGTGCCTGCGCCCCGCGCGGACCTGCCGCGCCGCGCGACCGCGACGCAACTCGCGCAAACGCAAGTCGACTGACGGCGTTCTTCGCCGTCGCGTAGTTCGCGGAGCTCGGCTTCGGCTGGTCCCGGGCAGGAGTCAGGAGTCAGAGGACAGAGGCCAGAGGCCAGAAGCGCCGACGACTCCGGTGGCGGCGCATCAAGCGCCGTTGCGAGATTGCCGTGAGTTCGGCCCCACCCGAACGACTTTCGCCTCGACGGATCGAACCTCGTCAGGCTAACGTTCGACCCACAAGGCTGCCGCAACGGCGCTCAATGCGCCGCCACCGGAGATATCGGCGCATCTGTCTTCTGTCCTCTGACTCCTGATTCCTGAATCCGCCCGCCATGACCGCCGCCGCCGGCCTCGTCACGTTCCTGTTCACCGACATCGAGGGCTCCAGCCGTCTCTGGGAGACCGAACCGGAACGGATGCGCACGGCGCTCGCGCGTCATGACGCGCTGATCCGCGGCGCCGTCGGGCGCCATCGCGGCACCGTCGTCAAGATGCTGGGCGACGGCGTGCATGCAGCGTTCGATGATCCGGCCGATGCGATCGAGGCGATCGTCGCGCTGCAGCTCGCGATGGGCGAGCCGCCGCCGGCAGGCGGACTCGCGCTGCGCATCCGCAGCGGGCTCAACTGCGGCGCGGTCGAGCGCCGCGACGGCGACTTCTTCGGCAGCGCGGTCAATCGCGCGGCGCGCATCATGAGCGTCGCGCACGGCGGCCAGGTGCTGCTGTCGCAGTCGGTCGTCGCGCTCGTCGTCGATCGCCTGCCCGACGGAGTGACGCTGCGCGACCTGGGGCTCGTGCGCCTGCGCGACCTCACGAGTCCCGAGCACGTCTTCCAGGTCCTGCACCCGGCGCTGCGCCACGATTTCCCGGCGCTGCGCTCGCTCGAAGCGACGCCGAACAACCTGCCGCAGCAGGTCACGACGCTCGTCGGGCGCGAGCGCGAGATCGCCGAGGTCAAGCGCCTCCTGACGACCACGCGGCTGCTCACGCTCGTCGGCGCAGGCGGCATCGGCAAGACGCGCATCGCGCTGCACGCCGCCGCCGAGGTGATGGACGACTACGCGAACGGCGTGTGGTTCGTCGATCTCGCGCCGCTCTCCGACGTCCGGCTGGTGCCGCAGACCGTCGCGACCGCGCTGGGCGTCGCCGAGGAGGCCGGCTCGACCTACACCGATGCGCTGGTCCACTTCGTGAAGGACAAGCAGCTGCTGCTCGTGCTCGACAACTGCGAGCACCTGCTGCATGCCTGCGCCGACCTCGCAACGCATCTCCTGCGCGCGGGGGCGGAGTTGCGGATCCTCGCGGCGAGCCGCGAGGCGCTGCGCGTCGCGGGCGAAACGAGCTACCCGGTGCCGGCGCTCTCGGTGCCCGACGCGCGCGTGCCCGTGACGCTGGAGACGCTGCGCCACTACGAAGCATCGCGATTGTTCGTCGAGCGCGCGGCGGCCGCGAATCCGCGCTTCCAGCCGACCGCGGCGAACGCCGCGTCGATCGCCGACATCTGCCGCCGGCTCGACGGCATTCCGCTCGCGATCGAACTCGCCGCCGCGCGCGTGCGCGCATTGCCGGTCGAGGCGATCGACGCGCGGCTCTCCGATCGCTTCCGCCTGCTCTCCGGCGGCGACCAGACCGCGCTCCCGCGCCAGCAGACGCTGCGCGCGCTGATCGACTGGAGCCACGATCTCCTCACCGAACCGGAGAAGGTCCTGCTGCGGCGCCTGTCGGTGTTCGCCGGCGGGTGGACGCTGGAATCCGCGGAGGCGGTGTGCGGCGGCGGGACGCTCGCCGACGGCGACGTGCTCGACCTCCTCGCGCATCTCGTCGACAAGTCGCTCGTCGCGATGGACGCCGACGGCGCGCGCTACCGGCTGCTCGAATCGGTGCGCGCGTACGCGCGCGAGCGCCTCGAAGCCTCGGGCGAAGCGCCGGACATCCGCTCGCGCCATCTCGACCACTTCGTGCGGTTCGCCGAAGAGATGCGGCCTGCGCTCAACGGTCCGGAACGTCCGCGGGCGCTCGCGCGCTACGACGCGGAGCGCGAGAACCTCGTCGATGCCTACGGTTGGGCGGCGAGTTCCGAGGGAGGAGGCGAGAAGGGTCTGCGCCTCGCGCACGCGAGCGGCTCGTACCTGTTCATCCGCGGGCAGCCGGGCATGGCGCTGCGCATCAGCCAGGACGCCCTGTCGCGTCCCGACGCGCAGGCGCCGACGCCGGCCCGCTGCCGCACGCTGTTCGACGTCGGCCAGCAACTCTGCTTCACCGGAAGCTACGCGGAGGCGCAGCCGCACCTCGAGGAATGCCTGGCGATCGCGCGCGCGTCCGGCGACCAGGCGATGGTCGCGCGCGTGCTGCAGCCGCTCGGGATGGCGGCGTTCGGCCGCGGCGACCGGAAGGCGGCCCGCGACTACCTCGCGGAGGGCGTGGAACTCGCGCGCCAGATGGGCGACAAGCGCGAACTCGCGGCCGCGCTGACCGGACTCGCGCAGATCCATCGCGTGGAGGGCCTGCTCGAGCCCGCCGAGCCGCTGTACGACCACGCCGTGGCGCTCGCGCGCGAGATCGGTGATCGCGAGAGCGTCGCGATCGGACTCCTGAACCTCGCGATGGTGTCGATCGGGCGCGGCGTGGGCGAGCGCGCGGCCGGGATGCTGCGCGAGGTGATCGCGATCGCGGCCGAGACCGGATCGAAGCAGGTCGGGCAGTGCGCGCTCGACGTGTCGGCGGGGCTCGGCGCGTGGTGCGGCGAGTGGGAGCGGGCGGCGCTGTACTTCGGCGCCGCGCAGGCGCAGGTCGACGAGACCGGACTCAAGCGCGACCCGGCCGACGAGGCGTTCCTGCTGCCGCTCATCGGCCGCGCGCGCGAGGAACTCGGCCCGTCCGCGTTCGAGCAGGCGGAGCGCCTGGGACGGGGGCGCTCCTACGACGAGGCGATCGACGAGGCGCGCTCGTGGCTCATGCGCGCCTCGTGATCGCGAAGGACGTCAGCCGTTGCGGATCCAGGGGTCGAACTCGCAGACGACCCCGGACTTCATCTCGCGAAAGCGCAGCATGTAGTCGTAGGTCTCGGTGTTCGTGTTCGCGTTCTTCCAGCGGAACCGCTGCTTGCACGCCATCGTGGGGTTGGGATCCGCGTTACCGTTGTTGGTCTCGGTGGTGCCCATCTCGCCAAACTGTCCATCGTCCTCGACCTCCTTGAGGAACGCCCCGTCGCCCGAGCCGGGGCAGAACCGGAACTCCTTGTCGGCCTGGTCGGTCTTCAGTATCCACACCATCCGCACGTTGTGCTTCGTCCCGGTCAAGTTCACGTTGACGGCGTCGGCGGCGTTGGCGTTCTTGAACGCGCAGCGGTTCTTCTTGGTGAGCTTGACGAGGACCTCGATCTTGCACTTGTCATCGCCATCGTTGGGGCAGTCGATGGCGCTGACGCGCACCGGCGGAACCTGCGCGCTCGGCGTGTTCCATGCGGCGACCATCACGGCGAGCGTGGCGACGCCGACCGACCCCAATGCAATCGTGCGAATGCGTGGCATGGCGGTTCTCCCCTGAGGTTGCTGCGGCAAGTCCGTGGCTCCCACCTTCTCAGCCGTTGCGGATCCACGGATCGATCGTGCACGACCGCCCGCTCTTCGGATCGGAGAAGCGGATCTGGTAGGCGTGCGTGCTGCCGGGATTCGCGTTCGCCCAGCGCCAGGAGCGGAACGGCCGGCACTGCGTCTCGGTGTCGAGGTGTTTGCGCGAACCGGCGGCGTCGTCGACGCCGAAGCTCTCGTAGACGTCGCCGCGTGCACCGTCGAATCCGGGCTTCAGGGTAACGCTGTCGCGGTCGCAGAACGCGAAGCCGCGCGGCGCCTCCCACTGCAGGAAGACCGGCCGGCGGCCCGTGAGTTCGAGCTCGCCGGGCTCGACCCGGAAACTGCCGAGCGCACAGGTGTGCGGGCCGGTCGAGTCCTCGACGACGCGTATCTCGCAGTGCGCGCCGGGCCGCGACGTGTCGCAGCGCACCCACTTGGCATCGAGCGGTACCGAAAGCGGCGCGGTGGCGCACGCAGAGACGAGGAACGTGGCACCGACGCAGAACGACAGACGCGAGATGGACATGTCCGGTTCTCCCCGAGAGTGGCCCGCGTTGGCGGACCGTCGAACGGTTGATCGAAACCCAGGACAACTTGTAGCGGACAGGCGGCAGTCTGGCCCTGTTCGCGCTGCGTCGCAATCGTCCGGACAGGGGAATCTTCGCGTTTCGACCGCTGGAGGCGGGGCCGGTCGTCCACGGGTGCGCTCGGATGCTGCGGCGCGGAACCCGCCGCTGGCGCGCCTGACAGGTTGACCCGGATCAAGCGCGTTCGTCTTCGACCGTCCCGGCCGTGTCGCCGGTTTTCGGAGCGCTACACTCGCCGCTCGACCGCTCGACCGCTCGACCGCTCGACCGCTCGCCGGCCGCTCCGCTCCACGCACCCGAAGGATGGGACATGAACGACACCGTCAAGTACGTGCTCGATGAATCGCGCATTCCGCGCGCCTGGTACAACCTGCAGGCCGACCTGCCGAAGCCGCTGCCCCCGGTGCTGCATCCGGGCACGAAGAAACCGGTCGGGCCCGACGACCTCGCGCCGCTCTTCCCGATGGAGCTGATCCTGCAGGAGGTCACGCAGGAGCGGGAGGTGCCGATCCCCGAGCCCGTGCGCGACGTGTACCGGCAGTGGCGGCCCTCGCCGCTCTACCGCGCACGGCGGCTCGAGAAGGCGCTGCAGACGCCGGCGCACATCTACTACAAGTACGAGGGCGTCTCGCCCGCCGGCAGCCACAAGCCGAACACCGCCGTGCCGCAGGCGTTCTACAACCGCGAGGCCGGGGTGCGCAAGCTCGTGACCGAGACCGGCGCGGGCCAGTGGGGCAGTTCGCTCGCGTTCGCGGGCGCGCTGTTCGGCATCGACGTGCAGGTGTTCATGGTGCGCGTGTCCTACGACCAGAAGCCGTACCGGCGCGCGCTGATGGAGACCTACGGCGCGAGGTGCGTCGCCTCGCCGTCGAACCTCACCCACGCGGGCCGCGCGATCCTCGCGCAGCGGCCCGACCATCCGGGCAGCCTCGGCATCGCGATCTCGGAGGCGGTCGAGATCGCCGCGCAGCACGACGACACCAAGTACGCGCTCGGCAGCGTGCTGAACCACGTGCTGCTGCACCAGACCGTCGTCGGGCAGGAGGCGATCGAGCAGTTCGCGCTGACCGGCGACTGGCCGGACGTCATCGTCGGCTGCACCGGCGGCGGTTCCAACTTCGCGGGCCTCGCCTTCCCGTTCATCGGCGCGCAGCTTCGCGGCGGACGCAAGATCGACGTGGTCGCGGTCGAGCCGGCGGCGTGCCCCTCGCTCACGCGCGGGCGCTACGCCTACGACTTCGGCGACACCGCGCACCTGACGCCGCTCACCAAGATGCACACGCTGGGCTCGACCTTCACGCCGCCGGGCTTCCACGCGGGCGGCCTGCGCTACCACGGGATGGCGCCGATGGTGTCGCACCTGCAGGAACTCGGCCTCATCCGCTCGATCGCCTACCACCAGTCGAAGGTGTTCGACGCCGGCGTCCAGTTCGCGCGCGCCGAGGGCATCGTGCCCGCGCCCGAGGCGAATCACGCGGTGCGCGCCGCGATCGACGAGGCGATCCGCTGCCGCGAGGAAGGCGTCTCGCGCACGATCCTGTTCATCCTGTCCGGCCACGGCCACTTCGACATGCAGGCCTACATCGACTACTTCGGCGGCAAGCTTCAGGACCTCGACTACGACGAGTCCGAACTCGCGATGGCGTTGGCAGGCTTGCCGAGCGTCGCCGAGGTCGCCTGACCTCACGGATGTCGCTCGTCGCGATCCAGGACGCCGAACTCGCCTACGGCCTCCATCCGCTGCTCGACCGCGCCGGACTGACCGTCGCCGAAGGCGAGCGGATCGGGCTCATCGGGCGCAACGGCACCGGCAAATCGTCGCTCCTCGCGGCGATCGCCGGAACCCTCGCGCTCGACGACGGCGAGATCCGGCGCCGCGACGGCCTGCGCATCGCGATGGTCGAGCAGGAGCCCGTGCTGCCGGTCGCGTCATCGCTGCGCGAGAGCCTGGTGCTGCGCGGCCACGTCGAGCGGATGGCCGACGAGCGCGAGCGCTGGCGCGTCGAGGCGCGGCTCAACGAGTTCCTGCACCGGCTCGGCCTCGACGAAGCGGCGGATCCGGCGTCGGCGTCGGGCGGCGAGCGCAAGCGGGCGGCGCTCGCGCTCGCGTTCGCGCTCGAGCCCGACCTGCTGTTGCTCGACGAACCGACCAACCACCTCGACATCGACGCGATCGCGCAACTCGAGGAACTCGTGCGGCGCGCGGGCGCGTCGATCGTGATCACGCACGACCGCGCGTTCCTCGACGCGGTGGCGACGCGGATCGTCGAACTCGATCGCGGTCTGTTGCGCTCGTACCCGGGCAACTTCGCCGCCTGTCAGGCACGCAAGGCCGGAGAACTCGCGGCCGAGGCGGTCGAGCGCCGCAAGTTCGACAAGTTCTGGGCGCAGGAGGAAGCCTGGATCCGCAAGGGCGTCGAGGCGCGGCGCACGCGCAACGAGGGGCGCGTCAAGCGCCTCGAGCGGCTGCGCGAGGAGCGCGCGGCGAGGCGCGAACGCCTCGGCAACGTGAAGCTCTCGCTCGACGCGGGCGCGAGTTCGGGCAAGCTCGTCGCGGAGCTGGAGAACGTCACGAAGCGCTTCGGCGATCGCACGATCGTGCGCGACCTGTCGCTCGTCGTCATGCGCGGCGACCGGCTCGGACTGATCGGACCGAACGGTGCGGGCAAGACGACGCTGATCCGCCTCATCCTCGGCGCGCTCGCGCCCGACGAGGGGCAGGTGCGGCTCGGCACCAACCTCGAGGTCGCGTACTTCGACCAGATGCGCGAACAGCTCGACCCCGAGCGCACGCTCGCCGACACCATCAGCCCGGGCTCCGAGTGGATCGAGATCGGCGGGCAGCGGCGGCACGTGCTCACCTACCTGGGCGAGTTCCTGTTCCCGCCGGAGCGCGTGAACGCGCCGGTGAAGACGCTCTCCGGCGGCGAGCGCAACCGCTTGCTGCTCGCGCGGCTGTTCGCGCGGCCGGCGAACCTGCTCGTGCTCGACGAGCCGACCAACGACCTCGACATCGAGTCGCTCGAACTCCTCGAGGAGACGCTGCAGGGTTACACCGGGACGCTCTTGCTCGTGAGCCACGACCGCGCGTTCCTCGACAACGTGGTGACGCAGACGCTCGTCGCGGAAGGCGCAGGCAAGTGGCAGGAGTACGCGGGCGGCTACAGCGACTGGGTCGTCCAGCGCCAGAGGGGCGCGGACGCCGGAGCGAATGCCGGAGCCGTCATTCCTGCCGGAACGGTTGTCGAATCGCGCAGGTCGCGGGGAGCGTCGTCAGCGGAACCGGGTACGGCGGAGCGCGAAGATCAGGCGCCTGCGTCGACGATGTCCGTCCGCGTGAAGCTCACGTTCAAGGAGCAGCGCGAACTCGAATCGCTGCCCGCGGAACTGGAGGCGCTCGAGCGCGAGCAGCACGAGATCACCGCCCGGATGTGCGCGCCCGACTACCATCGCCACGGACCGGAGGCGCATCGGCGCGACCGGGCGCGCGCGGAGGAGGTCGAGCGCCTGCTCGCGGTGCGGTTCGAGCGCTGGGCGGCGCTCGAGGACAAGGCGGCTGCGGCGACGAAGGGGAAGGGCTGATCGGTGCGCGTCGGGGGCGGCGACCGGCTCGATAGCGGGCGGGTCCCGGGAAAGCCGAAGGCCCGCGCTTGGGGCGGGCCTTCGTGATTGGTGGCGAGCCAGGGACTCGAACCCCGGACCAAAGGATTATGATTCCTCTGCTCTAACCAGCTGAGCTAGCTCGCCAAAGCTTTCGATTATCGCAGTCATCCTGAATTGCGTCAAATCGTATCTTGGGCGTCCCGAGTGGCGAGCTCGAAGGTCCGACGCTGTTGACGCCGCACCGGACCCTGGCGGAGGACCTCGGCTCAGCAGCCGTGCGGGCCCGGGACGTATGCGCTGCCGCCCGCAGCCGTCGATGCGTCGATGCGTTCGACCAGCGCGAGGGCCGTCGCGGAACCGGCCTTGGCAGCCTGCACCAGGTAGTAACGCGAAAGCGTGAGGTCACGCAGGACGTGCGAGCCGTCCGGCGCCCGTCCTTCGTACAGCGCTCGTCCGGCCGCTTCCGCAGCCAAGGGGTCGCCTTGCGCGGCGCGCTGCTCGATATCCGCGAATGAGGCGGCCGTCGAGCGGCTCGAGGAGCGCGCGGGGTCGGCGGACGCGGTGATCTGGGCGAAGGACGGACCCGCCAGCAGGAAAGCGAGTGCGGCAAGGGGAATCGCGAAACGCGTGTCGAATCGATTCATGGTTGCTACCTCCGTCAAGGGTCGGTGACGCGCTCCGCGGTCGGGGCGCGGGCGAATCCAACGCACGACCGACGAGGCTCGTCCGCCCGGGAATGCCGGAGCAGTTCAGGTGCGGACATCCTCGACTGCCGGGTCGCGTGCGGCTCGGTCTGCCTGCCCGGAGCTCTCCTTGGCCATGCGGGCCCTGGTGAGCGCGGACGTGCCGATCGTGAAACGTGCCGCCGGGCTTCTTGTAGCCAAGCAGCCGTTAACCGACCGTTAACAACCACGATGAAAAGAGGGACACTCCCGAGAACGTCGTCTTGGGTCCGCAGTCGAAGACATGACCTTGAATCTCGACCGAGGAGTGCGCTGGGAAGGTGAACGCGGTGAATCGACGCGGCTGCCTTCCACTCTGCCCGTCGCGCTGCTCCTTGTCCTAGCACGCCGGGGAGAGTGGACAACGCGAACGGCGTTGTGCTCGATGTTCTGGCCCGAGGCGGACACCGAGAGGGCGCAACTCAACCTGCGCGTCAACTTGCACAAGGCGCGCAACCTCCTCGTGCGCCTCGGGGTCGAGGTCCCGATCGAGGCTGACCGAAGAGGGATGCGATGGGCTCCCCGGGTGACCACGGGCGAGGAAGATCCGGACTGCGGGACGCTGGCAGAGGGATTCGAGATCCCGGAATTCGAGCGCTTCGCACGATGGCTGCACGGCTGGCGCGCAGCGTGCGGCAGGGACAACGGGGCCGCGGACACCGACGATGACGACGACCTGCAGCAGGGCCTCCCGTTGGCGCAGCGCTTCTACGGCCGGCGCACGGAACAGGCGAGGCTTCGTGCCTCGACAGTGCAAGCCCTGGTCGTCGCAGGCGAGCCTGGCGTGGGCAAGAGCCGTCTCGTCGCCGCGGCGCTCGGGCCGACAATTTGGCTCAGCTGCCGGGAGGGCCTGCGCCAAGCGTCCTTCGGGGCGGTCGCCGACCTGTTCGCCACCCACCCCGAATGGCTGGAGGATCTCGGTGCCTATCGACTCGACGTGGCGCGCCTGTTGCCGGACGTCGCACCGGGCGAACCGCTACCTCCACTGGACGCGCTGACCGCGCGTGTCAGGCTGTTCGAGGCGCTCGCGAGGATCGTCGAGCGCAGTGCCGATCTGATCGCCGTCGACGATCTGCAGTGGGCCGATCCCGCGAGCGTCGAGTGGCTCGTGATGCTCGCGCACCGCGGACGCGTGCGCTGGGTCGCGACCGCCCGCAGCGAGGAGATGCCTGCTTCGACCCAGTCCGCGCTCGACGCGCTGTTGTCGAAAGGGCTCCTCGAGCAGTTGCCGTTGCAGGGCTTGGATCGCCACGCCATGAACGCGCTGCTCCATGACCGTCGGCCCGATCTTGCGGGCCGGCGGAGCTTTCCGCAGGCGCACGCGTGGCTCGACGCGATTGGTTCCTACACGGGCGGCAACGCGTTCTGCGCGATCGAACTGGCCGACACGTTGTCGGTCGACGATCGACCAGAGCGGCTCGACCGGATTCCGCTGCCCGAACGCGTCGCGCTGATGGTGCGGCGGCGTTGGGAGCGGCTCGACGCCGAGGCGCGCGCGGTCGTCGACGCGTGCGCGCTGACGATTGGCGTACCGACACTTGCCCAGCTCGCGGCAATGACCGGACTGGCTCCCTCGGCGACGCTCTCCTCGCTCGAAGCTTCGCAGCGTCATGGCCTTACTCGCGACACTGCTTGCCGGCACGACGTGGTGCGCGAAGCGGTCCGCGCGGCGATCCTGCCCTGCCGTGCCGCCGAGATGCATGCGCGCGCTGCCGACTATCTTGCGCGCTCCGGCGCCGAGCCCGAGCACGTCGCCCATCACTGGCGCGCGGGCGGCCGTCCCGAGGCGGCCTGGCCTTGGGTGCTGCGGGTCGCCCAGCGGCTGAAGCATCGTGGAGAACGCGATGCGGCGGTGGCGGCACTGCGCGAAGTGCGCGAGTCGACGCAGGATCCCGCCTTGTCGTTGCGCGCCGAGATCATGCTCGCGCAGGAGCATCTGTTCGACGACCTGCCAGCGGGCCGGACCGCGCTCGAGTCGGCGCTCGCCCGGGCCCACGGCCTCACTTCGAGGGAGGAGCGGCGGGCAATAGAAGCGCACGCGCTCGCAGGCCTCGTCGACAATGCCGTATTCACGGGCGATCTCGGTCGTGCACGTCGGCTCGCCCGAGCACTGCGTGAGCGACTGCCCTGTGCGGATCGCGACGTGCTGATCGAAGCGCATCAGGTGCTGATCGAGGCGACGATGCGGCTCGCCGATGGCGACGCCGCGAGATCGTCGCTCCGGGCGCTGGTGGAGGCGCGGACCGCACCGGCGATCGTGTTGTCGTTCGAGGCGCAGATCCATTGGTTCCTGGGTGCGGTGCGCGAGGCCCGGCGCGCGTTCGAGGTGCTGCTCGCGAGACATCCCGAGTATTGCCGCGGGCTCACGATCGAGAACGACCTCGCGGTCATGTGCCACGCCCTGGGCGACCTCGATGCCGCCGAGACGATGGCGCGGCGCAGTCTGCGGAGCTGGGCGGGCAACGCGCACACCGAGGCGCTCTCGTCGCTCGTTCTCGGCTCGGCGCTGACGAGCATGGGGCGATTCGCGGAGGCGGTCGAGGCGTTGGACCACGCGGAGACGCTTGGGCGACGTCAAGGCTCCGCGCTCTTCGTCGGTGAAGCGCTGGCCCGGCGCTCGCGCACCCAGTGGTGCGAAGGTGATCTGGGCGCGGCAGTCGCGTCGGCGGTCGCGGCGCGCGAGGCTTCGGGTCTCCTCGACGAGCCGCTGCGCGGAAGTGGGCTTGCGCTCGCGGAGGTACTCGCAACGGTCAGCGCGACTGGAGCCTTCCCGGCACGACCATGCGAACAGCTCGACGCGCTGGCAGCACGGAGCGACCACCCCCTCGTCCATGCGCGGACCTGGCGGGCGCGCATCGTGGTTGCAGAATGCCGGGGTCGGCGCACGGTGGCGCTCGAGGCGGCCCGTCGTCTGGTAGCCGCGGCTCGCGACGCCGGACTCCTCGAGTGGGTGTGCGAGGGCCTCGAGCAGGTGGCACGGTGGGCAGCCGGCGCCGAGGCTCAGGCGGCACACGCCGAAGCGGTCGCGCTCGCCAGCGCGCAAGGATTCGGCTGGCTCGTTCCCAAGCTCGCCGGGCTGTGCGCGCCGCGGCAGGCAGCGACCTGACACGAGGCCCCTGCCGGCCGCGTCCCGCCATCGAGGAGTACGCCATAGTCCGGGGCGCGTCCGGCAGGTCCGCTCCGTCCGGGCCGCCGGCGATTCGTCCGGAGACGGTGCCGGTTCGTCGCGAACGTCTCGCAGCGTGAATCCGTTTTGCCCAGACTCCGCATCCAAGAGACGGACACCACAAGAGGCGATACGCAAGACCTCACCCGAACCGGAGCCCGCCATGTATACCCCGATGACGAAGTTCGAACGCGCCGGCCTCGCGACCCTCGCGGCGGCGCTCTCGCTCGCGACGCTCTTCGCCGCGACGCTGGTCCCGATGCACGCCGAACAGGCGACGGTGTCGGCGAAGGCGAAGCCCGCGGTCGAGACGGTGCTCGTGCGCTACGAACCGCTCGAGCGCGCCACGCGCCTCAACTGATCGCGATCGATCCGCCGCGACGCCCGTTCACGCGGGCGTCGCGGCGTTCTGGTCATGCCTCATCTTCGCGAACACGGCGAAGGCGCGTCCGGCGAGATTTGCGCCTGCCTCCTGCCACCGGCCGACTGCGCTGCGCGCGGCCGGTGCGGCATTGCGTTCGCCGGCGGCGCCGCGAGGTCGATCGGCGGCGCAGACCTGTCCGCCGTTGCGATCGTCGAGCGCGCGATGGCGCGCGCGGACGCGACGCGGCGGCGTGCCGCGGACTGCGCTTCGGGCCGGATACGCTGAGGGCCGATCAGCCCGGCGGCGCCGGCTCGGCGAGCCACGCCTCGATCTGCCCCACGAGTTCGGGGCTCCCCGGCTCGACGTCGCTCCTGAAACTGCGGACGTTGGTGCCGCGGCGGTCGATCAGGTACTTGTGGAAGTTCCACTTCGGCGGCTGGCCGGTCCTCGCGGCGAGCGCGCCGAAGACCGGATTGGTCGCGACGCCCTTCACCGACGACTTTTCGAACATCGGGAACTCGACGCCGTAGGTCGAGCGGCAGAACTCGGCGATCTCGCGGTTGGTGCCCGGCTCCTGCCCGCCGAAGTCGTTCGACGGGAACCCGATCACGACGAGGCCGCGATCGCGGTACTTGCGGTAGAGCGCTTCGAGTCCCTCGTACTGCCGGGTGTAGCCGCAGTAGCTCGCGGTGTTGACCACCAGCACGACCTTGCCGCGGTAGTCGCACAGCGACTGCGTCTGGCCGCCCTGCAGCCGCTCGAAGCTGTAGTCGAGCAGCGCAGGGCAGGCTGCACTGCCCGCACCCTGCGCCGGCACCGCGCAGGTCACGAGCGCGATCACGGCCAGCGTGACGATGCACGCCCGCTGGGTGCACGCATGGTGATCCGCGCGAAGATTCACGTCGTGGGGAGCCTTCCGCCTTCGCCGACCACAGTAGAATTCGCCCGAGAGACTGTCAAGCACCTGCACCCGCCCGCGACCATGACTCCGCCCCTCGGTTCTGCTCCCGCGCCGGGTTTCAACATCGGCGCCGTCGAGCGGGAAACCGGCCTGTCGAAGGACCTGCTGCGGGTGTGGGAGCGTCGCTACGGGTTTCCCCGGCCGGCGCGCGATGCCGGCGGCGAGCGGCTCTATTCACCCTACGAGGTGTCGAAGCTTCGCGCGATCAAGCGGCTGATGGACGTGGGCATGCGTCCAGGCAAGGTCGTCAACCAGTCGCTCGACGCGCTCCACGCGCTGGCGGGCGCGCGCGCGGGCGAGGGCCATGGCGAGAGTTCGCCGGAACCGGTGCGCGACGTGGTCGCGCTCGTGCGGGCGCACGACGCCTGCGGACTGCAGCAGCTTCTCGCCCAGCGCGTGATGCGCCAGGGCCTGCAGCCGTTCGTGCTGGAGACGCTCGCGCCGCTCAACCGCGAGATCGGCGCGGCGTGGATGCGCGGCGACCTGCAGGTGTTCGAGGAGCACCAGTACACCGAAGCCGCGCACGTCGCGCTGCGCACCGCGATCAACACCTTCCCGCGCACGCCGGAGAACTCGCCGCGCGTGCTGCTGACGACGTTCCCGCGCGAGCCCCACCACCTTGGCCTCTTGATGGTCGAGGCGCTGCTCGTGCCCGAGGGCGCGTATTGCATCTCGCTCGGCACGCAGACCCCGGTGGAGGACATCCGGCGCGCCGCGCTCGCGCACCGCGCGAACATCGTCGCGCTCTCGTTCTCGGGTGCCTATCCGATGCGCGCGGCGGTCGAGGGGCTCGCGACGCTGCGCGCGCAACTGCCGGCGCACATGGAGATCTGGGCCGGCGGCGAGATGACGCGCCGAGTGCGCAGGACGCTCGCCGGCGTGGCGCTCATGTCCGATCTCGCGGCGACGGTTCCGGCACTTCGCGGCTGGAAGGCGCGGCGCGGCTGATCCGCGCGCGGGCGCGTTCGCGCGATGTGGACGGCGATCGCGTTGTGGTCGATCAACGGCGCGCTCCTCGCGGGCTACGTCTTCGTCGCGGCGCGACAGGTCGCGGCCGGCGGCGCGGCGTGGCCGTGGATCGTCGCGGTTCCGGTCATCTACTTCGCGATCGTGTTCGTGATGACCGCGGTCTATTTCGCGATCGCCTGGGTGCGACGCTCGCCACGGCCGGGCGACCGGCGGGTCGGCATGCGGGCCTCATTGCGCCTGTTCGCGCGCGAGTTCTGGGCGCTCGCCGGCGCAACGCCTCGTCTCATGGCCTACCGCCGGATCGGCCGCGACCCGCCGCGTGCGCCCGCGCGCGATCCGGTGCTGCTGCTGCACGGCGTGCTATGCAACGCCGGCGTGTGGCGGTCGATGAAGCGGCGCCTGTCCGCGCAGGGGATCGGCCCGCTGTACGCGCTCTCCTACGGCCCGCCGCTCGCGTCGATCGACCTCTTCGCCGAGCAGGTCGCCTCGAAGATCGACGCGATCCTCGCGGCCACCGGCGCGGCACAGGTGTCGGTCGTCGCGCACAGCATGGGCGGGCTCGTCGCGCGCGCCTACCTGCGCCGCTACGGCGGCGCGAAGCTGCGGAAGGTGATCACGATCGGCACGCCGCACGCCGGCAGCGCGCACGCCTGGATGTTCCCCGGCGTCTCGCTCGCGCAGTTGCGGCCGGGCAACGCCTGGCTCGCCGCGCTGCCGATTCCGTCGCGCGACAGCACACCGCCATTCGTGTCGCTGTGGTCGTGGCACGACTCGATGGTCGCGCCGCAGACCTCCGCCCGCCTCGAATACGGCCGCAACATCGAGCTGACCGGCGTCGGCCACAACGCGCTCCTCACCGATCCGGAGGTCGCGCGGCGCGTGGCCGAGGAACTGCGGGCTTCCGGCCCCGATACCGCGGTGAGTCAGGCGGTAGGTCAGACTTCAGTCTGACGATGCTGCATCGAAGCGAAAAGCGTCCGGCTGAAGCCGGACCCACACGGTGGCGAGGCGAAGGGCGTCAGGCTGAAGCCGGACCTACGAGGTTCTCGCTGCATCGACGCGAAAGGCGTCAGGCTGAAGCCTGACCCACAAGAACCCCGCAACGGCGCTCAATGCGCCGCCGCCGGAAACTCCGCTGCCACTGACAACTGACAACTGACAACTGAAACCTACCAATGGATACCCTGCGTGATCTGCGCGAACGCGATCTGCTCGGCGGAGAGCGACTGTGATTCCCCGTCCTTCTTGCCCTGTGCCGCCGCGGAATCGGGGAACATGTTGAACGCGGTGTTGAGCAGGACCTGCGTGAGCTTGGGCGCGATCGCGTGGCAGACGGCGCCGAAGATGCCGAGGCGCGTCGCGATGCGGACCGGGCGGTGCACGATCGCGTCGACGACGAGGCCGGCCGCTTCCTCGGGCGAGAGCGTCGGGACGTTGTCGTAGATCCTCGTCGGCGCGATCATCGGCGTGCGCACCAGCGGCATGTTGATGTTGGTGAACGCGATGCCCTTGTCGAGCAGTTCCGAGGCCGCGCACTCCGAGAACGCGTCGAGCGCGGACTTCGACGCGACGTAGGCCGAGAACCGCGGCGCGCGCGACAGCACGCCGATCGAACTGATGTTGATGACCTGTCCGCGCTTCTTGCCGACCATCGCGGGCAGGAACGCGAGGATCAGCTTGACCGCGCCGAAGTAGTTGAGCTGCATCGTGCGCTCGAAGTCGTGGAAGCGGTCGATCGAGTTGATCACCGCGCGGCGGATCGAGCGGCCGGCGTTGTTCACGAGGAAATCGACGCCGTGGTGGTCGGCGAGCACGCGCTTGGCGAGCAGGTCGATCGCGGCCATGTCGGTCAGGTCGCAGGAGTAGGTGAAGCAGGCGCCGCCCTTCGCGGCGATCTCCTTGCGCGTGACCTCCAGCTTCTCGGGGTCGCGCGCGACGATGACCACCTTCGCGCCCGCGTCGGCGAGGCGGTGCGCGGTCGCCTGCCCGATGCCCGACGAGCCTCCGGTGACCACGACGACCTTGCCCTTGACCCGGCCCGACAGGCTGCGGTCGATGAAGAGGTCCGGGTCGAGGTTGCGCTCCCAGTAGTCCCACAACCGGTAGGCGTAGCTGTCGAGCGGCGGCACCTCGATGCCCGAGCCCTTGAGCGCCTTCGCCGCCTGGCGGTTGTCGTAGCGGGTCGGCCAGTTGACGAACTGGAACACGTCGCGCGGGATGCCGAGGTCGTTCAGCGTCACCTTGATCGCGCGCTTGACCGGCGCGAGCGACGCGACGCCGTAGACGACCGGCGCGGGGATGAAGCCGAACATCTTCGCGTTGACGCGCATCGTCATCTGCGGCGCGTGCGCGGCCTTCGCGAAGATGTTGAGCACCTCGCCGATGCGGTGCGGCGAGGGATCGGTCAGGTGGAAGCACTTGCCGTCGAGTCCGGGCTTGTGCGCGAGATGGTCGATCGCGTCCGCGACGAAATCCACCGGCACGATGTTGATGCGCCCGCCCTCGATGCCGATCGTGGGCATCCACGGCGGCAGCAGGTCGCGCATCTTCTGGATCGTCTTGAAGAAGTAGTAGGGGCCGTCGATCTTGTCGATCTCGCCGGTCTTCGAGTGGCCGACGACGAATCCGGGCCGGTAGACGCGGAACGCGCCCTCGCGCTCCTTGCGCACGACGCCCTCGGACTCGTGCTTGGTGCTGAAGTACGGGTGGACGAGTTCCTCGGCCTCCTCGAACATGTCCTCGCGGAACACGCCTTCGTAGAGGCCGGCCGCGGCGATCGACGAGACGTGGTGGAAGCAGCCGGCGCGCACCGCCGCGGCGAACTTCACCGCGTGCCTCGTGCCCTCGACGTTGGTGAGCTTCTGATCTTCGGCCGAGGCGTTGAGATCGTAGATCGCGGCGAGGTGGAAGAAATGGTCGATCTTGCCGGCGAGCTTCTTCGTGTCGGCGGCGGAGACGCCCAGGTTCTTCGCCGAGAGATCGCCGTGCACGGCGATCAGTTGCTTGTCCGTCGCCTCGAGCGAACGCTTGAGCGCGTCGAGCTTCTTCTGCGAACCCTTGCGGACCAGCGCGTAGACCGGCTTGCCGCGCTTCAGCAGATTCTCGACGAGGTAGCGGCCGATGAACCCGGTCGCGCCGGTGACGAAGTAGGCCATGGACTCCTCCTGCGCTCGCGCGGTCGCGCGCCCGGCCGCCGCGGCGCCGCCTCGCGCGGACACCCTGGCCGGGCCGCCGATTATACGGGCGGCGCGCGCCCCCCGAAGCGCGCCGCTGCGGCAGTCCCGCTTTAGTATGATTGCTCTATCGGCGGTTCCTAGAATGCGTCGATGGCCGGCGCGACCGCGTCGGTCCGGCGAACGCCCGCGGGAGAACGCGATGCTGAAGCAGGCGAAGGCGAAAGCGAAGTCCGAGTCGACCGGCGCTTCCGGGGCGCACGATGCGCTGTCCGACCTGCCGAAGTCGATTCTCGACTCGTCGCGGCAGATCTGGCTCGCGGGCCTGGGCGCCTTCTCGAAGGCGCAGGCCGGCGGCATGAAGGTGTTCGAGACGCTCGTCGAGCAGGGCGAGGTCCTGGAGAAGAAGACGCGCCACGTCGCGGCGGATGCGGCGGCGGTCGCGCGTGGCGCCGCCAGGGCGAAGGCGAAGGAGGTTCAGGCGATGGCGGGCGGCACCTGGGACAAGCTCGAGCAGGTCTTCGAGGACCGCGTGGCGCGCGCGCTGTCGAAGCTCGGCGTGCACACGCAGAGCGACGTCGAGCGCCTCGCGGAACGCGTCGACGCGCTCTCCGAGGCGGTGAACGAACTCCTCAAGGCAACCGGCGTCGAGCCGAAGCGCAAGGCGCCCGCTTCGCCGGTGAAGAAGATCGTGAAGGGCGCGGTGAAGACGGCGGCGCGTTCCGCCAGCACCGCCGCGAGAACGGCGAGCGGCGCGGTCGATGCCGCGACCCGGACCGCGAGCGGCGCGGTGGGCGCCGCCACCCGCACCGCGAAGCGCACGGTCCGCACCGCGCGCAAGGTGGTCAAGGGCGCGCTGGGCTGACGCTCCGCACGCAGGCATCCGGCACCCGGCCCGCGACATGCGGGCCTCGTTGTTCGGGGGCGCGACCGATCGCCTGCGGCGCCCGCGACCGCGTCATGCGCGGTTGAGCTTCTCGACCTGCTTGATGTAGTTCGTCATCGCGTCGTCGCGGCTCATGCCCTCGAGCTTCGACCACGCGTCGTGCTTCGCGCCGCCGACGAAGTCGAACCCGCCCGGTCGGTCGCCCTTGACGTCGCCCTCGGTCGCCTGCTTGTAGTACGAGTAGAGCTTGAGCAGCGTGGCGTTGTCGGGCTTCTTCTTCGTCTGCTTCGCCGCGGCGGCCGCGGCCTCGAACTTGCCCTTCAGATCGTCCTTCTTCGCGGCGGCCATCGTGGTCTCCCCTCGGATCGTGCCCCGGGATGCACGGGGTTTCGTGCTACTTTAGCGCGAACGCGAAAGCACCCGCAACGCACGGGCGCGACGGCGCCACTCCCTCCCAAGCCACGATTCCCACGCCCGATGGCAGCGACGTCCCGGCGCGAGAAGGTCTCCGCGGTCGACACCGCCTGGCTGCGGATGGACCGTCCGCACAACCTGATGATGATCACCGGCGTCCTCCTGTTCCGGGAGCGGCTGCCGATCGCGCGGTTGCGGCGGCTCCTCGACGAGCGCTTCCTCGTGTTCCGGCGCTTCCGGCAGCGCCCGGTCGCGGCGGCCGGCATGATGTTCTGGGAGCCCGCGCGCGACTTCGACCTCGATCGCCACGTGGTGCACACGGCGCTGCCCGCGCCTGCCGGCCGGCGCGAGTTGCAGTCGCTCGTCTCCCGCCTCGCGGCCGTCCCTCTCGATCCCGCCCATCCGCGCTGGCAGTTCCACCTCGTCGACAACCTCGACGGCGGCAGCGCGGTGATCGTGCGCATCCACCACTGCTACGCGGACGGCATCGCGCTGGTGCGCGTCATGCTGTCGATGACCGACGCCGCGGAGCACGGTCCTCCGGCGATGCCGTTCGAGCCGCCCGCGCGCAAGCGCGCCGCCCCCGACGACGACCCGGTCGCGCAACTGCTGGAGCCGTTCGCCGGCGTCCTCGCGACGGCGCGCTGGATCGGCGGCACGCTGGTCGACAAGGGCGTCGAGCTGTGGACCGATCCGTCGAAGGCGCTCGCGCTCGCGAACCAGGGCGGCGCGATGACCGCGGAGATCGCGAACCTCACGCTGATGGAGCAGGACTCGCCGACCCGCTTCAAGGGCAAGCCGGCGATCGCCAAGCGCGTCGCCTGGGCCGAAGCGCTGCCGCTCGACGAAGTGAAGACGATCGGGCGCGCGCTGGGCGGCTCGGTCAACGACGTGCTCCTCGCCTGCGTCGCCGGCGCGCTCGGCCACTACCTGCGCGACAAGGGCGACGACACCGACGGCGTGACGCTGCGCGCGCTGGTGCCGGTGAACCTGCGGCCGATGGAGAAGGCATACAAGCTCGGCAACCAGTTCGGGCTCGTGTTCCTCGACCTGCCGATCGGCATCCGCAATCCGGTCGAGCGGCTCTACGCGGTGCGCGACAACATGGCCGCGCTGAAGGGGAGCTTCCAGCCGGTGCTCGCGCTCGGCATCCTCGCGGCGATGGGCGCGGGCCCGAAGATCCTGCAGGAAACGCTGCTGTCGATCCTCGCTCGCAACGCGAGCGCGGTGATGACCAACGTGCCCGGTCCGCAGCAGCCGCTGTGGCTCGCCGGCGCGCGCATCGACAGCCTGATGTTCTGGGTGCCGCAGTCCGGCGACATCGGCATCGGCGCGTCGATCCTGTCCTACGACGGCAAGGTGCAGTTCGGCCTCATCGCCGATCGCGGGCTCTGCCCGGACCCCGGGCGCGTGATCGAGCGGTTCGGGCGCGAGTTCGAATCGCTCGTGCTCACCGCGCTCATGTGCCCGTGGGGCATCGAAGGCGACCTCGATCCGCGCAAGGTCGCGCGCGCGGTCGGCGCAGGCGGCTGAGTCCGGTGGCCGGCGGCCGCAGGACGCTGCTGTTCTGCACGTCCTACGTCGAGAACGAAGGGCAGTGGCGCGTGCGCGCGCGCCGCTGGCTCGACTACCACCTCGGCGTGCCGCTCGAGCGCGACGCGATCTTCATCATCGACGACGCGTCGCCGTACCTCGCTCCCGACCCCGACCTCCGCGTGATCGACGCGATCCCCGCTGCGCTCGATCCCGGACCGGCGGCGTGGCTCTACCGGTTCGCGCAGCGCGAGGGGCGCACCGGCATGAAGGGCCATCGCGGCTGGTGGCGGAGCTTCCTGCACTCGCTCGCGATCGCGCGCGCGCTCGACTTCACCCGCATCGTCCACGTCGAGTCCGACGCGTACCTGCTCTCGCGCAAGATCGTCGACCACGTGAACGCGCTCGACGCCGGCTGGACCGTGTTCTGGTGCCCGATGTACGACTTTCCCGAGCCGGCGCTGCAGGTGATCTGCGCCGACCAGTTCGACGCGATGGCGGCGGTCGCCGCACGCGGCCTAGACCAACTCACGCAGGGCATCGCCGAGCGCACGCTGCCGTTCACGAACGTCGAGCGGTCGTTCGCCGGGAACCGCTACGGCGAGCGCGGCCCGCGCATCCCCGGCTACGCCGACTACGCGTGCCAGGTCCACTATCCCGAGATGGTGGTGCGCTACCGCGGCTGAGTCCCGGCCGCGAGGCCGCGCGCTGCGGCGTCGCGCTGGGCTTCCCGCTACTCGAGTTCGGCCTTCGCGTGCTCGACGTCGAGCCGCTCCATCGCGTCGGCGGGCGCGATCTTCGCCGCTTCCCGGTAGAGCTTCTCGGCGTCGGCGATCTTCCCCTTGCCGTAGAGCAGCAGGAGTCCGTTCGCGTACTCGATGCGCGCGATCGCGGAATCCGGATGGAGCTTGATCGCCTTCTGGAAGTGCTCGACCGCGGAATCCTTCTTCGCGCCGTAGGTGACGCCGGCGACGATGCCGCCGACCTTGTCGATCACCTCGGCCTGGTAGGCGCCGTAGGCGATGTGCGCGTCGGCGTGCTTCGGTTCGAGCTTGATCGCGGTGGTGAGCGCGTCCTTGATCTTGCCGCCGTAGCCCTGCGCGAGCGCCTTCGCGACCGAGATGCCCTGGCTGTAGCGGCCGAGCGCGTAGGCGTAGAGGTAGTGCGCGTTGGCGTCCTTCGGCGCCTTGGCGCGCCGCGCCTCGGCCCAGCCCGCGGCCTCCTCGTAGAGCGTGACCTTCGCCTTCTCGCTCTTCTCGAGGTAGCTCGCGTAGACGACCTGCGCCTTGACCGCCGCGTTGATCCCCGCGTCGCCCGCGTCGAGGCCGGCCTCGACCGCGTCGGCGAACCGCCCGGCGTGGAACGCGGTCCACGCCGCGAGTACGGCGGCGTCCTTCGGCGCGGGTTCGGCGTCTCCGCGATGCAATCGCGCCCACGCCTTCTTCACCGCGGCGTCGTCCCGATCGATCGACTTGTCGGGGTAGGGGAACTTCGTCCACTTCCTCGCCATGACGCTTCTCCCGTTCAGAGATACTGCTCGCCGAGCCGTTCGATCAGCGCTCGTCCGTCGTTCGCCAGGTACGGCGCGACGAGCGCGAGGACCTGGTAGGCCGCATGGTCGAGTCGGGGAGGCGCGTCCGCCGCGCCCGCGCCGATCCCCTGGTACGCGAGCGCGTAGGTGGCGACGACGACGACGTTTCGCGCGAGCGTCGCGATCTCCCGTTCGCTCGCGTGCATCGCGCGCGCGGCCACCATCCCCCTGCACAACTCTATCACGGTCGATTCGCCGCGCCGCGCGAGTTCCGCGTAGCGCGTGGCGACGCGACGGTTGCGCGACGCGATCTCGCCCAGATCGCGGAACAGGAAGCGGTAGGCCCACATTCGCTCGAACAGCAGGTGGAGCAGCAGCCACAGGTCCTCGACGTCGGGCGCCCGGTCGGGCGGCGCGGCGAAGAGCGGCGCGACCTCCGCCTCGTAGCCGGCGTAGAGCTCGCCGATGATCTCGTCCTTGTTGCGGAAGTGGTAGTACAGGTTGCCCGGGCTGATGTTCATCTCGTCCGCGATGTGCGCCGTCGTGACCGAGGGCTCACCGTGGAGGTTGAACAGCGCGAGCGCGGTCTCGAGGATGCGCTCGCGCGTGCGGCGCGGACGTTTTTTCTCGGCCATCGCGTCTCCGGACTGCCGGAAGTGTAGCGCAGCGGCGCGAAGGCCGGAGAGGCTCCGCCACGCCGGAAGTTCGAGCCGCTACCGCGCTCCGGTCCGCCCCGCCCGCATCCAGCGCTCGAGGTGGTCGAGCGTGTGCTCGAGTTCGCGCGCGGTCGAGCGCACCGAACGCCGCGCCGCGGGATCCGCCCGGATCGGCCGCGGATCGACGAGCGCGGCGCGCACGTCGCGCCCGGCGTCGGCGAGGCGGTCCTCGCGGATCGTGATGCCGTGGCGCGCGAGGAGGGGCGCGAGCGACGTCGCGCGCGCGCGGAGGTTCTGGCGCGTCGTCGCGTAGGCGGTCGCGCACAGGCGCTTGCGCTGCGAGTAGCTGAAGATGTTCGCGAAGAACATGTCGACGTCCTCGCGGTCGGGCTCGAACAGCACGACGTCGGCGCCCGGATACTGGCGGTGGTACTTCTCCATGCCGACCTTCATGCGCGAGTGGATCACCGCGCGGAAGGTCTGCGACAGCACGAGCGGCAGGCCGCCGTGGTCGAGCTTGTCGACCGAGAGCCGGCCGCGCCGCGACGCGCCGGGCGCGTCGAACGGCACGAGCGGATTGACGCACAGCAGCAGCCCGATGCCTTCGTCCAGGGCGACGGAGGCGTGCAGCGTCTTGTTGAGCGCGCCGTCGACGTAGTGATCGCCGTCGATCTCGACCGGCGGGAAGAGGCCCGGCAGCGCGCTCGACGCCTCGATCGCGCGCGAGATCGGCACGTGGTCGTGGCCGGGCCGGCCGAAGGTCACCGACAGGCCGGTGTCGAGGTTGGTGGCGACGAGGTAGAGCTTGCGGCCGAGACGGCGGAAGTCGTTGGTGCGGCCCTTCGCGGAGAACACGCGCGCGAGGAAGGCGTCGATCGCGCCGTTGTCGAACATGCCGGTCGGCACCGCGCTCGCGAGCGTCGAGAAGCTCCGCATCACGCCGCGGCGGAACGGGTCGCGCAGGTAGTGCAGCGCCGCGCGGAAGGCGAGGCGGGGGAACACCGCCGCGCGCCGGCGGAACTCGCCCAGCGCGGGCTTCAGGAACACCTCGGGCTTCAGCGCGGCGTCGGCGCCGTCGTCGATGAAGAGCCGGTACATCTGCGCCGGCGAGATGCCGTTCGCGAGCGCGGCGGCGACGAAGCCGCCGGACGACACGCCGACGTACACCTCGAGGTCGTTGAGGTCGAGGCCCTCGAGCGAATCGGCGAGCGCGAGCAGCGCGCCGATCTCGTAGATCCCGCCGAGCGGTCCGCCGCCCGCGAGCGCGAGACCGATGCGCCGGCGGCGTGCGCTCCGCTTCGTGAGCGGTGCGCGCGCCGGGCGCTCGCGGGTTTTCGTGCCGCCTCGGGACATGCGCGTCGACGGCCCGCGGACGCGCCGCCGGCCGTCGTGTCGCACCGAAAGGCGCGGACTACGAGCGCTTCGCCGCGCGCTTGGCGGTGCGCTTCGCGCCCTTGACGGCGCGCTTGGCGCGCGTCCGCACGGCCTTCGCCGCGCGCGTACCGGCGGGCTTCGCCCGGAACGCGGTCGGCAGTTCGACCTTCGGGAGCCGCTTCGGCAGCGTTTCGCGCACGAGCGTCGTCGCGCTGTCGGCGGCGTGCTTCACCGTCCGGGTGACGCTGCCGCGCGTCTGGCGCCACAGGTCGTTGGCGAGCGAGATCGACGACTCGACGCGCTCGCCGACGAGGCGGAACGTGCGGGACTCGACCGCGGTGCCTTCCTTGACCAGCGTGCGGAACAGCGCGCCGGCTTCGTTCTGCGCCCAGTCGCGCGTCACGACCGCGGCGCCCAGGCCGGCGAGCCAGACCTGGCGCGAGGCGGCGAACAGCGCTTCGCCGGTGGGGACATTGCGGGGGGAATGCTGGGCAGCCATCGGAATCTCCTCGGAAAACGTGAGCGGGTCCCCGGAAGGTCCGGGGCGACGATCCACTCTAGCGGGAGCGCGCTAGAGGAAACATCCTAAAGACGGGTGCGCCGGGATCCGCGGCGCCCGACGCGTTGGCGCGATGCCTCACGCGGCCGGCGGACGCCGGGTGAGCGACGCCGCGAGTCCGGCGGAGAGCTTCGCGGCGAACGCGTAGATCGACAACTGCGGATTGGCGCCGACCGAGGTGGGGAAGATCGAGCCGTCCATGACGTGGAGGTTCGCGAGCGCGTGGTGCCGGCCGGAGGGGTCGACGACCGAACTCGCGGGATCGGGGCCCATCGGGCAGCCGCCCATCACGTGCGCGGACACCACCGGCGTCACGAGCGGCGCGAGCGCGAAGGCGTCGATGCCGGCGCGGGCGCCCGCCGCGCTGTCGAACGACGCGCCGTCGCCGTGGACCGGCATCACGTGCCGGGCGCCGGCGGCGAACTGGATCTCGGCCATCGCGCGGAACGCACGACGGATGCCGTCGAACAGGTAGGCGTTGAGCGGGTAGTCGAGGACCGGCGTGCCGTCGTCGCGCAGCGCGACCGAGCCGCCCGGGCTCTCCGCGTAGAAGCCGTCGCGCACCAGCGCGATCAGCACCTGCATGTTCGGCAGCGCGCGCATCCAGCGTGAGTGCGCCTCGCCGTGGCCGGTCAGCGTGATGGCCGCGAGGACCGGATGGACCGGCGGCGCCTCCAGCTTGAATCCGGCCGGGCCTCCGGGAGGCAGGCTGTCGAGGTAATGGTCCGAGTACACGGTCTGCGGCGCGCCGGCGAAGCCGTCGACGCGCTCCGGCATCAGCGCGGCGGAGACCACCGTCGGGTGCAGGAACGTGCGCTTGCCGACGAGGCGGTTCGGATCCGGCACGCCGCTCCGCAGCAGCAGCGCCGGCGTGCCGATCGCGCCCGCGGCGCAGACGTATGTGGACGCGCGGACGGACACGCGTCGCGCCGTCGGCGCGATGCCGGCGGAATCGAGCGCGCGCGCCTCCAGCCGCGTCACGCGGCCGCCTTCGATCGCGAACCGCTCCGCGCGCACGCGCGTCACCAGCTTCGCGCCGCGATCGAGGGCGGCGGGCAGCGTCGTGACCAGCATCGACTGCTTCGCGTTGGTCGGACAGCCGACGCCGCAGTAGCCGAGGTTCCAGCAGGCGCGCACGTTGCGCCGGATCGCCGCACTCGGGATGCCGAGCTTCGCCGCGCCGCGCGCGAGCGCGGCGTTGTTCGCGTTCGGCGCGATCTCCCAGGGCGCGATGCCGAGCCGGGCCTCCATCTGGGCGAACCAGGGCGCGAGGTCGTCGGTGGAGTATCCCGGCAGGTGGAACCTGCGCGCCCAGTGCTCGAGCGTCACGTCCGGCGTGCGGAACGAACTCGTCCAGTTGACCGTGGTGCCGCCGCCGACGCAGCGGCCCTGCAGGATGTTGATCGCGTGGTCGCGCGTCTTGCGCGCCGCCGATTCCTGATAGAGGTCGGGATACGCCTCCGATTCGCGCATGTGGAAGTCGGAGGACGAGCGCAGCGGCCCCTCCTCCAGGACCACGACGCGCAACCCCGCGAGCGCGAGCGTCTCCGCCGCGACGCCTCCGCCCGCGCCGCTGCCGACGATCGCGACGTCGGCCTCGATCGCGAGGTCCTGCGCGAGGCGCGAGGCGTCGACGACGTCCCAGCCGCCGGCGAGGCCGGTGCGGATCGGATCCGCGATGCGCGCGAGGGGAGCGGCGCTCATCGTCTCACGCGCCGAGGACCGGCGGTCCCGGATAGCCGATCGCGCCCCACGAGCGGGGGTTCGCGTACCACGCGGCGAAGGTCAACTGGTGCAACGCGTCGTATGCGCTGCGCTTGAGCGCCCAGCCGCTGTCGCGCCACGCGACGAGGAACGCGTCGACTTCGGCGGGCGTCGCGTCCGGCCACGAGGAGGCGACGCCGGCGAGGAGGCGCCGGCCGACTCCGGTCGCCAGGAGGCCGAAGAGTTGCGCGAGTTCATCCTGCGCCGCCGGCGCGAGGCCGGCGATGGCGCGGCGCACCGCGTCGACGGTCTCGTCGATCGCGCTCGCGCGGGCCGCGCTCGCGGGGGGCAGCGCACCGGCGAGCATCGCCGGCACGATCGCGCGGATGATCGCGAGCGCATCCGCGTCGAGCCGGCGGATCTCCGGCGACGCGCGCCGCCCGCGCATCCACGCGTATCCGCCGGCGAGCGCGAGCGCGGCACCGCCGGCGGCGCCGACCGCCAGGAATCGTCGGCGGGTGATGCGGATCATCGGGACATGCTCATGTCGCCACGCTTGGCGTGATCACACCGCGGACGCTAGCCCGGGGGGCTAGAGCAATCAACCTAAATCCCCGGGACGGATCGGGTCGAGGCGTTAGACTCGCACCGCGCGCCGTCGCGGCGCGCGCGATCCACGATGACGCCTCCCCCGCGAACGGCCATCGCCGAACTCGTCGCCGAACTCGAGCGCGTGCAAGCGCTGCATGCCGCGCGCGCGTCGAATCCGATCCTCGCCGGAGCGCTGGAACGGCTCGCGTCCTGGCAGTCGCGGCGGCTCGCGTCGACCTACGCCGATCTCGCGCGCGATCCGCGCTACGCCGACGCGATCGCGTTCTTCCAGGACGACCTCTACGGCGACCGGGACTTCAGCCGCCGCGACGCCGACCTGAAGCGCATCGTGCCCGCGATGTCGCGCCTGTTGCCCGAGAGCGTGATCCGCACGGTGGCGCGGGCGATGGAGCTGAACGCGCTGTCGCACGAACTCGACGCGAGGCTCCTCGACCATCTGCCGCGGGCGGACGCGCATTTCACCGTCGAGGAGTACTGCCGGGCGTTCCGGCGCACCGGGCGCGCGCCCGATCGCCGCCGCCAGATCGCGCTGATCGGCGAAGTCGGCGCGGCGCTCGACCGCTACGTGAAGCGGCCGATGCTGCGCAGCGCGCTCACGCTGATGCGGCGCCCCGCGAACCTCGCGGGCCTCTCCGAACTCCAGTCGTTCCTCGAACGCGGCTTCGACGCGTTCCGCCGGATGGGCGGGGCGGATGCCTTCCTCGCGACGATCGCCAGGCGCGAGACGGCGCTCGTCGAGGCGATCCTCGGCGGCGCGAATGCGCCGTTTCCCGAGCCACCGCTGCCTCGAAAGCCCCGGGGGCCGTAGCGCGCGGAACAGCTAGCCCTTCCGTTTCGACGACGGTTTCGCGGCAGCCTTCGGCGATGCTTTCGGCGCGGCCTTCGGCGCCTTCGCGCCCGGTTCGCCGACGAGTTCGTCGAGTTCTTCGTGGATCGCGCGCTCGATCGACGGCGCGACCGCCGAGAGCAGGAAGCCCAGCTTCACGTCGAGCGTGATCTCCTCCTTGTCGACCCGCATGTTGCCGTTGAGCCCGGACCGCTCGAATCGGCAGTAGTCGTCGTCCCAGGTGCACACGAGGTCGAAGCGCCGGTGGAGGTCCTTCGCCATCTTCTCCGCGGCGAGCTTCGCCTTCGCCTGCGTGAGACCGTGCTTCCTGACGACGCGGATCGTGGCCATGGGTGCCTTCGTGGCGGCGCTGCGACGAAGGCGAGTATAGCGATCCCGCCGGCGTGGCGCGCGCGGCGGCGATGCGGCAGAATCGCTGCGACCCCCGTGGAGCCCCGCCTGCGATGAACGACAACCTCGCGCATCTGCTCGAACGTTCGCTCGCCCGACCGGAACGCGCGCTCTGGCGCCACTGGACCGGCGAGCGCTGGGAGGACGTGACCGCGCCGCAGGTCGCGGCGCGCGCGGCAGAGTGGCAGGCGGCGTTCCGGCGCGACGGATTCGCCCCCGGCGACCGCGTCGCGCTCGCGGTGAAGAACGGCGTGCAGTGGATCGCGATCGACCAGGCGGCGCTCGGGATGGGGCTCGTCGTCGTGCCGCTCTACGTCGACGACAATCCCGACAACATCGCGTGGTGCGCCGCGCATGCGCAGTCGCGGCTCCTCGTCGTCGACGGCAGCCGCATGGCCGAGGCGATCCGCAAGCTCGCGGGAGAACACGCGATCCCGCCGATCGTCGTGCTGCGCGCCGACGCGGACGAACCCGACACGACGGTCGAGCGCTTCCTGCCCGCGGCGGACCGGCCGTTCGAGGTGCGGGGGGTCGCGCCCGAGACGCTCGCGACGATCTGCTTCACCTCGGGCACCTCCGGCCGGCCGAAGGGGGTGATGCTCTCGCACCGGAACATCCGTTCGAACGTGGACATGTGCATCGCGACCGGCATGGCGCGCGCCGACGACCGGTTCCTGTCGATCCTGCCGCTGTCGCACATGTTCGAGCGCACCGGCGGCTACTACCTGCCGCTCGCGGTCGGCGCGCAGGTCGCCTACGCGCGCGGCGTGCCGCAGATCGCCGAGGACCTCGCGTCGCAGGCGCCGACCGCGATGTTCGCGGTGCCGCGCATCTTCGAGAAGTTCGCCCAGCGCATCGACCAGACGCTCGCGAATGCTCCGGCGAAGAAGCGCCTGTTCGACGCCTGCGTCGCGCGCGGCTGGATCGTCGAGCAGGGTCGCCCGCGCTTGCGCGACCGGCTGATCCTGCGCGCGCTGCGCCGCTTCGTCGCGAAGCCGATCCTCGCGCGCATGGGCGGCCGGCTGCGGCTCGTCGTCGTCGGGGGGGCCGCGCTCGATCCCTCGCTCGCGCGCACGTTCATCGGGCTCGGACTGCCGATGCTGCAGGGCTACGGGATGACCGAGGCCTCGCCGGTGATCTCGGTCAACCGCCTCTCCGACAACCGGCCGGACACCGTCGGTCGCGCGCTCGACGGCGTCGAGACGAAGCTCGCCGACAACGGCGAACTCCTCGCGCGCGGCGAGAACGTGATGCTGGGCTACTGGCAGAACGAGGAGGCGACCCGCGCGTCGGTCGACGCCGACGGCTGGCTGCATACAGGGGATCTGGCCGAGTTCCGCGAGGGCCGCATCGCGATCCGCGGTCGCGCCAAGGACATCCTCGTGATGTCGAACGGCGAGAAGCTGCCGCCGCAGGACTGCGAGTTCGCGATCCTGCACGATCCGGTGTTCGAGCAGGCGATGCTCGTCGGCGAGGGCCGCCCCTACGTCGTCCTGCTGGCGGTGTCGCAGGAAGCCGACGAGAAGACGCTCGTCCGCCGCGCCAACGAGCAGTTGAAGGCGTTCCCGCGCTGGATGCGCGTGCGGCGCGTCATTGCGACTCCAGAGCCCTGGAGCGTCGACAACGGACTCCTGACGCCGACGCTGAAGCTGAAGCGGCCGATGCTCCTCGCGCGGTTCAAGGAGCGGATCGAGGCCGCGTACCAGTCGCAGAATCCGGCGTGATTTCGCGACGATGCCCCGTGGGTCCGGCTTCAGCCGGACGTCTGTCGTGTCGTCGTGGCGAACCCCGTCAGACTGAAGTCTGACCCACGAGGATCGGGGAGCGCGCCGCATTCCCCGTGGGTCCGGCTTGAAGCCGGACGCCTTTCACGAGCCGAGTGCTCACCCGCCGGATTGCAGCGCGATGTGGTCGCGGTGCCCGAACCCGCGGGCGTTGTCGACGAACCACACGCCGGTCGGCGTGACGGTGTACCAATCGACGCGGGCGAGCGCGCGCGCGAGCGGCGCGGGCGCGTCCGCGCCGGCGAACGGGAACTTGCGGGCGTAGAGCGCCTGGACGCGCTTCAACGACGGACCCGGCACCGGCGCGACCGTGCCTTCGAGCTGCACACCCTTGATGGCCTGCCAGTTTCCGGTGTCGTCCTGCACGGTGGCCGCGACGCGCGGGTCGGCGCGAAGCCGCACGCAGTGACGCGTCGTCGCGGCGGAGAGGAAGTGCAGCGCGAAATCCTCGTTGACGTAGAAGACCGCCGCCGCCCACGGTTCCGGCGTGGCGAGTGTCATCACGTGGTGCGCGCGCAGATAATCGAGCACGCGCTCCCGGAGGGCGGCGTCGGCGCTCACGGCTGCGCCGCCCGGTTGGCGACGTCTTCCAGCGCCGCGATCTCGGCGCGCAGGATGCCCGCGATCTCGCGCTGGCGCGCGGGCCCCATGCGGCCGGCGATCGCGCCGACGCTCACCGCGGCGAACGCGGTGCCGAAGCGGCTCCTGATCGGCAACCCCACGGACACCGCGCCCGGCGTGATGTGGATATCGTTCAAGGCGTAGCCGAGCGTGTTCGCGCGGCGCAGGAGGCGCAGGAGCGCCGGAACGTTGAGGCCGTTGTAGGTGGCGAACTGCCGGGCGTTCGCGGCGACGATTTCCTCGACCGCCTCGTCCGAGAGGCCCATCAGGAGCGCGAGGCCGCACGCGCCGGCGCCGAGCGGCCGCCGGGTCCCGACGTCGAGCATCAGCGTCCTGATCGGGAACGAGCCTTCCTTGCGGTCGACGCACACCGAGTCGTAGCCGCTGCGCACGACGAGGAAGACCGTGTCTCCGGTGCGCTCGGCGACGCGCTCGAGCGCGCTGCGGCAGATGTCGACGATGTTGAACTGAGGCGCCACCGCGAACCCGAGTTCGAACACCAGCGGCCCGAGGAAGTAGCGGTGCGTCGCGGCGTCCTGCATCAGGAAGCCCTCGGCGACCAGGCACTTCAGGATGCGGCGCGCGGTGGATCGCTCCAGGTGCGCGTGCTGCGCGAGATCGGCGAGCCGCACTCCGGCGGAACTGCGCGCCGCGACCGTGCGCACGAGCAGCGCGGCGCGCTGGATGCTCTGCGTACCGGGACGGGCGGGGCGATCGCCTGCAACGGGTTGGGAGGACGCGTTCGCTCGCATGGCCACCATGTGGAACATTTTCGCGCGGCGACGGTGGCGCCGATCCGCGCGAGGCGCTAGATTCGGACCCATTCTAGACGCGAATCCGGGACACCGGAGCGTCGGAGCGGTCCAGCGCCACATTGTGCAGCGCCGAAGACCGCCCGGAGGACATCCATGCGCAGGCTCGTGGTCGGCATCACCGGCGCCACCGGCGCCATCCTCGGCATCCGCCTGCTCGAGGCGCTGCGCGAGGCGGACGTCGAGACCCACCTCGTCCTGAGCAAGTGGGCGCTGCAGACGATCGAGCACGAGACCACGTACACGCTGGGCGAGGTCCGGGCGCTCGCTTCGGTCGTCTACGAGGCGGGGAACATGGGCGCGGCCATCTCGTCGGGCTCGTTCGTCACCGAGGGGATGGTCATCATCCCGTGCTCGATGCGGAGCGTCGCGGCGATCGCGCACGGCACCGGCGACCATCTGGTCCACCGCGCCGCGGACGTCGTCCTGAAGGAGCGCCGCCGGCTCGTGCTGGTGGCGCGCGAGATGCCGCTCTCCGACATCCACCTCGAGAACCTGCTCAAGCTCTCCCGCATGGGCGTGACGATCATGCCGCCGATGCCGGCGTTCTACAACCATCCGCAATCGGTCGACGACATCGTGGAGCACGTGGTCGCGCGGGTCCTCGACCAGTTCGCCCTGCCCGCGAGCTTCGCGAAACGCTGGACCGGCGAGATGCGCGCGAAGGTCGCGCGCCTCGGGCCGAAGTGACGACGCGAAGCGACGACGAATCGGCGGACGCACCGACCGCCATCAAGAGAAGAGGAAAGGACGCAGCGATGAACGACGTAGCCAAGCGCAAGCAGCCGGACGCGACCAAGGACGTGACGAGCCTGCGGTCGACGGTCGACTGGCTGCGCGCCGAGGGACTGCTGGTCGAGACCGACGAGCCGGTGAGCGGGGATCTCGAGCTGACCGGCCTGCAGAAGCATTTCGACGGCAGTTGCCCGATGCTCTTCAACCAGGTGAAGGGCTATCCGCACGCGCGGGCGATCACCAACCTGTTCGGCGACATCCGCATCGTCGACCGGATGTTCGGGTTCACCGACCCGACGCAGCGCACGCGCGCGCTGGCGAAGGCGCTCAACCGGCCGCTGCCGCCGGTGGTGGTCGACGGCAAGGACGCTCCGGTGCAGGAGCACGTGATCACGAAGGACATCGACGTCAACCGGTGGATCATGACCATCCGCCACACGGCGCTCGAGTCCGAGCTCACCATCGGCTCCGGGATCCGCCTCATCAGCGGCAAGCACTTCGACGGCGGCACCGACATGGGCTACAACCGGATGAACTTCCGGTGGGGCAACGTCGGCACGTTCCAGATCTCCCCCGGCTCGCACATGTGGCAGGTGTTCACCGAGCACTACCAGGAGGAGCGCATCCCGATCACGATGAACTTCGGCGTGCCGCCCGCGTGCACGATGATGGCGGGCGCCGGCTTCGATTACGTGATCCTCCCGAAGGGCTGCGACGAGGTCGGCGTGGCCGGCGCGATCCAGGGCTCGCCGGTGCGCCTCGTCAAGGCGAAGACGGTCGACGCCTACGCGCTCGCCGACGCCGAGTACGTCCTCGAAGGCTACGTCGTCCCGCGCGACAAGCGCTACGAGACCGCCGAGGCCGAGCGCATCGGCGTGCAGGGCAAGACCTTCTTCCACCCCGAGTGGGCCGGCTACATGGGCAAGGCGTACAAGGCGCCGACCTTCCACGTGACCGCGATCACGATGCGCAGGCCCGAGTCGAAGCCGATCATCTTCCCGCTCGGCGTGCACATGTTCGACGATTCGAACATCGACACGACGATCCGCGAAGCCGCGATCTTCGAACTGTGCGAGCGCCTGCAGCCGGGCATCATCCAGGACGTGCACATCCCCTACTGCATGACCGACTGGGGCGGCTGCATCATCCAGGTGAAGAAGCGCAACAAGATCGAGGAGGGCTGGCAGCGCAATTTCCTGTCGGCGATCCTGTCCTGTTCGCAGGGCATGCGGCTCGCCATCGCCGTGAGCGAGGACGTCGACATCTACTCGATGGACGACATCATGTGGTGCCTCACCACGCGCGTGAACCCGCGCAACGACATCCTGAATCCGATCCCCGGCGGGCGCGGCCAGACCTTCATGCCGGCCGAGCGCATGACCGCCGGCGACAAGCAGTGGACCGCGTCGAACACGATGTTCGAGGGCGGCATGGGGATCGACGCGACGGTGCCGTTCGGCTACGAGCAGGATTTCCACCGGCCGGTCTATCCGGTCGACCGGGTCAAGCCGGAGGACTTCTTCGACGCGAAGCAGATCCAGGCGATGAAGGCGCGCATGGCGGGCTGGGTGCTCTCGCTCGCGCGCACCGGGCGCTAGGACGCCGGCAGCAGCCATGCTGGCGGGCTATCGCGCGCTCGACTGCAGCGGCGAACTGGGCTGGCTCGCCGGGCGCATGCTGGCGGACCTCGGTGTCGACGTCGTCAAGGTCGAACCGCGGTCCGCCGAAGTCGGCGGCGTCGACTGGCAGGCCGGCAACGTCGGCAAGCGGCTCCTGCGGCTCGACCTCGACCGTGATGGGGACCGCGCGAGCTTCGAGCGCCTGGTCGCGCACGCCGACGTCGTCCTCGACTCGTTCGCGCCCGGCGCGCCGCTCGGCGATCTGTTCGACGACGCCCATCTGCGCCGGGTCGGCCCGCAGGCGATTCATGTGCGGGTCACTCCGTTCGGGGCGAGCGGGCCGCGCGCGCGCTGGCTGGCCTCCGACCTGGAGCTGATGGCCGCGGGCGGCGCGATGTCGCTCGCGGGCGAACCGGGCGACACGCCGGTGCGCGTGTCCGCGCCGCAGGCGCGCGCGTGGGCCGGTGCGCACGCGGCGGTCGGCGCGCTGGTCGCGCTGCTGTACCGCGAGACGACCGGCAGGACCCAGGCCGTGGACGTGTCGGCGCAGGCGGCGGTCATCGCGGCCATCGCGCACGCGCCGACGTTCGTCGACCTGAACGGCGTCGTGCCGACGCGCTGCGGCGCGTTCATCACCGGGCGCGCCCTCACCGGCGCGCGCTTCCGTGCATTCTGGCGCTGCGCCGACGGCTACCTCAACTTCGTGCTCTACGGCGGGGCGGCGGGGCGGCGGAGTTCGCAGATGCTCGTGCGCTGGATGCGGGAAGCGGGCTTCGCGCTGGGCGCACTCGCCGACGTCGACTGGACGCGGTTCGATCCGAAGACGCAGGACCAGGCGAGCGTCGATCGGCTGGAGCAGCCGATCGCGGCGTTCTTCGCGACGCTGACCAAGCGCGCGTTCCTCGAAGGCGCGAGCGCGCGCGAGATCCTGGGCTACCCGGTCTCGACGATGGACGACATCGCGACCGACCCGCAGCTCGCAGCGCGCGATTTCTGGCGCGACGTCGTGCTCCCCGACGGATCGCGGCAGCGGCACTGCGGCGCATTCGCGCTCGTCGACGGCGTGCGCGCGCCGCTCGCCTGCGCGCCGGGGCACGAGGTGATCGCCGACGAACTGCTCGCGCAATGGAGCGCACGGCCGGCGGCCGACGCGGGCGGCTTTCCCGCAAGGGCGGCTGCGTGACGAGCCCGGTCGAACGGGCGCTCGCGGGCGTCAAGGTCGTGGAGTTCGCGAGCTACGCCGCGGGCCCGCACATCGGGAAGATGCTCGCGAACTACGGCGCTTGCGTCGTGCACGTCGAGTCCCGCAGGCGGCCGGACGGCTTCCGGCTCGAGTACCCGCCGTTCAAGGACGGCGAGCCGGGCGTCGACCGCGGCGGCTGCTTCGCCTACTTCAACGATTCGAAGTACGGGGTGACGCTCGATCTCAAGAACGACGCGGGCGTCTCGCTCGCGCGCAGGCTCGCGCTGTGGAGCGATGTCGTGATCGAGAACATGCGGCCGGGCGTGATGGACCGCCTCGGTCTGGGCTACCACGCGCTGTCGGCGCAGAAGCCCGCGATCGTCATGCTCTCGTCGTGCAACATGGGGCAGACCGGTCCGCGCGCGAACACGCCGGGCTTCGGCTCCCTGCTCTCCGCGCAGGCCGGCTTCTGCGGATTGACCGGGTCGCCCGACGGCCCGCCGATGCTGCTGTACGGCCCCTACATCGACTTCGTGGCCTCGACGATGGGCGCGGCCGCGGTGCTCGCGGCCCTGGTGCGCAGGCGCGAGACGGGCCTCGGGGCGTGGATCGACGTGTCGCAGTACGAGACCGGCCTGCATTTCGTCGCGCCGCAGCTCCTCGACTATCACGTCGGCGGCCGGATCGCCGAGCGCTCGGGCAACGACGATCCGCGCGCCGTGCCGCACGGAGCGTACCGTTGCCGGGGCGACGAATGGGTGGCGTTGTCGTGCTGGTCCGACGACGAGTTCGCGCGCCTGTGCGCGGCCGTCGGACGGCCTGAACTCGCGCAAGACGCCCGATTCGCGTCGTCGGACGCGCGCAGGCGCCACCTCGCCGAGTTCGAGCCTTCGCTCGCCGCATGGTGCGCCGCCCGCGGGAGCGACGACGCGGCACGCTCGCTCCAGGATGCGGGGGTGCATGCGTATCGCGTCAACGCGGTCGACGACCTCTTCCGCGATCCGGCTCTCGTGGATCGCGGATCATGGCGCGTCCGACGTCACCCGGTGATGGGCGAGCAGACCTGCGCGTTCCCTGCGTTCGACCTGTCCGGCACGCCGGGCGACGTGACCGCACCGGCGCCGCGGCTCGGCGAGCACAATGACGTCGTGTTCCGCGAGTTCCTCGGGCTGACCGGCGAGGAGTACGCGGACTGCGCGGCGAAGGGCGCATTCGATTGAAGGACGGCGGGCGAACCGCGCCCGCGCGAGACGACGAGGAGGATCCATGCACGCGACAAGGAAGCTTCTGTTCGGAATCACGTTCGCGCTGGCGAGTTCGATCGCGTGGGCGCAGGCCCCGTACAAGCTGACGCTCTCCGGCGCGAGCCCGAGCGGCCTGTGGACGATTCTCGGCGTCGGCATCGACGGCGCGGTCAAGGCTGCGTTCCCCGGCTCGACGGTCACCTACCAGACCTCCGGCGGAGGCCTCGCCAACATCGGGATCGTCGAGCAGGGCAAGGCCGAGCTCGGGCTCGCGCACGACGCGGAGCTCCGCCTCGCGCTCGAGGGCGCCGCGCCGTTCACCAAGCCGGTCACGAGCCTGCGCGCGATCGCGCTGATGTACGACTGGGCGCCGATGCAGATGGTGATGAGCAAGGCGTTCGCCGACAAGTACGCGATCCGCACGTTCGACGACATCGCCGCCAAGAAGCCGCCGCTGCGGGTCGCGTTCAACAAGCGCGGCAACATCACCGAGCACGTCGCGGTCCGGATGTTCGCCGCGATCGGCGTGAGTCTCGCGGACATCGAGAAGTGGGGCGGACACGTCGTCTACGCCGCGTCCAACGAGCAGGGCGATCTGATGAAGGACGGCCGCATCGACATGTTCGCGAACGGCGTGTTCGTGCGCACGAGCTTCATCGTGCAGGCCGGCGACGCGGTGCCCTCGGTGCTGCTGCCGGTGTCGGAGGGCACGGTGCAGAAGGTCGTGAAGGAGCTCTCCGTCCGGCCGTTCGTCGTCAAGGGCGGTTCCTACGCGTGGCAGCCGCAGGACGTGCCCACGGTCGCGCTCTCCGCGATCCTGTTCGCGAGCGAGAAGATGCCCGATGCGGTGGCCTACGATCTCGCCAAGGCGCTCGCCACCCACATCGACAAGTTCAAGACCGCGCACAGCACGTTCAAGGACATCACGCCGCAGTTCCTCGCGAGCCAGCAGGTGATCCCCTACCATCCGGGCGCCGCGAAGTTCTTCCGCGAAGCCGGGCTCCTCAAGTAGGACGAACGCGCCGCCCGGTCCCGGCCCTTCGAGGCCGCGAGGGTCGGGCGGCGCTGCGTGACCCCCGCGACCCCCATGCCCGCGCTCTCCGCGTTCCTCGGCACCGGCTCCCGCCGCACGCCGGAGGGCTGGGTGGGTCGCATCGCGAAGCCGTACTCGGCGCTGGTCGCGCTCGGCATCGTCTACACGACGACGATCGAGATCGTCGACGTGTTCGCGATGACCATCGTCTTCCTCGGGCTGATGCTCGCGCTCGTCTTCCTGTACGTCGGCGCGACCACGGAGTCCTCGAAGGACCGCGTGCCCTGGTTCGACCTGCTCTTCGCCGGCGCCGCGCTGGCGAGCAGCGCGTACTTCTGGCTGCACAACGAGCGCATCATCACCCGCATCACGCTGCTCGATCCGCTGACCACCGCCGACGTCGTCTCGGGCAGCGTGCTCCTGCTGCTCACGCTGGAGGCCACGCGGCGCACCGTGGGCCCGGGGCTGACGGTGATCGTGCTCGTCTTCCTCGCCTACAACCTGTGGGGCGACCGGCTCCCCGGCGTGCTCGGCCACGGTCCGATCGACTACCGGCATTTCCTCGACATCCTGGTGTTCACGACCGACGGCATCTACGGCGTGCCGGTGCGCGTCGCGCTCACCTACGTGTTCCTGTTCGGCATGTTCGGCACGTTCCTGTCGCGGGCCGGAGGCGGCGATTTCTTCTTCGATGCGGCTGCGGCGCTGACCGGGCGTCGTCCGGGCGGGCCGGCGAAGATCGCGGTCGTCTCGTCGGGGCTGTACGGCACGATCTCCGGCAGTCCGACCGCGGACGTGGTGGCCACCGGCTCGATCACGATCCCGATGATGAAGAAGCTCGGTTACTCGGGCACGCTCGCCGGAGGCGTCGAGGTGGCGGCCTCCACCGGGGGAAGCATCCTGCCGCCGGTCATGGGGTCGGCGGCGTTCATCATGGCCGAGTTCACCGGCATCCGTTACGTGGACATCGCCCTCGCCGCGATCGTGCCCGCGGCCCTGTATTACTTCTGCGTGTACTACCAGGTGCACCTCAACTCGGTGAAGCTGGGGCTGCGGGGACTCGACGAGAGCGGAATCCCGAAGTTGCGCGACACCTTGCGCGGCGGCGGCGTGTTCCTGCTGCCGCTCGTGGCGCTGGTCACCGCGCTGCTGCTGGGCTACTCGCCGAACTACGTCGCGGCGTTCGGCACGCTCGCGATCCTCGCCGCCGCCGCGCTGTCGTCGCGCACGCGCCCGAGCGTCGCGATGATCTACTCGGTGCTCGCGGAGACGACGACGCGCGTCGTGCCGGTCGTGGCGGCCTGCGCGGCCGCCGGGCTCGTCGTCGGCGGATTGTCGATGACCGGACTGGGCGCGAAGTTCACCGACCTCATCTTCCTCGTCGCGGGTTCCAACCCGCTCGCGACGCTCGTGCTGGCCGCGCTGGTCACGCTGCTGCTCGGCATGGGGATGCCGACACCGAGCGTGTACATTCTCGCCGCGGTGCTGATCGCGCCGGCGATCCTGAAGCTCGGTGTGCCGATGATGGCCGCGCACCTGTTCCTCGTCTATTACGCGAGCCTGTCGGCGATGACGCCGCCGGTGGCGGTGGCGGCGTTCGCCGCGGCGCCGATCGCGGACGCGAATCCGATCGGAATCGGGCTCGCCGCGGTCCGGATCGCGATCGTCGGGTTCTTCGTGCCGTTCGCGTTCATCTACAGTCGCGAACTGCTGCTCATCGGGGAATCCTGGCGCGTCGCGATCGCGATCGTTGCCGCATTCGCGTCGGTCGCCTGCCTCTGCCTCGCGGTCGAGGGCTTCTGGCGCCAGCGCTTCGGGTGGACCAGCCGCGCACTGTTCCTCGCCGCCGGCGTCGGGCTGATGTCGCCGTCGCTCGTGGCGCGCGGGGTCGGCGCGCTGCTCGGCGCGGTGGCGCTGTTGCTGGTGCTGCGGCAGGCGCCGGGTCGGGCGGCAGCGGTGGAGTCCTGAGGAACTGAAGCGGCGGCATGGCGAGCGCGCGACGACGCCCGCACGCCGCTGTCCACGTCGCCGCCAGGACGCGGCAGGCCCCGGACGTCCCGCGACCCGCACGGCGGTCTCGGAGCTACTTCGGGATCTGCAACGCCACGCTGTCTCCGGCCGAGCAGGGGCCTGACACCGCCTTCTGAGTCTGCAGTCCGGTCGCGATCTCCGCTGCCGCCATCGACGCCCACAGCGTGCCCTTGCCGCCTCGGTAGAGCACTTGCCAGTTCGGAAGGTAGAACTTGCCGTAGTGGTTTCCCGGCACCTCGACTACGGCCATCTTCGACAGGACCAGCAGGAGTTCTACCGACTCGCCCGCGCCGAGTTGCGGCACCGATTCGCTCGCCGGGATGTAGAGCGGGCCGGCGACCGGGGCCGGGGGCAGGTTCTTGCCGCTGAGGTACCCGCCGGGGAACGTGTTCGTGAGGTCCATGCCCACGGACACCCGATCGCAGCCCTTGATGTGCGCGGGCTGGGGTTGCTTGCGCGTGACCCGGACTTTCACCGTCGGCGGTGCGTAGACCGCGCCCTTGGCGGGTACCACCTTGGTACCGGGGTAGTCGCTGAAACAGGGAAGGAGGTCGAGGCCGGCGTGTTCGGCGGCGTCGGGTGCGTTGCGGCAGCCCGGCTCGCGCGCCTCGTACTTCATCTGCTTTTCGATCTGCTTCTGCAACTCGTCGAGACCCTGCCTGTAGTAGTCCGCGAGTTTCGCCTTCATCTCCGGCGTGCAGACGCCGCCGTTGCTCTCGATGGCGTCGCAACTGGTGTTCACCGCGGCTTCAGCGATCTTGCCTTTGCCCAGAGCGCTCAAGGCGTCCAGATCGGGCAGGCTGGGGGGCATGCCTGCCGCCGCCATGCCGGCTGAAAGCGCGCCCTCCACCATCACCTGGGCCGCGGCCTGGCATTCGTCCTCCAGCTTCTCGCCCAGCCACTCGCAGGGCATCTGACCGACGATCTGGCTCGCGATCCAGCTCTTCGCCCCGTTGTAGAACCCGGTGAGCTTGTTCCATGAGAGAGCCCAGCCCTCGATCGCGCCCACCACCCACTTGTCGAACCAGTCCTTCTGCATGTCCTTGGGTTTGGGACAGTGCTCGCCGGGGGCATAGCCGTGGAGCGGATGAAACGTGCCGAGTCGGCTGGTGTGCTGATAGGGATTCTCGAGCAGCTCGACGCAGCCCCAGCGGTTGGGATCGGGAAACACCGCCGGCTCGAAGTGGACGATCTTCAGGGCGAACATGTTCGCGGCCTGATCGGCCATGGCCTTCGCCTTCTGGACATCTCCCAGAGCCTCGCCCAGTGCCTCCAGGGCTTCGTCGTTGGCACGCGGCTCGTAGGTGGCGATGACGGTGTTGGATGGCGCGCCCGCGGGCTTGCCATCCGTGAGCCTCACGACGCGGATGTAGAGCTTGATGATCGGCGCCACCGGCGCCTGCTGCGGGTCGACGACCGGCACCGCGCCCTGCTGGCCGAACTGGGACGCGGCCTTGCCCGGCGCCTTGCTCGGGAGCTTCTTCGTCGGAGTCTTCTTCGGTGGGCTTGCGTCCGTAGCCGGGACGTAGGGCAGCAGGTCCAGCTTGAAATGATCGTAGACGGCGTCGCCTTCGTTCAGCAGCGCAGGCGGTTGCACGGCCGCATCGGCGGGGAAGGGCTGGGCCGAGATCTGCCAGCGCCACGAGTGCGCCTCGGGGTTGGCGGTCTGCCAGACCAGCGTCGCGTTCGCCGAAAGTTTGTCGAAGGTTCGCTCCGTTCCGCCCCACGCCGGCTTCTTGGTATCGGGCACGATCTTTCCGAACGCGAGCTTCACCGTCGCGGCAGGAACTCGCTGCATCGGCGTGCTGCCCGCGCGGGACAGGTTGGAAGGCGGCGGAAGCGTGCCCCTGCGCGATGAATCCGGCGGGGCCGGCCAGTCCGCCCGGGCGGATCGGTCCGGCGTGACCGCGAGGGGGAGAGTCCGCGTTGCCGGATCGGCGCGCTGTGGCGGAGGCGGCATGCCCGCGAGGGGTGCCGTCCGAGCAGCCGGGTCGGCGCGTCGGGGTGGGGGAGGCATGGCCTCGAACGGCGCGGTCCGGGTCGCCGCGTCGGCTTGCGACGGCGAGCGGGAGAGCCCGCTGGCGTATTCGGCGGGACGAGACTGTCGGGCGGCCGGTGCTGCACGCGTGGCCAGCACCGTGAGCGAGGCAGGTCCGGATCCGGCGAGTGCGCCATTGACGAGCCTCGGCATGCGCGGGCCGGGCGCGGCGTCGGTCGCCACCCGTACCCGAATGCGCAACTGGCCTTCGCCCACGGCCTGCGGCGCGTCGACGACCTCGACCCCTGCGCCGAAGGTCACCTGCGTGCGCGTCCCGAAACCGGCGCCGATCAACAGCAAGTCCAGCGTCTGCCCGGCGTTCACGGTCGCCGGCCGGATCTGACGCACGCTGGGCGCGAGGTTGCCCGGAACGGGGGCGATCGTGCTCCCCACCGCCGATCCGCTCCTCTGGTCGCGGTCGACAGGAGGCAGGGCAGGACGGGTCGTGCCGGCGGTGGATGCGGCCGTCGGCGCGCGCTGAGCGTCGGCGGCGAGCGCTGCCATCGCGGACCACCAGATCCCCGCCAACGGAAGGATGGCGATGCAGAGGCGTTGCCGGTTCCTGTTCATGGGGGGCGCCTCGTTCGAACGATCAGCGGATGCCGAGTGCGATGGTTCGGCGACCGTTCCAGCGCCGGTGCGATCGCGCATCGGTCAGCGCCTCGCGCCTGCTGCCGCAGCGTGTCCCGGGACTTGCCATCAGTACTTGACGTTGTCGCGCTTGACGAACGCGGCGTCGCGGGCGGCGAGCGTCACCGATGCCATGCCCTTGTCGTCGCTGACCATGACCGACCAGAACGCCTGCGGCTTGCCCGTCGCCTGGTTGCCGACGACGAGGCCGAGCCCCAGATCCCTGGCGTCCTTCGCGAACGTCAACCCTGCCTTGGCCGCTGCGGCCACGGCCTGGTCGCTGTCGACGAAATCGGCGCCGAGCGCATCGACCGAGGTGTTGCGCACGTCTGCATCGATCTCGACCTTGCCGCCGGCGCGCACGGTGACGATCGCGCTCTTCTTCGCCGCCGGCGAGTAGTAGGTGCACAGCCACTGCACCGCGCGGCCGTCGGCCTGTCCGCGCAGCGTGGACACGTGGGTCAGTCGCGCATCGGCCCGCCATGTCGCGGCGACCGGGCCGGCCCGGCCGATCGCGGTCTTGGCGGTCTCTGCGGCGAACGCGGCGGGCACGGTCAATGCGAAGACGAAGCACATGAGCCGGACTGCCGGCAGTGGCCTGATGGATCGGTGCAGGGTGCGCATCGTGGTCATCGTCGGCCTCCTCGGCTCGGGCCCGTGCGGCGCGCGGCTCACCGCAGCCCGCCCGGCGGTCGTTCGGAGCCGGCCGACAGGGCGGCCAGCCAGCGGATCAACTGGTGCAGCGTGGTCACCTCGGGCGCGTGATGCTCGCGCACGATCACCGCCTGCCAACGGCCGCCACTTCGCGCGAGTTCGATGCGAAGCGGCCCGTCCGCTTTGCAGTCCGACGTTGGCATCGCGTTGGCATCGCGCGCATCGAGCGGAGCTTTGCAGTCGTTCGTCATCGAGGGTCCCCTGCGCGGACAGGGAGTGGCGGCCGGGTCAGGCAGCAGGCGGACGGCGCGCGCGCTCCACCCGGCGGAGCGTGATCATCGAGCGATCGCGGCGGCATGGTCGTGGCCAATCCCTGCGGCCCCGGCGATCCCGGCGCCTGCAAGAGACGATAGGCCGCGCGGCGTTATCCCGGCGTCACGGCGCGGAGCGTCGGGCGTTACAGCGGTTCGGCCGGGACGTGCGATGCGCACACGGTGGCGGGACGAACGCGGAGGTCCTGCCTGACGACTTCTTGATTGACCGCAAGGTTTTTCACGCAGTCGCGGGCGGAGGATGGCTGTTTCGAGCGTGCCGGGGACGCGGCCGACGCGCGGGGATCGCATGTCCAGGGCGCCAGGCGACGAGACGCAGCACCGGTCGGCGGACACGCTGGCGCTCGACCTCCTCGGGCCGCCGAGGATCCGCGTCGGCCAGCCGATCGAGCTTCCCACCCGCAAGGCGCTCGCGCTCGTCGCCTACCTCGCGGTTCACGGACCGGTCTCGCGGCCTCGCGCGGGCGCGCTCTTGTGGTCCGACCGCGACGACGTCGACGCCCGGCGCAATCTTCGTCAGGAACTGCACCGGATCCACGCCACGGCCCTCGGCGACTGGATCGAGACGCGCGGAGACGAACTCGCGCTCCGCCCGGGCGCCGACATCGACGTCGACCGGCTGCGACGCGCCGCGGCGGACCATCGGGACGCGGACGTCCTCGCGATCCATCGTGGTCCGCTGCTCGCCGATGTCGACCTGAAGGGCGCCGCGGGCTTCGCCGAGTGGCTCGCCGCCGAGCGCGATGAAGTCGCGAGGCTGTGGCGGGCTTCGCTCGCACGCGAAGCCGCGGCGCGCGAGCGCGACGGCGACATCGCCGGCGCCTTGGACCTCGCGCGCGCGCTCCTCGACGACGATCCGCTCGACGAGGCGCGCCATCGGACGCTGATGCGACTCCTCTATCGGGCCGGCGATCGCCGCGCGGCCCTCGCGCAGTTCGAGCGCTGCCGCGACCTGCTCGCGCGCGAACTCGGTGTCGCTCCCGGCGACGAGACGATCGCGTGGGCTCGTCGCCTCGAGACGCCCGCGGCAACGCCCGTGCCGCCCGACGCCGACGACGCGACGCCGACGCTCGCGCCGCCGCTGGTGGGTCGCGACGCTGCCTGGTCCACGCTCGCCGCGGTTCGACGAGGTCTTGCACTGGTGACCGGAGATCCCGGACTCGGCAAGAGCCGGCTCGTCGTCGAGTTCGCCCGATCGCACGGCCGGACGATCGTGCTCGAGGGGCGGGAGATCTCGCGCGACACGCCGTACTACCCGGTGGCCGAGGCGATCTGGTCGGCGTATCGCGACGACACGCGCTGGTTCGAGCTGCTCGACCCGGTCTGGCAATCCGAAGTCGCGCGACTCGTGCCGGCGCTCTCCGGCGACGGAACCAACGCGGAGCTTCCGTTGGCCGAGGCGAAGGGGCGATTCCTCGAGGGACTCGCCGCCGCGCTGCTGACGGCGGCCGGCGACGGCTCGCTGGTGTTCGACGACCTGCAATGGTTCGACGGCGCCAGCGCCGAGCTCCTCGCGCACGTGGTGCGGCGAGCGCAGCGAACCCGGCTCTTCGCCGCGGCACGGCAACCCGACCTCGCGGCCAACGCCGCCGTGCAGAGCGCACTGGCGGCGGTCGAACGCGATGGCCTCCTCCAGCGGATCGCGCTCGAGCCGCTGACCGCGCCCGACGTGCTCGAACTGGTGCGCGCTCTGTCCGGCAGCACCGGCGCAGCGGTTTTCTCGCGGCGTCTGCACGCGGCGACGGCCGGCAATCCGTTGTTCATCATGGAAACGTTGCGCGACCTCTTCGGTGCGGGCGTGCTCTGGCGCGACGGCGGCACGTGGTCGACGCCCTACGACGACGACACCGAGGATTATCGCGAGCTTCCGATCTCGCCCAACGTGCGCGAGGCGGTGCTGCGACGGGTCGACCGGCTCGGCCAGCCGGTGCGCCGGGTGCTCGAGGCGGCCAGTCTCGCGGGCGACAGCTTCGACGTCGCCATGATCGCGACCACTATCGCGGTGGACGAGTGGGCCGTCGTCGAAGCGCTCGACGCCGCGACGAGCGCCCAGTTCGTCCTGCCCGATGCCAAGGGCTATCGGTTCGCGCACGAGTTGATCAGGCGTTCGCTCGCCGATGCGATGTCGGCGGAGCGAACGCGCCTCATGCATCGACGGCTCGCCGCCGCGCTCGCGCTCGCCGACGGGCCGCCGGCGCGGATCGCCCGGCACCTCGAGGACGGAGGCCGGGCCCATGAGGCGGTCGGCGCCAGGACGCGGGCGGCCGAAGCGGCCGCGCGGGTCCACGCGTTGCGCGAAGCCATCGCCCACTACGATGCCGCGCTCGCGGACGGCGCCGGTGGCGCGGCGGCGTTTCGCATCCATGCCGCCTGCGTCGACCTGTTCCGCAACCTCGGAGACGAGGCTGGCCGGGCGCGCGCGATCGAGGCCATGGCGTCGCTCGTCACCGGCATCGGCGACCCGGCCCTCGAAGCGGAGCTCGCGATCAAGCGCACCGTGGCGGCGTTCGAAGGCGGCCGCTACGACGCCGCGCTCGCGATCGCCGAGGAGGCGCGCGCGCGGTTGCGCGGACAGCTCGACGAGGCCGCGGACGCCGCGCTGCTGCTCGAGATCGGCGCGACCTGCACGGCGCTCGGCCGGTTCGACGATGCGAAGGCGCACCTTTCGACGGCGATCGAACGCTTTCGCGGCAACGCCCCGCTCAAGGTGGCGAACTGCGCGTACTGGCTCGCCCGTTGCGCGATCGAACAGGGAGACCTCGAGACCGCACAGGTCCACGCGGAGGAAGCGCTGCGCATGACCGGACAGGTGGGCCACCGTCGGGGCCACGCGCTGACGCTCTCCACGCTCGCGGACGTGGCGCGGCGCCGCGGCGAGTCCGCTCGCGCGGTGGCGCTGCTCGAGGACGCGGTGCGCGAAGCGCGAGCGATCGGCAGCGTGCCGCTCCTGCGGGGTTTCGTGGCGGAACTGGTAGCGCACTGCCGCGTTCGAGGCGACGCCGCCGCGGCAGCGCGCTGGCAGAGCGAACTCGACGCCGCCGACGGGCGCGACGCGACGCAACCCTGAGGCAACGGCGACTCCTTCGTTGCCTCGAGGCCGGCGCCGTCGACTTTGGTACCGGTGCGAAACCGCGTCGCCCGATCGGTTCCCCGAAGGCGTGTGACGCGGATGTAACACGGTGCGGCTCAAGCTGCGACCCAGTCGCCAACCCGGCTGCGCCTTTGCGCGGGGCCGGCCTCTCGGAGGTCCGCATGTTCCGGCGAACGGTCGCGCCCGCTTGGGCCATCCTGGGGGCGTCGGCGCTTTGTGCTGCGACGCTTCCGGCGAACGCGCAGACATCGCCCGCCGACGCCAACGCGAATGCCGGGGCGACGGCGGCCGCCGCACCGGCGCCGCTTCCCGGCGGCGAGCGCGTGTCGGTCACCATCTTCGAGTTCCGGTCGATGCTGCCGGGCGTGAGCGGCGTGGCCGCGACCGACATGTTCAAGACCGCGCTGGTGAAGACCGGCCGCTTCCGGGTGGTCGAGCGCAGCCGCCTGAGCGAAGGCGTGATGAAGGAAAAACTCCTCAACGCCGAGGGCTACACGACCGGCGCTGCCGCGCAGCAGATGATGCGCGGCGCGCAGTTCGTCTTCGAGGGCATCGTGTCCGAGGTGAACGCCGCCGAGCAGCAGCGCACGGGCAGCATCAGCATCGCCGGCGTGAGCTTCGGAGGTTCGAGCATCACGGACTCGATCGCGATCGACGTCCGCATCGTGGACTCCGGCACCGGCGACATCCTCGATGCCGTCAACGTGAAGAAACCGATCAAGTCGTCGGAAACGAGCGTCGGCCTCTCCGGCGCCGGGCTCTCCGGCGCGCTGGGTCACCGCCCGCGCAACGTCGCGGCCGCCCCCGACCTGTACGCCGCGCAGCGCAAGGCCGAAGGCGCGGACGCGGCGCTGCGTGCGGCGATCGAAGACGCCGTCGCGCAACTGGCGGCCCGCTTCGGTCGCTGAGCGGCCGATCCGGGCGGGGGCTGGCGCAGCCGGGCGCGCGGCCCCGGACTACGGGGCCTGCCGGCCATCACATCCGCGGCCGCCGGGCACATCGTGGGCCTCACGACCCGGGCGCCTCCTGATCACGTCCAGTTCCCGCGGAACCTGTTGCTTGACCCTGGAGTCAAACGAACATAAGATTGAAACGATCGTTTGATTGAGGCCGCGCCCGACTCCCGGCCGCGGCCCGCCAACCCCGGGGGAACCGCATGGGCGGAACGGTGGTGTCGCTGCACGACGGCCGGACCACGACGGCGACGAAGGACCGCATCCTCGATGCGGCCGAGACGCTGTTCATGGAGCACGGCTTCGAGGCGACGAGCCTCCGCGCGATCACCGCCGCGGCGGCGGTGAACCTCGCGGCGGTCAACTACCACTTCGGCAGCAAGGAAGAACTGTTCCAGGCGGTGCTGACGCGCCGGCTCGATCCGATGAACCAGCGCCGCGTCGACCTGCTCGACCGGTTCGAGCGCGAGGCCGCGACGCCGCCGCTCTCCTGCGAGCGGATCATCGTCGCGCTGTTCGTGCCGGCGCTCGAACTCGCGCGCGACCGCGAACTCGGCGGCAAGAACTTCCTGAAGCTCCTCGGCCGCGCCTACGCCGACCCGGCGCCGTTCATCCGCCGGTTCCTGTCCGAGCAGTACGCGCCGATGATCGTCCGCTTCAAGGCCGCGTTCGGCCGCGCGCTGCCGCACCTGCCGGCGAAGGAGTTGTCGTGGCGGCTGCACTTCATCATGGGCGCGCTGTCCTACACGCTGGCCGGCACCGACGCGCTCAAGCTGATCGCGGAACTCAATCCGAAGGAGACCTCGAACGACGAGGTGCTCCTGCGCCGGCTCGCGCCGTTCCTGCTCGCGGGCCTGAAGGCGCCGCTGCCGGATCTCTCGGAAGTCTCGCGCGACCTCGATGGCGAGATCGCAGCGGAACGCGCCCGCTGAACGGCGCGCCCGACGTGGAAAGGACGAAACGATGATCCTCGTCACCTCGCTCCTCTGGCTGCTGGGGGCCTTCCTCGCGTTCCTGGCGCTCGCCTGCGTGCGTGCGCGCGCGATCGCGTGGGTCGGCACGTTCGCCGTGCTGGTCGCGGCCGCGTGGGTCGGCGCGCTCGTGCCGCGGTGGCTCTCGCTGGCGCTCGCCGTCGTGGGCGTGCTCGTCGCGATTCCCGCGCTCGTCCCGGGCCTGCGGCGCCATCTCGTGAGCGACGCGCTGCTCGGCGCGTTCCGCAAGGTGATGCCGCCGATGTCGCAGACCGAACGCGAGGCGATCGAGGCGGGCACGGTGTGGTGGGACGCCGAACTCTTCAGCGGCAAGCCGGACTGGAAGAAGCTCCTGTCGCTTCCCGCGCCCGGGCTCACCGCGGACGAGCAGCATTTCCTCGACCACGAGGTCGAGGAACTGTGCGCGATGGTCTCCGACTGGGAGACGACGAACGTCTACAAGGACATGCCGCCGCACGCGTGGCAGTTCATCAAGGACAAGGGCTTCCTCGGAATGATCATTCCGAAGGAGTACGGCGGCCTGGGCTTCTCGGCGTACGCGCACTCGCAGGTGATCACCAAGCTCTCGACGCGCTCCGGCTCGGTCGCGGTGTCGGTGCTGGTGCCCAACTCGCTCGGGCCGGGCGAACTCCTGCTCCACTACGGCACCGACGAGCAGAAGCGCTACTACCTGCCGCGGCTCGCGAAGGGGCAGGAGATCCCGTGCTTCGCGCTCACCCATCCGAACGCGGGCTCCGACGCGGCGGCGATCCCCGACTACGGCATCGTCTGCTTCGGCGAGCACGCGGGCAAGCGCGTGCTGGGCCTGCGGCTCACCTGGGACAAGCGCTACATCACGCTCGGCCCGGTCGCGACGCTGCTCGGCCTCGCGTTCCGCGCGCACGACCCCGACCGGCTGCTCGGCGACCGCGAGGACCTCGGCATCACCTGCGCGCTGATCCCGACGAGCCATCCGGGCGTCCACATCGGCCGGCGCCACATGCCGCTGAACTGCGTGTTCCAGAACGGCCCGAACCACGGCAACGACGTGTTCATCCCGATGGAGTGGGTGATCGGCGGCCAGCCGATGCTCGGCAAGGGCTGGCGGATGCTGATGGAGTGCCTCGCCGCCGGGCGCGGCCTCTCGCTGCCGTCGTCGAACACCGGCATGGCGAAGCTCGCGGTCCGCACGACCGGCGGCTACGCGCGCGTGCGCACGCAGTTCCGGACCGCGATCGGCCGCTTCGAGGGGATCGAGGAGCCGCTCGCGCGCATGGGCGGCAACCTGTACATGATGGACGCGACGCGCGTGCTGACCGCCGCGGCGGTCGACCTGGGCGAGAAGCCCGCGGTGCTCTCCGGCATCGCCAAGTACCACATCACCGAGCGCAACCGCGCGATCATCAACGACGCGATGGACATCGTCGGCGGCAAGGGCATCTGCCTCGGGCCGTCGAACTTCCTCGGCGCGGCGTACATGCAGATGCCGGTGTCGATCACGGTGGAGGGCGCGAACATCCTGACGCGCAGCCTGATCATCTTCGGCCAGGGCGCGATCCGCTGCCACCCGTACATCCTGAAGGAGATGGCGGCGACGCGCGAGGAGGATCCGGCGAAGGCGTCGGTCGCGTTCGACCACGCGTTGTGGGGCCACGTCGGCTTCGTGCTGTCGAACGCCGCGCGCACGCTCGTGACCGGGCTCACCGGCTCGCACTTCGTGCGCGTGCCCGACGGCGTGGCGCCCGAGACGCGGCGCTACTACCAGCAGCTCACGCGCTTCTCGTCGGCGCTCGCGTTCTTCGCCGACGTGTCGATGGGGACGCTCGGCGGCGCGCTGAAGCGCAAGGAGAAGCTCTCGGCGCGCCTGGGCGACGTGCTTTCGGCGCTCTACCTGTGCTCGGCCACGCTCGCGCGCTACGAGCGCGAGGGCCGGCAGGCCGCCGACGCGCCGCTGATGCACTGGGCGATCTGGGACGCGATGTTCCAGGCGCAGAACGCGTTCGAGGGCGTCGTCTCGAACTTCCCGAACCGCATCGTCAGCACCCTCATGCGGCGCATCGTGTTCCCGCTCGGGCGACCCTACGTCGTGCCGTCGGACCGGCTGGGCCACGAGGTGGCGCGCCTCTTGATCGAGCCGTCGGCCACGCGCGACCGCCTGACGATGCCGATGTTCGTGTCGAACGAAGAAGACGATCCGACGGGACTGATCGAGCGCGCGCTCGCGGCGACCGTCGCGGTGGAGCCGGTCGAGGCGAAGCTCAAGGCGGCCGCGAAATCCGGCGCCTTCGACGCGAACCTCGCGCCGGGCGAGGGCGTCGAGGAACTCGCGGCGCGCGCCATCTCGGCGGGTGTCATCGATGCGGGCGAGGGGCGCGCACTGGTCGCGCAGCGCACGCTCGTCGCGAAGGTCGTCCGCGTGGACGACTTCGCGCCCGACCTCGGCACGAGCCTCCTGCGCGTGACCGCGCCCGGCGAGCCGTCGGCATCGAACGACGCCGGCACGCCCCCGCGCGTGCCGCAGGCCGCGAGGTCCTGACATGCGGAACGAACCGGTCTACCTCGTCGACGGCGCGCGCACGCCGTTCCTCAAGGCCCGCAACCGTCCGGGTCCGTTCGCCGCGTCCGACCTCGCGACCGACGCCGGGCGCGCGCTGCTCCTGCGCCGGCGTTTCGCGCCGGACGCCCTCGACGAAGTCATCCTCGGCTGCGCGGCGCCCTCGCCCGACGAGGTCAACATCGGCCGCGTCGCCGCCCTGCGGATGGGGTGCGGCAAGAAAGTGCCGGCGTGGACGGTGATGCGCAACTGCGCGTCGGGCATGCAGGCGATCGACTCGGCGATCGCGCAGATCCGCACCGGCCGCTCGAACCTCGTGCTCGCCGGCGGCGTCGACGCGCTGTCGCGCGCGCCGCTCCTCTTCAACGACGCGATGGTGCTGTGGCTCTCCAACTGGTACGCGGCGAAGTCGGTGGGCGAGCGCGCGGCGCTGGTCGCGAAGTTCCGGCCGCAGTTCCTCGCGCCGGTGATCGGCCTCATGAAGGGGCTCACCGACCCGGTCGTCGGGCTCCTGATGGGCCAGACCGCGGAGAACCTCGCCTGTCGCTTCGGCATCACGCGCGCGCAGATGGATGCGTTCGCCGCGGAGAGCCACCGCAAGGTGCTCGCCGCGCAGGCCGCCGGGCACTTCGCGCGCGAACTCGTGCCGCTCTACGACCGGTCCGGCAAGGTCTACGCGGCGGACGACGGCGTGCGCGAGGACTCGACGCCCGAGAACCTGGCGAAGCTCAAGCCGTTCTTCGACCGCAAGTACGGGAACGTGACTGCCGGCAACAGTTCGCAGGTCACCGACGGCGGCGCCTGGGTCGTGGTGGCCTCGCAGCGCGCCGTCGACGAGCACGGGCTTTCGCCGCGCGGCCGGATCGTCGATTCGCAGTGGGCGGGGCTCGATCCGGCGCAGATGGGACTGGGGCCGGTGCATGCGGCGACGCCGATCCTCGCGCGCCACGCTCTCGGCCTGAACGACGTCGACGCGTGGGAGATCAACGAGGCGTTCTCGGCGCAGGTGCTCGCGTGCCTCGCGGCCTGGGAGAGCGACGACTACTGCCGCACCGAACTCGGATTGCCCGGCGCGATGGGCACGCTCGACCGCGCGAAGCTCAACGCCGACGGCGGCGCGATCGCGCTCGGCCACCCGGTCGGGGCGTCGGGCACGCGCATCGTGCTGCACGTGCTGGAGACGCTCGAGCGCACCGGCGGCAGGCGCGGCATGGCGGCGATCTGCATCGGCGGCGGGCTGGGCGGCGCGATGCTGGTGGAACGGGTGGGCGACGCCGCGCCGTCGGCGGCCGCGGTTGAGGAACATTGACCATGGCCGAGACGATCGATCTGGAAGCGACCCTCGTGCGAATGCCTGCGCCGAAGGCCGAACTGCGGCACTGGAAGCTCACGCGCGAAGCCGACGGCCTCGCGGTGCTCGCGTTCGACCAGGCCGACGCGAGCGCCAACACGCTGTCGGCCGAGGCCATGGCGGAGTTCAATCTCGCGCTCGACCTCCTCGACCGGGAGAAGCCGCGCGCGCTCCTGATCCGCTCCGCCAAGGCGAGCGGCTTCATCGCCGGCGCGGACATCGACGAGTTCGGCGCGATCGCCACCGAGGCGGGCGCGGTCGCGCTGGTGAAACGCGGGTGGGACACGTTCGAGCGGCTGGCCGCGGTGTCCTATCCGACGCTCGCGCTCGTGCGCGGCTTCTGCCTCGGCGGCGGGCTCGAACTCGCGCTCGCCTGCCGCTACCGCGTCGCGATCGACGAGCCGGGCACGCGCATGGGGCTCCCCGAGGTGCTGCTCGGCATCGTGCCCGGCTGGGGCGGCATCAAGCGGCTGCCGCGCGTCGTCGGCGCGCCCGCCGCGCTCGACCTGATGCTCTCGGGCAGGACGATCGACGCGCGCCGCGCGAAGAAGCTCGGGCTGGTCGACGAGGCGGTGCCGCTGCGCATCATGGAGAACACCGCGCGCGGCGTGCTCGCCGCGCTGCCCCCGCCGCGCAAGCTGCCGTTCGCGCTCGAACTCACGCTGAATCCGATCGCGCGGCGGCTCATTGCCTCGCAGGCGGCGAAGGAGGTCGGCAAGCGCGCGCGCCGCGAGCACTATCCGGCGCCCTGGGCGATCCTCGAACTGTTCAAGCGCTTCGACGGCAACGCGCTCGCGCCGCCGGCCGGCGATCCGGCGAGCATCGTCACGCTCGTGCGCTCGCCGACGGCCGCGAACCTGATTCGCGTGTACAAGCTGCAGGAGCGGCTGAAGGCCCTGGGCAAGGCATCCGACGCCGCCGCCGCTGCGCACGTCCACGTGGTCGGGGCCGGCACGATGGGCGGCGACATCGCGGCGTGGTGCGCGCTGCGCGGGCTCACCGTGACGCTGCAGGACCAGGCGCCCGAGCGGATCGCCCCGGCGATCGCGCGCGCGGCGAAGCTCTACGGCGAGCGGCTGAAGGACCCGCGGCGCGTCCGCGACGCGATGGACCGCCTGATTCCCGACGTGGCCGGCGAGGGCGCGGCGCGCGCGGACGTGATCGTCGAGGCGATCTTCGAGAACGTCGACGCGAAGCGCTCGGTGTTCTCCGCGCTGGAGAAGAAGGCGAAGCCCGGCGCGATCCTCGCGACCAACACCTCGTCGATACCGCTCGAATCGATCGCCTCGGCGCTCGCCGATCCGTCGCGCCTCATCGGGCTGCACTTCTTCAACCCGGTGAAGAGCATGATGCTGGTCGAAATCGTCGTCGGAACCACGACGCGGCCCGACCTGGTCGCGCCGGCCGCCGCGTTCGTGCGCCGGATCGACAAGCTGCCGCTGCCGGTGCGAAGCGCACCCGGCTTCCTCGTGAACCGCGTGCTCGCGCCCTACCTGATGGCCGCGATGCGCGCGGTCGACGAGGGCATCGCGCGCGAGACCGTCGACGAAGCCGCGCTCGCGTTCGGGATGCCGATGGGTCCGATCGAACTCGCCGACACCGTCGGCCTCGACATCTGCGTCGCGGTCGGCAAGCTCCTCGGCGGCGAGGCCGTCCCGCCGCGCGAACTCATGCGGCACGTGGATGCGGGCGAACTCGGGAAGAAGACCGGTCAGGGCTACTACCGCTGGGAGGCCGGCAAGCCGGTGAAGGGCGCCGCAGGCATGGTCCCCGCAGGGCTCGCCGAGCGCCTGGTCGGGCCGTACGTCGCCGAGGCACGCGCGGCGCTCGCCGACGGCATCGTCGCGGACGCGGACCTGGTGGACGCCGGGGCGATCTTCGGCACCGGTTTCGCGCCGTTTCGCGGAGGACCGCTGCACTATGCCCAGGACCCGCCGGCGAAAGGCGGTCAGACCAGCTAGGGCGGACCCCAGTCGCGGCGCGATTCCGGTGTAGGATCGTGCCGCCATCGTGACGGCGGCCCGCCGTCGCGCGCAACGCGACCCAGGCGACCGTGGCGGTCGATCGCGACGCCGGGTCCGGGAGGAGACGTGGACAAGATCTGGCTCAAGCAGTATCCGCCCGGCGTTCCGGCGGAGATCGACGTCGGCGAGTACGCGTCGGTGCGCGACGTCTTCGACGAGAGCGTCGCCCGCTTCGCCTCGCGACCGAGCTTCACCTGCATGGGCAAGTCGATCAGCTTCGCCGAACTCGACACGCTGTCGGCGGCGTTCGGCGCCTGGCTGCAGGGCATCGGCGGCGGCAAGGGCACGCGCGTCGCGCTGATGATGCCCAACATCCTGCAGTACCCGGTCTGCCTGTTCGGGACGCTCCGCGCGGGCGCGACCGTCGTCAACGTCAACCCGCTCTACACGGCGCGCGAACTCGAGCACCAGCTGGTCGACTCGGGCGCCGAAGTGATCGTCGTGCTCGAGAACTTCGCGCACACGCTCGCCGAGGTCGTGAAGAAGACCAAGGTGAAGCACGTGATCGTCACGTCGATGGGCGAGCTGCTCGGCATGAAGGGCGTGCTGGTCAACTTCGTCGTGCGGCGCGTGAAGAAGATGGTGAAGCCCTGGTCGATCGCCGATACCGTCCACCTGTCGGACGTGCTCTCGGAAGGCCGCCGGCGCACGCTGCAGCGCGTCGCGATCGGACACGACGACATCGCGTTCCTGCAGTACACCGGCGGCACGACCGGCGTCGCGAAGGGCGCGATGCTGCTCAACCGCAACATCATCGCGAACCTGCTGCAGGCGCGCGCCTGGGTCTCGCCGGTGCTCGATCCGAACCAGCGCGAGATCATCGTCACGCCGCTGCCGCTCTACCACATCTTCTCGCTCACCGCGAACTGCCTCGTGTTCATGACGCTGGGCGCGGAGAACCTGCTGATCCCGAACCCGCGCGACATCCCGGGGTTCGTGAAGACGCTGCGCAAGGTGCCGTTCACCGCGTTCACCGGCGTCAACACGCTGTTCAACGCGCTCGTCAACAACCCGAACTTCGCGCGGCTCTCGTTCAAGTCGCTGCGCCTCGTGCTGGGCGGCGGCATGGCGGTGCAGGAGGCGGTCGCGCAGCGCTGGAAGGAGGTGACCGGCGTCCCGCTGATCGAGGCCTACGGCCTCACCGAGACCTCGCCGGCGGCGACGATCAATCCGCTGAACCTCACCGCGTACAACGGATCGATCGGACTGCCGATTCCGTCGACGTCGATCGTGCTGCGCGACGACGCGGGCAAGGACGTCCCGCTCGGCTCCCCCGGCGAGATCTGCATCGAGGGGCCGCAGGTGATGGCGGGCTACTGGAACCGGCCCGACGAAACCGCCAAGGTGATGACGCAAGACGGCTACTTCATGACCGGCGACATCGGCATCATGGACGAGCGCGGCTTCATCCGCATCGTCGACCGCAAGAAGGACATGATCCTCGTGTCCGGCTTCAACGTGTACCCGAACGAGATCGAGGGCGTCGTCGCGCAGCACCCGGGCGTGCTCGAATGCGCGGCGGTCGGCGTGCCGGACAAGAAGTCGGGCGAGGCCGTGCGCCTGTACGTCGTGAAGAAGGATCCCGCGCTGACCGCGGCCGACGTGATGAAGTACTGCCGCGACCACCTGACCGGATACAAGTGCCCGCGCGAGGTCATGTTCCGCGACGAACTGCCGAAGTCGAACGTCGGCAAGATCCTGCGGCGCGAACTGCGCGAGGTCGCGCGCAAGGAGCTGCTGTGACGCGGGCGCGAGCGGCGTGAGCGTCGTCCTGCCCGACCGCGAGCCGGTGCTGCGCGTCGTGCCGATGCCGGCCGACGTCAACCAGCACGGCGACATCTTCGGCGGCTGGATCATGTCGCAGGTCGACATCGTCGGCGGCGTCCTCGCCGCGCGACGTGCCCTGGGGCGAGTCGCCACCGTCGCGGTGAACTCGTTCACGTTCAAGCAGCCGGTGCTCGTCGGCGACGTCGTGTCGTTCTACGGCGTGATCGCGCGCGTCGGGCGAACCTCGCTGACCGTCGACGTCGAGGTGTACGCGCAGCGCAATCCGACCGAACTCGTCACCGTCAAGGTGACGGAGGCTTCGCTCACCTACGTCGCGGTGGGCGAGGACCGCCGGCCGAGACCGATCCCCGGGTGATGATGCGCCGCACCATGCCCGCCGTGATGCCCCCGTGTATAGTCGATTCGCCTGCCTTGCGCCCCCGGTCCTGCCGGAACGCACATGCGACTCGTTTGCGACACCCGCCCGCACGATGACGCCCACCGAGCGCGGGACGGCCACGTCCCGCCGACAGAGAGGAGAGCCCGCACCATGACCACCCCGACCTTCCGGTCCCGCCGTGTCGCCGCCGCCGTCGCGTCCGTGTTCGCGCTCGCGGCCGGACCGGCGCTCGGCGCCGGGTTCGCGCTGCAGGAGAACAGCGGCAGCGGCCTCGGCAACGCGTTCGCCGGCGGCGCCGCCGTCACCGAGGACGCGTCCTCGATGTGGTCGAACGCCGCGACGCTCTCGAAGCGCATGTCGATCGAAGCCGCGGGCGCGCTCCACATCATCACGCCGTCGATGAAGTTCCGCAACGACGGCTCGCTGCCCGCGTTCAACCAGCCGCTCGGCGGCGACGGCGGCGACGCGGGAAGCACCGCGTTCGTGCCCAACATGTACATCGCCGTCCCGATCAACAAGCAGTGGGTGTTCGGCCTCGGCGTCAACGCGCCGTTCGGCCTCGTGACCGAATACGACAGCGACTGGCTCGGCCGCTACCAGGGCATCAAGTCGGACGTGAAGACGATCAACGTCAATCCGGCGATCTCGTGGAAGCCGACCGACAACTTCGCGATCGGCGTCGGCGCCAACTGGCAGAAGGTCGACGCGGAGTTCACGAGCCGGGTCAACTACTCGGGCGCGATCGCCACCGCGGCGCAGATGTCGGCGGCCAACGGCTTGATCCCGCCCGCGGTCGTGCCGCAGGTCATCGCCGCGACGCCGGGCCTCGACACGAGCGCGAACATCACCGGCGACGACAGCGCCTGGGGCTGGAACCTGGGCGTGCTGGTCGACCTCACGAAGAACACGCAGTTCGGGGCGTCCTACCGCTCCGAGATCAAGTACAAGGTCTCGGGCAACGCGAGCTTCGACAATCCGACGCCGACCGTGCCGCCGGAACTCGCGCCGGTCGTCGGTGCGCTCACCGCGGCGATCAACTCCACCCAGCTCTACAACAGCGGCGTCACCTCCGACATCACGCTGCCGGCGATCGTCAATGCGTCGATCTTCTCGCGGATCAACGACCGCTGGGACGTGATGGCCGACGTCCAGTGGACCGGCTGGTCGTCGATCCAGGAACTCAAGTTCGTGCGCAACGACGGCGTGGTGCTGCAGAACACGCCCGAGAACTTCGACGATGCGTGGCGGATCTCGGCCGGCGCCAACTACCGGATGAACGACCGGTGGAAGTTCCGCGGCGGCGTCGCGTGGGACCAGTCGCCGGTGCAGTCGGCGTTCCGGACCGTGCGCCTGCCCGACGACGACCGCTGGTGGCTCGCGCTCGGCGCGCAGTACAAGCATTCGAACAACCTCAAGTTCGACGCGGGCTTCAGCTACATCTGGGTGCGCGATGCGTCGATCCACGAGGCCGCCGGGAATCAGGCCGCGAACGGGCTCGTGTCCGGCAGCTACGACGCCAACGTGACGATCTTCTCGCTGCAGGCGACCTACACGTTCTGACCGGGGCCGCAGGAATGCATGCGGGCCGGCCTCGCGCCGGCCCGCGCATTTCTGCGGTACGCTACACATTCACCGCGGCTTCGAGGCCCGCGCGCGACTTGCGCATGTCCCCCGTCGAATCCCCCTTCATCGTCCGCCGCGCAGCCGTGCTGGGCGCCGGCGTGATGGGCGCGCAGATCGCCGCGCACTTCGTCAACGCCGGCGTGCCGGTCGTCCTCTTCGACCTGCCGGCGAAGGAAGGCGATCCGCTCGGCATCGTCGAGCGCTCGATCGACGGCCTCGCGAAGCTCGCGCCGGCGCCGCTCGCGACGAAGGATCTCGCCCGCTCGATCGACGCGGCCGAATACGGAAGCGACCTTGCGAAGCTCGCCTCCTGCGACCTCGTGATCGAGGCGATCGCCGAGCGGCTCGACTGGAAGCGCGACCTCTACGCGAAGGTCGTGCCGCACCTCGCGCCGGACGCGGTGCTCGCGTCGAACACCTCGGGCCTGTCGCTCGCCGCGCTCGCGCAGTCGCTGCCGCCCGGGCGCCGGCAGCGCTTCTGCGGCATCCATTTCTTCAATCCGCCGCGCTACATGCCGCTGGTCGAACTGGTCGCCGCGCCCGCGACCGAGCCGGCGCTCCTCGACGCGCTCGAAACCTTCCTCACCTCGACGCTCGGCAAGGGCGTGATCCGGGCGAAGGACACGCCGAATTTCGTCGCCAACCGCATCGGCGTGTTCTCGGTGCTCGCGACGATGATCCACACCGCTCGCCTGCGACTGGGCTTCGACACGGTCGACGCGCTCACCGGACCTTCGATCGGTCGCGCGAAGAGCGCGACGTTCCGCACGGCCGACGTGGTCGGACTCGACACGCTCGCGCACGTGGTCGGGACGATGCGCGACACGCTCCCCGACGACCCCTGGCACCCGCACTTCGACCTGCCGCCGGTGGTCGCGGCGCTGGTCGCGAAGGGCGCGCTCGGCCAGAAGACGGGGGCGGGCTTCTACCGCAAGCGCGCTCGCGAGGTCGAGGTGCTCGATGCGGCCTCGGGCGACTATCGGCCGAGCGCAGGCGAGATCGCGCCGGAGGTCTCCGCGATCCTCGCGATCGAGGCGCCGGGCGAGCGGTTCGCGAAGCTTCGCGCCTCACCCCACCGAGAGGCCGAGCTGCTGTGGTCGATCTTCCGCGACACGTTCCACTACGCGGCGTTCCACCTCGCCTCGATCGCCGACAACGCGCGCGACGTCGATCTCGCGATCCGCTGGGGCTTCGGCTGGACGATGGGGCCGTTCGAGACCTGGCAGGCCGCGGGCTGGGACGAGGTGGCGTCCGCGATCACCGCGGACGTCGCCGCCGGGCGCGCGCTGTCGCAGGCCCCGCTGCCCGCGTGGGTACGCGGCGGACCGGTGAGTGCCGCGAAGGGCGTGCACACGCGCGAAGGCGCGTGGTCGGCGTCGGGCGAACGCTTCGTTCCGCGCTCGACGCTGCCGGTCTACCGCCGGCAATGCTTCCCCGATGCGGTGCTGGGCGAGCGTTTCGACCGCGGCACCACGGTGTTCGAGACCGATGCGCTGCGCATGTGGCATCTCGGGCGCGAGGTCGCGATCGTGTCGTTCAAGACCAAGCGGCACACGGTGAGCCCCGCGGTGCTCGACGGCCTGGAGCGCGCGCTGGGCGAGGCGGAGCGGGGCTTCGCCGGACTGGTGATCTGGCAGGACTCCGAGCCGTTCTCGTTCGGAGCCGATCTCTCGGCGCTCGCGCCGGCCGTGACCTCCGGCCGCTGGAACGAGGTCGAGGCGGTCGTCGCGCAGTTCCAGCGGACCTCGCTCGCGCTGCGTTACAGCCTCGTGCCGACGGTCGCGGCGGTTCGCGGCATGGCGCTCGGCGGATCCTGCGAGTTCATCCTGCACTGCGACCGCGCGGTCGCGGCGTTCGAGTCGTACCCGGGACTCGTCGAAGCAGGCGTGGGCCTGCTGCCGGGCGGCGGCGGCACGAAGGAGTTCGCGCTGCGCGCGGCCGAGGCCGTGAAGCACGCGCCGACCGGCGGCCAGGCCGACCATTTTCCTTTCCTGCGCGCGGCGTTCCAGACCATCGCGCAGGCGACGGTGGCGAAGAGCGCGATCGAGGCGAAGGCGCTGGGGTTCCTGCGCCCCGCCGACGTCGTGACGATGCATCCGCACGAGATCCTGCACGTCGCGATCGGGCAGGCGCGTTCGCTCGCCGACGCGTCCTACCGGCCTCCGCTCGCGCCGCGGGCGATTCCGGTCGCCGGCCGCACCGGCATCGCCACCCTCGAGATGATGCTCGTCAACCTGCGCGACGGAGGTTTCGTCTCCGCCTACGATTTCGTCGTCGGGCGCGCGATCGCGCGCGTGCTGTGCGGGGGCGAGGTCGATGCCGGGACCACCGTCGACGAAGGCTGGCTCGTCGACCTCGAGCGCGCCGAGTTCATGCGGCTCGCGCAGGATGCCCGCACGCAGGCGCGCATCGCACACACGCTCGCCACCGGCAAGCCGCTGCGGAACTGACGCCATGGCCGGGACCTTGCGGGACGCCTTCATCGTCGCCACGGCGCGAACGCCGGTCGGCAAGGCGCCGCGCGGCGCCTTGCGCACGACGCGGCCGGACACGATGCTCGCGCACGTGTTGCGGAGCGTGCTCTCGCGTGCGCCGTCGCTCGACGCGAAGGCGGTCGACGACGTCGTCGTCGGCTGCGCGATGCCCGAATACGAGCAGGGCATGAACGTCGCGCGCATCGGCCTGCTGCTCGCGGGACTGCCGAAGTCCGTGCCGGGCATGACGGTCAACCGCTTCTGCTCGTCGGGCCTGAACGCGTTGTCGATCGCCGCCGACCGCATCCGCACCGGCGAGTCCGAGATCGTGATCGCCGCGGGGACCGAGAGCATGAGCATGATCCCGATGCTCGGCCGCCTCGCGCTCAACCTCGACGTGTTCGCAGGGGACGAGAACCTCGGCATCGCGTACGGGATGGGACTCACCGCCGAGAAGGTCGCCGAGCGCTGGAAGGTCTCGCGCGAGGCGCAGGACGCGTTCGCTCTGGAGTCGCACCGGCGCGCGATCGCGGCGCAGGCCGCCGGCGCGTTCGACGCCGAGATCGCGCCGCTGACCGTGCACGAGCACCGGCCGGCCGAGGGCGGCCGCGCGAGCGTCCACGACAAGGTCGTCGCGCGCGACGAGGGCCCGCGCGCCGACACGAGCGCGGAGGTGCTCGCGAAGCTCCGCCCGGTGTTCGCGGCGAAGGGCTCGGTGACGGCGGGCAACAGTTCGCAGACCTCCGACGGCGCGGGCGCGGTGATCGTGGCGTCGGAAGCCGCGTGCCGGACGCACGGCCTCGTGCCGGTCGCGCGCTTCGTCGCGTTCGCGGTGGCGGGCGTGCCGCCCGAGATCATGGGCGTCGGACCGATCGCGGCGATTCCGAAGGCGCTCGCGCTCGCCGGACTCCGGTCGCAGGACCTCGACTGGATCGAGTTGAACGAGGCCTTCGCCGCGCAGAGCCTCGCGGTGATCGGCGACCTCGGTCTCGATCCGGCGAAGGTGAATCCGACGGGCGGGGCGATCGCCCTCGGCCATCCGCTCGGCGCGACCGGGGCGATCCGCACGGCGACGATCCTGCATGGGCTGAAACGAACCAGTGGCCGCTACGGCATGGTCACGATGTGCGTGGGAACGGGTATGGGCGCCGCCGGCATCTTCGAGCGGCTGTGAACCGGGATTGCGGTGCAGGGAGGGGCGATGCGCGGAATCGGGATCGGCTGGGTGGCGGCGGCGTCGCTTGCGTGGAGCGCGGGCGTGGGCGCGATGGAGGTCGGCGGCGTGACGATCCCCGACAAGGCGGTCGTCGCCGGCACGGATCTGGTGCTGAACGGCGCGGGCGTGCGCACGCGCGTGGTGTTCAAGGTCTACGTCGGCGCACTCTACCTGCCGGCGAAGGCGCGCACGCTTCCCGAGGTGCTCGCGAAGGCGCCGCGGCGTATCCAGATGACGCTGCTGCGCAACCTCACGCCCGACCAGCTCGTCGACGCGCTGGTGGACGGCCTCAAGGCGAACAACAGCGACGCGGAGCTCGCCGCCGTGAAGGCGCAGCAGGAGCAGATGGTCGCGACGATGAAGGGGTTCGGCGACGTGAAGGAGAAGGACGTCGTCGCGATCGACTTCGCGAACGGGGCGACGCACATCGGCCTCAACGGCCAGGCGAAGGCGTCGATTCCCGGCGAGGCGTTCAACGCCGCGCTGACGAAGGTGTGGCTGGGCGAGAAACCCGCGCAGGACGACCTCAAGAAGGCGATGCTGGGTGGGTGAGCGGGACGATCCGGCGGCCCGGGATTTCTGGCCGTCCTGCGGCTACCGCCATCTGACCGTCGGCGCGGACCGCCGGCTCACCGTCACCGACGCGTTCCTGCGCGGCTACCTGCTCCGCCCGGAGCTTGTGCCGCTGTCCGAGTCCTGCGACGCCGAACGCACGCTGCACGAATCGCTCGTCGCGAATCCGCGACGAGCGGTCGCCGAACGCGAGATCTCCGCGCTGCGCGACGACGACGGGCGCGAGAACTACCGCATCTGGCTCCGGTTCCGCGACCGCCTCGTCGCGGCGCCGTCGCTCGAGGCCGCGTACCTGCAGCTCTTCCGGGGCGACGGGGTCGACGTCCCGCCGCAGTTCGTCCACGAACTCACGCAGGTGCTGCTGCGCCACATCCTGGGCGATCGCGTGGATCCGATCGAGGCGCGGGCGGCCGAGATGCTGTTCCGCACCCAGACCGTGGCCGTCCTCGAGGACGGCGCGGTGATGGCGGCCGACGAGTCGATCGTCGAGCTGTACGCGACGACCGGCGGGTTCGGGAACCTCGGCGAACTCCTCGCGTCCAACCAGACCCCGATGCGCACCGTCGACCTCGACGTGCTCTCGCGCGACAACGCCGACGAATACTGGCGCCGCGACGAGCGCCACGACCTGTCGATCAGCCTGAACCGGGGCCAGGCCGCGCTCGACGCCCTGTGTCGCGTGCTGGAGCGATGGGTGCGCCACTTTCTCGACGTCGAGGTGACGATCGTGCCGGAACGCCGGATCGAGGACGACCGCTGGGTATGGCACGTCGGCCTCGACGCGCAGGCCACGAGCCTCCTGAACGACCTGTACAATCAGGTCGAGGTCGACGACGAGCGCATGGAGCGCCTGCTGGCGCTGTTCCGCCTCGATTTCGTCCGGCCGACCGACATGCGCGCGGCGATCGCGGGCCGACCGGTCTACCTCGCGATGGCGATCGATGAACGCCGCCGCCTGCGGCTCAAGCCGCAGAACCTCCTCCTGAACCTGCCGCTTTCGCGGCCGCAATGATCATGCCCCCCACCCGATACACCATTGGCGCGCGGAACGCGTGCCGGCTCGCGCTCGGCCTCCTCTCGTCGTGCCTGGCATTCGCGCAAGCCCCTGCGCCTTCCTCGCCGGCCGAAGCCCCTGCCGCCCCGCGATCCCCATCGGAAGCGAAGGGCGCGGCGAAGGACGCCGCCGCCCCCTCCGCACCCTCGGACGCCGCGAAGAGCGGTGCGCGCGGCGCCGCGAGAGCCGCCCCTTCGCAGAGGAGCAGCGCGCCGCCCGCGGTGCCGGCGACGCCGCCCGAAGGTCCGCTCGGACCGCTCGCGTGGCTCTCCGGCTGCTGGTGGGGCGAGGTCAACCGCCACGAGTTCCGCGAGTACTGGCACCCGCTGCGCGGCGACATGATGGTCGGCGTGAGCCGCATGGCCTATCCGGACAAGGTCATCAGCTACGAATACCTGCGGCTCGAACAGCGTCCCGACGGCGTCTACTACGTCGCGGCGCCGAAGGGCAAGCCGGAGGCCGCGTTCAAGCTCACGTCGACGACGAAGGACAAGGAGCGCGGCGACGATCTGTTCGACTTCACCGTCGCCGGCAACGATTTCCCGTCGCGGATCACCTATCGGCGCGGCAGCGAGGGATGGCTCTACGTCGAGGTGGCCGGCACCGCGCAGGGCAAGGAGCACAAGGTGATCTATCCGTTCCGGCGCGTCGACTGCGAGTCCGGCGAACTCGTCCGCAAATAGCTTCCGCCGCGGCGCGCGGTTTCAGCGCGCGGGCACGCCGCGGTTCGCGAGCGCGTCGGCGCGCTGGTTGCCGGCGTCGCCCGCGTGCCCCTTGACCCAGTGCCAGCGGACGTGGTGGCGCGACGCGAGCGCTTCGAGTTCGCGCCACAGGTCGGCATTCTTCACCGGCTTGCGGTCGGCGGTCTTCCAGCCGTTGCGCTTCCAGCCGTGGATCCAGGTCTCGATCCCGTTCTTCACGTACTGCGAATCGGTGTGGAGATCGACCTCGCACGGGGACTTCAGCGCTTCCAGCGCGCGGATCACCGCCGTCAGTTCCATGCGGTTGTTCGTCGTCGCGGGCTCGCCGCCGCACAACTCCTTCTCGCGGTCGCCCGCGATCAGGAGCGCGCCCCAGCCGCCCGGGCCGGGGTTCCCCTTGCATGCACCGTCGGTGTAGACGACGACGCCGCCCGCCCCCGTCATGGGACGTGACGCCCGGCGGTGAGGCTTTCCTTCGCGCGCGCGGCGGGGGCGAGCGCCTTCTTGCGCCGCTCGCGGCGCTCCCACGCCGGCGTGATCATGCGCATGCCCGCGACCTTCTTCGTCGCGCGGAGGAAGTACACGCCGCCGGCGATCGGCCACCAGCGGTCGCCCGCCTTCTCGAGCCAGGCGAAACGCTGCAGCCAGCGCTCGCTCGCGAACGGCGGCGCGTAGCCGTCGAGGCGGCCGCCGACCACGTCGAACCCGAGCAGCGCGAGCCAGTCCTTGAGGCGCCACAGGCCGATGAAGTTGCCGTTCCACGGCGGCGTCTGCTCGCGGCCGAAATAGCGCTTCGCACCGTAGAGCGAGAACGGATTGAAGCCGGCGATCACGATCTGGCCCTCGGGCCGCATCACGCGCCAGGCCTCGCGCAGCATCAGGTGCGGGTCGTCGGTGAACTCCAGCGCGTGGGGCATCACGACCAAGTCGACCGTGTTCTCGGCGAACGGGAGCGCGTGCGGGTCGGCGACGAGTTCGGCGGGCGGGTCGTAGTCGAGCGTGTAGCGCGACGGTATGCGCGACTCTCCGAGCGTCGGGTACTCGGGGAGGCCGATCTGGATCGCGTAGTAGCCGAAGATGTCGGCGACCGTCTGGTCGAAATACGCCTGCTCGCGCCCGCGAAGATAGTGACCGAGCGGGGTGGCGAACCAGTCGGCGAGCGTCGTTGACATGCCGGCCGCGCCCTCCGAAGATGCGTCCATGCCGCAGATTATCCCGTTGCCCGCCTTCACGGACAACTATGTGTGGGCGATCCGCGACGGCGGCCGGGCGGCGGTCGTCGATCCGGGCGACGCCGCCCCGGTGCGCGAATGGCTGGAGCGCGAAGGCGCGGCGCTCGCCGCGATCCTCGTCACCCACCACCATCGCGATCACACCGGAGGCATCGTCGACCTCCTGCGGGACGCGCCGGTGCCGGTGATCGGTCCCGCGCGCGAGGCCATCCCCGGCCGCACACTCGCGGTCGGCGAAGGCGACCGGGTCGAATTGCCCGGTCTCGCGCTGGCGCTCGACGTGCTCGACATCCCGGGGCACACCGCCGGCCACGTCGCGTTCGTCGGGCGCGGCGAAGCGTGGGGCGGCCCGATCGTGTTCTGCGGCGACACGCTGTTCGCGGCCGGCTGCGGGCGGGTGTTCGAAGGCACGCCCGGGCAGATGTGGGCGTCGCTCTGCGCCCTCGCGGCGCTGCCCGGCGACACGCGCGTGTGCTGCGGGCACGAGTACACGCTCGCGAACCTGCGCTTCGCCGCCGCGGTCGAGCCGCAGCGTCCGGCGATCGCCGAGCGCATCGCGCGCGAGGGCGCGAAGCGCGAGCGCGGCCTGCCGACGCTCCCCTCGACCATCGCCGAGGAGCGCGCGACCAATCCGTTCCTGCGCGCCCGCGAACCGCAGGTCCGGGCCATCGCCGAGGCGCGATCGGGTCACCCGCTCGCCGACGACGTCGCGGTGTTCGCGGCGTTGCGCGAGTGGAAGAACGCGTCCTGACCGCGGCAGTGTCGGACAGCGTCGGGTTGCGCCTCGCCCGGGGGGCGCCTAACATCGCGTGCCGGGCACGGGGTTACGCGTCGCCCCGGGGAGAGCAGGCTTGCGACGACGACTGACGACCCTCTGCTGTGTCCTCGCGCTCGCCGGTTGCGCCACGACCGGGACGCCGCCCGAAGCGCCGCTGCCACCTCCGCTGCCGCCGCCCGTGCCTGCGTCGGCGGTCTCGAGACTCCCCTCGCTGCCCCCGACGCTCGCCGTCGCCGACCCGTTCCCCGCCGCTGCGGGCGCCGAACTCGAACCGCTGCCGCCGCCCGCGGCGAGCCTGTGGGAGCGCATCGTGAAGGGCTACGCGATCCCCGATCTCGTCGACGACCCGCTGGTCGCGAAGTGGGAGCAGTTCTACGCCGACCGCCCCGACTACGTCTCGCGCATCGTCGACCGGTCGCGCCGCTACCTCTACCACATCGTGAGCGAGATCGAATCGCGTCAGATGCCGCTCGACCTCGCGCTCCTGCCGATGATCGAGAGCGCGATGAACCCGAACGCGTATTCGCGGGCGCGCGCCGCCGGCATCTGGCAGTTCATCCCGTCGACCGGCAGGCACTACGGCCTCGACCAGAACTTCTGGGTCGATTCGCGGCGCGACATCGTGGCGGCGACCGACTCGGCGCTCGACTACCTCGCGAAGATCCACGAGGACTTCGACGACTGGCAGCTCGCGCTCGCCGGCTACAACTGGGGCGAGGGCAACGTCGCGAAGGCGGTCGCGAAGAACAAGGCGCAGGGCAAGCCGGCCGACTACGCCTCGCTCAAGATGCCTGCGGAGACGCGGAACTACCTGCCGAAGCTCCAGGCGGTGAAGAACATCGTCCGCGACCCGGAGAAGTACGGGCTCGTGCTCGCCGACGTTCCGGACTCGCCCTACTTCACGATCGTGAAGACCACGCGGAAGATGGACGTCAAGGTCGCGGCCGACTTGGCCGAGATGTCGGTCGACGAGTTCCTGACCCTCAATCCGCAGCACAACCGGCCGGTCATCGCCGGCGGCGACGAGCAGTCGATCCTGCTGCCGATCGACCGCGCCGAGATGTTCGCGGCCAAGCTCGAGTTGTCACAGCAACCGCTCGTGAGCTGGCAGGCCTACCGAACCAAGCCCGGCGAGACGGTGTCGCAGGTCGCCGCCCGGTTCGACCTGCCTCCCGAGTCGCTGCGCGCGGTGAACGGTCTCGGCAAGAGGACGACGCTGCCGGCCGGCCACGCGCTGCTGGTGCCGGCGCAGCGTCCGTCGGACGCGACGGTCGACTCGCTCGTGAACACGGTGTTCACGACCGTGCCCTCGGGCCGGACCTTCTACCACACGGTCAGGCGGGGTGAGTCGTTGAGCACGATCGCTCGCCGCTACCAGGTGACCACCGACGACCTGCGGCGCTGGAACGGGATGGCGCAGAGCGGCGTGAAGATCGGGCAGCGCTTGCGCGTGACCTCCGACGTGGTGACCGGCGGCAAGGCGCCGAAGCGTGCTTCCGCCAAGCCTGCCAGCACCCACGGCATCGCGAGCGCGTCGGGCGGCGGGGGCACCACGACAGCGGCTCACCACGCGCCGGCAGGGCGCAGCCACACTCGCTGAGCGTGCCCACCGGCGCGTCGACTTCCGGAAACGAAACGGGCGATGCATCGGCATCGCCCGTTTCCGTGGGTCCGCGGCACGCTTGCGGCGGACTTCTTCGGCCCTGAGGCCTTACTTCTTCTTCGCGGCCTTCCTCTTGCCCTTGCGCTTGGTGGCCTTCTTGGCCTTGCGCTTGGTGGCCTTCTTCTTCGTGGCCTTCTTGGCCTTGCGCTTGGTGGCCTTGCGCTTGGTGGCCTTCTTCTTCGTGGCCTTCTTGGCCTTGCGCTTGGTGGCCTTCTTCTTCGTGGCCTTCTTCGCCTTGCGCTTCGGGGCCGCCTTCTTCGCCTTCTTGGCCGTCTTGCGCTTCGCCGCCTTGCGTTTCTTCGGCGCGGGCGACGCGGCCGCCGGCGCCATCATCGACATCATGTCTGCCAACATCGTGTTCTCCTGTCTGAGTTGCTGGATGTTATGTGTGACTTCTCCGCAGGCGTCGTCCGGTTCACGGACCTCTTGACAAAAGCCATGGCACCTGCTGCCTGCATTCTAGCCAAGTTTCAACGATTTGCAAGAAACGCGCGCGTCTGCTAGCGCGCCGGAACGCGCGTGTTGCGTATTCGCACACCCGCCGGTTGCGTCGATCAGCGCGGCAGGCGCGCTTCGGAGGCGAACAATTCGGCGATCGTCTCGCGCCGGCGCACGAGGTGCGCGCGATCGCCGTCCACCATCACTTCCGCCGCCCGCGGACGGGAGTTGTAGTTCGAACTCATCGCCATCGCGTACGCGCCGGCGGACCGGAACGCGACGAGATCGCCGGGGGCGAGCGCGAGTCCGCGGTCGAGGGCGAGGAAGTCCGCGCTCTCGCACACCGGGCCCACGAGGTCCCAGCGCGCGACGGCGCCGCTGTGCGGACGGACCGGTTCGGCCGCGTGCCAGGCGTCGTAGAGCGCGGGGCGGATCAGGTCGTTCATCGCCGCGTCGACGATCGCGTAGCCCTTGTCCGGACCGCGCTTCAGGTACTCGACGCGCGCGACCAGCACGCCGGCGTTCGCGACCAGCGAGCGCCCGGGTTCGAGCACGAGCGTCTCGCGCCGCCCGGCGAACAGGCGGCGGAGGAGCGCCGCGTAGTCGCCCGGCGGCACCGGCGTCTCGTCCCGGTAGCGCACGCCCAGTCCGCCGCCGACGTCGATGTGGTCGAGTCCGATCCCTTCCGCCGCGAGCCGGTCGGCGAGGCCGAGGAGCTTCGAGGCCGCCTCCTCGTACGGACCGAGTTCGGTGACCTGCGAGCCGATGTGCATGTCGATCCCGCGGATCGCGATGCCCGGCATCGCCGCGGCGCGCCGGTAGAGGCGGAGCGCATCGTCGTGGGGAATCCCGAACTTGCTCTCCTTGAGGCCGGTCGAGATGTACGGGTGGGTCCGCGGATCGACGTCGGGATTGACCCGCAGGCTCAGCGGAGCGCGGACGCCGCGCTCGCGGGCGAGGGCATCGAGGCGCTCGAGTTCCGCCTCCGACTCGACGTTGAAGCACAGGATGCCGGCGTCGAGCGCGGTTCGCAGCTCGGCGGCGGACTTGCCGACGCCGGAGAACACGGTGCGGCCCGGATCGCCGCCCGCCGCGACGACCCGAGCGAGTTCTCCGCCGGACACGATGTCGAAGCCACTCCCGAGCCGCGCGAAGACGTCGAGGACCGCGAGGGTCGAGTTGGCCTTCACCGCGTAGCAGACGAGGTGCGGGACGCTCGCGAGCGCCTCGTCGAGCGCCCGCCATGCGCTCTCGAGCGCGCGGCGCGAGTACACGAAGCAGGGTGTGCCGAACTGCTCCGCGATCGACGCGAGGGAGACGCGCTCGGCGTGCAGTTCGCCGTCGCGCAAGACGAAGGCGTTCACGGGAGGCGCGGCTTGGACGGCAGGGACTCGGGCGCGGGCGGCGTCGCGGCGGCGGGTGGTGCGGGCGTCGGCGCGGGGGCCGGTGGCGTCGCGGCCGCGGCAGGAGGCGTCGCGGCCGCATCGACGCGCTTCAGCGGACCCTTGATCCCGCATCCGGCGAGGGCGACGCAGGCGACCAGCGAGAGCGCCGCCACGCGGCGCGTCGTCGCGTACCGGGCGCCGCTGCGATCGCGTACCATCGGCGTCGATGGTAGCACGCACCCCCATGTCGATCGGTCGCGCATGAGCGAGGACGCGACCTTCCTCGCCGCCGCGGACGCCGCGCTCGCCGCGATCGGCGCGGCGCTCGACCGCGCGCTCGATGCGTCCGACGCGGACCTCGATTGGAGCCTCGTCGACGGCATCCTGGAGATCGCCTGCGAGGACGGCAGCAAGGTCATCGTCAACCGCCACGCGCCGAACCGCGAGCTGTGGGTGGCCGCGCGCAGCGGCGGCTTCCACTTCCGCGCCGCGGACGGCCGCTGGCGCGACTCGCGCAGCGGCCGGGAACTCGGCGCGGCGCTCGCCGCGATCCTGCGCGATCAGGCCGCGATCGAAGTGTCGCTGGACCTGCGGTCGTAGCGTCCGGGCCGATGCCGGTTCGCCCGCGTATTCCGGCGCGTCGGGCGCGTCAAGCCGCGAGCAGCGCCGTCCAGTCCTCGAGTTCCTTGCGATGGGCGTCGTGGCCGGGGAGGAGCGACTCGACCAGCGCCCAGAACTTGCGCGAGTGGTTGAGTTCGACCAGGTGCGCGACCTCGTGCGCGACCACGTAGTCGGCGAGCGCCGGGGGGAGCTGGATCAGCCGCCAGTTGAGGCGGATCTCGCCCTTGTGGTTGCAGCTTCCCCATTCGCTGCGCGCGTTCGACAGCCGGACCGGCGGAACCGCCGCGGGGAGGTGCTGCGCGTAGTGGGCGACGCGCGGCAGCACGCGCCGGGCGGCCTCGTCGCGCAGCCACCGGGACACCGTGTCGGCGACCGCGCGCTCGTCGTGCGCGTCCGGGTGCAGCACCGTGAGGTCGAAGAGATCCGGCCGGACGAGCGTGGTGCGCGAGGGAAAGACCGCGAGCCGGAGTTCCTCGCCCTGGTAGAGGATCGGGGCACCGGTGCGCCATTCGCGCGGCAGCACGTCGCGCTGGCGCGAGCGCCACTCGGCCAGCGTGCGCACGATCCACAGCGCGCGTTCGGTCAGCGCCTCCTCGATCTCGCGCAGCGTGACCCAGCGCGGCGCGCGCACCGTCAGGCCGTCGAGGTCGACCGCCATGCCGATCGTCTGGCGCCGCGCGCGGAACAGCCGGTAGTCGACGCTCTGGCCGGCGAGCGCGATCCGGCGCGACGGCGAGGCGCCCTCGCCCTTCGCGCCGCCCGACGGGCGTCCGGTCAGCCCGGAGCGCCCAGTCTTGCGACTTCGGCTTCGATCCACGCCTCGACCTCCGCGGTGAGCGCGGCGGCATCCTTGCCGCGCGACGCGATCGGCTCTCCGAACACCATCGTGACTTCGCCGGCGCGCTTGCCGAGCGACCCCTTCGGCCACAGCCAGCCCGCATTGTGCGCGACCGGCAGGATCGGCACATCCAGCGCGATCGCGAGCCGCGCCCCGCCGGTCTTGTACTTGGCGCGCGTGCCCGCGCGGATGCGCGTGCCTTCCGGATAGACGACGATCCAGAAGCCCTGCGCGAAGCGCTCGCGTCCCTGCGTGACGATCTGCTCCATCGCGTCGGTGCCGCGGCTGCGGTCGATCGTGATCGGCGAGGCGAGCGCGAAGCCCCAGCCGAAGAACGGGATGCCCAGGAGTTCCTTCTTGGCGACGAACGCGAGCGGCGGCAGGTAGAGATTGAGCGCGAGCGTCTCCCAGGTCGAGCTGTGCTTCGCCATCACCACGTGCGGGGTGGTCGGCAGCCGCCCGGTCCCGTCGACGCGCCAGCGCACGCCGCAGATCCGGCGCGCGCCGGCCAGCACGACGCGGCACCAGTTCGCCGCGATCCGGTAGCGGGCGACCCGCGGCAGCCAGAACGTCGCGAGCATCAGCGCGGCGTAGACCGACGTGACCACGACCTGGAAGGCGAGGAAGGCGGCGCCGCGGAGGGTTTCGATCGCGTTCACAAGGGGCCCGTCGCCGGCTGTCAGTCGCGGCCGAGGAGCGCCGACACCGCGAACGCGAGGTCGGGGCAGATCATCGTGGCCTTCGGGAAGCCGCCGTCGCGCAGCGTCGTCTCGCCCTTGCCGGTCAGCACCAGCACCGGCTGCGCTCCCGCGGCGTCGGCCGCCTGGAGGTCGCGCAGGCTGTCGCCGATGCACGGCACGGTCGCGAGGTCCACGCCGAAGCGGCGTCCCGCCTCGATCATCATCGCGGGCCGCGGCTTGCGGCACTCGCAGCGCGCGTCGGCGGTGTGCGGGCAGAAGAACACCGCGTCGATGCGCCCGCCGACCTGGAGGAGCGCGCGGTGCATCTTGTCGTGGATCGCGTTCAGCGTCGCCATGTCGAACAAGCCGCGGCCGATGCCGGACTGATTCGTGCACACCGCGACGCGGAAACCCGCGTGCGTCAGGCGCGCGATCGCCTCGAGGCTGCCGGGAATCGGGCGCCACTCCTCGGGCGACTTGATGAACTGGTCGCTGTCGTGGTTGATGACGCCGTCGCGGTCGAGGATGACCAGCCGCGCGGTGCGCGTCGGGGCGACGGTCTCGTTGGCGAACTGGACCACGGGCGTAACTCTAGCGACAAACCGGGGGCGAAGGCGAGCGCCGCTTGCGGACGCGGCTTCCGGAGCCGGGCGCGGCCGCGGCGGGCGCAACACCCTGTGCCGACACGAACGACGCTACAACTTCGAGAGATCCGCGACCCGGTTCATCGCCTCGGCCACGCCCGAGAGCAGCGCGAGCCGGTTCGCGCGCACCGCCGGATCCTCGGCCATGACCATCACGTCGTCGAAGTAACGGTCGACGACCGGCTTCGCGGACGCGAGCGACGCGAGCGCGCCGGCGTAGTCGCCGGCGTCGCAGCGGGCGGCGACCGAGGGCGCGAGCGCCTGGAACGCGGCGTAGAGGTCGTGTTCGGCGCCCTCGGCGAGCCGCGCGCGATCGACCACGGTCGCCGCTTCCGCGCCTGACTTGCGCAGGATGTTGACGATGCGCTTGTTGGCGGCGGCGAGCGCCGCGGCTTCCGGCAGCGTTTCGAACGCCTGCACGGCGGCGAGCCGCTCGGGCAGCGACGCGAGCGTCGCCGGACGGCGGGCGATCAGCGCCTCGACCTGGTTCGCGCTGCCACCCAGCTCGCGCAGGTAGCCGCGGAGCCGGTCGACGATGAACGACTCGACCTCGGCGGAGGCGCGAGTGACCCCGGGCGCCGCGGCGAATGCGTCGAACGCCGTCGCGATCGCGTCGGCGAGCGGCAGCGCGAGCTTCTTCTCGACCAGGATGCGTATCGCGCCGAGCGCGGCGCGCCGCAATCCGAACGGATCCTTATCGCCGGTGGGCACCTGGCCGATGCCGAAGAGCCCGGCGAGCGCCTCGAGCTTGTCCGCGAGCGCGACCGACTGCGCGACCGGGCCGTCCGGCAGCGCGTCGCCGGCGAATCGGGGCCAGTAGTGCTGCGCGATCGCGTCGGCGACCGCCGCACCCTCGCCGTCGTGCTGCGCGTAGTGGCGCCCCATCGTGCCCTGCAGTTCCGGGAACTCGCCGACCATGTCGGTGACGAGATCGGCCTTGACGAGTTGCGCGGCCCGGTCGGCGAGCGCGGAATCGGCGCGCAGCGCGGGCGCGAACGCCCGGGCGATGGCCCGCAGGCGCTCGACGCGTTCGCCCTGCGTGCCGAGCTTCTGGTGGTAGACGACCGACGCGAGCTTCGGCAGGCGCGCCTCCAGCGGCTCCTTGCGGTCCTGGTCGAAGAAGAACTTCGCGTCGGCGAGCCGCGCGCGCAGCACGCGCTCGTTGCCCGCGACGATCGCGGAGGGGTCGCGGGTCGCGAGATTGGACACGACGAGGAAGCGCGCGCGCATCTTCCCCTGCCCGTCGGTGAGCGCGAAGTACTTCTGGTTCTGCTGCATCGTCAGGATCAGGCACTCCTGCGGCACGGCGAGGAACGCCGGGTCGAAGGTGCCCGCGTAGACCACCGGCCACTCGACGAGCGAGGTCACCTCGTCCAGCAAGGCTTCGGGCATCACGACGCGGTCGCCCTGGGCGGCCGAGGCGAGAGCCCCCTCGATCGCGGCGCGGCGCGCGCCGAACGACGGGATCACCTTCCCTTCGGCTTCGAGCGTCGGCGCGTAGGCCTCCGCGGTGGCGAGTTCGATCGCACCGCGCGACAGGAACCGGTGGCCGCGCGTGGTGCGCCCGGCTTCGAGACCCAGCGCTCGGACGGGCACGATGTCGGGGCCGAAGAGCGCGACGAGGCCATGGGCCGGGCGCACGAACTTCTCGTCGTTCCAGTACCCGCCCGCCGAGTAGCCCATCACCTTCGGGATCGGGAGCTTCGCGATCGCGTCGTCGAGCGCGGCCTGCAGGCCTTGGGCGAGCGCGAGCCCCGGCTTCGTGCCGGTGTGGAACAGCGCTTCGGCTTTGCCGTCGGTCTCGCGCGTCATCGATGCGACGTCCGCGATCGACAGGCCGAGCGCGGCGAGCTTCTTGTCGAGCGCGGCGGTCGGCTCGCCGTCGGCACCGAACGCGACCGTGACCGGCAACACCTTCTGCCGGAACGGCCGGTCGGGCGAGCGCGGCGCGACCTCGGGGATCGACACGGCGAGACGCCGCGGCGTCGCGTAGCTCGCGAACGGCGCGCCTTCCGGCGCGAATCCCGCCCGGACGAGCCCGGTCGCGAGTTCGCGGGCGAACGCTTCGCCGAGCGCGGCGAGCGCCTTGGGGGGCAACTCCTCGGTGACGAGTTCGACCAGCAGCGTACGCGCGGTATTCATGCTTCCTGCGCCTTCGCGTAGCGTTCCGGCAGGCCCGCGCGCTCGCGCTCCGGGAGCATCGGGAAGCCCAGGCGACGCCGGGCGTCGAGGTACGCGGTCGCGACGAGCCGCGACAGCGCGCGGATGCGGCCGATGTAGCCTGCGCGCTCGGTGACCGAGATCGCGCCGCGCGCGTCGAGCAGGTTGAACGTGTGCGCCGCCTTCAGGATCATTTCGTAGCCGGGGAGCGGCAACGCCGCGGCGAGGAGGCGCTTCGCCTCGCCTTCGAACAGCGCGAACTGGCCGAAGAGCTTCTGCGCGTCCGAGGCGTCGAGCGCGTAGGTCGTCTGCTCGACCTCGTTCTGCAGGAACACGTCGCCGTACTTCATCGTGTCGGTGTAGGCGAGGTCGTAGACCGATTCGACGTCCTGCAGGTACATGCTCATCCGCTCGAGGCCGTAGGTGATCTCGCCGGTGATCGGGTCGCAGTCGAGGCTCCCGACCTGCTGGAAATAGGTGAACTGCGTGATCTCCATGCCGTTCAGCCACACCTCCCAGCCCAGGCCCCACGCACCGAGCGTCGGGTTCTCCCAGTCGTCCTCGACGAAGCGCACGTCGTTTCGCGCGAGGTCGAAGCCCAGCGCGACGAGCGAGCCCAGGTAGAGGTCGAGGATGTCCGGCGGCGAGGGCTTCAGCACGACCTGGAACTGGTGGTGCTGGAACAGGCGGTTCGGATTCTCGCCGTAGCGCCCGTCCTTCGGGCGGCGCGACGGCTGCACGTAGGCGGCGCGCCACGGCTCGGGGCCGAGCGCGCGCAGGAACGTCGCGGTGTGCGAGGTGCCGGCCCCGACCTCCATGTCGTAAGGCTGCAGCAGCGCACAGCCGCGCGAGCCCCAGTATTCCTGGAGCCGCAGGATCACTTGCTGGAACGTGAGCATCGTGGACGGCGGACGGGCGCGGGCGGACCGGCCATTCTACCGGCTCGCTCCGCGGCGGCCCTTCGGCGCCGAGCGCCGCGAGGGTTCAGGGGACCGTGACGGCGGGTGTTTCGCGGACCGGCGTGGAGGCCAAGCGCGGCCTGAGCACCACCCGGCGCGCGGAACTCGGATGCCAGTGATCGCGGTGGCGATTGGCCCGTTCGAACGGACCGTCCCGCACGACGTCGACGTCGTAGCCGAGCGCGAGTTCCTCGACCAGGAGCCGCCCGAGAAAGATCGCGAGATGGCCGCCCATGCAGCCGTGCGTGTGGCCGCCGAACGGCGAGTACTCGCGGCGCGTGTACGTGCGGTCGACGAAGCGCGACGGGTCGAAGCGGTGCGGATCGGGGAAGATCGACGGGTCGCGGTGCGACTCGTTCACGCAGATGCGCAGGATCCAGCCGGCCGGAATCACGCGGCCGTCGACCTCGAACGGCTTCACCGTGCGCCGGTACAGGTGCTCGCTCTGCTCGAGCCGCAACGTCTCCATCACGATCGCCGTCGCGGGGTCGAGCGGCAGCGAACCGCCCGTGACGCCGGCGGTGCGGCCGTGCGCGCACACCGCGTCCCGCCACGCGGGTGCGCCGGCGAGGAACCACGCGATCCAGTCCATGAGCCCGGTGAGGTCGGAGGACGCGACGCGCGCGATCATCGCGAGGTTCTCCGCGCGCGCGGGCCGGTCGAGCGAATCCGGGTCCGACGCCACGAGCAGCGCGAGGGCGGTCCCTCCGGCGATCGAGGCCGAACCGGCGCGATGTTCGCGGTCGGCGTCGCGCAGCAAGGTCGTGACGCCCGCGAGTCCCTCCTGCAGCGTAGCGCGCCAGCGCGCGCCGCCGCGGCGCTGGTGGACGAGTTGCGCGACCCGGCGTCGAAAGGCGTCGACGCGGGGGGCATCGGGCGCGAAGCCGATGAACACGCGGGCGATCGCGGCGACGACCCAGCGCTCGAACGCCGGGCGGGCGGCGCAGCCTCCGGGCGTGCGCGACGACTCCTCGGCGAGCGACGCGAGCTCCCGGCGCAGGTCGGCGCGCAGGGTGTCTTCCGCGCCGGCGAGGTCCATCTTCGCGAACGCCGCGCGAAACGCCGGGGCCTCGGCCTTGTGGTCGGCGCCGGTCATGTAGCGCAGGACGCCCTTCGACAGCAGGCGGTTGTACGGCAATACCGCGGGCGCGAGGGCGTCCGCGTGGTCGACGAGGATCCGGTGCGCGCGCTCCAGTCCGACGACGCAGGCGACCGGACGACCGAACTGGCTCATCTTGAATACCGGCCCGTGCCGCGCGGCCTCTCCGCGGTAGAAACTCCGATCGTCGATCGCCGCGAGCGATGCGCGGAGGCCGAGCGAACCCGCCGGCTGGCGCACCCCCGATCCGTAGTCGACCCGGGAACGCCACCACGCGACGAAGACCAGGACGAACGTCGCCGCGGCGGCGACGTGGCGCAGCGGCGGTGACACGACGGCGACCCACGCGAGCGCGGTGACGCATCCGACGAGTGCAGCGGCGAGCGCGAACGCCGCGAACGGGTGTTCGGTGGCCTCGCGCCGGACTGCGCGCGTCGCGAGCACCCGCAGCGCGAGCGCGGCGGCGATCGCGAACACCGCGATCTCGACCATCGTGAGCAGGATGTCGATCGGGGCCCCTTCCTGTCGTCCCGGCGACGACCGCCAGGCGCGTGTCGCGCGCCGGATGCGCCGTCAGGATAGCGCAGGCCGGCGCTGCGAAGAGGATCGGCCGCACCGGTGTCGTCCGGCTCGACGCGAAGTCCCGAACGGGCCAGCGGGCGGAAGTTCGGATGCCGATGGCGTAAGCTTTCGCCGATGACGGACCCGCGGGACGACATCTCGATGCGCGGCGCTGCCGACATGCCGCGGTCCGCAACGATCAGCGTGATCGTGCCGGCCTACAACGGCGATCGCGTGCTCGGAAGCTGCCTCGAGCCGCTCGCGCGGATGCTCGGGGACCACGAGATCGCGGAGATCATCGTCGTCGACGACGGCTCGACCGATGCCTCCGCCTGGGTCGCGACGCAGGGCGGGGCCAAGGTGATGCCCTCGGGCGGCAGGCTCGGACCCGGAGGGGCGCGCAACCGCGGCGCGTCGGTCGCCTCGGGCGACGTGCTCTGGTTCGTCGATGCCGATGTCGTCGTGCACCCGGATGCGGCGCGGGTGCTGCGCGACGTCCTCGCGCGGAGCGACGCTGCGGCGGTGTTCGGCACCTACGACGAGTTCCCGGCCGCGACGAACTTCCTGTCGCAGTACAAGAACCTCGCGCACCGCCACCACCACGTGCACGCCGAGCGCGAAGCCGAAACCTTCTGGGCCGGCTGCGGGGCGGTGCGCGCCGGCGCGTTCCGGCGCATCGGAGGCTTCGACGCCGAACGCTACCGCGAACCGTCGATCGAGGACATCGAACTCGGCATCCGCCTGCGGCGCCACGGCTACCGCATCCTGATCGAGCCGGAGTTGCAGTCGCGCCATCTCAAGGAGTGGCGACTCGCCGGCTTGCTCCGCACCGACATCGTGCAGCGCGCGTATCCCTGGGCGGAGCTGATGCGCGAACACCGGCTGCCGCCGACGCTCAACGTCGGCATCGGCGAGCGGCTACGGGCCGGCCTCGCCTGGGCGCTCGCATGCGCGATCGCGGCATTCCTCGTCCGGAGCCTGGCAGGATGGTGGGTCGCCGCCCTCTTCGGTGCGGCGATCGCGGTGAACCTGCCGCTGTTCTCGCTGTTCCGCCGGGTGAACGGCACGCTCTTCGCGCTCGGCGCGATCGCGTTCCACCAGTTCCACTACCTCTACGCGTCGGCGGCATTCGTCGCCTGCAGGCTCGGCTGGACGCCCGGCCGGTCGCGCCCCTCGACCACCAGCACGAGTGCGTAGAACGCGATCGCCGGGGCGAGGTGCAGCGGCATCCGGTTGACCAGCGTTTCGTTCAGCACGCCCCAGGCGGCCGAGGTGAAGAAGTAGACGACCACGATGAACCCCAGTCCGGCGAGCACGGTGACGGTCATCGGCGCGACGCGCGGCGCGAGGAGGATCCGCCAGCGCCACGCGACGATCGCGACGAACGCGTAGGCGCCCAGGTGCCAGTTGTCGAACACGAACAGGTGGTCGCGCAGCGCCGGCAGGACGTTGTAGGGCTTCGACTTCAGGACGTAGCCCAGCACCGGGAGGGAATCCGGTCCGAAGACCGGGTAGGCCACCGCGGCCGTTGCCGCGGCGGCCACGAGCGCGAATCCCGCGCGACGGTGGAGCGCGACGATGACTCCGGGGGCGAGCGTCGCCGCCCACAGCGCGCCTTCGACCTTCACGCCGGCCGCGAACACGGCGGCGAGGATGGCGAGCGCGGCCATCGCGCGCTCGCGCGTGACCGCCCAGCGCCACATCGCCATCGCGGCCAGCGCGTACGCCGCGCCGAGCACGAAGTCCGCGGCCCCGGCGAGCGCCACGTGGAGATCGAGGATCGGCAGCGACATCACGAGCCAGGTGCCGGCCATCGCGAGCGGCGCCCCGGCGCCGGCGTGGCGCGCCTGCGCGTAGAACGCCAGCGCGAGGGCGAGGGCGAGCGCGATCCACGGGACGTTCACCAGCGACTCGCTCCATCCGGTGAGGAATGTGGCGGACCACGCGAGCATCAGCGGCACGTTCGCGGGATGGCCGGGGTTGCCGTCGGTGAACGTCGTGGCGTCCGCGCTCGCGAGCCAGGCCGCCGGGGAGACGAACGGCACCATCCTGCCCTGGTCGAGCCACACGATCGCCTTGGTGCCCCAGTGCGCCCAGGCGTCGTAGGCCCGGAACGGACTCACCGCGACCTCGACCGCGATCCCGGCCACGCGCACCGCGACGAGCGCGAAGGCGACCCAGAAGAGCGCGCGCATCGCGAACGGCGCGGAGGCGAGTTCGCTGCGCAGATGCTCGGGCGCGAAAGCCGGCGGTCCCGCGCGGCGCGCGAGCCACGCGGCGATCGCGCCGAGCAAGACGATCGCGCCGGCGAGGAGCGGGAGCGACCAGCGGACCCCTGCGAGCGAACAGAGGCGCATCGTCGCAGTCGCGACCATGAGCCCGACGAGATAGCCGTAGCCCAGCGCGAGCGCGGCGCTCGGCGCACCCTGTCCGGGACGCCACAACGCGCGCACCGCGAACGTTCCCGCCGCCCACGGCAGGAGCACGCTCGCGAGCGCGCCGATCGCGTCGATCACGGCGCGACCTCGACGAGCGAGAGCGAGGGCCCATCGGAGAGGATCTCGCGCCCCGCGCGCGTCGCGCCGTCGGGCCACACCAGCAGGTGCCGGTCGCGGTCCCAGGCGATCGCGCGCGTGAGCAACAGGAGGACCTGGTCGCCGGCGCGAAGCTGCCCGGGGGCGAGGCGCGCGCCGCGCAATTGGAGATCCGAGGGCGCGTACGCGTTCTCGGGGTAGAGGAACCACGCGACGCGCTGGCGCAGGTGGCTGCTGTCGGCGACGACGAGGATGCGTGCGTCGCGCGGCCGCGGCGCGTCGCGGACCTTGCGGGCGACCTCGAAGATCGCCGCGTCGCCCATCGAGGCGAGCTTGCCGTCGAGCGGCTTGCCGGCGAATGCGGACCATGCGGCGGCGTGCTCGCGCCACATCAGCGTCTGCCAGCGCAGGTCGACCGCGAGCCACGCCGCGAGGAAGAGCGCCGCGAATGCCCACGAGGCCACCGGCGTCCCGCGCCGCCAGCCCCGGAACGCGAGCCACGCCAGCGCGAGCGCGAGCGCCGCCGCGACGACGGCGACAAACGGGGCGACGTGGCGTTCCTCGAAGCTCAGTTGCGCGATGGCGGTGCGATGTTCGCCGTACGGGGATTCGCTCCAGTCGCGCAGCACGTCGGCGAGCGTCGTGGTCCATGCGTTCGAGCGGACCTCGAACGCCTCGATCAGCAACGGAGCATCGAGCGCGCCACGCACGCCGAGCCCGACGGCGACGATGGTTCCCTTCCAGCCCGGCTGGCCCGAAAGGTCGACTTCGATCGAGCCGCGGGTGGTCTCGAGCGGCAGCGTGAACGTGCGACGCGGCTCCTCGCGCGTGCGCCACACCATGCCCAACTGGGCGCCCGGCGGCGCGGCGGCGGAGAGACGCCAGACCGCGCGCGTGTAGTCGGCGGCCGCGAACGGGGTCGTCGTGGCGAACGCCACCGCGGTACGTTCGGCGTCGAGGCCGTCGAGCACGAGGCGATCGCCCTCCTGGTGCCCGCGGCCGCGCACCACCTGCATCGCGCTCGCCGGAACGCCGATCGTCTCCTGCCCGGCCGTCAACTTGGGCCCGGCTTTCAGCGTCACCGCGCCGGCGAGCGCGACGACGAACGCCACTGCGAACACCAGCGCGAGCCGAGCCGGGCTCCCGCGGCGATCGGCTGAGGTCGCGACGACGACGGTGTCGGGCAAGCGGGGCTCCGGGGCGGGCGCGGCCCGCCGAGTCTAGCGCAGCCCGCGGTGTTGTCGTGGCCCGGGAGCGGCCGTATCGGACCTGTCGTCGATATACTTCGCGTCCGCGCTTCTCGCCGCCCACTCTTGGCTGCTTCATCGTCCCCCGCGTCCGCGATCGTCATCGGCGCCGGTCCCGCCGGCCTGACGGCGGCGCTCGAACTCTTGCGGCACACCCAGGTGACGCCGCTGGTGGTCGAGGCGACCGATGTCGTCGGGGGGCTGTCGCGCACCGTGAACCACCACGGCTACCGGATGGACCTGGGCGGGCACCGCTTCTTCTCGCGCTCCGACTGGGTGATGGACTGGTGGCAGGCGATCCTGCCGATCGACCCCGAAGCCGCCGAAGAGGGCGCGCGGCTGCGCATCGCCTACCGCGCGCAGGAGCGCGACGTCGAGGTGACGCGGGCACCGGCGGATCCGGATCGGGTGATGCTGGTGCGAAACCGCCTGTCGCGCATCTACCACCGGCGGCGGTTCTTCGACTACCCGATCCGGCTCGACCTGCGCACGATCCTGAACCTCGGCGTGGTCCGCTCGATGCGCGCGGGCTTCTCCTACCTGCGCGCGCATGCGTTTCCGCGCACGCCCGAGCACAATCTCGAGGACTTCCTCGTCAACCGCTTCGGGCGCGAACTCTACGAGACCTTCTTCAAGTCGTACACCGAGAAGGTCTGGGGGGTGCCCTGCACGGGAATCAGCGCCGCCTGGGGTGCCCAGCGCATCAAGGGCCTGTCGCTCACGCGCGCGCTCGTGCACGCGGCGCAGCGCGCGCTCGGTCTCGCGCCGAAGACCGCGCACACGAGCCTCATCGAGCGCTTCCTCTACCCGAAGTACGGCCCCGGCCAGCTCTGGGAGGAGGTGGCGCGGCAGGTGCGCGAGCGCGGCGGGCGCATCGAGTTCGAGCGGCCGGTCGAGCGCATCGTGCTGCGCGACGGGCGCGTCGTCGCGGTCGACGTGCGCGACGCGGCGTCCGGTGCCGTCGAGACCCGCACCTGCGACTACGCGATCTCGTCGATGCCGGTGAAGGACCTGGTCGAGCGGCTCGACCCGCCCGCGCCCGCCGAGGTGCGCGCGATCGCCGCGCGGCTCCCGTACCGCGATTTCATCGTGGTGGGTCTCGTCGTGCGCACCGCGGCGATCGGCGAGCGCGTGGGACGCGGCGACACCGTGATGCCGCCGGACAACTGGATCTACATCCAGGAGCCCGACGTGCGGCTCGGGCGGCTGCAGGTGTTCAACAACTGGAGTCCCGGACTCGTGCCGGATCCGGAGAGCGTCTGGCTCGGGCTCGAGTACTTCTGCACCGAGGGCGACGACCTCTGGTCGCAATCCGACGCGGGGCTCGTCGCGCTCGCGAAGCGCGAGTTGCAGCAGATCGGACTCGTGGTCTCGGCGGACGTCCTCGACGGCGTCGTCGTCCGCGTGCCGAAGGCGTATCCGGCCTACGTCGGCGCCTACGAGCACTTCGGCGTCGTGCGCGCCTGGCTCGACGCGATTCCGAACCTGTTCCTCGTCGGGCGCAACGGCATGCACCGTTACAACAACCAGGACCACTCGATGCTGACCGCGAAGGCGGCGGTCGAGAACATCGCCTCGGGCCGCACCGACAAGGCGAACCTCTGGGCGATCAACGTCGACGACGACTATCTCGAGGAGAAGTGACGCGCCCGGACCGGAGCGCGCCCGCCGCGCGCTACCGGCGGCGCCCGAGCGCGAACGCCGCGGCGAGCACGATCGCGGCGAGGCCCGCCGCGATCGCATCGCCGTAGCGCATGAACGGCGTGTCGCCGCTGCGGCCGGTCACCTGCGTTTCGAGGAGGCCGCGGCGGAACCACGGCAGGTGCACGCGCGGCGTGCCGTCCGCGTCGATGACGCCGGTGATGCCGGTGTTGGTCGCGCGGAGCATCGGCCGGCCGGTCTCCTTCGCGCGCATCGCCGCGATCTGCGCGTGCTGCCACGGGCCGATCGAGCGGCCGTACCACGCGTCGTTGGTCACGTTGACGAGCAGCGTCGAGCCGCGCGCCCAGCGCGCGAGTTCCGAGCCGAACGCGTCCTCGTAGCAGATGTTGACGAGCACCTTCTCGCCCGCCAGCGCGAGCGGCGCCTGGTCCGCGGGACCGGCGGCCTGGTCCGACAGCGGAATCGCGAGCACGCTTTCGATCAGCGGCCCGAGGATGCCCTTGGCGGGAATCGTCTCGCCGAACGGCACGAGGTGGCGCTTGCGGTACACCTGCGTGTCGGAGGATCCGAGCGACACGACGCTGTTGTGCAGCCTCGGTCCCGATTCGCCGGCGGCGGGGGGCAGCGCGATGAAGACGCCGAGGAGCGCGTCGCCGCCGCGCGCGCGCATCGTCGAGGCGATCGCGTCGATCGTCGCCTCCGGCACCTGGTGCGCGAACACCGGGAACGCGCTCTCGGGCAGCACGACGAGCTTCCCTTCGCTCGCCGCGACGAGGCCGGTGTAGAGGCGAAACGCCCGTTCGCGCAGGTCCGGATCGAACTTCTGCTCCTGCGGGATGTTGCCCTGCACCAGCGTCACCGCCAACGGCGTGGCGTTCGGCGTCGTCCAGGCAATGCGGTCGAGGAGCGCGCCGGCGGCGAAGATCGCCACGATGCCCGAGAGCGGCAGCACGAGCGCCGCCCGCGAGCGGCGCGACGCGGCGAGCCGCTCGATCGCGAGCGCGGCGAACGCCGCGACGGCAGCCACGGCGAGCGACACGAGGAAGATGCCGCCGACCGGCGCGTACCCCGCGAGGCTGCTGCCGGGGAGTTCGGCGTGGCCGACCGAGAGCCACTGGAAACCGGTGAGCACGAAGCCGCGCAGCCACTCGGCGAGCGTCCACGCGCCGGCGGCGGCGGCGAGACGGGCGGCGGATCCGGCCGGCGCGGCGCGCGCGACCGCCCATCCCGCGAGTGCGGGCCACAGCGCGAGGTACGCGCAGAAGCCCGCGATGCCGAGCGCGGCGAGCGGTGAGGGCATCCCGCCGAAGGTCTGCAACGCGACGTAGATCCACGAGACGCCCGCGCCGAAGAGTCCCAGCCCGAACGCGAACCCGAGCGCGGCCGCGCGACGAGGCGTGGGCGCATCGCGCCACAGCAGGAACAGCAGCGCGAGCGTGGCGATCGGCAGCAGCGCGGCGCCGAAGGGCGCGAACCCGAAGACCGTGAGGGCACCGGCGAAGGCGGCGAGGGACAGGAGGGTCAGACGCGACTTTCCGATGGTGGGATGGTGAAGTTCGGGAAAGTCGAGTCTGACCCTACTTTTCCTTCGCGTCGGGCGCCGCCGCGATCTTCTCGACCTGCAGCGTGTGGATGCGCCGACTGTCGGCGCGCACGATGCGGAAGCGGAACTCGCCGATCGTCACCGTATCGCCCCGCTTGGGCAGCCGGCCGAACGCGTGGACGACGAGACCGCCGACCGTGTCGACCGCGTCGTCGGCGAGCTGGCTGCCGAAGCGGGCGTTGAAGTCGGCGACCTCGGTCTGCGCCTTGACGCGGAAGCGCCCGCCGCCCTCGGCGATGACGTTGTCCTCGGTCTCGTCGAAGTCGTACTCGTCCTCGATGTCGCCGACGATCTGCTCGAGCACGTCCTCGATCGTGACCAGCCCCGACACGCCGCCGTACTCGTCGACGACGATCGCGATGTGGTTGCGGTTGCTGCGGAACTCGCGCAGCAGCACGTTGAGGCGCTTGGACTCCGGCACGAACACCGCGGGGCGCAGCGTGTCGCGCAGGCTGAAGCTCTCGGGGTTGCGGTAGTAGCTGAGGAGCTCCTTCGCGAGCAGGATGCCGACGACGTCGTCCTTGCTCTCCCCGACCACCGGAAAGCGCGAGTGCCGCGTCTCGAGCACGAACGGGATGAACGCGGCGGGCTCGTCGTCCATCGACACGCAGTCCATCTGCGAGCGCGGGATCATCACGTCGCGCACCGTCATCTCGGAGACGTTCAGCACGCCCTCGATCATCGACAGCGCGTCGGCGTCGAGCAGGCGGCGCTCGAACGCGCCGCGCAGCAGTTCGACGAGTTCCTGCCGGTCCTCGGGCTCGCGCGTGATCAGCGCGGTCAGCCGCTCGAGGAGCGAGGGTCGCGCCTCGTCGGCTTCGTCGGGATCGGGGAGCGGGCGTGCCATCGCGGTCAACGTCCCGGTGCGTAGGGGTCGGCGTAGCCGAGCCCGGCGAGGATGGCGGACTCGCGCGCCTCCATGCGCGCGGCTTCCCGCGGCTTCATGTGGTCGTGGCCTTGCAGATGCAGCATGCCGTGCACGACGAGGTGGGCGCAATGCGCGCGCAGGGTCTTCCCGCCCGAGCGCGCTTCGCGCCGGAGGACCGGAACGCAGAGCACGATGTCCCCCGCGAGCGGGACGGTGTCATCGTACACGAAGGTGAGCACGTTGGTCGCGTGGTCCTTGCCGCGGTAGACGGCGTTGAGCGTGCGCCCCTCGGCCGCGCCGACGAAGCGCAGCGTCGCGCGCAGGTCGCGTTCCAGCGCGGCGGTCGCCCAGCGCCTGAGCGTCGCGGGCACCGGCAGCCCCGTTCGCGCGACCGCGTACTGCACCGTGAACGCGAGCCGCCGCGCCTCGCGCGCGCGTCTAGCCGGGCGCGTCGCGCTCGTAGGCATCGATGATCTTCTGCACCAGCGGATGGCGAACGACGTCCGCGCTGGTGAAGCGGCAGAACGCGAGCCCGCGCACGTCCTTCAGAATGCGGGCGGACTCCACGAGCCCGCTCTTGCTGCCGCGGGCGAGGTCGATCTGCGTGACGTCGCCGGTGATGACGGCGCGCGTGCCGAAGCCGATGCGGGTCAGGAACATCTTCATCTGCTCGGGCGTGGTGTTCTGCGCCTCGTCGAGGATGATGAAGCTGTGGTTCAGCGTGCGCCCCCGCATGTAGGCGAGCGGCGCGATCTCGATCGTCTGGCGCTCGAAGAGCTTCGACACCTTGTCGAAGCCCATCAGGTCGTAGAGCGCGTCGTAGAGCGGGCGCAGGTACGGATCGACCTTCTGCGCGAGGTCGCCCGGCAGGAACCCCAGGCGCTCCCCCGCCTCGACCGCGGGGCGCACCAGCACGAGGCGCTTCACCGCGTCGCGCTCGAGCGCGTCGACCGCGCAGGCGACCGCGAGGTAGGTCTTGCCGGTGCCGGCCGGACCGATGCCGAACGTGATGTCGTGCGAGGCGATCGCGGAAAGATAGGCGACCTGGTTGGGCGTGCGCCCGTGCAGGTCGGCGCGGCGCGTGCGCAATGCGGGGCCGTCGTCATCGCCCCCGGCCGCCGATCCGCGCGAATCGCGCGTCGCGATCTCGACCAGTCCGAGCTGGATGTCGTCGACCGAGAGCGGCTTTTCCGCCGCGGCGTAGAAGCGCTCGATCGCGGTCCTCGCGTGCGCGACGCGGTCCGGGTCGCCGGAGATCGTGAACGTGCCGCCGCGGTGCGCGATGGCGACATCGCAGGCGGCCTCGATCTGGCGCAGGTTCACGTCGAGCGGCCCGCACAGGTTCGCGAGCGCGCGATTGTCGAGCGGCGAGAGCGTCAGCGAATGCGGCGATCGGCGGGTGGCCACGTCGTCGTTCCCCGCGTCAGACGCCCGAGCGCAGGAGCGGCGCCTTCAGCGCCTCGTCGAGTACGGACTGGCATTCGGCCAGGTGGGCGGCGGCGGCAGGCGTCCAGCCCGGCTTCGCCGCCGCGGCCGCGATCTCCGAGCGCAGCGCCTTCGCCTCGGCGCGCAGGAGGGCCTTCGCGTCGGCGGGGAGCGTCGGCGACGGCCGCACGAGCGCGTTGGCGATGCGCGCGGCGTGCTCGCGCTGCAGGTTGCGGCGGATGGGCGGGATGTCGCGCGAGCCCTTGAGCTCGCTCCAGATCGCGCGGTGCAGCGACGCGTAGACCTCGGCGAGTTGCAGCGCTTCGCCCGGGCGGTCCACCTTGCCCTCGGCGTCGATGAGCCGCTGCGCGACGGCGTCGGCCAGCACGCGGTCGAGCACCGCCTTGTGCGCGGCGAGCACCTGCATCGGCAGCGAGAAGTCGAAGCCGGGGGACGCGATCCCGACATCGAAGACATCGCCGCGGTCGAGGAAGTCGACCGAGAGGCTCCGCAGGAACTCGGGCCGGAAGCGGAAGCTGTCGGCGGCGAACACGCCGGTCTCGATCAGCTTCAGGGCGTCGCGCTGCTTCGCCGGCGCGACCGGGTTGAGCGGCGTGCGCCCCGAACCCGCGGCGTCGCGCAGCACGCTCGTCCCGCCGATGTAGCGGGCGGCGAGCTGGCCGCTCTCGCGCATCTGCGTGATGCCGCGCGAGATGTTGCGCCGGAGCGCGGCGTAGGGCTCGCCCGGGGCGAGCGGCTTCGCCTCCCAGCGCTCCCACAGTTCCTTCGCGAGTTCGATGCGGCGCGCCGCGAAGGCGAGCGGATCGCTCCCCAGGTCGCCGGGCGTGGCGTCCGGGTCGATCGCGAGATTCGACTCGTCGTCGTAGGCGTAGGCGAGGAGCGGCTCGTTGCTGCGCCCGGCGATCTTCGAGAGTTCCTCACGCTCGGTCTCCGGGGCGAGCGGCCGGTACGCATACTCGATCGCCCAGTAGTCGTAGGGACCGAGCGTCGTCATCGACAGCGACCCCTGCGGCTCGTCGCGCAGCGCGAGGTTGATCGGCGTGTACTCCATCACCGAGCCCGAGATGCCGTGCGTGCGCGTGAACTCGGCGTCGTTCAACTGCGCCTGCGTGTAGACGGTCGAGGCGCGGAAGTTGTGCGTGAGCCCGAGCGCGTGGCCGACCTCGTGCATCATGACCTCCTTCAGGTCGGAGAGCACGAACGCTTCGGCCTGCGGACTGTCGGGGGCGATGACGCCGCGCGCGGCGAGGAGGTCGCCCGCGAAGCCGCGATCCTCGGCGATGAAGTCCTCGATCATGCACTCCTCGCCGTGGCCTTGCGGGAAGCCGAGCGGCGACGCCGGCGACGCCTTCGACGGCACCGCGGAATCGGCGAGCCGGAAGCGCGCGAAGCGCAGCCGGACCGGGTCGATGCCGACGTCCGCGTCGAGGATCTCGCCGGTGCGCGGGTCGGCCTGCGACGGTCCGATGCCGCCGAACGCCGGCCGCGCGGTCGTCATCCAGCGGATCGACGCGTGGCGCGCGTCGAGCGTGTCGAAGTCGGCGTCGTCGGGCTGGATCTTCGCCTGCACGGCGTCCCTGAACCCGATGCGCTCGAACGCCTTGTTCCACTCCAGCACGCCGGCGACGATGGTGTCGCGGTAGCGCAACGGCACGTTGCGGTCGATCCAGAACACGATCGGCTGCTTCGGCTCGGAGAGCGCCGCCGAGGGATCCTTCTTCTCGAGGCGCCAGCGCTTCACGAAGCTCACCCGCGGCGTGAGCGCGAGGTTGTCGGAGTAGTCGAACCGCGCGACAGTGAAGAAGCCGACGCGGGCGTCGGCCGCGCGCGGGCGCATCGGCTCGTCGGGGAGCTTCGTCAGGTTGTACTGGTATCCGAGGAAGAGGCTGCGCGGATCGGGCAGCGTCGACGGCACGCTCGGGACCGGCGCGCCGGGGGTCGCCACAGGCGGCGGTTGCACCAGACGCGACAGCGCGTAGTGCGCGTTGACCAGCACGCCGAGCGCGTCCGGCGAGGCGCGCGTGCGCGCGATCGAGCTGTTGCGCGCGTCGAACGCGTAGGGCTGCCGGTAGGCCCGGTCGAGCGCTGCGTAGGCGCCGGGGATGTCGGCGAACAGGAGCGCGTTCAGTTCGACCAGCACGGTCTTGCGCTCGGGGTGCGGCAGCGAGGCGACCGGCGCGGACGCGATCAGGCTGTCGGAGAACGCCTCGGCGACCGCGATCGCCTCCGGTGTCTTCGGCTGCGCGAAGTAGTGCTCGTTCCGCGCGACGAGCTGCACGGTGTTGCCGATCTTGCGGAACTCCGCGAGATGGGAGCGGCCCATCAGCCCGCCGAACAGGAACCGCTCTCCGATGCCGGTCTCGAGATTGACCGAGAAGAACATCGGTTTGCCGAACTGGTCGGGCGCGATCTCGATCCACGCCTTCTCGTCCTTCGTCCACACCGTGAACAGGCCCCTCGACTCCTTCGCGTCCTTGATCACATCCGCGAACGGTCGGGCGGGCGGCGTCGGCGGGCTCCCCGGAGCGGCGGCCGAGGAAGGCGATGCGCCGGCCGGGCGGGCGTTCGCCCCCGGCGGCATGCCCGGCTGCGCAATGCGTGCGCCGCTCCGCATGGCGTCGGCGGACGCGGACTTCGGCGGTTCGGCGGGCGTCGCCTCGGGGCTCGCGGCGGTCGTGGCGCAGCCCGCGAGGGCGAGCGCGGCGATCGCGGCAGCGGCGGATCGAAGCGTGGTGCTGGGCATGACGGCCTTTCGGAATACGAGGGAGGCGCCGTCAGCGCGCGCATTCGCCCCGCAGCGAGTGCGAGCGCGCGCCGGTGACGACGACATCGACATAGGTTCCGACGAGCGACCGGTCGCCCGCGAAGTTGACGACGCGATGGTTGTCGGTGCGCGCGGCGAGCTCACCCGGATCGCGCGCCGCCGGTCCAGTGACGAGCGCGCGCTGGCGCGTGCCGACCATCGCCTCCGACGCCTCGCGGTAATGGGCCTCGATCGCCGCCTGCAGGCGTTCGAGGCGCGCCTGCGCGACCGCCTGCGGCACCGGGTCGGGCAACTCGGCGGCCGGCGTGCCGGGCCGCGGCGAATAGAGGAACGAGAACGCGCCGTCGAAGCGCACCTCGTCGATGAGCCGCATCGTGCGCTCGAAGTCGTCGTCGGTCTCGCCGGGGAAGCCGACGATGAAGTCCGACGAGAGCGAGAGGCCGGGGCGCGCGGTGCGCAACCGGCGCACGATCGACTTGTACTCGAGCGCGGTGTAGCCGCGCTTCATCGCGGAGAGTACGCGGTCGGACCCCGACTGCACCGGCAGGTGGAGCTGCGAGGCGAGCTGCGGCAGGTCGCGGTGGGCGTCGATCAGGCGCTGCGTCATCTCCTTCGGGTGCGAGGTCGTGTAGCGGATGCGCTCGATGCCGGGCATCTCGGCGACGTGCTCGAGGAGCGTCGCGAAGTCGGCGATCGCGCCGGTCTCGTCCATCGCGCCGCGGTAGGCGTTCACGTTCTGGCCGAGCAGCGTGACTTCCTTCACGCCCGCGAGCGCGAGGTCCGCGATCTCGGTCAGCACGTCGGGCAGCGGACGGCTCACTTCCTCGCCGCGCGTGTAGGGCACGACGCAGAACGAGCAGTACTTGCTGCAGCCTTCCATGACCGAGACGAACGCGGCTGCGCCGTCGACGCGCGGAGGCGGCAGGTGGTCGAACTTCTCGATCTCGGGGAAGCTCGTGTCGACCTGCGGGCGGCCGGTGGCGCGACGCGCGCGGATCAGCGCGGGCAGCCGGTGCAGCGTCTGCGGTCCGAACACGACATCGACGAACGGCGCGCGCTTCACGATCGCGCCGCCTTCCTGCGACGCGACGCAACCGCCCACGCCGATGATGAGGTCGGGCCGCGCGTCCTTGAGCGCGCGCACGCGCCCCAGGTCGTGGAACACGCGCTCGGCCGCCTTCTCGCGCACCGAGCAGGTGTTGAACAGGATGACGTCCGCGTCCTCGGGACGGTCGGTCGGCGCGAGACCGTCGCTCTCGCCGAGCACGTCGGCCATGCGGTCCGAGTCGTACTCGTTCATCTGGCATCCGAACGTGCGGATGTAGAGCTTGCGCGTCACGTCGCTGCGGGGCCGGGGCCGGGGATAGCCGGGGGGCGCCGTGGAGGTCCGGAAGGGCGGCGAGTATAGCAGGGGGGCGTGCCGACTTCGGCGCGCAGCGCACCGAGCACCGATGCGAGTTCATGGTAGGTCAGGCTTCAGTAACCGTGTTGGATGTCAAGCCTGGAAGGGCTGATGATCGCGAACCATGGCGTTAAGGATGCGCAGGAGTTTGTGCATGCACGCCACGATCGCGACCTTCTTGACCTTCCCGGCAGCCACCAGGCGTAGATAGAAAACCCGGATCACCGGATTGCTGCGGATCGCCGTCAGCGTGGCCATGTAGAGCACGCGGCGAACCTCGAAGCGGCCCCCCTGGATCCAGCGGCGTCCTTTCTTCTGCCCCGAGTCTCGCGCCATCGGCGCGACCCCCACCAGCGCGCTGATCTCGGCCCCGCTCAAGCGTCCCAGTTCCGGCAACCCAGCGATCAGCGTCGCGCTGGCTACCGGCCCGATGCCTCGGGTCGACCGAAGTAACCGGTCGAGTTCCTCGTGGTGGTGCGCCACATGGGTCTGCATCTGCCGGTCGATCTGGTCGAGCTGGCGTTTGATCGACTCGATCATCGCCTCGATGCTCGGCCGCACCTTGGGCCGCGAGGACTCGAGGCGCTGTCGTTCGGACAGCAACATGCCCAGCAGCTGGCGCCGGCGCGTCACCCAAGCCGCCAAGTCCTGCACCTGTTCGTCCACCGGCGGTTTCAGGTAGCGTTGGAAGTCCGGCTTGTGCCTCAGCATCTGCCCGAACTCGGCCAGCACCCGCGCATCGATCCGGTCCGTCTTCGCCCCGGAGCCCACCCCCTTGGCAAAGTCCCGCGCCCGCTTCGGATTGACCACCGCCACCGCCAGCCCCGCCGCCTGCAGCGCACACGCCAGCGGCGCTTCATAGCCTCCGGTGGCCTCCATCACCACCAGCGCCCCCGCCGGCACCTGCGCCACCAGCTCCGTGTGCCCTTCCGGATCGTTCCCGAACTCCCCCGCCGGCCCCGTACCGCCCAGCGTCACCACCTCGACGCTCGCCTTCGCCACATCGATCCCCACCACCACCTTGATTTCGGACATGGTCTTCGCACCTCGTGCTTGTCAATGCGCGCTGGCCTTACGGCCGCGCACGTAACCGTTCGAGTTCACGAAGACCGGCGCGGCCGCGCGCCATGGACTGAAGCACGGGTTCGACTTACCCTGGCCGGAAACAGGCTGCGCGTCCGAGTCCGGACTTCTCCTCCACACTCTACCGCGCCGGTCTGCCAACAACATACAAGCCTGACGACATTTGCTTCGATCCGGCCGACCGTTTCGATTCGACGAATCCCGTCAGCCTGAAGGCTGACCCACCTTGAAGGAGTTCGCGGACAGTCGGCGAAAGGTCCGGCGCGCGACCGCCTCGGTCGTCGCGAGGCCCGGGTCCGGCGGCGTTTCCAGCCGAAGCCCGAGCCCGTACAATGCGCGGCGGAAATCCGGGGTGCACGTTCGAACCACGCGAGGTGAACATGAAGAGCTGGAAGCGATTCGCTTTTGGTCTCGCGCTGGGCCTGCCGCTGGCGGTTCCCGCGCAAGCGCAGCCCTCGGACGTGATCAAGATCATCGTGCCGTTCGCCGCGGGCGGGCCCACCGATCTCATCGCCCGCATCATCTCCGTTCCGTTCGGGGATCTGGTCGGCAAGAAGGTCCTGGTCGAGAATCGCGGCGGCGCCGGCGGTGTCGTCGGGACCGCCGCAGCGGCGAGGGCGCCCAACGACGGGTCCACCCTGCTGCTCACCACGTCGAGCCTCGTCATCACGGCGGGGACCACGGCCGATCTCTCCTACGACCCGCGAAAGGATTTCGACCCGATCTTCCTGTTGGGCGAGGTCCAGACCATGCTGGTCACCCGCCCGTCGCTCGGCACGAACGACCTCGCCGCGCTGGTGGCGAAGGCGAAGGGGCCGACGAAGCTCAACTACGGCTCGACCGGGGTCGGCGGGACGATGCACATCGGCGCCGAGCTCTTCGCGCGATCCGCGCAGGTGGAGATGGTCCACGTTCCCTACCGCGGCGCCGCCCCGGCGATCACCGACCTCCTGGCGGGCAACGTCGATCTCCTCAACGCCGACGTTCCGGTGCTGAAGCCCTACGTGAAGGAAGGCAGGCTGAAAGCCATCGTCATCTACGACACCAAGCGGTCGCCGCAATTGCCGGACGTTCCGACCGCGGTCGAAGCCGGCATGCCCGCGCTGATGCTCTCCAACTGGTACGGCGTGCTCGCGCCGTCGGGCGTGCCTGCGGACATCAAGCGCAAGTACGAGGACGCGCTGGCCCAGGTCGTTCGCATGCCCGACGTGGCGGCCCGCCTCGCCGACGCGGGGTTCGCGGGTCCGCGCGACAGCGCGGCGTTCAGGGCCAAGCTCGCGTCAGATTTCGACCGGTGGATTCCGTGGCTCAAGCAGGCGGGCATTCGCGCGCAGTGAGTCCCGACCTCCGCTCGTACAAGGCGTGCCCCCGGATGTTCGTGCGGGGCACGTCCAATGCGCTCGCGAAGTGATGAGCGAAACTCGCCTTGAACCCGGACGCGCAAGCCGTCGGCGCGGTTCGGCTATCATCATGGCTGCAGGTGTCCGCCGCGGAGTTCCTCGCGGCGGGTGAAACGGGAATGCGGTGACGCGCCGGCCTCGTGCCGCGCGGATTCCGCAGCTGCCCCCGCAACGGTAAGCCTTCGAGGGCCGCCCACACGCCACTGCCGCGCGAGCGCGGCGGGAAGGCGGGCGGCCCGCATGGCGAGCCCGGAGACCGGCCTGCGACCGCGCGTGCGCGCCCGAACGGCGCATGCGCGTCCACAGCGTGGCGCGGGAAGGCGCCGGCTCGGTCGCCGACGTGCGCGCCCGTGCGCACGAGCCTCGCCCGCGCCCCGTCTCCCGCAGCCGCGTTTCCGTAACCCATGGCCGAGCGGGGACGCCGGCCCGACGCGGAAGGCAGGGAATGAGCACCGAATCGTCGACCACGTACCGCGCGCGCGTTGCCGCCGCGCGCTTCTTCATTGCATGCGCCTCAATCGCGGCCGCCTGCGCCCATGCGCAACCCGTGCCGCCCGCGCCGAAGGCGGCGTCGTTCGACCCGGTCGTCGTGACCGCCGCGCGCGGCCCGCAGGCGATCGAGGATCTGCTCGCCGACCTCACGGTGATCGGCCGCGACGAGATCGCGCGGAGCGGCGCGGACGGCCTCGCGAAGCTGCTCTCGCGCCACCACGGGATCGAGATCGTGCAGAACGGCGGCCCCGGCTCGACGTCGGGCGTGTTCATCCGCGGCGCGAACCGCGGCCAGACGGTCGTGCTGCTGGACGGAATCCGCCTCGAATCCTCGACCACCGGCGCGGCATCGCTCGAAGCGATTCCGCTCGACCAGATCGAGCGCATCGAGATCCTGCGCGGGCCGGCCTCCGCGCTCTACGGCGCGGACGCGATCGGCGGCGTGATCCAGGTGTTCACGCGCCGTGGCGGCGACACGCTCGCGGCGAACGCCAGCGCGGGCTACGGCACGCACTCGACCGCCAAGGGGAGCGCGGGCGTGTCCGGCTCCGCCGGGGCGCTGCGCTATTCGCTGCAGGCGGGCGCGCAGCGCTCGGACGGCTTCAACGCGCTCGTCGACACCGCGAACTGGTCGTACGATCCGGATCGCGACGGGTTTCGCGCCGAGAACGTCAGCGCGTCGGTCGGGTTCGACTGGGCGAAGGAGCAGTCGCTCGGCGCACGCTATTTCCGCAACCGGCTGAACGCGCAATTCGATGCCGGCGACGCGTACGACGACCGCACGGTGACGATCGTCGAGGCCTGGCAGGTCGACTCGCGCAACCGCCTCGCCGCGAACTGGCGCTCGTCGCTCGTCGTCGGGCGGAGCGTCGACGACTCGACGACGACGATCGCGTTCGGATCGTCGCCGTTCCGCACCGAGGACACGCAGTTCACCTGGCAGAACGACCTCACGCTGCCCGCCGGCGAACTCTCGGCGGGCTACGTGCGGCGGGAGGAGCGCGTCGACGAAGACGTGTCGTTCCCGGTGACCGCACGCGACACGGACTCGGTGTTCGGCATCTACCGGCTCGTGTCCGGACCCTACGCGTTGCAGGGCAACCTGCGCTACGACCACTCGTCGCAGTTCGGCAGCCGCACCACCGGCACGCTCGCGGCCGGCTGGCGCTTCGCGCCGGGATGGCGGCTGACCGCGAGCGGGGGCACGGCGTACAAGGTGCCGACCTTCAACGATCTCTACTTCCCGGGCTTCTCGAATCCCGACCTCGAGCCGGAAACCGCGCGCAACTTCGAGGGTTCGGTCTCGTGGAACGGCACGCTCGGCGAGGCGCGCGTCGGCGCGAGCGCGACCGGCTGGCACAATCGCGTCTCCGACCTGATCGTGTTCCAGTGCGACGCGAACTTCGTCTGCGCGCCGCAGAACGTCGCGCGCGCGACGCTGGAAGGCGTGACCTTCGCCGGCGATCTCGCCTGGCGCGACACCACGGTCCGCGGCTCGATCAACCTTCAGGATCCGGTCGACGACGAGACCGGCAACCTGTTGCCGCGCCGGGCGCGGACCTACGGCGCGCTCTCCTTGTTGCAGCGCGCCGGTCCGGCCACGCTCGGCTTCGAACTGGTCGCCGCGTCGAAGCGCTACGACGACGCCGCGAACACGCGCGAGATGGCGGGGTACGCGATCGTGAACCTCACCGCGGAGTGGACACCCGGCCACGGTGTCACGCTGTTCGTGCGCGCCGACAACGTGTTCGACCGCGACTACGAACTGGCGGCCGGCTACGCGACCGGCGGCGCGCAGGTCTTCGGCGGCGTGCGATGGGCGATGTGAGTCGACGCGCAGCCATGTCGTGCGCGGGCACCGTGACTCGGTGTGGTCGCGCATGGCCCGGCGCGGCGATCCGGGGCGTGGCCGGTTTCCTCGCCGCGCTCGCGGCGAAGCTCCTCGCAACCGTGCGGATGCGCGAGACTCTGCTCGTGCTCGCCGCGCTGGCGAGCGTGCCCGCGCACGCGATCCGAGTGACCGACGACGCCGGCATGACGGTGGAACTCGCCGCGCCGGCCCGCCGCATCGTGACGCTCGCGCCGCACGCCGCGGAACTCGTGGCCTCAGCGGGGGCGGTCGCGAAGCTCGTCGGCGTCGGCGCGCACACCGACGCGCCGCCGGAGGCCCGCGCGCTGCCGGTGATCGGAGACTCGAACGCGATCGACATCGAGGGCATAGTCGCGCTCGCTCCCGATCTCGTCGTCGCCTGGCCCTGGGCGGCGCCGAGCCAGGTCGAGGCGCTGCGCCGGCGGGGCATCGCGGTGTTCACGTCTGCGTCGCGCACGATCGACGCGATCGCCGGCGACATCGAAGCCATCGGAGCACTGGCGGGAACCTCGGCGAGCGCCGCGCGCTCGGCGCAATCGTTCCGGCAGCGCGTCGCGGCATTGCGCGCCTCGGCCTGGAAGGGCGTGCCGGTGCGCGTGTTCTATCAGCTCTCGGACGCGCCGCTCTACACGATCGGCGGCGACCACACGATCACCCAGGCGATCGCGCTGTGCGGAGGGGTGAACGTGTTCGCGACGCTCGACGTGCCCGCGCCGGTGGTCAACGTCGAGGAAGTGCTCGCGCAACGGCCCGCGCTGATCGTCACCGGCACCTCGGGCGCGGTGCGCCCGCGCTGGCTCGACGACTGGCGGCGCTGGCCGGGACTGGCCGCGGCGCGCGACGACGGCCTCGCGGTCGTCGACGCCGACTTCCTGCATCGTCCCGGTCCGCGTTTCGTCGATGGCGTGGCGCAACTGTGCGCGGCGATCGCGAAGGCAGCCCAGTAGTGCCGTGGGTCGGCCTTCAGGCCGACATCAGGGATCAGAGGACAGTCGCGCCGGAGATTCCCGCGGCGGCGCATCGAGCGTCGGGCAGCGTCTCCCGTGTCGGGCTGAAGCCCGACCCACCGCCCCTCCCCGTGGGTCGGCCTTCAGGCCGACATCAGGGATCAGAGGACAGTCGCGCCGGAGATTCCCGCGGCGGCGCATCGAGCGCCGGGCAGCGTCTCCCGTGTCGGGCTGAAGCCCGACCCACCGCCCCTCCCCGTGGGTCGGCCTTCAGGCCGACATCGGGGATCGAAGGTTCAGTCGCGCCGGAGATTCCCGCGGCGGCGCGTCGAGCGCCGGGCGGCGTCTCCGTGGGCTGGAAGCCCGCCCCTCCCCGTGGGTCGGCCTTCAGGCCGACATCGCATCGCGCCGTCGTAGGTCGGCCTTCAGGCCGACGCCTTTCCGTCGCATCGGCACGCGCGTTTTCGGGCGGAAGCCCCGACCCACGGGCGTAGAATCGGCCGCGCTACGAGACAACGCGCCTGCAATGAACAAGGCCTTCACGCGCGAGAACGACGCGGCGGCCGACGCGGACGACGACGAGATCGAATCGGCGCCGCCGCTGCCCGCCGGATCGCGCAACTACATGACGCCGGGCGGCTTCGCCCGGTTGAAGGCGGAACTCGACCGACTCGTCGCCGTCGAGCGGCCCGAACTCATCGCGACCGTCGCCTGGGCCGCGTCGAACGGCGATCGCTCCGAGAACGCGGACTACCAGTACGGCAAGCGGCGGCTGCGCGAGATCGAGCGGCGCATCCGCTTCCTCGTCAAGCGCCTCGATGCAGCGGAGGTCGTCGATCCGGAAGCGCGCGCGCGCGACGGCGTCGACCAGGTGTTCTTCGGCGCGACCGTCGACTACGCGACGCACGCCGGCGAGCGGCGCACGATCAGTATCGTCGGCATCGACGAGACCGACACCGCGCGCGGCTACGTGTCGTGGATCGCGCCGATCGCGCGCGCGCTCACCAAGGCGCGCGAAGGCGATGTCGTCTCGTTCCGCACGCCCGCGGGCGTCGAGGAGGTCGAGGTCCTCGAGGTCCGGTACCTGCCGCTCGCCACCGGCACTGCCCCGGACGCCGTCCAGCCGGCCCGGTTGACGCGCGCGGGCGGTTGACCGCACCATAGCCCGATGGACGCCGAACTGGCCGAACTCGAGCGCAAGCTCGCCGTGCTGATCGCGCACACGCGGGCGCTGCGCGCGGCGAACGACGACCTGCGTGCGAAGCTCGCGCAGGCCCATGCCCACGAGCGCGTCCTCGACGAGCGGATGCGCGTCGCGGCGGGCCGCCTCGATTCGCTGCTCGCGAAGCTGCCCGCCGAATGAGCGCGAAGGGCGGCACGGCCGAGAAGCCGGCGCAGATCGACGTCACGATCCTCGGGCGCGACTACAAGATCGCGTGCCGCGAGTCCGAGCGCGCGGAACTCATGCGCGCGGTCGCGCTGCTCGACGGGCGGATGCGCGAGATCCGCGACACGGGCAAGGTCGCGGCGGTCGACCGCATCGCGGTGATGGCGGCGTTGAACCTCGCCAACGAACTCCTGCGCGCGCGCGCCGAATCGCCGTCGGCATCGCCGTCCGCGGCCGCGCCGATTGACGACCCCCGCGCGGAGCGTAGAATCCACGCGATGCAGTCCGCCATCGACCAGGTGATGGCGGGGCAGGACAAGCTTCTGTGACGGCGGTCGCTCCGCGCGATCGCCAACGCTCCATCCCCTGCGGTGTTCGACAACCGGCCTCACGTTCCTTGAACCAATGCCACTTGGCGAGGCCGCCGCGCCTCCAGTGAGCCGGTGTGCGCTCCCACGCGGAAGCGCCTGATGGCTCCGGCAGGCGGCCACCCTGAACCCCGGTTCAGGACAAGGTCGGACGGCACCTGCGGGGACCCTTGAACGCGGGCGGCGCCTTGGGCGCCGTTCGCGTTTGATGGGTGGTGCGACAGGCCGGGCGTGAAGCCCGGCGCGAGACGAAACCGCCCTCGACCCCCTCCGGGACCGCGCGCACCCATGTCGTACTGGCTGATGAAGTCCGAACCCGACGAGATGTCGATCGACGATCTCGCGCGATTGCCCGGGAAGACTTCGCCGTGGACCGGCGTGCGCAACTACACGGCGCGCAATTTCATGCGCGACGCGATGCGCGTCGGCGACCTCGCGTTCTTCTATCATTCGAGCTGCGCGGAGCCCGGCATCGCGGGCATCGTGCGCGTCTCGTCGGCGGCGCACCCCGACGAGACGCAGTTCGATCCCGCGAGCGGCTACCACGACCCGAAGGCGACGCGCGCCGCGCCGCGCTGGATGTGCGTCGACGTGACCTTGGTCGAGAAGACGCGGTTCGTCACGATCGCCGAGATGCGCGCCACGAAGGCGCTCGTCGGCATGGTGACGCTCCAACGAGGCAACCGGCTGTCCATCACGCCGGTGACGCCAGCCGAGTGGCAGGCGGCGCTGAAGCTCGCGAAGCCGCCGTCGAAGGCGAAGCGCCCGTGACCACCGGTGCGATGGCGTCAGCGCGCCGCCGAGGCGCGCAGTGCGCCGGGGATCGGCACGTCGGACCGCGGCCATGAATCTCGCGCTGGTTCCGATCTTCCTCGCGCTCGGCGCGTTCGTCGGCTTCCTCGCCGGGCTGCTCGGCATCGGCGGGGGCTTCACGATCGTCCCGGTGCTCGTCGAGGTGTTCGCCCACCAGGGCGTCGAACGCTCGCACCTCCTGCCGCTCGCGATCGGCACGTCGGCGGCGACGATCTGCTTCACCGCGTTCGCTTCCGCGCGCGCGCACCACAAGCGCGGCGCGGTCGCCTGGCCGATCGTGTGGGCGATGGCGCCCGGCCTCGTCATCGGCTCGCTCGTGGGCGCGCAGATCGCGAGCGCGCTGCCGATGCGCGTGATGGCGGCCTGCTTCGGCAGCTTCACCTGGCTCACGGCGGTCCAGATGCTGCGCAACACGCGTCCCCATCCCACGCGCGAGCTGCCCGGGCAGATCGCGATGTTCGCGATGGGTTCGCTGATCGGGCTCGTCGCCGGGATGGTCGGCACCGGCGGCGCGTTCCTCGCCGTGCCGTTCATGACCCGCTGCAACGTGAAGGTGCACACGGCGGTCGCCACGTCGGCGGCGATCGGCTGGCCGGTCGCCCTCGCCGCGACCATCGGCTACGTGTTCGCGGGTTGGCGGCACGACGGCCTGCCGGCGTATTCGATCGGTTACGTGAACCTGCCCGCGCTACTGTGCATCGCCGCCGCGACGATGATGCTCGCGCCGCTCGGCGCGAAGGTCGCTCATGCGTGGCCGGTGGCGCGGCTGAAGCGCGCGTTCGCCGCAATGCTCTTCGTGCTCGGCGCCTGGATGTGGTTCAAGGCGCTCGGGTAGCAAGCGGGCCCCGGCCGCGACTACGGCTCTGACCCCGCTTCCGCGTAACCGAAACGCTCGACCGGCGCACCGCCCGCCGTCACGCGCACGGCGCAGTACTTGAACTCGGGAATCTTGCCGTACGGGTCGAGCGCCGGGTTGGTGAGCAGGTTCGCCGCGGCCTCGTAGTAGCAGAACGGCAGGAAGATCGCGTGACGCGGCATGCCCGCATCGGCGCGTGCGTAGAGCGCCACTTCGCCGCGCCGGGTCGTCACGGTGATCGCGCCGCCCGGCGAGACGCCCATCTCGGCGAGGTCGTCCGGATGCACCGATGCCACCGGTGCGGGCTCGATCGCGTCGAGCACCTGCGTGCGGCGCGTCATGCTGCCGGTGTGCCAGTGCTCGAGCATCCGTCCGGTGATCAGCACCCACGGGTACTCGTGGTCGGGCACTTCGGCCGGCCGGACGAGCGTGGCGGGCACGAGCTTCGCCCTGCCGCTCGCGGTCGGGAAGCGATCGACGAACACGACCGGCTCGCCCGGGTCGCCTTCGCGCTCGCACGGATAGGTGACCGATCCCTCGCGCTCGAGACGCTCCCAGGTGATGCCGGCGATCGACGGCATCGCGAGCCGCATCTCGGCGAACACGTCGCGCGGATGTTCGTAGCGCCAGTCGAGTCCGAGCCGGCGCGCCATGTCGACGATGATCGCGAGATCCTGGCGCGCTTCACCGGGCGGCGGGAGCGCCTGCCGCCCGAGTTGCACCGTCCGGTCGGTGTTGGTGAACGTGCCGGTCTTCTCCGGAAACGCGGACGCCGGCAGGATCACGTCGGCGAGGTACGCCGTTTCGGTGAGGAAGAGGTCCTGCACGACCAGCATCTCGAGTTTCGCCAGCGCCTCGCGCGCGTGGCCCGCGTCCGGATCCGACATCGCGGGGTTCTCGCCCATGATGTACATGCCGCGGATCTCGCCCGCGTCGATCGCGTGGATGACCTCGACGACGGTGCGCCCCGGCTGGTCGTCCAGCGTGCGGCCCCAGAGCGATTCGAAGATCGGGCGCGCATCGGCGTTGTCGACGCGGCGGTAGTCCGGATACATCATCGGGATCAGTCCGGCGTCGGACGCGCCCTGGACGTTGTTCTGCCCGCGCAGCGGGTGCAATCCGGTGCCGCGCCGGCCGACCTGGCCGGTCAGCATCGTGAGCGCGATCAGGCAGCGCGCGTTGTCGGTGCCGTGCACGTGCTGCGACACGCCCATGCCCCACAGGATCATCGACCCCTTCGAGGTCGCGAACGCGCGCGCGACCTCGCGGATCGTCTCCGCGGGGATCCCGCATTCGCCCGCCATCGCCTCCGGGCTGAACGCGGCGAGGTTCTTCGCGAGCGCCTCGTAGCCGCTCGTGCGGTCCGCGACGAACGCGCGGTCGACCAGGCCCTCGTCGACGATCACGTGCATCATCGCGTTCAGCAGCGATACGTCGCCGCCCGGCTTGAACTGCAGCGTCCGCCACGCGTGCCGGGCGAGTTCGGAGCGGCGCGGGTCGGCGAGGATGAGGCGCGTGCCGCGCTTCACGGCGTTCTTGATCCAGGTCGCCGCGACCGGGTGGTTGACGATCGGGTTCGAGCCGATCAGCAGGATCACGTCGGCCTCGAGCACGTCCATCACCGGATTCGACACCGCGCCCGAGCCGATGCCCTCGAGCAGCGCCGCGACGGAGGAGGCGTGGCACAGGCGCGTGCAGTGGTCGACGTTGTTGCTGCCGAAGCCGGTGCGCACGAGCTTCTGGAACAGGTACGCCTCCTCGTTGCTGCCTTTCGCGGAGCCGAAACCCGCGAGCGCGCGCGGCCCGCGCTCGTCGCGGATGCGCTTCAGCGTGCCGCCCGCGAGCGCCATCGCCTCCTCCCACGTCGCCTCGCGGAACGCGGCGAGCGGATTCGCGGGATCGAGCTTCGCGTGCGGATCCTTCCGCGCGCCTTCGCGGCGGACGAGCGGCTTGGTCAATCGTTGCGGATGCGCGACGTAGTCGAAGCCGAAGCGGCCCTTCACGCACAGGCGCTCGCGGTTGGCCGGACCGTCGCGTCCCTCGACGCGGACGATCTTCCCGTCGCCGACGTGGTAGGTGATCTGGCAGCCGACGCCGCAGTAGGGACAGACCGAATCGACCTTCCGGTCGATGCGGGCGAGGTAGGCGTCGTTCGCCGGCGCGAGCGCCCCGGTCGGGCAGGCCTGCACGCACTCGCCGCAGGCCACGCACGACGACGCGCCCATCGGGTCGTCGAGGTCGAACACGATCGCCGAATGGTGGCTGCGGTGCGCGTAGCCGATCACGTCGTTCACCTGCACCTCGCGGCAGGCGCGCACGCAGCGCGTGCACTGGATGCAGGCGTCGAGGTTCACCGCCATCGCCGGGTGCGAGAGGTCCGCCTTCGGCTGCGCGCGCACGGGGAATCGGGGTGTGGCGATGCCCAGGCGGCGCTGCCAGTGCGCGAGCTCGGAGTCGGGCTTGTAGACGCGGTCGGGCACGTCGGAGGCGAGGAGTTCGACGACCAGCTTCTGCGCGTGCTTCGCGCGCGCGCTGTCGGTCGAAACCTCCATCCCGGCGGTAGGCGCGCGGCAGCACGAGGGGGCGAGCACGCGCTCGCCCTTGATCTCGACCATGCACGAGCGGCAGTTGCCGTCGGGCCGCAGGCCCTTCTTGTAGCAGAGGCGCGGGATCTCGACGCCGAGGCGATCGGCGACCTCGAGGATCGTCTCGCCCGGCGCCGCGCCGACCTCGGCCCCGTTCAGCCTGAACGTGACGGTCTCCTGCGCGAGCAGCGCTTCGTGCGGGGCGTTCATGCGGGAGAGTCTACGCCTCCAGCTCGTGCGGGAAGTACTTGACCACGCAGGCGAGGGGGTTGGGCGCCGCCTGCCCGAGCCCGCAGATCGACGCATCCGCCATCGCCTGCGACAGTTCGCCCAGCAGCGCGGTGTCCCAGCGCGGCCGCGCCATCAGCGTCGCGGCCTTCTCGGTGCCCACGCGGCAGGGCGTGCACTGGCCGCAGGATTCGTCGGCGAAGAAGCGCATCAGGTTTTCCGCGGCATCGCGCGCACGGTCGTGCTGCGAGAGCACGATGACCGCCGCGCTGCCGATGAAGCAGCCGTGCGGCTGCAGCGTGTCGAAGTCGAGCGGGAGGTCGCCCATCGACGCGGGCAGGATGCCGCCCGACGCGCCGCCGGGCAGGTAGCCGTAGAACGTGTGGCCGTCGGCCATGCCGCCGCAGTATTCGTCGATCAGTTCGCGCACGGTGATGCCCGCCGGCGCGAGGTGCACGCCGGGCGTCTTCACCCGGCCCGACACCGAGAACGAGCGCAGGCCCTTGCGCCCGTGGCGCCCCTGTGCGGCGAACCACTCGGCGCCCTTCTCGAGGATGTCCCGCACCCAGTAGAGCGTTTCCATGTTGTGCTCGAGCGTCGGCCGGCCGAACAGCCCCACCTGCGCGACGTAGGGCGGGCGGAGCCGCGGCATCCCGCGCTTGCCCTCGATCGACTCGATCATCGCGGACTCTTCGCCGCAGATGTACGCGCCGGCACCGCGGCGCAGGTGGATCTCCGGCAGCGCGCAGGGGGGGTCGCGCTGCAACGCGGCGATCTCGCGTTCGAGCAGCGCGCGGCACCCGGCGTATTCGTCGCGCAGGTACACGTAGACCGCATCGACGCCGACGGCCCACGCGGCGACGAGCATCCCTTCGAGGAAGCGGTGCGGATCGCGTTCGAGGTAGTGGCGGTCCTTGAACGTGCCCGGCTCGCCCTCGTCGATGTTGACCGCCATCAGGCGCGGCGCGGGTTCCGCCCGCACGATCTTCCACTTGCGCCCGGTCGGGAATCCCGCGCCGCCGAGTCCGCGCAGCGACGAATGCTCGAGTTCCGCGATGACGGCGTCCGGCGAACGCTCGCCGTTCACGCACTCGACGAGCGTGCGATAGCCGCCGTCACGCCGGTAGTCGGCACAGGCGATGGCCGAGGGCGGGATCGGCTGTTCGAGCCGGCGCTCGCGCACCGCGTCGGCCACCGCGTCCGCGGACGCGCGACCGATCGCGTGGCGGCCGACGACCGCGACCGGCGCCTCCTCGCAGCGCCCGACGCAGGGCGCGCCGATCACGCGCACGTCCTTCAGTCCCAGCCGCTCGATCGCCGCGTGCAGCGCCGGCGCACCGGCCATGCTGCACGACAGCGTCTCGCACACGCGCACGGTGATCGCAGGCGGGCGAGCGTCGCCCTCCTTCACCACGTCGAAGTGGTGGTAGAAGGTCGCGACCTCGTAGACCTCGGTCGGCGCGAGCTTCAATTCGTGCGCGAGCGCGACCAGGTGGTCCGCGGAGAGGCAGCCGTGCGCATCCTGGATCCTGTGCAGGAACTCGATCAGGAGGTCGCGGCGGCGCGGGGCGTCGGCGAGCAGTGCGCGAATCTCGCCGAGCGCGGCGGGATCGACGACGCGGCCCTTCGGCGCGCCGCGCCGGTCGCGTCGCGCGTCGATCATCGAGGTGTCGACCACCGTGGAGCGCGTCATCGTCGGAGTTCCGCCGTCACGGCCTTCAGTCGACCGGCGCGGCATTCTCGGCTGCGCGCAGGCGCCGCCGCCACGCGGCCAGGCCGCCGGACACCACCGGCCAGAACAGGAGCACGAGGGCGAGCGTCATGATCGACCCGACCAGTCCGTTCGACCAGAAGATCGCGACGCTGCCGTTCGACAGCAGCATCGCCTGCCGGAACGCCGTCTCGGCCATGTCCCCCAGCACCAATGCCAGCACCAGCGGGGCGAGCGGATAACGGAGCTTCTTGAAGAAGTAGCCGACCACGCCGAACACCACCATCATGTAGACGTCGAACATGTTGTTGTGGACCGTGTACGCGCCGACCGCGCAGATGACCACGATGACCGGGGCGATGATCGAGAACGGGATGCGCAGGATCGCCGCCCACCACGGCACGGTCGTCAGCACGATCAGGAGGCCCGCGAGGTTGCCGAGGTACATGCTCGCGATCAGGCCCCAGACGAACTCCTTCTTCTCGACGAAGAGCAGCGGCCCGGGCTGCAGGCCCCAGATCAGCAGGCCGCCCAGCAGCACCGCGGCGGTGGGCGAGCCGGGGATGCCGAGCGTCAGCATCGGCAGCAGCGCGCTGGTGCCGGCGGCGTGCGCGGCGGTCTCCGGCGCGACCACGCCCTCGAGGTTGCCCTTGCCGAACGCGTCGCGGTCCTTCGACATGCGCCGGGCCATGCCGTAGCTCATGAACGAGGCCGGGGTCGCGCCGCCGGGCGTGATGCCCATCCAGCAGCCGATCAGGCAGCTTCGCAGCGAGGTCATCCAGTAGCGCGGCAGCTTCTTCCAGGTCTCGAGCACGACGCCCAGGCTGATGCGGCCCTTCGCGCCTTTGAACGCGAGCCCTTCCTCCATCGTGAGCAGGATCTCGCCCAGGCCGAACAGGCCGATGACCGCGATCAGGAAGTCGAAGCCCTGCAGGAGTTCGGTGTGGCCGAAGGTCATGCGGAGCTGGCCGGTCACGGTGTCGAGGCCGACCGCGGCCAGCGCGAACCCGATCATCATCGCGGCGATCGTCTTCGCGGCCGGCTCCCGGCTCATGCCGATGAAGCTGCAGAAGGTGAGGAACTGGACCGAGAAGTACTCGGCCGGTCCGAACCTGAGCGCGAACTTGGCGACCAGCGGGGCGAGGAAGGTGATGACCAGCACGGCGATGAACGCGCCGACGAACGACGAGGTGAACGCCGCGGTCATCGCTTCGCCGGCGCGGCCCTGCTGCGCCATCGGGTAGCCGTCGAAGGTCGTGGCGACCGACCAGGGTTCGCCCGGGATGTTGAACAGGATCGAGGTGATCGCCCCGCCGAACAACGCGCCCCAGTAGATGCACGAGAGCATGATGATCGCCGAGGTCGGCGACATCGAGAAGGTGAGCGGGAGCAGGATCGCGACGCCGTTCGCCCCGCCCAGTCCGGGCAGCACGCCGATCAGCACGCCGAGCAGGATGCCGACGAGCATGAACAGCAGGTTGTGCCAGGTCAGGGCGACCGCGAAACCGTGCAGCAGGTTGCCGATGTCTTCCAAGGGCTCAGCCTCGAGGAGTGAACGTGCGTCCGATGCCGGCCCCGTGGCCGGGCGCTCGGCTTGTCTTCCATGCGTCGCTTCGCGGCGGCGACCCGCGCCCGCCGGAAACGAAGATCGTGCGGCCCTCCGGGGGCCGGTCGTGCTTCATCGGCGCGTCAATCAATAACCGAGCAGATTCTCGACCGGGCCCTTGGGCAGCGGCACGAGGAACCACACCTCGAACAGCAGGAACAGCAGCACCGGAACGCCGATCGCGACGCCGAGCGCCGTGGCGATCCGGTAGCGGCCCTGCCAGATCATGAAGAAACCGATGAAGATCGCCGAGGCCACGTACAGACCCAGGAGCCGGATGACGATGACGTACGCAGCGGTCGGCAGCAGCATCTTCAGCACCGGTTTCAACGCGTTCCACTCGACGAACACGCTGTCGGCGAGCGCGCGCCAGCGGACGAGTACCGAACCCGCGATCCACGCGCTGGAAAGGAGCAGCGCCATCCCGACGAGGAACGGGAAGTAGCCGGACTGCGGACCGTCGCTGCCCCAGCTCGCGCCGAGCCGGACGCTGTCGAACACCACGATCGCGCCGCCCAGCATGATGAAGAGCGCGAACACGAGTTCGACCCAGCGGGTCATGAGCCCGCGGCCGGCGGCGGAAACCTCCTGTGACGGTTCGCTCACGGCGACTTCTCCTCCATGCTGGCCGCTTCCGCGTCGCCGCGGCGCGATCCACCGATGGCGCGCGGGGGGCGGGGGCAGGACCCCGCCGCCCGCGGCGCCGGTCACTTCGCCAGGAACCCGGCTTCCTGCATCAGTTGCTTGTGCGTCGTCTCGGCCTTGCCGACCCAGTCGACGAACTCCTTGCCGGTCATGAAGGTGGTGTTGAACGCGGCGTCCTCGGTGTACTTCTTCCACTCGGGCAGCTCGCGCACCTTCTTGAACAGATCGACGTAGAACGCCACCGCCTCCGGCGGCACGCCCGGCGGCATGAAGATGCCGCGCAGCATCGTGTACTCGACGTCGAGACCCTGCGACTTGCAGGTCGGGACGTCCTGCCATGACATCGTCGCCGTGACCTTCGCCGGATAGGGCATCGGCTTGGTGTCGAACACGCACAGCGGACGCAGCGCGCCGGAGCGCCAGTGCGCGATCGCCTCGATCGGGTTGTTCACGGTCGAGTCGACGTGCTTGCCGACGAGTTGCACGGCCACGTCGCCGCCGCCCTTGAACGGCACGTAGGTCAGCTTCTTGCCGACCGCCTTCTCGAGCGCGACCGTGATGATCTGGTCCTCCTGCTTGGACCCGGTGCCGGCCATCTTGAACTTGCCGCTGTCGCCCGCCTTGATCGCCGCGACGTAGTCCTGCGAGGTCTTGTACGGCGTCTCGGCGTTGACCCACAGCACGAACTCGTCGAGCGCGAGCATCGCGACCGGTGTCAGGTCCTTCCAGTTGAACGGCACGCCGGTGGCGAGCGGCGTCGTGAACAGGTTCGAGAGCGTGATGATGATCTTGTTCGGATCACCCTTCGCGTTCTTGACGTCGAGGAAGCCTTCCGCGCCTGCGCCGCCCGACTTGTTGACGACGACGAACGGCTGCTTCATCAGGTTGTGCTTCGCGACCACGCCCTGCAGGAAGCGCGCCATCTGGTCGGCCCCGCCGCCGGTGCCCGCGGGCACGATGAACTCGACCGGCTTGGTGGGTTCCCAGGCCAGCGCGGGCGCCTGCCACGCGGCGGCTGTGACAGCGAGTGCGGCCGCGACCGCGGCCCGGCGAAATGCTTTGCGTTCCATGAATCCTCCTGGGGTTCGTGCTTCACTGGCCGCCGTGCGGACTTTCTGGACCCGTTCCGGTCCGCGGCACGCGGATACCGCACACGTTAACGCATTCGAAGACGCCCCGTGCCCCGCGGTCACACGAGTCCCGCGCCGCGGGCCCACCGGTACTTCGCGCCCAGCACCATCACCGGCATCTCGGTCGAGTACGGATACGCCGGGATGCCGTGGTCGAACAGATACTCCGCGGCCTCCTCGACCTCGACGTCGCCCGCGAGCGAGACCACGACCGGCTTGTGGATGCCCTTCGCGCGGAACTCGTCGACCACCTCGACGACGAGCTTCGCGAACACCATCGGCGGCGTCACGATCGTGTGCCAGTAGCCGAGGATGAGCGAGTGGATGCGGTCGTCCTCGAGGCCCAGCCGGATCGTGTTCTGGTAGGTCTTCGGCGGCTCGCCGCCGGTGATGTCGACCGGATTGCCGGCCGCGCCGAACGGCGGGATGAACTTGCGGAACGCCGCGTCGAGATCGCCCGGCATCGCCATCAGCTTGAGTCCGTTGTCGACGCAGGCGTCCGACAGGAGCACGCCCGAGCCGCCCGCGCCGGTGATGATGACGACGTTCTCGCCCTTCGGCGTCGGCAGCTTCGGGATCGCGCGCGCGTACTCGAGCATCTCGCGCAGCGCCTTCGCGCGGATCACGCCGGCCTGGCGCAACACGTCGTCGTAGATCCTGTCGTTGCCGGCGAGCGCGCCGGTGTGCGAGCTCGCGGCCCTCGCGCCCATGCTGGTGCGGCCCGCTTTCAGCACCACGACCGGTTTCTTGCGGCTGACGCGCTTCGCGACCTCGGCGAACGCGCGGCCGTCCTTCAGGTCCTCGCAGTGCTGGACGATGATGTGGGTGTTGTCGTCCTGCTCGAAGAACGTGAGGAGGTCGTCCTCGTCGATGTCCGACTTGTTGCCGAGGCCCACGATCGCCGAGACGCCCATCTTCGCCGAGCGCGAGAAGCCGATGATCGCCATCCCGATCCCGCCCGACTGCGACGACAGCGCCGCGTGGCCCTTGACGTCGTAGGCGGTGCAGAACGTGGCGCAGAGGTTCTTCCAGGTGTAGTAGAAGCCGTAGATGTTCGGCCCCATCAGGCGCACGCCGTACTTGCGCCCGATCGCCTGGATCTCCTGCTGGCCCTCGACGTTGCCGGTCTCGGCGAAGCCCGACGGGATCAGCACTGCGCCGGGAATCTTCTTCTCGCCGCACTCGACGAGCGCCGAGGCGACGAACTTCGCCGGGATCGCGAACACCGCGACGTCGATCGCGCCGGGGACGTCCCTGACGCTCTTGTACGCCTGGAGCCCCATGATCTCGTCGGCCGAGGGGTTGATCGGGTAGATCTTCCCCCGGTAGCCGCCGTTGATCAGGTTCTTCATGACCGAGTTCCCGATCTTGCCGGCCTCGCCGGACGCGCCGATGACGGCGACCGCGTCGGGCTTCATGATCCGGTTCATGTCGCGCACGATGTCGTCGTGCTTCGGCCGGTAGCGCGGCGCGGGCGGATTCCAGTCGCACACGATGCGCACGTCCGCGGCGATCGCGCCCTTCTTCGTCGCGAACACCGGATTCAGGTCCATCTCCGAGATCTCGGGGAAGTCGGCGACGAGCTGGCTCACGTTGCGGATCAGCGTCGCGAGCGCCGCGCGGTTCACCGGCTCGGATCCGCGCACGCCCTTCAGCATCTCGGCCGCCGCGATGCCGTCGAGCATCGACAGCGCGTCCTCCTTCGACGCGGGCGCGAGGCGGAAGGTCACGTCCTTCATCACCTCGACCAGCACGCCGCCCAGGCCGAACGCGACGAGCTTGCCGAACGACGGGTCGGTGACCGCGCCGACGATGACCTCCTGGCCGCCGCCGACCATCTGCTGCACCTGCACGCCGACGAGCTCGGCCTTGCGGTCGTACTTCTTCGCGCTCGCCATGATCGCCCCGAAGCCCTTCCTCACGTCGGCGGCGTTCTTCACGCCGACCAGCACGCCACCGGCCTCGGTTTTGTGCAGGATCTGCGGCGAGACGATCTTCAGCACGACCGGGTAGCCGATCTTCGTCGCGAGCTTCGCCGCTTCGGCGGCGGTCCTCGCGAGCCCTTCCTGCGGCACCGGGATGGCGTACGCGTCGCACACCGCCTTGCCCTCGGGCGCGGTGAGCGAATCGCGTCCCGCGGCTCTCACCGCGTCGAGCAGCTTGCGGACGGTGGCTTTCTTCGAAGCGGCCATGAATGCGTCTCCCTCAGATGACGTTCTCGGCGCGCAGCGCCGCGACCTGATCCTTCGTGTAGCCCAGCTCCGCCATCACCTCGTCGGTGTGCTCGCCCAGGAGCGGCGAGCGCTTGACCTCGGTCGGGCTGTCGGAGAGCTTGATCGGATTGCCGACCGTCAGGTACTTGCCGCGCGTCGGGTGATCGACCTCGACGACGGTGCCGGTCTTGCGCAGCGACGGCTCCTCGGCGATCTCCTTCATCGACAGGATCGGGCCGCAGGGGATGTCGTGCTCGTTCAGGATGTCCATGGCCTCGAACTTGGTCTTGGTCATCGTCCACTTCTCGATCTCGCCGAAGATCTCCGAGAGGTGCGGCAGGCGCGCCTTCGGCGTCGCGTAGCGCGGGTCGGACAGCCACTCGGGCCGCCCGATGACCTCGCAGATGTCCTTCCACACCGGCGCCTGCGTGATGAAGTAGATGTAGGCGTTCGGATCGGTCTCCCAGCCCTTGCACTTGAGGATCCACCCCGGCTGTCCGCCGCCCGACGCGTTGCCCGCGCGCGGCACCGCCTCGCCGAACTTGCCGTTCGGGTACTGCGGGTACTCCTCCATCACGTGCGTGCGATCGAGGCGCTGCTGGTCGCGCAGCTTCACGCGGCACAGGTTCAGCACGCCGTCCTGCATCGCCGCGAGCACCTTCTGGCCGCGACCGGTCGTCTTGCGCTGGTAGAGCGCGGCGACGATGCCGAGCGCGAGGTGGAGGCCCGTGCCCGAGTCGCCGATCTGCGCGCCGGTCACGAGCGGCGGACCGTCGTCGAAGCCGGTGGTCGAGGCCGCACCGCCGGCGCACTGGGCGACGTTCTCGTAGACCTTGCAGTCCTCGTAGGGACCGGGCCCGAAGCCCTTGACCGAGGCGACGATCATCCGCGGGTTGAGCTTCTGGATGTGTTCCCAGGTGAAGCCCATGCGGTCGAGCGCGCCGGGCGCGAAGTTCTCGACCAGCACGTCGCAATGCTTCACCAGCGACTCGATGACCGCCTTGCCCTTCGGATGCTTCGCGTCGACGGTGATCGAGCGCTTGTTGTGGTTCAGCATCGTGAAGTAGAGGCTGTCGACGTTCGGGATGTCGCGGAGCTGCCCGCGCGTGATGTCGCCTTCGCCCGCCCGCTCGATCTTGATCACGTCGGCGCCGAACCACGCGAGGAGTTGCGTGCAGGTCGGTCCCGATTGCACGTGCGTGAAGTCCAGGATGCGGACGCCGTCCAGTGCCTTGCCCATGCGTTCCCCTATGCGATGACGTGTTTGCGATCGTCCGGCCGCCGCGCGGGCCTCACGCCTTCTTCGCGGCCGTCGGATTCAAGCTGGTGATGCGGCCGCTCTCGGTGCCGCCGCCTTCGTCGATGACCGCGTTGACGAGCGTCGGGCGCCGCGTGCGGATCGCTTCCTCCATCGCGCGGCGCAGCTCGTCGGGCGTCCTCACGTGCACGCCGACGCCGCCGAAGGCCTCCATCATCTTCTCGTAGCGCGCGTCCTTGACGAAGACGAGCGGCGACGGATCGGCGCTGCCGCCGTAGCTCTTCTCGTCGCCGCGGTACACGCCGTTGTTGTTCATGACGACGATGCACACCGGCAGGCCGTAGCGGCAGATCGTCTCGGTCTCCATGCCGGAGAAGCCGAACGCGCTGTCGCCCTCGATCGCGATGACCTGCTTCCCGGTCACGACCGCCGCGGCCACGCAGTAGCCCATGCCGATGCCCATGATGCCCCAGGTGCCGACGTCGATGCGCCTGCGCGGCTGGTGCATGTCGACGATCGAGCGCGTGAAGTCGAGGGCGTTCGCGCCCTCGTTCACCAGCATCGCGTCGGGATTGGCGCGGACGATGTCGCGCACCACCGCGAGCGCGCTCTGGAAGCTCATCGGCGACGGATTCTTCGCGAGCGTTTCCGCCATCTTCGCGACGTTCTTCGCCTTGCGCTCCGCGACCGCGGCGAGCCAATCGGCGGGCGGCTTCGGGAACGACGACCCGATCTCCTTCAGCATCGCCGCCACGCAGGACCCGAGGTCGCCGACGACCGGCGCGTCGATGCGCACGTTGCTGTCGGCCTCCTGCGGCGAAATGTCGATCTGCACGAACGTCTGCCCGCCCCAGGCCTTCGGCTTCGCGGCGCCCCAGGTCTTGCCCTTGCCCTGCGACAGGAGCCAGTTGAGGCGCGCGCCGACGAGAACCACGACGTCCGCCTCGGGCAGCACGAACGAACGCGCGGCGGACGCGCAGAGTTCGTGCGTGTCGGGCAAGAGGCCCTTCGCCATCGACATCGGCAGGTAGGGGATGCCGGTGCGCTCGACCAGCGCGCGAACGTCGGCGTCGCATTGCGCGTACGCCGCGCCCTTGCCGAGGATGATGAGCGGCTTCTTCGCGGAGCGGAGCAGGTCGACCGCGCGCACGATCGCGTCGTGCGCCGGAATCTGGCGCGGCGCCGGGTCGACGACCTTGATCAGCGAGGCCTTGCCGGCGACGGCGTCCATCGCCTGCGGGAGGAGCTTCGCCGGCAGGTCGAGGTAGACGCCGCCGGGGCGTCCCGACACCGCCGCTCGGATCGCGCGCGCGACGCCCACGCCGATGTCCTCGGCGTGCAGCACGCGGAACGCGGCCTTCGCGAGCGGCTTCGCGATCGCGAGCTGGTCCATCTCCTCGTAGTCACCCTGCTGCAAGTCGACGATCTCCCGCTCGGAGCTGCCGCTCAACAGGATCATCGGGAAGCAGTTCGTCGTCGCGTGCGCGAGCGCGGTGAGTCCGTTCAGGAACCCGGGCGCCGACACCGTGAGACAGATGCCCGGCTTCTGCGTGAGGAATCCCGCGATCGACGCCGCGTAGCCCGCGCTCTGCTCGTGCCGGAACGCGATCACGCGCATGCCGCTCTTCTGCATGCGGCGCGAGAGGTCGGTGATCGGAATGCCGGGAAGGCCGAAGATCGTGTCGATGCCGTTCAGCTTCAGCGCGTCGATGACGAGTTGGAAACCGTCGGTCTCCTGCGCCGGCGCCGCGGCCGCGTGCGTCGCGGGGGCTGCTGCGGGGGCGGACTTCACCGCGTGGTCGTTCATGCGCTCCTCCGGCGACGGTGCCGCGCGCCGGTCCCGATCCGTGCCGGGATCGAACTCGGGCGTGCGGCGTAGTCAGGCGAGTGGATCGGGGTTCGTTCGCGGCCGGGCACGCGACAACGGCAAGGACATCGAACACCCCGGCGTTCCGAGATAAGGTATTTGATATATCAGCGCGGTGTCAACGCGATTCGACGCGGAAGTGCCGGAAATGCGATGCGGCAATGCAGCACGCATTGACGCAGGAGTTCGCGGTTCCGATGCTGCGGCGCAATAGAGGCGCCCGATCGACATTGGAGCGCGATCAGGCGGCCGACGTGCCGGCGGGCGAACCGCTCGCTTTGAGGTAGCCGTCGATCAGACGCTCCCCGTGCTCCAGCAGGAAGGCCTTGAAGGCCGCGGCCACCGGCGGCAGGCGCTTGCGGCGGTGGCGCACGACGTACCAATGGCGCATCGCCGGAAAGCCGACCACGTCCAGCACCGCGAGCGCACCCACGGCCCGCTCGAGCGCGATCGCGTGCGACGACAGGAAGCCCAGTCCGAACCCGGCGATGACCGACTGCTTGATCGTCTCGTTGCTGCCGATCTCCATCGCGACCTTCACCGCGCCGAACCGCGATCCGAACGCATCGCGCATCGAGTTCCAGGTGTCGGATCCGCGCTCGCGCACGACGAAGGGCTCGGCGAGCATGCGCGCGAACGGGATGCGCTTCGCGCCGGCGAGCGGGTGGTCGGGCGCGGCGACGATGACATAGGCGTGCGGCGCGAACGCTTCGGCGACGAGGTCCTCCTCCTCGGGCGGGCGCACCATGACCGCGAGGTCGGCGAGATTGTCGGAGAGTCGCCGCAGCAGCCCCTCTCGGTTGTGCACGGCGAGTTCGATCCGCACACCCGCGTGCTCGTGCGCGAACGCGGCGAGGAGGCGCGGGAAGAAATAGTCGCCGGCGCTGATCACCGCGACCGACAGGACGCCGCCCTCGACGCCCTTCAGGCGGTCCATCGCCTCCTCGGCCGCGCGGAACTGCTGCAGGATGGCCCCGCTCTGCTCGACCAGTTCGCGCCCGGCGGGGGTCAGGTAGATGCGCCGGCCGAGCCGCTCGAACAGCGGCAGCCCCGCGTGGCCCTCCAGTTCACGGATCTGGGCCGAGACGGCGGGCTGCGTCAAGTGCAGTTCCAGGGCGGCGCGCGAGAAGCTCAGGTGCCGGGCGACGGTCTGGAACACCTTGAACTGGCGGAGCGTCGCATGCTTCATCGTCGGCTCGGCGTCGGCCCGGTCACGCGTCGGCCATTTCGGAGGCGCGCGGGGTCCGTTGGGTTGAGCGGCGAAGTAAATATAAGCAATACATTATATATTATAGAACAGCGTTAATCTGTACGTTATGTTCGTGCTGAACCATGGTTCGCTCGTCGGACAGCAACCCCAGGAGCCGCCATGATGACCCGCCCTTCCACGATCTTCCACCACGCTCCCGCGCGCCCGATCCTCGAGACCGATCCCGAACTCGAGGCCTACAACGCGGCGTTCGAGGAACTCGAACTCGACTGGCACTGGGACAGCGCCACGATGCGCGAACTGGTCGGCCCGGGCAGCGAGGCCGAGCGGATCGCGGGATGGCTGCGCCGGCACCGGCCGCATCTCGCGAAGGCCTACGACGTCGACGCCCTGGCGCGGGAGATCGTCGAGGCGCGCGACCGCCTGCGCGTCGGCGCCACGTCGCCCCACCGGCACTGACTCGACGCGGCAATCCGCTCGAAGCGCGGTCCGCGCGTCGGTGCGCCGCCCGGATCGATGACCCCGACGCGACGGGCCTGATCAGCAGGGCCGTCGCTCCAACCGACGCGCTGCCGGTCGAGCGCGGCAGCGCTTCGTTCGTGTCAACCCGCCCGGGCAACCGCCGCGCGGCTTGGACCTGCGTGGTTCCTGATATATAAGATACGAAGTCCCGGCCGCGTCTCCGGAGCCTCGGCCGTCCCCGCGACGTGCGTCCGCACGGCGCGGCAATGCGATGCTCCGGCGCGTAGCGACGATGCCCCCCGGCCGGATCGCCGTCCCCAAGACCCCGCTGCCGCTCGCGCCGCTCACGGCGGGAGCGAGTCTGCGCGATCGGGCCTACGCGGCGCTGAAGCAGGCGATCATCGACGCCGACGTGTACTCGCACCCCGGCGAGGTGCGGATCGACGAGCGCCAGCTCTCGCGCTCGCTCGGTGTGTCGCGCACGCCGATCCGCGAGGCGATGACGCTCCTCGAGCAGGAGGGGCTCCTGCGTACCGCGCCGCGGCGCGGCATCTTCATCGTCCGCAAGACGAAGCGCCAGATCGTCGAGATGATCGAGATGTGGGCGGCGATCGAGAGCATGGCCGCCCGGCTCGCGACGGTGAACGCCTCGGACGAGGACATCGCGGGATTGCGCCGGATGTTCGACGACTTCCGCAACGCCGCGCCGGCCGAGCACATCGGCGAATACTCGGACGCGAACATCGCGTTCCACCAGGCGATCATCCGCCTGTCCGGGTCGCATCTGATGGGCCAGACGCTGGAGAACCTGTTCATCCACGTCCGCGCGATCCGCCGCGTGACGATCTCGCAGGCCGACCGCGCGTCACGCTCGATCGTCGATCACATGCGGATCATCGAGGCGCTCGAGAAGCGCGACACCGAACTCGCCGAGCGGCTCGTGCGCCAGCACTCGCTCGACCTCGCGGCCTACGTCGAGAAGCACGGCGACTTCCTGGATTAGCGGGACGGTGGCGATCCCGCCGAGGCGGTGTCAACGGGCCGGCCCCATCAGCGTGTCCGGCAGCCAGGTGGCGATGCCGGGGAACACGCACAGGATCACGATCGCGAGGATCATGCAGCCGACGTAGGGCAGCGTGCCCCACATCACGCGCTGCACCGGGACGTCGGGCGCGATCGAGTTCACGATGTAGATGTTGAGCCCGACCGGCGGGTGGATGAGCCCGATCTCCATGTTGATCGTCATGATCACGCCGAACCACACCGGGTCGAACCCCGCGGCCTTGACGATCGGGAACAGGATCGGGCTCGTCATCAGGATGATCGCGGCCGGCGGGATGAAGAAACCGCACACCACCAGGAACAGGTTGATGAGGCCCATCAGCACCCAGGGATTCGGGTGGGCGTCGGCGATCGCCTGCGCGAGCGTCTGCGTGAGGTAGAGCGAGGTCAGCATGTAGCCGAACAGCACCGCCGCGGCGATGATCATCAGAATCATCACCGACTCGCGCGTCGTGTCGCGCAGGATCTCCCACCAGTGCCGCGGCTTCCACATCCGGTAGATCACGACCGCGAACACGACGCACAGCGCGGCGCCCACGCCCGCCGCCTCCGACGGTGTCGCCACGCCGCCGTAGAGCACGTACATGACGCCCGCGATGATCAGCAGGAACGGCGCGATCTTCGGCACCGACTCGAACTTCTGCCGCCAGGTGTAGCGGAAGTCGGGCGCGTGCGACCGGAAGCCGCGCTTCCAGAGCAGGAACAGCGTCCACGCGATGAACAGTCCCAGCAGCAGCAGTCCGGGCAGCACGCCGGCGAGGAAGAGCCGCCCGATCGAGGTCTCGGTGGCGATGCCGTAGAGGATGAAGGTGATCGACGGCGGGATCAGGATGCCGAGCGTGCCGCCGGCGCAGATCGACCCGGTGGCGACGTCGTCGGGATAACCCCGCTTGCGCATCTCGGGGATGCCCATCTTGCCGATGGCCGCGCAGCACGCGGGCGACGAACCGGTCAGCGCGGCGAACAATCCGCAGGCGCCGAGGTTCGAGATCGCGAGACCGCCGGGGAGCCGGTACAGCCAGCGGTCGAGCGCTTCGTAGAGGTCGCGGCCCGCGGGCGAGGATCCGATCGCCGCGCCCATCATCACGAACATCGGGATCGACACGAGCGTGAAGTCGGACAGCCCGGCGTAGAACGTCTCGGCGACGACGTGCAGCGCGCCGAAGCCCTGGAACAGCACGACGAACACGATCGACACCGCGCCGAGCGCGAAGGCGACCGGCGCGCCCGACATCAGCATCGCCAGCGTGACGAAGAAGACGATGCCGCCCTGGAGCGCCGGACTCATCGCCGCGCTTCGCCCATCCCGAACGGGGCGGCGCGTCCGGCCGCCAGGTCGGCGAAGTCGACCGCCGCCTGCAGCGCCAGCAGGCCGAGCCCGATCGGCATCGACGCGTAGGGGATCCACAGCCGCGCGCGCCACATCGTGTCGGACACCCAGCCCTTGTCGAAGGCCTCCTTCCAGAACAGGAACGCGAGCACCGCGAGCGTCGTCGCGAAGGCGATCGTGACCGCCTGCGCGAACAGCGCGAGACGGTAGCGCGCGGCCTGGCCGAGGTACTGCGGCAGCACGTCGACGTTGACGTGGCCGCGCGTCAGGAGCACGTAGGGGCTGCCGACGAAGGTCGCCGCGATCAGGCAGTAGATCGTGAAATCGGTCTGCCAGATGGTGCTGTGCCCGAACACGTAGCGCACGATCACCATCTGGCACACGACGAGCACCGCCGCGGCGATGAGGCCGGCCGCGACGGCCCCGGCGAGCCGCGAGGCGGCGCGCACGGCGCGCGCGAAACTCCCGCGCGCGGGCGCCGCGGCCGCGACGGACGGCGCCGGCGACTCCGGGGAACGGCCCGACACGGGGCTACTTGACCGCGAGCGCCTCGTCGATCAGCTTCTTGCCGGTCGGCACGTCCTTCGCGAACTGCGCGTAGGAACTCCTGCGCGCGACCTGGATCCAGTCGTCGAACTCGGCGGGCGTGAGCGTGACGACCTCGACGTTGTGGTCCTTGAACGCCTTCACCATCGCGTCGTCGAGGCCCTTCGCCGCCTGCTCGAAGAACGCCTGCGACTTGCGGCCCGCCGCGAGCAGCGCCTGCTGCTGCGCCTGGTTCAGCCGTTCGAAGCTCTTCTTCGACATCAGCACCGGCTCGTACATGAACCACAGCGCGTTGTCGCCCGGCGCGGTGATGCACTTGACCTGCTCGTAGAGGCGGAACGACACGAAGCTGCCGGCGCTCGTGTCCGTCGCCTCGGCGACGCCGGTCTGCAGCGCGTTGTAGACCTCGTTCGACGGGATCGAGACGATCGACGCGCCGGCCTCCTGCCACATCGCCGCGAAGGTCGGGCCCGCCGAGCGGATTTTCACGCCCTTGACGTCGGAAGGCTTGCGGATGCACGCTTTCTTCGACGCCATCGCGCCCGCGAGCCAGGCGTCGGCCAGCACGATCACGCCGGCCTTCTCGATCGTCGCGCGGATGTCCTTCATGAACGGTGAATCGTTGAGCCGGCGCGCGCGATCGTGGCTGCGCACGAGGCCGGGCATCAGCGTCGCGCTGAACGCGCGCTCCTTGCCGCTCGCGTAGTCGAGCGGGAACGACGAGATGTCGAGCTGGCCGTTCACGAGCGCGTTCCACTGCTCGGTCGGCTTGAAGAGCGACGCGCCCGGATAGACCTGGATCTCGAGATCCACGCCGGCGGCCTTCACCTCGCGCGCGATGATCTGCACCATCTCGTCGCGCGCGTCGCCCTTGCCGCCCGGAAACTGGTGCGACGCGCGCAACACGACCGGCGCGGCCGCCGCAGTGCCCGCGACGCACAACGCGACGAGCATGGCCAGCAGCGGAACTCGCATCGTCATCTTCATCCTGCCCTCCTCCTGGTGGACCTGCGGGATCGCGTCCCGTTATGCGACCGGTTCACAGCATCGCACCGGGAACTCGTTCGTTGCGGAGGCGACCGGGACAACTCGGAGCCCGCACGGGCGTAACCTAGGGCAACAGGTCCGGCACTGTCAATGCGCGTCTGCCCACGCATCGTCGGGCTCACGCGAATGCCGTCGGGCTGAAGCGAATGCCGTCGGGCTGAAGCCCGACCCACGTGGTGAGGTCGTGGGTCGGCCTTCAGGCCGACATCGCGCCGTTGTGGGTCGGCCTTCAGGCCGACATCAGGAATCAGGAAACAGGAATCAGAGAACAGTCGCGCCGGCGATTCCCGCGGCGGCGCATCGAGCGCCGGGAAGCGTTCCCGGTGTCGGGCTGAAGCCCGACCCACGGAGATCGGCGCGGCGGTCAGGCGCCGACGTCGAGCATGATCTTCCCGACGTGCTGCGAACTCTCCATCAGCGCGTGCGCGGCCGCGGCCTCGCCCAGCGGGAAGACGCGATGGACGACCGGCGCGATCCGTCCCGACGCGTAGAGCGGCCAGACGCGCTCGCGCAGCGCCGCCGCGATCGCCACCTTCCGCTCCGCGGGACTCGCGCGCATCGTCGAACCGGTTACCGTCAGGCGCTTCAGCATGATCGGCATCCAGTCGACCTCGACCTTGCTGCCGCGCAGGAACGCGATGATGACGATCCTCCCGTCGACCGCGACGCAGCGCAGGTTCCGCGCGAGGTAGTCGCCGCCGACCATGTCGAGGACGACCTCGACGCCGCGCTTGCTGGTGATCGCCGCGACCTCGGCGACGAAGTCGGCCGTGCGGTAGTTGATCGCGTGATCGGCGCCGAGCTTGCGGCAGAACGCCGCCTTGTCGTCGCTGCCGACCGTCGTCACCACCCTCGCGCCGAACGCCTTCGCGTACTGGATCGCCGTGGTGCCGATGCCGCTCGTGCCGCCGTGGATCAGGATCGTCTCGCCCGCGGCGAGCCGCCCGCGCTCGAACACGTTGTGCCAGACGGTGAACGCGTTCTCGGGCAGCGCTGCGGCCTCGAGCAGCGAGAGTCCGCGTGGAACCGGCAGGCAGTGGCCCGCGGGCGCCGCGCAGTACTCGGCGTACCCGCCGCCGGGCGTGAGCGCGCACAGTTCGTCGCCGACCCGCCAGTCCACGACGTTCGCACCGATCGCCGCGACCGTGCCCGCGACTTCGAGCCCGAGGATCGGCGAGGCGCCCGGCGGCGGCGGGTAGTTCCCCGCGCGCTGGATGCAGTCGGGGCGGTTGACGCCGGCGTAGCGCACGCGGATCAGCACGTCGCCCGGACCGGGCCGCGGCACCGGGCCCTGGGCGAGCGCGAGCACCCCGGGCGCGCCCGGTTCGCGCATCGCCGCGTAGCGCATCGTGTCGGGAAGTGTCGTCATCGCGACATTATCGCCGAACCGCGCGTCCGGTGTTTTCGGCGCGAACGTGATCCGGGTCAAGCCCGGCGGCGAACTTCGGCTTGCGGACGGCGTCGAAAGGACGCAATTGACGATGAAATACCCACGAGAGAGAGCGATGGACCCGCATTCGACCCGGGAACGTTACGGTGCGCTCGCCCGGTGGCTGCACTGGGCGATGTTCGCCATCATCGCGGTGCAGGTCGCGGGCGGCCTCGCGCTCGACCGCGTGCCGAGGACCTCGCCGCTGCGCGGCTTCGCCTTCGACGCCCACGAGACGCTGGGCATCGTCGCGCTGCTGCTCGTGCTCGCGCGCCTCGCCTGGAACCGTGCGCATCCGGGACCGGCGCCCGAAGGAACTGGGTGGCAGCACACCGCGGCGAAGGCGGCGCACGGCGCGCTCTACCTGCTGATGATCGCGGTGCCGGTCGCGGGCTACGCGATGATGGACGCGAAGGGCTACGGCGTGGCGTTCTTCGGCTGGGAGGCCCCCGAGTTCATCGCGACCGACGCCGGGCTCGCGGAACGGCTGAATCGATTGCACGAACGTCTCGCGTGGGCCTTCGCCGGCCTCGTCGCGCTGCACGTCGCGGCGGCGTTCTGGCACCACTTCGGCCTGCGCGACGGCACGCTCGCGCGCATGCTGCCCGATCGCGGCTGACCGGGAGGCCGCGCAATCGGCTCGGTCGCGCGCCGACTCAGCGCGCGTAGCGCTCGCGCAACGCGGCCTTGGTCACCTTGCCCATCGCGTTGCGCGGCAATTCGATCGCGAACAGCACGCGCTTGGGCACCTTGAAGCCCGCGATGTCGGCCTTGAGCGCCGCGATGATCGAGGCCTCGTCGAGCGCGTGGCCGGGCTTCGCGACGACGACCGCGATCACCGCCTCGCCGAAATCCGGGTGCGGGACGCCGACGACGGCGCTCTCGACCACGCCGTCGATCGCGTCGATGCGCTCCTCGATCTCCTTCGGGTAGACGTTGAGCCCGCCGCTGATGATGAGGTCCTTCGCGCGGCCGACGATCTTCACGTAGCCCTCGGGCGTCCACTCGCCCAGGTCGCCGGTGCGAAACCAGCCGTCGGCGGTGAACTCCTCGCGCGTCTTCTCCGGCAGGTTCCAGTAGCCCTTCAGCACGTTCGGGCCCTTCACCTGGATCGTGCCGATCGCGCCGGCCGCGCACATCGCGCCGTCCCCGCCGACGATGCGCACCGAGACGCCGGGGAGCGGCGGCCCCACCGTGCCGCCCAGCCGCTCGCCGTCGAGCGGATTCGACGTGATCATGCCGGTCTCGGTCATGCCGTAGCGCTCGAGGATGCGCTTGCCGGTGCGCTCCTCGAATTCGCGGAAGGTTTCGGGCAGGAGCGGCGCGGAGCCTGAGACGAACAGCCGCACCGGATCGCTCGCGCGGGCGTCGAACGACGGCTCGGCGAGGAGCCGCGTGTAGAACGTCGGCACGCCCATCATCACCGACGCCTTCGGGAGCAGCGCGGCGACTTCGCGCGCGTCGAACTTCGGCAGCCACAGCATGCGCGACCCCGACAGCAGCGCGCAGTGGATCGCGACGAAGAGCCCGTGGACGTGGTAGACCGGCAGCGCGTGCAACAGCACGTCGCCGCGCGTGAATCCCCAGGCGTCCACGAGCGTGAGCGCGTTCGAGGCCAGGTTGCGGTGCGTGAGCATCGCGCCCTTCGAGCGTCCGGTCGTGCCGGAGGTGTAGACGATCGCCGCGAGATCGTCCGGCGCGCGCGCGACCGTCTCGAAGCGTTCCGGCTTCCCTTCGGCGCGGTCGAGGAGTTCGCCGCCGCCCGCATCGAGCGTCAGCACGGTCGCGTTGCGCGCGGCCGCCACCGCCACGCCCAGCCGCTCGCTGCCGCACACGATGACGCGCGGCGTCGCGTCGCCGAAGAAGTGCTCGAGTTCGGCGCGCTGGTAGGCGGTGTTGAGCGGCAGGTAGACGAGCCCGGCGCGCAACGTCGCGAGGTAGAGCGGCAGCACGGTCCAATGCTTGTCCGTCTGCACCGCGACCCGGTCTCCCGGCTGCGCGCCGGCGTCGACCAATGCGTGCGCGATGCGCGCGGAGATCGCCGAGATCTCGCCGTAGGTGACGACCGGGCCGCCGGGAACGACGAGGCAGGGCGCCGCCGGGTCCGCGACGTGGCGCTCGAACAGGGCGGCGAGGTTGGCGTCCATCGATGGGGCGCGGCGCGGCGCCGCGTGCTACCTTGCGCTCGGGCCCGCGCAAGCGTTTCCGGGCCCGCGAACGCGAACTATACGACAGCTCCGATGACGCACGCAGCCGCGATCGCGGATCTCCCGCCGGACGAGCGGCTGCGGGCGTTGGCGGACGCGGGCAGCTTCGTCGCCGACCCGCCGGTCGGACCGAGCGAAAGCCTCACGCGGTTCGGGATCGCCGCGCGCGACGACGACGGCATCGTCTGCGGGCGCGCCGCGATCGAAGGCCGCGAGGTGCTCGTCGCGGCGCAGGACGAGCGATTCCTGCGCGGAGCGGTCGGCGCGAACCATGGCCGCGCGCTCGCATCGCTGTTCGCGCGCGCGCGCGCGGAGCGTCCTGCCGCGGTGGTGCTCGTGATGGCCTCCGGCGGCGTGCGGCTGCACGAGGCGAACGCCGCGGAACTCGCGCTCGCGCGCGCGTTGCAGGCGCAGGTCGATGCGCGCGCCTCCGGCGTGCCCGTCGTCGCGATCGGCGCGGGCGACGTCTTCGGCGGAGCGTCGGTGCTCGCCTGCGCGAGCGACCGCCTCGCGCTGCTGCCGCCGGTGCGGTTCGGGCTGTCGGGGCCGGCGGTGATCGAGGCCGCGCGCGGCCGAGACGAACTCGACGCGGGCGACGCTACCGCGGTGGCGGCGGTGTTCGGCGCTCCGGCGCGCGCGGCGGGCGGCGTCGCGGATCTCGTCGTCGACGACACGGACACGCTGCGCGGGTGGATCGGCGCGGCGATCCGCGATGCCGAGCCGTTCGAGCGCGGCGTGCGGGCGATGCAGACGCGCCTTGTCGAGCGGATCGGTTTCGGGACGTTCGACACGCCCTGGGTCGCGCTCGAGGGGTCGCGCGCGGTGCTGCGCGAAGTGGGCCGGACGCTTTGCGCCCGCGACGTGGTGGCCATCGACGCGGAACTCCTCGCCGGCCTCGACGGCGGCGGACTCGAGGCGCTCGTGATCCGCGAGGACTCCGAAGGCCACGAGCCGACGCTCGCGGCGGAGCGCGCGGGGCTGTCGCAATGCCTCGCGCACCACGCCTCGCTGCTCGGACTCCTGCGCGCGCGCGGCGTTCGCGTGGACGCGCTCCTCACCGGCATCGGGCACAGCGCCGCGTTCTTCGCGAGCGCGCTGCAGGCCGATCGCGTGACCGCGCTTCCGGGCGCGCGCGTGGTCGCGATGGACCTGCCGGCGATGGCACGGGTGCTGCGTCTCGATCCCGGACAGCTCGCCGCGCTCGTCGAAGACGATCCGCTGCTCGGCCATCCGGTGCGCCATCTCGCCGCGCTGGGCGGGGCGAGCGTGGTGCCCGGCGAGGACGGCGCGGCCGATCCGCGCTGATCCGGGAGACGGCGCGCTACTGCCGCATCCGCGCCGCAGCGGCGAAGACCCGCGCCATGGCGTCCGCCCGATCGGCGAGGAGCGTCGCGGCGTCGCGAATGCAGGCGTCGAGCGTCGCGGGTCCCGCGGGAAGCGCGAAGCAGCCGTCGAAGCGCCCGGAGAGCGCGGGCAGCGCCGTCGCGTCGATCGCGCCGGAGACGAGCGACACCGGCACGCCGCGCAGCCGCGCGCGATCCGCGACGACCGAGGGCGCCTTCGCGAGCAGCGTCGATGCGTCGCTGCGGCCTTCGCCGGTGATCGCCCAGGCCGCGCCGTCGAGCGCGGCGTCGAGGCCGATCAGGTCGGCGACGACTTCCGCCCCCGAGCGCATCGTTCCGCCGACGAGCATCAGCGCGAAGCCGAGGCCGCCCGCGGCACCGGCGCCGGAGCGGTCGGACGCGGCGCGACCGAGCGAGCGCTCGACGATCCCGGCGTAACGCGCGATCGTCGCGTCGACGAGCGCGATCTCGGCTGGCGCCACGCCCTTCTGCGGACCGAAGACCGCGGTCGCGCCGCGCGGACCGGCGAGCGGATTGTTGACGTCCGACATGACCGTGATCGAGCAGGCCGCGAGTCGCGCGTCGAGCGGGGAGGCGTCCGCGCGCTCGAGGCGCGCGAGACCCTCGGGTGTCGGCGCGACGTCGGCTCCGCGTCCATCGAGGAAGCGCATGCCGAGCGCCGCGAGGAATCCCGCGCCGCCGTCGTTGGTGCTGCTGCCGCCCAGTCCGATCATGAACTGCCGCACGCCGCGGTCGAGGAGCGCTCGGACCTGCTCTCCCAGGCCGCGCGTCGAGCGCGAGGCGACCGGTGCGGCCATGCCGTCGCGGTCGGTGATCGCGACGACCTGCGCGGCCTCCAGCACGGCGATGCGCGCGCCGTCGCGCTCGACGATGCCGTAGCCCGCGGCGAGGCGCGCGCCCGATGCGCCGCCGACCTCGAGCGTTCCCCGCGCGGCGGCGTCGCCGCAGGCGCGGAGCACGGCGTCGAGCGTGCCTTCACCTCCGTCGGCCATCGGGCACTCGACCACGACCGCATCGGGCATCGCGCGGGCAACGCCGCGGGCGATCGCGGCGGCCGCGCCGGGGGCGTCGAGCGAACCCTTGAACGAATCGGGGGCCACGACCACGCGCATCGCGCGAACCTCGTCAATCGCGATGCGTGGCGCGTGCGAGTCGGTCGCGCACCGCGAGCCAGGCCGCGTCGAGCGGCGGCGCCTCGATCAGGATCGCGTCGGCGCCCGCCGCGTCGAGCGCGCGCAGGTTCGCGTAGAGGTCGCGCGCATAGCCGTCGACATCCCCGGGCGCCTCGATCCACCGGCCTTCGAACTCCGGCGGGCGCGTGAGGCTTCGTGCGAGCACGGCGACGGCCTCGTCGCGCTCGGCGAGACGCACGAGTTCAGCGGGAAGCGAGCGCGCGTCGACGAGGAATGCGGCGGTGCGCGGCGCGTAGTGCGACGCGTGCGTGCCGGAGGCGCGCGGCGCACCTGCCGTCGCTGCCGCCGGCGCGAGGCCGAGCACGCGTGCGATCGCGTCGGCGCCGACGCCGCCCGGGCGCACGAGGAGCGGCGCTTCGCCGTCGAACGCGACGATCGTGCTCTCGATGCCGACCGCGCAGGGGCCGCCGTCGAGGATCATCGCGACCTGCGCGCCCAGGTCGTCGGCGACGTGCGCGGCGGTGGTCGGCGAGACGTGGCCGTAGCGGTTGGCCGACGGCGCGGCGACACCGTGGCCGCCGCGCGCCGCGAACGCGGCGAGGAGCGCGCGGGCGACCGGATGCGCGGGGACGCGCAGGCCCACGGTGTCCTGCCCCCCGGTGACCGTGTCGCCGGCGAGCGGCGTGCGCGGCAGGATCAGCGTGAGCGGCCCGGGCCAGAAGGCGCGCGCCAGTGCCCGCGCGCCCGCGGGTACGTCGCGCGCCCAGGCGTCGAGATGCGACGCGTCGGGCAGGTGCACGATCAGCGGGTGGTCGCTCGGCCGGCCCTTCGCGGTGAAGATCGCGCGCACCGCTTCGGGGTTCGCCGCGTCCGCGCCCAGGCCGTAGACGGTCTCGGTCGGAAACGCGACGAGCGCGCCGCGCGCGAGCAGGCCGGCGGCGCGGTCGATGGCGTCCGCGGTCGCGGAAACGACGGTTGCGGTCATGGGGACGAGGGCCGCGTGCCGACGGGGCGCATGGCCCGAAATGTTAGAATTCGCCGCTTCGCCGCACGGCCGTCCGGGCCGCGTGGATCGTCTGCGCAAGGGAAACCATGAGCGAATTCCTGTTCACGTCGGAGTCGGTGTCGGAAGGCCATCCGGACAAGGTCGCCGACCAGATCTCCGACGCGGTGCTCGACGCGATTCTAGAGCAAGACCCCACCGGACGCGTGGCCGCGGAGACCTTGGTGTCGACCGGCCTCGTCGTGCTGGCGGGCGAGATCACGACGTCGGCGAGCGTCGACTTCGCCCGCGTCGCGCGCGAAACGATCCGGTCGATCGGCTACAACGATCCGTCGCTGCGCTTCGACGCCGACGGCTGTGCCGTGATGGTCTGCTACGGCAAGCAGTCGCCCGACATCGCGCAGGGCGTCGACCGCGCGTCCGACGACTACCTGAACCAGGGCGCCGGCGACCAGGGCCTGATGTTCGGCTACGCCTGCGACGAGACGCCGACGCTGATGCCGTTCCCGATCTACTACGCGCACCGGCTGGTCCAGCGGCAGAGCGAGGTGCGCCGCGACGGCCGCCTGCCGTTCCTGCGCCCCGACGCGAAGTCGCAGGTCACCGTGCGCTACCGCGACGGCAAGCCCGCGGAGATCGAAACGGTCGTGCTCTCGACGCAGCATCATCCGGGCATGAACGACAAGCAGGCGGAACTCGCGGAGGCGGTGATCGAGGAGATCTGCCGGCCGGTGCTGCCGAAGGACCTGATCTCGGGCACGCGCTTCCTCGTGAACCCGACCGGCCGTTTCGAGATCGGCGGCCCGCACGGCGACGCGGGCGTCACCGGCCGCAAGATCATCGTCGACACCTACGGCGGCGCCGCCCCGCACGGCGGCGGTGCGTTCTCGGGGAAGGATCCGTCGAAGGTCGACCGTTCGGCCGCGTACGCCGCGCGCTACGTCGCGAAGAACGTCGTCGCCGCCGGCCTCGCGCGGCAGTGCGAGGTGCAGGTGGCCTACGCGATCGGCGTGGCGAAGCCGATGAACGTGACCGTCTACACCAACGGCACCGGGAAGATCCCCGACGAGCGGATCTCGGAGATCGTGCAGCGGGAGTTCGACCTGCGCCCGAAGGGCATCATCCGCATGCTCGACCTCCTGCGTCCGATCTACCGCAAGACCGCGGCCTACGGGCACTTCGGTCGCGACGAGCCCGAGTTCACCTGGGAACGCACCGACCGCGCGCAGGCCCTGCGGCGCGCCGCGGGCGTCTGACGACGCGGCTCGCCGCCGCCCTCGCGACCGCGCCGCACAGGAGGCCCCATGAACCCGATTCGACTCGTCGCGCTCTCGCTCCTCGCGCTCTCGCTGTCCGCCTGCTCGTCCGATCCCGCGGCCGATCGATGGAACCGGGCGCCGATCGTGCGCAACGCCGACGCGTCGATCGACGGCCGCAGCGAGACGGTGAAGCGCGGCGACACGCTCGCGGTGCACCTCGACTCGGCGCCGTCGACCGGCTACCGCTGGGAACTCGCGCGTCTCGCGGGCGCCTCGGTCGTGCAGGTCGGCCTGCCCGACTACCAGCCGGAGACCGCCGCCGGCGTACCGAAGGTCGGGGCGCCCGGGCACACGACGTTCCGGTTCCGCGCCGTCAAGGCCGGCACTTCGAGCATCGAACTCGCCTATCGGCGCGCGTTCGAACCCGGCGAGGCGCCCGCGCGCGTGGTCCGCTTCGAGATCGCCGTTCCCTGATCCGCGGTCGCGGTCGGGGACCGTCGCGCGGCGATCGGATCGCGACGGACGCGACGCGCGACAGCAGCCGCATCGCCATGGCGCTCTTCGATCGTTTCACGCTGCGGGGCCTCGAACTCGCGAACCGGATCGTGGTGTCGCCGATGTGTCAGTACTCGGCGGACGACGGCCGCGCCGGCGACTGGCACCTCGCGCACTGGACGCAAATGCTCCAGTCGGGTGCGGCGCTCGTCTTCGTCGAAGCGACGGCGGTCGCGCGCGACGGGCGCATCACCCACGGCTGCCTCGGGCTCTACGACGACGCCTGCGAGCGTGCGTTCGCGGACATCCTCGCCAGGGCGCGCAAGCTCGCGCCGCCCGCGCCGGTCGCCGTGCAACTCGCGCACGCGGGGCGCAAGGCCTCGTCCGCGGTGCCGTGGGAGGGCGGCGGGCCGCTGCGCGGAGCGTCCGCGTGGACGACGCTCGCGCCCTCGGCCGTCGCGTTCGACGCCGGCCACCCGGTGCCCCACGCGATCGACCGCGCGGGACTCGTCACGATTCGCAACGCGTTCGCCGAAGCGGCGCGGCGCGCCGCGCGCGCCGGGGCGGACGCGATCGAGGTGCACCTCGCGCACGGCTACCTGCTGCACGAGTTCCTGTCGCCGCTCTCGAATCGGCGCGACGACGCGTACGGCGGTGCGCGCGAGTGCCGCATGCGCTTCCCGCTCGAGGTGTTCGACGCGGTGCGCGAGGCGACTCCGGCGGGCCGGCCGGTCGGCGTGCGCGTGTCGGCGACCGACTGGGTCGAGGGCGGCTGGGCGCTCGACGACACCCTCGCGCTCGCGCGCGAACTCGCCGCGCGCGGCTGCGACTTCATCGACGTGTCGAGCGCGGGCCTCTCGCCCGCGCAGCGCATCGAGTCGAAGCCGGGCCTGCACGTGCCGTTCGCGCGCGCGATCCGGGAGGCGGCGCGGATGCCGACCATCGCGGTCGGGCTCATCACCGAGCCCGCGCAGGCCGACGCCATCGTCGCGAACGGCGACGCGGACCTCGTCGCGCTCGCGCGCGGCATCCTGTGGAACCCGCGCTGGCCCTGGCACGCCGCGCAGGCGCTCGGCGCGGCGGTCGCCGTCCCGCCCCAGTACCGTCGCGCGGTGCCGCGGGGTTGATCGGCCTTCGTCGACCGGCGTTCGCGCCGGGACCGCAGATCCGGCACCTGCGCCGCATCGCGGAAGTCATCGGCCACGCCGGTCCTTGCGCGACCTGTACGTCGTACGTACAATATGCGCATGAGTCTCGCCTTCGAGTGGGACCTGCGGAAGGCGGCCGCCAACCTGCGCAAGCACGGCGTCTCGTTCGAGGATGCCGAGTCCGTATTCTCGGATGAGCGCGCGCGCCTCATCGACGACCCCGATCATTCCGCCGTCGAGGAGCGCTTCTTGTTGCTCGGCCTCGACAGCAACGTGCGTCTGCTCGTAGTGGCGCACTGCTATCGCGCCGGCGGGAACACCGTTCGCATCGTCTCCGCGCGCAAGGCCACGCGCGAGGAACAGCGCTACTACCCATAGGTGCCGTCATGCGAAAGCAATACGACTTCAGCGGCTCGCGCAAGAATCCCTACGCCTCGCAACTCAAGAAGCCGGTCACGATCCGGCTCGACCAGCATTCGATCACCTACTTCAAAGAGATGTCCGAGGAAACCGGCATCCCCTACCAGAGCCTCATCAATCTGTACCTGAAGGAGTGTGCCGTTTCGGGAAAGAAGCTGAGCCTCGCGTGGAAGTGAGCCGCGCGCCAATCACCGGGCGCAGGGTCGGCGCCGCGGCGGTCGACGGCATCGCGAGCCATCGAGCGAACTTCTGAATCGGCCCACCGGCCAATGCGCGTCGCGGGCGTCGACTTCACCAGCGCGCCGTCGCGGCGCAAGCCGATCACCGCGGCGCACGGCCACCTCGACGGCGGGAGGGTCGTCGTCGAGCGCGTCGACGCGCTGGTCGACTGGGATGCGTTCGACGCGCTGCTCGCGACGCCGGGCCCCTGGGTCGGCGCGTTCGACTTCCCGTTCGGACTGCCGCGCGAACTCGTCGAGGCGCTGCGCTGGCCGGGGGCGGATTCGCGCTCGCAGCGCGCGTGGCGCGAAACGATCGCGCGCTTCGCGAAGCTCGATCGCGAGGCGGTCGCGAAGCGCTTCGCCCGGTTTCGCGCGCGCCGACCTGCGGGCGCGAAGTACGCGCACCGCGCTACCGAACTCGCCGCCGGCGCCCGCTCGTCGATGAAACTCGTCAATCCGCCGGTCGGCTGGATGCTGCACGAAGGCGTGCCGCGCCTCGTCGCCGCGGGCTTGCACCTGCCGGGATTGTCGCGCGGCGATCGCTCGCGCGTCGCGCTCGAGGCCTATCCGGGGCTCGTGATGCGGAAGATCGCGCAATCGCGCGGCGAGACGCGGGCGCCCTCGTACAAGAGCGATGCCCGGTCGGGGTGGACAGCGGCGCGCCGCGACGCGCGCGTGGGCCTCTTGTGGGCGCTCGTCGAGGGCGCGCATCCGTACGCGCTGCGCGTCGACCTGCCGATGGGGCTCGCGCAAGCGGCGATCGACGACGCGAGCGGCGACACGCTCGACGCGATCGCGTGCGCGATGCTCGCCGGGTGGGCGGCAGCACGCGCGTCGCGCAACTACGGCCTGCCCGCGAGGATCGACCCGGTCGAGGGGTGGATCGTCGGGGCCTGAGCGCGCGAGTCAGACGATGCCGCGCTCGGGGTAGGGCGCGTTCTCGACGACGCGCCGGTATCCCAGGCGCGCGAGGTCGATCGTCGTGAATCGCCCGTGCACGATCAGCTCGGCGATCGCGCGGCCCGCCGCCGGCGCGTGCATCATGCCGTGGCCGGAGAAGCCGCCGACCACGTGGAAATTCGGGAGGCGATCCGCCCAGTTGCCGATGATCGGGTTGCCGTCGAGTTCGCTCTGCTCGTAGAGCCCCGACCAGGTGCGCTTGCAGCGGCAGGCCTCGAAGGCCGGGAAGCGGAGGGCGAGCGCGGGCCAGACGACGCGCTCGAAGTAATCGTGGTCGACGTCGAAGTTGAAGCCGCGCGGCGCCTCGCCGTCGACGAGCCCGCCCGAGTAGCCGCGTCCTTCGGGGCGGAACGCGAGGCGGGCCATGTCCTTCACGTAGGGCAGCGGCTCGATCGCGTTCGGCGTCTCGAAGTAGTGCTCGAAGCGGCGCAGCGGCTCGATCGGCAGCGGCATGCCGACCATCGTGGCGATCTCCTTCGCCCACGCCCCCGCGGCGTTCACGACGTGGTCCGCCGCGATCGCGTCCCCCGAAGCGAGACGCACGCCCCGGACGGCGGCGCCGTCGTGGTCGATCGCAGCGACGCGATCCTCGACGTAGACGGCGCCGAGCGATCGCGCCTTGCGGCGGAACCCCTGCAGCAGGCCGGTCGGATCGCACCAGCCGTCGTCGGGCGTGTGCACGCCGCCCGCGATGCCGTCGAGGTTCATCGACGGGAAGCGTGCGTTGAGGCCGTCGCGGTCGAGGAGTTCGGCCCGCACGCCGTGCGAACGCTGCTCTTCTGCATTGTCGCGCAGGATGCCGAGGTGCTCGGGGCCCACGATGAACAGGTAGCCGCCGCGGCGCCACTCGACGTGTGCGCGCTCGCCGTCGACCGCGAGCGTTTCGTCCGCGGTCTCGATGAACGGGATGGAGAAGTTCGACATCTCGATGTTCTCGGGGCACGAGAACTGCCGACGCGCGCCGCCGGACGCGCGCGGGGTCGAGGCGAACTCGTAGGTGCGGTCGGGCTCGACCACCGCGACGTCGATCGCCGGGGCGAGCGTCTTCAGGAAGTACGCGACGGCGGAACCGACGATTCCGCCGCCGACGATCACGACGTCGTGGCGCGGCATGGGGGAGGGCCTGGGAGACGACAGTTGCGTCGGGCGGCTGGCGCTTCGTGCGAACCTGTCCTAAAATACCGGTTTCCCCCGGCGAGGGCCACCGACCCGCGCCCACGCACCGGAGACTCCGATCATGGCCGAAATCAAGCGCACCCGCCGCAACACGCTCGAGCGGCGCTGCCTGCCCAAGACCTTCAAGCGCATGTTCGTCGGCAGTCCGAAGGGCATTTTCAAGATGCTCGAGAAGATCAAGAAGAGCTGACCGGCACGGCAACGACCGACGCGGCCGCCTTCGGGCGGCCTTTTTGTTGGCATGCGGCGTTCGCCGGCCGCGTCGAGCGTTCCCGATCCCCCCTGGCCTTGCGCCGCGGGTGGACCATGGCGTCATCTGCTCGCGCGCACCCGCAACCGACCGATGCCCTTCGCCTACTACGCCAGGCTCTCCGCCGCCGACCAGCGCACCTACCGCGCGAGCGACGCGATCGAGCGGCTCGACCTGCCTGCCGGGTTCTCGGAGAGCGCCGCCGTCGACGAGATCGCCGCCGCCCTCGCCGGTGACGATCGCGCGGCCTGCGAGCGCGCATGCCAACGCCTGACCGACGCGCTCGCGCGTGGCTACGCGGTGCCGCCGATCCGCGTCAAGGTGCTCGCGAAGCGCCCGTCGAACGACTACGGCGAACTGCACGGCCTCTACGAGCCGGCCGAGGGCCGTGCGCCCGCGACGGTGACGGTGTGGATGCGCACCGCGCAGCGCCGGCAGGTCGTCGCGTTCCGCTCGTTCCTGCGCACGCTCGTGCACGAGATCGGCCACCACCTCGACTACGAGATGTACGAGTTCGCGGAGACGTTCCACACCGAGGGGTTCTACAAGCGCGAGTCGACGCTCGCGAACGCGCTGATCGCGCTGATGGCCGACCCGCCGCCCGCGCGGGGGGCGCGAACCTCGTCGGGCTGAAGCCCGACCCACGCCGGTCCGGCGGCAGAAGCCCGACCCACGCCGGTCCGGCGGCAGAAGCCCGACCCACGCCGGTCCGGCGGCAGAAGCCCGACCCACGCCGGTCCGGCGGCTCGTGGGTCTGGTCCGTGGGTTCGGCTTCAGCCGAACGCCGTTCGCTTCGGCCCGGATCATCGAACCTCTTCAGCCTGACGGCTGACCTACCGGGGCGACGGGCGACCTGCGGTACAATCGCATCCCTCCGAGGAGCGCTGCAATCGGACCGCCCGCCCGGGCGCCGACCAGGCTCGGAGCCTTCCCGTTGCAACGGCGCTCGTTGACCCGCGATGCCCGCGGGCGGCGGGCGCGCGAAGCCCCCGCCGTCCACGAGGTCGCCCGACGAGGAGTGACCGACGATGAACGCACCGAACGAACGCGCCGTGAAGGATTTCCACGTCGCCGATCTCGCGCTGGCCGACTGGGGCCGCAAGGAGATCGCGATCGCGGAAACCGAGATGCCCGGCTTGATGGCCATCCGCGAGGAATTCTCGCCGCAGCAGCCGCTGCGCGGCGCGCGCGTCGCGGGGTCGCTGCACATGACGATCCAGACCGCGGTGCTGATCGAGACGCTGCAGGCCCTCGGCGCCGACGTGCGCTGGGCCTCCTGCAACATCTACTCGACGCAGGACCACGCGGCCGCCGCGATCGCCGCGCGCGGCACGCCGGTGTTCGCGGTCAAGGGCGAGACGCTCGACGAGTACTGGGCGTACACGCACCGCATCTTCGAATGGGGGGGTCACCCCGATGCGGGCGGCGTGCCGAACATGATCCTCGACGACGGCGGCGACGCCACGCTGCTCGTGCACCTGGGCGCGCAGGCCGAGAGCGATCCTGCCTCGATCACGCACCCGGCGAGCGACGAGGAGCGCGCGCTGTTCGCGTCGATCAAGGCCAGGCTCGCGACCGACCCGACGTTCTACTCGCGCTGCAAGGCGGCGATCCGCGGCGTCACCGAGGAGACGACGACCGGCGTCAAGCGCCTCTACCAGATGGCGAAGGAGGGGAAGCTGGGCTTTCCGGCGATCAACGTCAACGACTCGGTCACCAAGTCCAAGTTCGACAACCTCTACGGCTGCCGCGAATCGCTGGTCGACGGCATCAAGCGCGCGACCGACGTGATGGTCGCCGGCAAGGTCGCCGTCGTCGCGGGCTACGGCGACGTCGGCAAGGGCAGCGCGCAGGCGCTGCGCGCGCTCGCGGCGCAGGTGTGGATCACCGAGATCGACCCGATCTGCGCGCTGCAGGCGGCGATGGAGGGATTCCGCGTGGTGACGATGGACGACGCCTGCGACAAGGCCGACATCTTCGTGACCGCGACCGGCAACATCGACGTGATCACGGTCGAGCACATGAAGCGGATGAAGAACAACGCGATCGTGTGCAACATCGGCCACTTCGACAACGAGATCGACGTCGCGGGCCTCAAGGGCATGAGGTGGGAGAACATCAAGCCGCAGGTCGACCACGTGATCTTCCCCGACGGCAAGCGGATCATCCTGCTCGCCGAGGGGCGGCTCGTGAACCTCGGCTGCGCGACCGGGCATCCGTCCTACGTCATGTCGAGCTCGTTCGCGAACCAGGTGATGGCGCAGATCGAGTTGTGGACGAGCGCGCGCGAGAACGACGGCCGCTATCCGGTCGGCGTCTACGTGCTGCCGAAGCATCTCGACGAGAAGGTCGCGCGGTTGCAGCTCTCGAAGCTCGGCGCGAAGCTGACCGAACTCTCCGACCGGCAGGCGCGCTACATCGGCGTGCACCGGCGCGGTCCGTACAAGCCGGACCACTACCGGTACTGACCGTCGCGCGATCGCGAGGCCGGGCGTTCGCGCGCCCGACCCCGCGCGTTCGCCCCACGCTCTCGGGATCGCCATGTTCCGTTACCACGTCGTCGTCGCCTGGCTCATCAACGCGATCGCGCTGTTCGTGCTGCCCTGGGTCTTCCCGTGGGTGCAGGTGGACTCGATGGTCACGGCGCTCCTCGCCGCGCTCGTGCTCGGCCTCGTCAACGCGCTCGTCCGCCCGCTCTTCATCCTGCTCACGCTGCCGGCGACGATCCTCACGCTCGGACTCTTCATCTTCGTGATCAACGGGTTGCTGTTCTGGATGGTGGGCTCGTGGTTCGAGGGCTTCCGCGTGTCGGGGTTCTGGTCCGGCTTCTTCGGGGCGATCGTCTACAGCCTGATCTCGATGGCGATCTCCGCGCTGGTGATGCCGCGGCGGAGCATGCCGCCGGCCGACCGCCGATGAGCGCGCGCCCGTTCAGCCTCGAATACTTCCCGCCGCGCACGCCGGACGGCGTCGCGAAGCTGCGCGCCGCCCGCGCGGCGCTCGCGACGCTGAAGCCCGCGTTCTGCTCGGTCACCTTCGGCGCGGGCGGGTCGACGCGCGAGGGCACGCTCGAGACGGTGCTCGAGATCCGCGGCGAGGGGGTGCCCGCGGCCCCGCACCTCTCGTGCATCGGCTCGACGCGCGAGAACATCGCCGCGGTCCTCGCGCAGTACCGCGCACACGGCATTCGCCATCTGGTCGCGCTGCGCGGCGACCTGCCGTCGGGCACGCTCGACGCGGGCGAGTTCCGCTACGCGAACGAGCTGGTCGCGTTCATCCGGCGCGAGACCGGCGACTGGTTCCACATCGACGTCGCCGCCTACCCGGAGATGCACCCGCAGGCGCTCTCGCCCATGCGCGACCTCGAGAACTTCAAGCGCAAGATCGACGCGGGCGCGAACTCCGCGATCACGCAGTATTTCTACAACGCGGACGCCTACTTCCGGTTCGTCGACGATTGCCGCGCGCTCGGCATCGACGCGCCGATCGTTCCGGGCGTCATGCCGATCGCGAGCGCGTCGAAGCTCGCGCGCTTCTCGGATGCCTGCGGCGCCGAGATCCCGCGCTGGATCCGCCGCCGGCTGGAGGGCTTCGGCGACGACACCGCGTCGATCCGCGCCTTCGGCCTCGACGTGGTCACCGACCTGTGCGCGACGCTCCTCGCGCGCGGCGCGCCCGGACTGCACTTCTACACGCTGAACCAGGCGTCGCTCACCGCCGCCCTCTGGCGAAGGCTGAAGCTGGGGTCGGAGCCGTAGTTCGAACTCAGCCGCGCCGCCAGGACGTGAGTTCGAAGGTCGCGTTCTGCGTGCGGTGGTTGAAGGTCGAGAACGGATCGCCCTTGTCCCGGTACTCCGCCTGCCGTTCCTCGCGCACGGTGTTGCCCACGGCGGGCGACCACCACAGCAGGTGGTTGACCTGGGTCGCGGTCCGCCAGAACTCCTCGTCGTCGAGGATCATGAAGATGCGCACGCCCACTGCATCGAAGGTTCCGGCGGGCGTGGTGAACGAGCGCCATCCGCCGACGCGCGCGTCGTAGTTGATCCGGCCCTCGCGCCGGTCCGTTTCGTTGATCTGCGGCGCCCACAGGCCCCAGCGTGCGCCCGGCGTCAGCGGGAACTGCCAGCGCGGCAACGGCGGCGTGAACCGCCGCGTCTCGTCGTTGAAGATCGCGCCGACCGACAGGTCGCCGGGCGAGGTCCATTGCTCGACGCGCGTCGTGTCGCCGTTCGGGCCGTTGCGCGACACGCGGATCGCGATGCCCCGCGCGTCGACCGAGACCACTTCGCGCGTCTCGTCGTAGACCGCCGGGTTGCGGAACCCGTCGGTGACGCGGTAGACCCAGCGGTCGCCGGCCTTGTAGACCGGTGCGGGTGCGGGCGGGCCGTCGCTCGCGCCCGGCGTGCCCGCGCAGGCGCCCAGCAGCGAAGCCAGCGGCGCCGCGGAGGCGGCGAGCAGCAGGCGGCGGCGCGCCGGGTCGCGTGGGTCGGTCATGTCGAACCTCGTCGGGTGCGGATCGGCGCCATCATAGCGCCGCGGTCCGCCGAGGCTAGCCGCGTTGTGCGACGTCGGCGACCCGCCCGCCGCTCGCCTCGACGAGATCGTCGGGCGCGATCGGAAAGAGGGCGTTGGGCGTTCCGCCGGCGGCGTAGACGACCTCGAAGGCCGTCAGGTCACGGTCGACCAGCACCGGCATCGGCGTCGCGTGGCCGAGCGGCGGGATGCCGCCGATCGCGTAGCCGGTCGCCTCGCGCACGAACGCCGCGTCGGCGCGGCCGATCGGCTCGCCCAGGATCGATGCGATCTTCGCCTCGTCCACGCGGTTCGCTCCGCTCGCGACCACGAGGACCGCGCCGGCGCCGTCGCCGCGACGGAACACGAGCGACTTCGCGATCTGCGCCACGGCGCATCCGAGGAGCGCCGCGGCCTCGGCCGAGGTCCGCGACGACGCCGCGTGTTCGACGATGCGGCAGTCGAGACCCTTCGCCTCGAGCGCGTCCTGCACGCGGCGGGCGGATGGCGACAACGCGCCGCTCACGGCTCGACCGTCTCCAGCTCGAAGCCGTCGACCCAGGCTTTGCCCTTGCCCTCGAGCGTGACGCCGACCTCGAGTCGGTTGGTCCCGGGCGGCAGCTCGAGCTCGACCGAGTGACGCTTCCAGTCGGTGTCTCCGCGCACGCGCGAGTTCTTCGCCGGGACGTGCGCCAGGAGCGCTCCGCCGCGCTGGGCGAGCAGCAGCAGCGACACGCCGTTGTCGCGACCCTCGGGGATGCCTTCGGTACGGATCCACGCCGACAGGCGCACGGTCTTGCCGGCGTAGGCGGCGGCCGGCAGGCGTTGCGCGAGCGTGCCCCAGGGTTCCGGGCCGATGTTCGTGATGCGCATCGCGTGGCTGCCGTCCTTGCGGCGACCGCTGTCGAGCGCGAAGTCGTAGGACACGCTGCCGGTGTGCTGCGCGTTGTACCAGCCCTTCGGGTTGCCCTGCTCGCCCGATTCCTTCGCATCGAAGCCGGGGTTGACGAGCGGGATCGGCGCGGCGAACGCCGGCAGGGCGACGGCCGCGCACCACGCGAGGATCGCGATGCGCACGGCTTCAGTCTCCGTCGGTGATGGCGCCGCGGGTCGCGGTCGACACGAGCTTCGCGTACTTCGCGAGCAGCCCCTTCGTGTAGCGCGGCGCCGGCGGGCGCCACGCTGCGCGCCGCCGCGCGATCTCCGCGTCGTCGACGTTCAACTGGATCAGCAGTCGGTGCGCGTCGATGGTGATCGAGTCGCCTTCGTGCACGAGCGCGATGAGACCACCGGCCTGCGCCTCGGGCGCGACGTGGCCGACGACCATGCCCCAGGTGCCGCCGGAGAAGCGTCCGTCGGTGATGAGCCCGACCGACTCGCCCAGGCCCTGGCCGATCAGCGCCGAGGTGGGCGCGAGCATCTCCTGCATGCCCGGGCCGCCCTTCGGGCCCTCGTAGCGGATCACGATCACGTCGCCCGCGCGGATCTTCTTCGCGAGTATCGCCTCCATGCACTGCGGCTCCGAGTCGAACACGCGCGCGGGCCCGGTGATCGCCGGGCTCTTGAGGCCGGTGATCTTCGCCACGCAGCCCTCGGGCGCGAGATTGCCCTTGAGGATCGCGAGGTGGCCCTGCGCGTACATCGGGTTCGACCACGGGCGGATCACCTGCTGGTCGCGCCGCGGCTCGGCGGGCACCCGATCGAGTTCCTCGCCGAGCGTTCTGCCGGTGATCGTCATGCAGTCGCCGTGGACGAGGCCGTGCGCGAGCAGCATCTTCAGCACCTGCGGCACGCCGCCGGCGGCGTGGAAGTCGGTCGCCACGTACTGTCCCGAGGGCTTGAGGTCGCAGATCACCGGGACGCGCTTGCGCACGCGCTCGAAGTCGTCGATCGTCCACTCGACGCCCGCGGCCGCGGCGATCGCGAGGTAGTGCAGCACCGCGTTGGTCGACCCGCCGGTCGCCATCACGAGCGCGACCGCGTTCTCGATCGAGCGTCGCGTGATGATGTCGCGCGGCTTCAGGTCGCGCCGGATCGCCTCGACCAGCACCTTCGCGGACGCCGCCGCCGAGTCCGCCTTCTCGGCGTCGGGCGAGGCCATCTGCGAGCTGCCGAGGAGCGAGATGCCGAGCGCCTCGAACGACGAACTCATCGTGTTCGCCGTGTACATGCCGCCGCACGCGCCCACCGACGGGCAGGCGTGACGCTCGACGCCGTCGTAGTCCTCCTTCGACATCGTGCCGGCGGTGAACGCGCCGACCGCCTCGAAGGCCGAGACGATGGTGAGCGCGCGGCCCTTCCAGTCGCCGGGCTTGATCGTGCCGGCGTACACGTAGATGCCGGGCACGTTCATGCGCGCCATCGCCATCGCGCCGGCCGGCATGTTCTTGTCGCAGCCGCCGACGATGAGCATGCCGTCCATGCACTGGCCGTTCACGGACGTTTCGATCGCGTCGGCGATCACCTCGCGCGAGACGAGCGAGTACTTCATGCCTTCGGTGCCCATCCCGATGCCGTCGGTCACCGTCGGCACGCCGAACACCTGCGGCATCGCGCCGGCCTCAAAGAGCGCGCCGATCGCCCGGTCGACGAGCGGCTGGATGCCCGCGTTGCAGGGGTTCATCGTCGAGTGTCCGTTGGCCACGCCGACGATCGGCTTCTCGAAGTCGCCGTCGCCGAAGCCGACGGCGCGCAGCATCGCGCGGTTCGGCGAGCGGGCGACGCCGTGGGTGATCAGGCGGGAACGTCGGTTGAGCGCCATCGGTCGACTCCGGGGGGATGCGGATGGAAAGAGGCGTGGCGATTCTACGCCGCGGTGGCGGACCGGCCCGCGGCGCAGGACGACGGTGTTGCGCCGGCCGCGAGCGGGAGCGGGAGCGAAGGATCCGCGCCGTCGCGCTCCGGCCGCAGGCAGCCCAGGATCGCGCCGCCGGCGACCAGCGCGAAGCCGGCCGCGTGGAAGACGTGCAGGGTTTCGCCGAGGAAGATCGTCGCGAGGAGCGCGGCGAACACCGGGACGAGGTGGGTGAACAGGCCGGCCTGCACCGGCCCGACGCGGCGGATGCCGTAGGCGAGCAAGGTCATCGCGGCGATCGTCGGCAGCACGCCCAGGTAGACGACACCCGCGGCGGCGCCCGCGCCCGGCAGCGCGATGCGCTGCGTCGCCGCCTCCCACGCGACCGCCGGCACGATCAGCGCGAGACCGATGAGCCCCGCGGCGAACATGAACGACGCAAACGGCAGGGCGTCGTCGCGGCGCGCGAGCCGCACCGTGTACCAGGCCCACACGCCCATGCCGACGAGCATCAGCAGGTCGTGGCCGTTCACGGCGAGCGCGGCGAGCGTCTCCGGCCGCCCGCGCGCCACGATGACGAGCACGCCCGCGAGCGAGATCGCGATGCCCGCGAGTTCGAGCGCGCTCGGCTTGCGGCGGTGGAGCAGCGCCGCGACCGCCACGATCAGCACCGGGATCGCCGAGTTGAGCAGCGCCAGGTTGATCGCCGACGAGCCGGCGAGGCCGACGTAGACGAGCCAGGTCTGCGGCGCGAATCCGACGAGCGCGAAGAGCGCGAGCGAACCGAAGTGCCGTCGAAACGCGTCGGCGATCGCACGCCGGTCGCGCCACGCGACAGGCGCGAGCGCCAGCAGCACGACGGCCCAGCGCAGGGCGGAAAGCCATGCCGGGGCGAGCGTGTCGAGCAGGCCGCGGGCCGTGACCGAACTGGTCGCCCACAGCGCGGAGGTGAGCACGAGCGCCCCGTAAGGCAGCGCGCGCGACGTCGGGGAGGGGGACATGATCGCGGCGCCAGTGTGCCCGGAGTCTCGCCATACCGTCCAATACATACGATGTCGCGTCTCATACCTATGGGGTATGCTGCCGCCCCATGGAGCTGCGCCACCTGCGTTATTTCGTCGCGGTCGGCGACGCGCAGAACATCGGCCGCGCGGCACTCGCGCTGCACATCGCGCAGCCGCCGCTGTCGCGCGCGATCCGGGGGTTCGAGGAGGAACTGGGCGTCGAACTCTTCCGCCGCAGCGCACGCGGGGTCACGTTGACCCGCGCGGGCGCGGCGCTGCTGCCCGAGGCGCGGCGGCTGCTGCGCGACGCCGAGACGCTGCGCCAGAACGCGCGCCAGTACGCCGCCGGCGAGGCGGGCACGCTCGCCATCGGTTTCGTCAGCACGGCGTCGTACAACGTGCTCCCGGGCATCGTGCCGGCGTTTCGCGCCCGGCGACCGGGCGTGCGCCTCGTGCTGCGCGAGGCGACGTCGGATGTCCAGGTGCCCGCGCTCGTCGCCGGCGACCTCGACGTCGGCTTCGTGACCGCCGGGCCGCTGCCCCGGGAACTCGCCTACGCGCCGCTCCACCGGGAGCCGCTGATCGCCGCGCTGCCGGCGCGACGACGCTGGCCGTCCCGGGTGTCGCTGCGCCGCCTGGCGCGCGAGACGTTCATCCTGTTCCCGCGCGAGGTCGCGCCGGTCTGGCACGACGCGATCCTCGCCTTCTGCCGAACGGCGGGGTTCTCGCCGCAGGTCGGACAGGAGGCGATCCAGATGCAGACGATCGTGAGCCTCGTGGCGGGCGGGATGGGCGTGTCGCTGGTCCCCGCCTCGCTCGGCCGCCTCCGGCGCGACGGTGTGGTATACCGCCGGCTGGCGGAACGCAGCCCCGGCGTCGAGACCGGGCTCGCGTGGCGCGCCGCGGACGACGCGCCGCTCACGCGCGCGTTCGTGGCGCAGGCGCACGAGGCTTCCGCGCACCCTTCGAGCCGATGACGATCGTCCATCCGGAATTCGATCCGATCGCGATCCACCTGGGACCGCTGGCGGTGCGCTGGTACGGGCTCATGTACGTGGTCGGGTTCGTGGCCTTCCTCATGCTCGGCCGCGTGCGCGCGAACCGCAACCTGCTGACCGGCTGGCGGCCGCAGGACGTCGACGACATGCTGTTCTACGGCGTGTTCGGCGTGATCCTCGGCGGCCGGCTCGGCTACGTCCTGTTCTACAAGCCGCTGTACTACCTCGCGCACCCGCTCGAGATCGCGGCGGTGTGGCAGGGCGGCATGAGTTTCCACGGCGGGCTCCTGGGCGTGCTGGTCGCGCTGTGGCTCTACGCGCGGCGGCGCGGCAAGCGCTGGCTCGACGTCACCGACTTCGTCGCGCCGCTCGTGCCGCTCGGGCTCGCGGCGGGCCGGCTCGGCAACTTCATCAACGGCGAGCTGTGGGGCCGTCCGACCGGCGCGAACTGGGGCATGGTGTTCCCGCAGGTCGACGCGCTGCCGCGCCATCCGTCGCAGCTCTACGAGTTCGGGCTCGAGGGACTCGCGCTGTTCGCGATCCTCTGGACCTTCGGCGGCCGCCCGCGGCCGATGGGCGCGGTGTCCGGCCTCTTCCTCGCGGGCTACGGCGTCGCGCGCTTCGTCGTCGAGTACGCGCGCGAGCCCGACGCGTTCCTCGGCACGCTCGCGTTCGGGCTCTCGATGGGCCAATGGCTGAGCGTGCCGATGATCGCGGCGGGCGTCATCATGATGGCGTGGGCGTACGCGCGCGCGGGGAAGGCGCATCCGACGATTCTCGACCGCATGAAGTAGTTTTTGGCTTCGTGGGGCTCGGTCGAGCGGACGCACAACGTGCGCCGCTCACCTCGCGGGCGGAGTCGGTTCGGAGCGAAAATCGTCCGGCGGAAGCCGGACCCACGCATGACCCGAGACGCCTCGCCTTCCCTGTGGGTCGGGCTTCAGCCCGACGGGGTTCGTGGCATCGAAGCGAAAGTCGTCAGACTGAAACTCGACCCACCGGAGGCCGAAGCCCGACCACCGGACACTGAAGTCTGGCCCGCGAAGACGGTGCAGCGGCGAGCGTTTGCCGCGACCGGTTCGGCGGGAATCAGTCGAGCCGGCGATAGTCGCCGTCGATCGCCCCGCTGCGCGCCACCGACTGCGTGCGCAGCCCGGTGTTGATCGGAAGGAGCAAAAGTCCCAGCGCGGCGAGGTCGCTCACGACGCCCGGCAGGAGGAAGAGGAAGCCTGCGAGGACCTTGCGCCCGCTGTCCAGGAGTTCGCGCAGGATCGACGCCTCGCCGTGCATCGCCGCCACCGTGCGGGCGTGGAACGCGACGCGTTCGTTGCGCAGCAGCGCGAGACCGGCGAAGAGTCCGACCGCGAGCCAGATCCAGACCGAGAGGCCGGACCAGCGCGCGAAGCGCGTGGTCGCGAGGAGATCGAGGACCGGGAAACTCAGTACAATCGCAGCGGCGAGAAAGCGCATGGGGGCTCCTTGGCGGCCGCGGCGATCCTGGTGCTGACGAGCCTGCCCGATGCGGACACCGCGCGTCGTCTTGCGCGGGGGTTGATCGAAGCGAGGCTCGCGGCCTGCGTGCAGGTCGGCGCGCCCGTCGAGTCACTTTATCACTGGCAGGGCAGGCTCGAAACGGCGAACGAGATCCCGCTCGTCATCAAGACCACCGCCGCGGCCTGGCCGGCCCTCCTGGCCGCGATCCGTGAACGCCACCCCTACGAACTTCCCGAGATCGTCGCGGTCCCCATCATCGATGGCTTGCCCGGATACCTCGACTGGATCGACGCGCAGACCCGCCCGGAGTGAGCGCATGCTCATCGGCGGCCGACGGCTGGCGGCCGTGGCGCTCGCGACGCTCGCGTCCGCGGTGTCGGCGGCCGGACCGAAGCTCCTGCCGGCCGAGGAGGCGTTCCGGCTCTCGGCGCGGGCGCTGGACGCGAAGACCGTCGAGATCCGTTACGACGTGGCCGACGGCTACTACCTGTACCGCGACAAGTTGCGGTTCGTCGTCGAGCCCGCGCCCATCGGCGCGCTCGCGCCGGTGCTCCCCTCCGGCAAGCTCCACGAAGACCCGTTCTTCGGCACGTCGACGATCTACCGGGGACCGGCCGTCATCCGGCTGCCGATCACGGCGGCGAAGCCCGGCGACCGGATCACGCTGGTCGCGGATTCGCAGGGTTGCGCCGATGCGGGCGTGTGCTATCCGCCGCATCGACAGACGCTGCAGATCGTCCTGCCGAACGCTGGGGCACCTCCCGGGCCTCCGGTGGAAGCGGCGCCGCGCAAGAAGTCCTATTTCAACTGAAGGCTAGAGGTGGGCGCTTACTTGCGCTGCAGAGCGCCATGACAAGCCTGGCATCCCGAACGCTCGTCATCGTCTGTGCGGTCGTCGCGCTCGTCGCAGGCGTCTGGTACGCGTGGTCCACACTCGGCGGAGGCTCGTCCGCGGTCGGACAGTCCGCCGCGGCGCTCGTCGGGACGACGCTGCCCGATCCGGACGGCAAGGACCACCCGCTGTCGCAGTGGAAGGGCAAGGTGCTGGTGGTCAATTTCTGGGCGACCTGGTGCGCGCCGTGCCGCGAAGAGATGCCGATGTTCATGCGGTTCCAGCGGGAACTCGGCCCCAAAGGCCTGCAATTCGTCGGCATCGCCGTCGATCAACCCGACAAAGTGAAGCAATTCGCGGGTGAGCTCCAGCTGAACTACCCAGCGCTGATCGGCGGCTATGGCGCCATGGAGCTGTCCAAGGTGATGGGAAACTCCGTCATGGCGCTGCCGTTCACGGTCATCGTGGACCGGGAGGGCCGGGTGGCGCACACGCAGCTCGGTGCGTTGAAAGAGACTCAACTAGCGACTATCCTGAAGCAACTTCTGTGATTATCGCCTAACACGTCGCGTTCCGATTTGACATCGGCCGGGGCATCGATGGCAGGCATCGGGCCATGGTTGATCGCGGTGCGCCGCGATCCGGGGCAACCTCCAGGTCCCGAGGCCGTGAGGGAATGCCGGAGCGCCCGCCGCCTACTTCGGCCAAGACTGGACAATTCGCCGCGATCTGCGGCAAACTCCCTGCCTTTCGACCGCAGGAAGGCAGGCGTCCGATGTTCGCCGCCTCACCCAGGAAGCCGCTGTCGGCGCGTACCGACGGTGCCGCTCGCAGGGTCCCGAACCCCCGAATCGTCGTCCGCAACGTCGCCGCCGGATCCGCGCCCGACCCGTTGGCGTTCGGATCGCTGGGGTGACGCCATGGACCTGCGCAAGCTCAAGACGCTGATCGACCTGGTCGAGACCTCGGGTATCGCGGAACTCGAGATTCAGGAAGGCGAGGAGCGCGTGCGAATCACGCGGTCCCGACCGTCGGCGCCGGCCGTCCATGCCGCGCCGGCAGCACCGGCTCCGGCCGTCGAGCGCAGCGCTGCTGCGCCGGCAGGAACGGTCCCGAACGCCGAAGCACCGGCCTCGCTCGCTCCCGACGGCCACCTGGTGAAGAGCCCGATGGTCGGAACGTTCTACCGCTCCGGCTCGCCCGGCGCGAAGCCGTTCGTCGAGGTCGGTGACACGGTGAAGGAGGGGGATGCGCTCTGCATCATCGAGGCGATGAAGCTCATGAACGAGATCGAATCCGACAAGGCGGGCGTCGTGAAGGCGATCCTCGTCGAGAACGGGCAGCCGGTCGAGTTCGGCCAGCCGCTGTTCGTGATCGCCTGAACGGGCACGACTCCGGGGTCGTGGCGCGTTCCCGGCACCACCGGACCCCTGCCCGGGTCCTTCCGGAGCCGTCCCGCGCCGCCGCGGGCTGGTCCGCCTGACGAACGCACGCCGTGCCTCCTCCCAAGTCCGACAAGCTCTTCGACAAGATCCTGATCGCCAACCGCGGCGAGATCGCGCTGCGCGTGCAGCGCGCGTGCCGCGAACTCGGCATCAAGACCGTGGTGGTGCACTCGGAGGCCGATCGCGACGCGAAGTACGTGCGGCTCGCCGACGAGTCGGTGTGCATCGGCCCGCCGCCGTCGGCGCAGAGCTACCTCAACATCCCGGCGATCATCGCGGCGGCCGAGGTCACCGACGCGCAGGCGATCCATCCCGGGTACGGGTTCCTCTCCGAGAACGCGGATTTCGCCGAGAAGGTCGAGCGCTCGGGCTTCGTGTTCATCGGCCCGCGCGCCGACACGATCCGCCTGATGGGCGACAAGGTGAGCGCCAAGGCCGCGATGACCAAGGCCGGCGTGCCCTGCGTGCCGGGCTCGGAGGGCGCGCTGCCCGAGGACCCGAAGGAGATCGTGAGGATCGCGCGCGCGATCGGCTATCCGGTGATCGTCAAGGCGGCGGGCGGCGGCGGCGGGCGCGGCATGCGCGTCGTGCACACCGAGGCCGCGCTCAACTCCGCGGTGTCGCTCACGCGCTCGGAAGCGCAGGCGGCGTTCGGCAATCCGACCGTGTACATGGAGAAGTTCCTGACGACGCCGCGGCACATCGAGATCCAGGTGCTCGCCGACGAGCACAAGAACGCGGTCTGGCTGGGCGAGCGCGACTGCTCGATGCAGCGCCGCCACCAGAAGATCATCGAGGAGGCGCCGGCGCCCGGCATCGCCCCGCGGCTCGTCACGCGCATCGGCGACCGCTGCGCCGACGCCTGCCGCAAGATCGGTTACCGCGGCGCGGGCACGTTCGAGTTCCTGTTCCAGGACGACGAGTTCTTCTTCATCGAGATGAACACGCGGGTGCAGGTCGAGCACCCGGTGACCGAGGCGACCACGGGCATCGACATCGTGCAGCAGCAGATCCGCATCGCGGCCGGCCAGAAGCTCGCGTTCCGCCAGCGCGACATCGTGCGCAAGGGCCACGCGATCGAATGCCGGATCAACGCCGAGGATCCGTACACGTTCGTGCCCTCGCCCGGCCGCATCACGAACTACCACGCGCCCGGCGGCCCCGGCATCCGCGTCGACTCGCACGTCTACGCGAACTACGTGGTGCCGCCGTACTACGACTCGATGGTCGGCAAGGTGATCGCGTACGGCGACTCCCGCGACCAGGCGATCGCGCGCATGAGGATCGCGCTCTCCGAGATGGCGGTCGAGGGCATCCGCACGAACATTCCGCTGCACCAGGAACTCCTGATCGACGAGAAGTTCCTGCGCGGCGGCACCTCGATCCACTACCTCGAAGAGAAGATCGCGAAGCGGACGGGGGGGAAGTAGGGCCGGATTCCGGTCTTGGTCCCGATGCCGTATCTCGCGCTGCGATTCGAATCCGACGCCACCGACGCCGAGCGCTGGTGCGACGCGCTGCTCGAGGCGGGCGCGCTGTCGGTGGAGGTGTCCGATCCGCACGCGGGCACGGAGCGCGAGGCCGCGCGCTACGCCGAGCCCGGGGAACCGGACGCCGGCTACTGGGCGGTGTCGCGCATCGAGGCGCTCTTCGCCGACGGCGTCGACGCCGCGCAGGCGTTCGCCGCGGCCGCGCAGGTCATCGGCGTGCCGGCGCCGCGCCACGGCACGCGCGCGATCGCCGACGAGGACTGGGTGCGCGCCACGCAGGCGCAGTTCGGCCCGATCGATCTCGGCGCGGGATGCTTCGTCGTGCCGACCTGGTGCGAAGCGCCGCGCGACGCGGCGATCGTGCTGCGGCTCGATCCGGGCGTCGCGTTCGGCACCGGCTCGCATCCGACGACGCGCCTGTGCCTCGAATGGCTGCGCGAGACGATCCGCGGCGGCGAGCGCGTGATCGACTACGGTTGCGGCTCGGGCATCCTCGCGATCGCGGCGGCGAAGTTCGGCGCCGCCGACGTCTCGGGCACCGACGTGGATGCCCAGGCGCTGTCGGCGAGCCGCGCGAACGCGACATCGAACGGTGTCGAGGCGCGGTTCGTCGAGCCTTCGCGCCTGCGCACCGAGCCCGCGGACGTCGTGGTGGCGAACATCCTCGCGAACCCGCTGATCCTGCTCGCGCCTGCGCTGTCGGCGCGGGTTCGACCCGGCGGGAGGATCGCGCTCTCGGGCATCCTCGAACCGCAGGGCGGCGCGGTCGCCGCGGCCTACGAGCCGTGGTTTACACTCGCGCACGCGCGGCGACTCGACGGTTGGGTGCTGCTCGCAGGCGAACGCCGCGCGACCTGAATGGACGAACAGTACACGCGCTGTCCCGGGTGCCGGACGATCTTCCGCGTCACGGCGCAGCAGCTCGCGCTGAAGGGCGGGCAGGTGCGTTGCGGGCATTGTCGGACCGTGTTCGACGGCACCGCGGAACGCGTCTCGCTCGCGCCGCAGGCGCACGAGGCGCGCGACGTCGAGGCCGACCCGGGCCCGCCCACGGTGACGCTGCGCCCGGCGCACGCGTTGCGCGCCGCCGACGACACCGCCGCACCTGCGACGGCGACGCATGCCGCCACGACGCAGCAGTCGTCGCCGCAGCCGACGATCACGCCCGGCGCGGCGCGCGCGGACGACGATTGGGAGAACCGCTTCGCGTGGGACAAGCCGCGCGAGCGGCGACGCACGCCGCTCGTCGCGACCGGAGCCGTGCTCCTCGCGGTCCTGCTCGCGGGGCAGGCGCTGTGGCATTTCCGCGATGCGATCGCCGCGCACGCTCCGGCGCTGCGCCCGGCGCTCGTGCGGGCGTGCGCGTACGCCGGGTGCACGATCCGACCGTTGCGCGACGTCGCCGCGCTGTCGATCGAGTCCTCCGACCTGCAGGCGGACGCCGCGCACCGCGGACTCCTGATCCTCGCGGCGACGGTGCGCAATCGCGCGAACCACGCGATCGCCTTCCCGTACCTCGAACTCACGCTCACCGACGCCCAGGATCAGCCGGTCGTGCGCCGCGCCTTCGCGCCCGGCGAGTTCGCCGGCGGGACGGCCGATGTCGCCCGCGGCATCGCCCCGCAAGGTGAAATCCCGATCAAGCTCTTCATCGACGCGAGCGCGACGACGCAGGCGGGCTACCGACTGTACCTGTTCTATCCGTGAATCCTGTCATCGCACCATTATGGTGCGATGACAGGAGTCAGTTGTCGGTTGTCAGTTGACAGTAGCGCCGGCGTCTCCTGTGGCGGCGCATTGAGATACCGTGATCTCCGTCAAGTGTTTTTCTCATCGCGTGTCGGGGGCGGTCAGGTTGGGCACGAACGGGCGGCGGTGTTTTGCCACGCTGTAGATGGCCAGCAGCAATTTGTGCAGGCAGGCGACCAAGGCGACCTTGGGCAGCTTGCCGCGGGCGCGCAGTTGCTCGTAATGGGCGCGCAGCCACGGATTGCGGCGCACGGCGGTGAGGGTGGGCATCCACAAGGCGGCGCGCAGTTGCGCGTTGCCGAGCGGGGTCAGTGCGGCGCGCGCCGGGGTGTGCTTGCCGGAGTGTTTGAGTCCGGGAACGACACCGACGTAGGCGGCGAAGGCGGCGGCGCTGCGAAAGCGGGCGGGGTCGCCGGCGTGCGCGATGACGCAGGCGGCGGTGTGCGGTCCGATGCCGTCGATGGTGGTGAGCAGGCGGCCGACGTCGTGCTCGCGCAGCTTGCCGTCGATGTCGTGGTCGAGCTCGCGCAGGCGGCGGCGCAACAGGTCGAGGTCCTGGCAGGCGTAGCGGACTTGGACGCGGTAGGCGGCGCTGTGGTGCTGGCCGACCGAGCGGCGGGCGGCGTCGATGAGGGTGCGGGCGAGGTCGAGGCCGACGAGATGGCGGCCGTCGTAGCGCAATGCGGCCAGGCGTTTGACCGAGACGCCGCGGAACGCCTGCGCGGTGGGGTAATCATGCAGGATGGCGCTGGCGAGCTCGCTGTCGAGGCCTTTGACGTAGCGGGTGAACTCGGGGAAGCCGAGGTCGACCAGGCGGTGCAGTTGGCGCACGCGATCGCCGAAGTCCTGGGTGAGTCGCGCGCGCAAGCGCACCAGTTCGCGCAGCTCCTCGGTAGCGCTGTCGGGCAGGCCGGCGGCGCGGATACCCTGCAGATAGATCGGCGCATTGGCGAGCGATTCGTCGACACCGGTGCGGAACGGTCCCTGCCGGCCGTTGCCGCCGGATTGCCGGAAGCTCTCCCGCCTGAGCTCGGTCGTAGGCCAGGTGTTCGGATACTGGCCGGCGTGGCGCTGCAGCAGTTCGACCACCTTGCCCCGTCGCTCCGGTGCCACCTGGTCGTTCAGCAAGCCCTGCACACCGGAAAAGACCGCCTTTGGTACGTCGACACAGGTCCGGTAGTACTTGGTCGCGAGGCGGGCGCCGGTGATGTCGCGCGCGACCGACGCAAGCAGGATTTCGAGGTCTTGGCGAACATTCCCGTCGGTCGTGACGGCGAGCCGTTGCTTCAACGTACCCTGCAGCGATTCGAGCGCGACCACCAGGCGCTCATTGCGCCCCGGGGCGACATCGGCGACCAGCCCGTCGAACTGGCTCATGCCGAAGGCGGACATTTGCTCCGGATCGAATCGGCCCTCGACCTCGAGCACGAGCTCGGTGTTGGCGTTGCTGGCGGCGACCCAGGCGGGTTCCGCCGCCGCCGATAGTGGCAGCGCGCACAGCCCCACGACCATCAACGCGCCAGCGATCCGGTTTCGCATTGCGTCTCCTTCTCGCCGCGCCGCCCGCGGCGCATGGCTTTCCGTCGGCGTCACCCGCCCTGGACCAGTGGATCCGGTATTTCGTAGCGCTCGTCCGTGCCCAGCTTGACCACGGTGCGATCACCCTCGCGCGCATGCGTCAACGGCTCGGTTGCATCCGAGGCGACCGGCACGCCAGCGACGAACAGGATGCGCCGCCGCAGCGCGTTCGGACCCCGGACCTCGACCGTTGCCGTGCCGTCGACGCCCCGCCGGATGACGAAGGCGTCGCATCGCTGCGCTTTCGTCTCGAACGGCGGCAGGCACCGCACCTCGCCGGACGCATGGAATTTTGTGCCGGGAATCAGAGCGTCCTGCGCCGCGGGCAGCGGCGGCAGCGCGCGGCCGGTGACACCGACCGTCAGCGTGTAGCTGGCCATCTCGTTGCGCCGGGAGGCGTTGCGCATCAGGTAGACGCGCAAGACGTAGGTGCCGTCGGTGGGCAACATGACGGTCGCATCGGTGCCCGTCGTGCTGCCGACGAACATCGACATCTGCGAGCCCGGCGGGTTGATGTTGAAATAGGCCGATTCGTTCGAAGTCTTCATCGCCACCGTCAGCATCTGGCCCGCGCGCGCGTCGATCCTGTAATCGACGCTTGCATCGCCCTTGATCGAGCCGCGGATCTGCGCCGTCGTCGCACCCTTGGCGAATCGGACGGTCTCGCTGCGGATGGCGGAGATGCCGGCGGCGTGGCTCGGCAGCGCGGCGTTGACTGCCAGCAACAGCAGCGACGCAGCGACAATGCGGTGGGTCACGGCTTCCTCGCTGATCGGCTATGACGCTTCATGGCGGCAGCGGCGTCGGTCACCAGAGCGCGACCCGATTCTTCGGTTCGAGCCAGGCCGGGTCGCCGGCGCGGATGCCGAACGCCTCGTAGAAGCTTCGCTCGTGCTGCGCCGGCGCGAGCATCCGGTAGACGCCCGGAGGATGACCATCGACCGGCAGGACCTGCCGCAGCCAGCCCTCGTTCGCCTTGTCGGCCCACACCTGCGCCCACGCCAGGTAGCAGCGCTGCGTCTGGGTCAGGCCATCGATCTTCCGGTTCTGCTGCGGGTGGTCGTGCAGGTAGCGCTTCAGTGCGGCGGCGCCGAGCGAAACTCCGCCCACGTCAGCCAGGTTTTCGCCGACCGACAACTGACCGTTGATGTGGAGGCCGGGGAGGATCTCGACCGCCGAGGCTTGCCGCACGAGCTTCTGCGTCTCCTGCTCGAAGTGCTTCGCATCGGCCGCCGTCCACCAGTCGCGGACGTTGCCTTGCGAATCGTAGAGGCGACCCGACGAATCGAAGCCATGCGTGAACTCGTGCCCGATGACCGCGCCCAGCGAACAGAAATTGAGCGCCGGGTCGGCCTTGGGATCGTAGAACGGCGGCTGCAGGAACGCCGCCGGGATCTCGATGCTGTTCTTGTCGGACTGGTAGGCGGCGTTGATGTCGGTCGGCTGCGTCGCGTTCGGTACCGCGAAGCCGTCTTGCTGCACCGGCTTGCCGAACCGGGCGAGTTCCCGGCGCACCCGGAATTCGTTGATCCGGGCGACGTTGCCGAAGTAGTCGTCACGACGGATTTCGACGGCCGCGTAGTCGATCCACTGCGCAGGGCGTCCGACGCCGACCTTCATCGTGTCGAACTTGGCGAGTGCCTCGCGGCGCGTGGCGTGCGCCACCCAGCGGCTCTTCTCCACCCGTCCGCGGAACTCCGACTTGATGCGCGCCACCAGGTCCTCCGCCGCCGCGATGGCGTCCGGCGAGAGATACCGCGCCACGTACAGCTGCCCGAGCGGATGTCCGAGCTTGCCCGAAATCTGTTGCGCGACCAGGCGGTCGCGCGGCGGCAGCTCGAACTTGCCGTAGAGCACTTCGGCAAACGCCTTGCCCGGCACCAGGAATGCTGGCGTCAGGTAGGGCGCCGCGCGCCGCACCAGTTCCCAGTCGAGGTAGACCTTGGTGTCGGCCAGCGGCAATTCGGCGAGCAGCGCGTTGCGCTCGCGCAGCGCCGCCGCCTCCACGACGATGACCTCACCGCCGGTCGGCAGGCCGAGGGCGCCGAAATAGGCGTCGAGATCGACATTGCCGACCATCGCCTTCAGGTCGTCGTAGCGCATCTTCTGGAAGCGCTTCGCCGGATCCCTTTGCTCCACCGGTGTCAGCTTCTTCGCCGCGATGCGCGTCTCGATCGCGAGGATCCGTTGTGCAGCGGACCTCGCGTCTGCCGATGTGCTGCCGGCAATGACCAGATAGTCGGCCACCTGGCGAAGGTAGCCCTCGCGGATCTTCTCGAACTCAGGCTTCAGGTAGTTGTCGGTGCCCAGCGGCAGGTCGCTGTCGCCGACGTAAATCGTGTAGCGCCGGCGGTCGACGGTGTCGGTGCCGACGATGGCGCCGATCAGGACAGGGTCGTTGGTGGCGACGGCCAGCCGGGCGAGCGCTTCGGCCAATGACTTGCGGCCGTCGATCGCGGCGATGCGAGCGAGATCGGGCTTGATCGGCGCGACGCCGAGTTCGGCCAGTCGCTTTTCGTTCATGCCGGAGGCGTAGAAGTCGCCAACCTGCTGCGTCGGGCTGCCACGGGCGGCCGTGGCACTCGCGCGCGCCGCCTCGTCGAGCAGCGTACCGATCTGGACCTCGACCTGCTTCTTCAGCACGTCGATGCCAGAGACGCGCAGGCTGTCAGCCGGAATCACCGCGGCATCCGTCCAGCGACCTGCGGCATAGCGGCGGAAGTCGCGGCGGGGGTCCGCCTTCGGGTCCATCTTCTCGACCGAGAACCCGATCGGATAGCCGAAGTTGTTGTTGATCGACGGCGCCACCGGATCGGCACTGCCGCCCGCCGGCGACTGCGCGACCGCAAGCCCGACGCCGCCAGCGACGAGACCGAGACCCGCGGCGCGGGCGATGCTGCGAGAGATTCCGTTCATGCTTCTTCCCTGTCCTTATGGTCGATGGTTGGCAGTCCGGACCGGCGGCGCTGTCCGGGGCCGGACGGCCACGGGCACCGACGCCAGGTCAGTATTGGAGGCTCAGGCCGGGTGTCCAGCCCCGCACGTCGGGACCGAAGAGGCACCCGGCGGCAAGGCGCACGCGCTCGGAGTCCGGCCGGTCGGCATGAAGCGGCACTTCAAGGCCGCCGCCTACCTCGGCGACGGCGTCGAAGCCGAGCGCATCGCGATTGGCGCCGAAGAAGCCGGAATAACCGCCGTAGGCGACCCAGGGCAGCGCGCGGTCGGCGATCCGATACGACGTTGGTTGCGCAAAATCGGCCCGGATCGAGTAGGCGTTTGCGGCCTCGCTGAACGACTGGAAGGTCGTCGACTCGCCGAAGCTCCCGATCCAGGACCGTGCGACGTGGCCGCGGAGGTCGAGCTTCGCGTCGCCGATCACATGCGACCAGTCGAGTCCGATGGACGGCGTGATCAGCCACGCATTGGTCTGCCAGTTGAACAGCAGTCCATCGAACAGCGGCTGCAGCGGGGCGGCGGCCCCCGAATAGTCCGCGGAATTTTCGAGGCGGGCGACCGCGACATCGAGCGCCGGCTCCAGCGTGAAGCCGCTGCCGAGCCGGAGCTTGACGAGCATTCCGCCGCCGGCGCTGTACCCGGTCCAGCGGCTTCCGACATTGCCGCTCTCGCCGGCCGCGCTCGTGGTCGGGAAGCCGTCCTTGTACCGCATGTAGCCGCCGGCCGCCTTCCAATACAGGTCGGCGTCGGGCGACAACGCGAGCCACTTCGCCTGGTAGGGCGCCCTGAAAACATCGAGCTTGGGCTTGGGATCGCTCGACTGGATCTCGTAGGACGCAGCCGAAACGTCGGGCGTCGCGGCCAGCCCGATCATCTGCGCGTAGCCGGAACCCAGCCGCGCGCCGCTGACCAGCGACGCGATGTCAGGAGGCGGCGTCTGGCCGAAGGCCGTGCCCGCGGCGGCGAGCAGAATGCAGGCGAGTCCATTCGGCGCCCGCATATTGAAGGCCGTTGCCGTCGCACCCCCGGCTAAGGCTTGGGCGCCGGCGCCGCCGCGGCACCTGGCACGTCGGCCGCGATCTTGAACTCGATGCTGTAGCTCGACGTTTCGTTGCGGCGCGCAGCGTTTCGCATCAGGTAAACGCGCACGACGTAGTCGCCGGACTTCGGCAGCCTGCCCGAGAACTTGTTCCCCTCGGTTGACCCGATGAAGATCGCACTGTCCTCGCCGGGCGCCATCACGTTGAAATACGTCGAGCGATTCGACGGCTTCAGCGTGACGGTCATCGTCTGCCCGGCGGTTGCGCCGAGGCGATAGTCGACGCTTTCGTCACCCTTGACCTTGTCCTTCAGCGTCGCCGCACTCTCGCCCTTCGCGAACTGCACCGCCGTCTCGCGGATTCCATCGGCAGCCAACGCTGGCGTGCTTGCCAGTCCGAGGCAAACCGCGGCGATCACCCACACCTCGTTCTTGCCCGTGCTCATTGCCACTGCTCCATGAGTGCAACAGGAACGCGCGTCAGCGCGCCCGCCGTCTCGCGCCGACGGTCGTGCCCGAAGCACGGCCGTCCATGGCGGCCTGGCGGCGTCAGTTGCTCCAGCTGGGATTGCTGCGATACGGATAGTTGTTGGATACCTGGCGGCCCGAGGAGATGCGGTGGTCCTGCCCCAAAGGCAGGTTCGGATAGTCGCCGGGCCCGTAGGTGTGGCAGTTGCCCTGGAAGCCCGCTTCGGTGCAGAACAGCCAGTAACCCGACTCGATCCGCAGCGAGCGGGCCTTGTCGTTGAAGCCGACGCGGTCGAGATTGGCGACGCCACCGGGACCGACGACAAAGGTCTCGCCCGAGAGGTTATAGCCCGAATAGAGGACCGCGCGAGAGCCGGAGCCCCAGTTGCCGCCGCTGCCCCACCGATTGAAGTCGTAGCTGCTGTTGCTGTTGTAGCTGCCGCTACTGTTTGAGTCGTAGCGGTTGTTGCTGTTCCAGCCACCGCCGCCGTCCGGCGTCCAGCCGAGTTCCCGTACCGACGACAGCTTGTCATTCATGCCCATTGCCCGAAGTGATGAGTATTCGCCAGGACCAAGGGTCACGCAGTTGCCACGAAAGTACGTGTCGGCGCACAGTTGCCACCGGCCACCGTTGATCCGCACCGACGAGGCTTTGTCGTTGAAGCCGCCATCGTTGAGGTTCGATACGCTGTTGAAAGCGCGATAGTTGCGCCCGTTGAAGTTGTCGTTTTCGTACAGGATGATCTGGGCAGATGCCGCGCCAGTGGCCGACAGCAGCAGGATGCCCATGCAGCAGGATGCAATCTTCATTCGAGTTCCGTAGGCGATGAAAAAAAAAAGGAAATGCGCGGGCAGGCAGGTAATGGGGTTCGGGGGCAGGACCTGCCGGCGCGTAAACCTGCGATCGTATTCGGTTGCACCTGGAACGGGCTATCCGAAAAGCGAACGGCGGAAGGCCGAAGGCTCGTCCGCGTCGTGGACACCGAAGCTCGCTCGGCCAAACGCGGGTCGCGATGCGAGCGGGGAATCGCGACGGTGCCGCCAGCATCTGGCGACATCGCGAAGCTCCGATCGGCAGAGGTTATCTATTTACGACTGTTGCGGCGGCAGCTGTACGCCGCCTCGCAAGTGTATCCGACGGCGATTCGCCAATGACTTCAGCATACATCTGCGCGAAACGTCCCAAATGCGCGAACCCAAGGTCGAGCGCAACACTGGTCACACTCGCATCGGCGGTAGCGTGATCGAGGCGATGGTGGGCCGCCATCAGTCGCCGTTCAGTGACGAAACGCATCGGGGAAGTGCCACGACGGATTTCGAAGGTCTTCTGCAGACACCTTGCACCTACCCCGGCGACCTCACATAGCCGCCCCAGCGTGATCGGTTCATCAACGTGCGCGTCGATCCAGCCCTCCAAGTCATTGGCGCGGCACTGGGCCAGGCCGCCAGAACGATCAATCACCGATTCCCGCAGCGCAAGGTCGGCCACAAGCGAGACCACCCGCCCCTCGGCCACGGCGAGTTTGCGTGAATCACTCCCGGGCCGCGTCGCATCCATCAATTCAAGCGCCGCACCGACGAGGGCGGCTCGATGCGCCGATGCAAGCTCCAGAATTTCCAGGCGTCGCACCCATCCCGCGTCTCCTTGCGGTCGCCGCGCCTCCAGTTCCCTGGTCAATGCAACCTGCTGGACTTCGACGGCAAACAGGCTGCCGGGCGGGCTGGTCCGGGTGTATTCCCACCCGGCCGGTGTCATGACCACCGCATTCGCGGCAACCGGCGGCGAGACACGTCGCCCTACGCGATAGGTGCTGCCGGTCGGCACCGACAGATACAGGATCGGGCCGAGAACAAAGCCACGCACGGTCTGCTCAACGGCCGACTCGGAGCCACCGCAGGTCGTGAGTTGTCCGTTCAACACGTACATCGAATAACCCATCGGCACATCTCGGCGCGCGACGCGCGAATGCCAACCGTCCTTGTTACCGATGAACGCCCTGATCTCGTCGAGATTGTCGGAGCGGAAGGAATTGGCCCAGGGCGGTGCCGAGAGCGATTTCATTGGAGCGGGAGACTTGTCTGCAAATGGCATTGCGGACTCTGTAGTGTGAGCCATATTGTTCGCAAAGCGGATAGCCATCGAGAATGCCGCCGACTAATGTAGCGGGTTTTGCGGCCCTTGCCCCAGTCAGGGACCGACATGGCCGGAAACCTGGGCTCCTTAGAAAGCGGAAACGAAAACTCGTGAAGCGACTCCAGCCGGCAATTGCGGCGTTTCTCGTGGGCCTCGTCGGGCAGCAAGCCTGGTCCGGGACCATTCCCGCCGACGTGCCTTCTCTGGGCTACTCGCCGCAGAACATGGACCGATCGGTCGACCCGCGCCAGGATTTCTACCGGTACGCCGCAGGCAAGTGGCTCGAGCGCACCGAGATCGCACCCAGCGCCCCCGACGTGGGAGGCTTCACGCTGCTGGCCGAGCAGTTGGACCGGCAGCTGCTGACCCTGATCCAGCAAGCCGCCGCGACGACCGGTGCACCGAAGGGCACCCCGCGCCAGCAGGTCGGCGACTTCTACAGGGCGGCGATGGACATCGCGCGGCGCAATACGGTGGGCCTGCAGCCGCTGCAGGCCGATCTGCAGCGCATCGCCGCGGCCACCGGAACGCCGACCGACTACGGCACGCTGGCCGGACGGGTGCAGAACGGCTATGGCGCCTCGCCGCTGATCAACGCGGCCGCAATGCCCGACGCCAAGGACAGCAGCACCTATGTGCTGGTGCTGGCGCCGGGCGCGCAGATGCTCGAGCAGGACGAGTACGCCAAGCCCGAGTACCAGAAGCTGCGCGAGTTCTACCGCATGTACGTCGTGGCGCTGCTGAACGGCGCCGGCGATTCCGTCGACGCAGCGGGCATTGATGCCGCGCGCGTCGTGGCGCTGGAGTCGCGCATGGCGGCGGCCATGATGTCACCGCTGCAGATGCGCGAGCCGGCCAACACCTACAACATGATGACGCTCGAGCAGGCACAGGCGCTGGTGCCGGCGATCGACCTGCGCGCCTTCCTGACCGCGCTGGGCATCACGGCGCCGGCGCGCGTCCAGGTCGCCGACCCCAACGCGATGAAGGCGCTGCAGCGGCTGCTCGAGCAGACGCCGGCCGCAGACGTAAAGCTGCTGTTGCGCTGGTTCACGCTGGCCGCGCGCGCGGCGGAGCTCGGCGGGGGGCACCAGGCGTTGGAGGAGGAGTTCACGCGGCTGCGCAAGGGCCTGAAGGAGCCGCCGGGGCGCCAGCGCGTGGTCACGCAGCAGATCGGCGCGCAGCTGTACCACCCGCTGTCGCAGCTGTACGTGCAGGCCAACTTCCCCGACGCCACCCGGCGCGAGATCACCGAGATGGTCGCTCACATCAAGGACGAGTTCGCGAGCCGCCTGCGCCGCAACGACTGGCTCGACGACGCCACCCGCCAGGCGGCGCTCGAGAAACTGGGCAGGATGGACATCCAGGTCGGCTACCCCAAGGAATGGGTGGATTTCAGCGCGCTGGACATCCGCCCCGACGACCACTTCGGCAACGTGCAGCGCGCCGCCCGATTTGCGTTCGAGCGCGAAATCAGCCAGATCGGCAAGCCGGTGCTCGGCAACCGCTTCGCGGTGGCCACCAAGACCACGCCGATCGCCGTCAATTCGGCCTACAACTTCACCACCAACACCATCGACATCACGGCGGCGATCCTGCAGCCGCCGTTCTACCAGCCGGGCGCCGATGTCGCGGCGAACTACTGCGCTATCGGTGCAGTGATCGGCCATGAGATCACCCACGGTTTCGACAGCCTGGGCCGCCAGTTCGACCCGCAGGGCAACCTGCGCAACTGGTGGTCGGACGAGGCCGACCGCCGGTTCAAGCAGCGCACCGACGTGCTGATCGACCAGTACAACCGCTACGAGATCCTGCCCGGCCTGATGCACAACGGCGCCATGACCGTGACGGAGAACACGGCCGACCTCGGCGGCATCACGCTGGCCCACGCGGCGCTGCGGCGCTATGCGGCGAAGAACCCGTTGCCCGAGGTGGACGGGCTGAACGCCGACCAGCGTTGCTTCGTGGCCTGGACGCAGATGTGGGCTTTCAAGGCGCGGTCGGAGCGGCTGCGCTATCTGGTGTCGATCGACGTGCACGCCGTTGCGTCGGTGCGCGCCGTGGCGCCGCTGCTGCACCTGGACGCCTTCCACGAAGCTTTCGGCACCCGGCCGGGCGATCCGATGTGGCGTGAGCCGCAGCAGCGGGTGGTGCTCTGGTGAGGCGCGCCTTGGCAGAGGGTAGGCTCTGGCCCGCCGCAGCGGCATTGGCAGCCGGTCTGCTTTGCCTGGCGGGTACGGCGGGCGCCGACCCAGCGCAAAAGCCGCGCCCGCCGGAGATCGAGCGCGCCAGGGCTGAACCGGCCACCGTCCGCGTGCAGGGCGACACCATCTACTACACCGGCAATTTCTCGAAGGCCAGTTCCGCGGCTTTCGACGCCGCGGTGGCCGGCATCAGCCGCGGCCAGCTCACGCGGTTGGTCATCAGCTCCGGCGGGGGCGATACGGTCGAAGGCCGCCATGTCGGCCGTTGGGTGCGGGACAGGGCCCTGGTCGTCGAAGTCGATGTCATCTGCTTCTCCTCCTGCGCCGACTACGTGTTCCCCGCCGGCCGGGCACGCGTGATCCGTGCCGATGCCTTCGTCGGCTGGCACGGCAACGAGCGGCAGTTCGACGTGCTGGCCGCGCGCACGGGAATTAGCGTGGCGGATCAACTGGCCACCGTCCCGCCGGCGGACGTCGCGCCCGGGCCGCGCGCTGCCTTCGTCCAGGAGGCCCTGCGCTCGTTCGCGGTGACCCAGAAGGACGAGGCCGCGTTCTACGCCAGCCTGGGACTCAACGACGCCTTCGCCGCCTGTGCGGTCGGCGATGTGCTGGAAAAGCGATCGGGCTATGCCGGACAGATCGGCTGGGGCTTCTCGCTGGCCGACATGGCGCGCCTGGGCCTGACCAACACGGTCTACCTGGGCGAAGGGCGCTACGAACAAGACTCCCCGCGCTTCCGCCAGTACCTGGTGCCCATCACTGCCGACTATTGCCTGGCGCTGCTGAAGTGACCACAACGGCAACCGGAAGGAACGCCCCCGTGACCTTGAACACTTCGCCCGCCCTGGCACCGGAGCAACTGCTTGGCCGGCTGGAAGACCGGGTCCGTGACTTCCCCTTCTACAACGGCGTGCCGGTGTCCATCTCGGGCTCGCAGTGGCTGTTCGTCATGGCGGCGGTCGTGGTCGGCTTCCTCGTGCTGGTCTTGCCGATCCCCTGGCCCGGCGGCCCGCTCGGCGCGCTGATCCCGGCAGTGCTGTTTCCGGTGATCCCACTGTCCGCCGCCGGCGGGGGCGGGGCGTTTCTGGGCGGCGAAGCGGGCGAGGCCGAGCGCATCGATGGCGTCGGTCTTGGTGCGCGCGAGCTCTTCGCTGGCGAAGCGATGGGTGCGCAGCGGGTTGAGCAGCGCCACGCGGTAGCCGGCGGCGGCCAAGGTGGCGAACAGGTTTTTCCAGTAATGTCCGGTCGCCTCCATGGCGATGAGCAGGTCGCTGGAGGCGCCGAGCAGGCCGAGCAACTTCTCGTAGCCGAGCGCATCCTCGGCGAACGGCGTGGCCTTGAGCACGACGGCCGAGTCGCTATCCACGATGGCGATAACGTGGGTAGCCGATGCGATGTCGATTCCGGCGAAGTGCATACGACCTCCTGGCGACGGAGGAAGTCGGGAGCCTCGGAGCCGGTGCTCAAGTCCACGCTTGTGCATGCGAGGAAACGGCGTTGCCGGCCCCGGGATACCGTCCGGACACTGAGCACCGGTCGAGGGCGCCAATCTCAATGCCGAGGACGTGACCTCGAGCGCGCTGCGGCGACCCTCTCCCGGATTCCGTCGCTGTCCATTCTCCTCGGAGTCACCCGATGAGTGGACAACATACAAGCGCCGATGTGATGTACCGCGAGCGCGTCCAAAACGATGCGCGGCGATTTCACCGTTGCACTATCATGGGGCAATCGGCGGCCCCAGGTGCGGGCGGCCAGGATTAATGTCCTTGTAAACAATGGGTTGGCGGGTGCTGCCGCATGGCATGGAACTCGCTAACCTGTCCGGCGGCGATATTGCATTGCACTAACCCCCGTTTTCCCGTTATCCGGCCCCCAGGAGATTGGCATGACCACAGGCGCAGACGTCCTCAAGATGATCAAGGAGAAGGAGGTCCGGTTCGTCGACCTCCGCTTCACCGACACCCGCGGCAAGGAACAGCACGTGTCGGTGCCCGCGAAGATGTTCGACATGAGCAAGTTCGAGGACGGACACGCGTTCGACGGATCGTCGATCGCGGGCTGGAAGGGCATCCAGGCCTCCGACATGCTGTTGATGCCCGATCCGGCCACCGCGAACCTCGACCCGTTCCTCGACGAGACGACGCTGCTCCTCACCTGCGACGTCGTCGAACCCTCCGACGGCAAGGGGTACGAGCGCGATCCGCGGTCGATCGCGAAGCGCGCCGAGGCCTACCTCAAGTCGACCGGCATCGGCGATGTCGCCTACTTCGGTCCCGAGCCCGAGTTCTTCATCTTCGACTCGGTCGAGTGGTCGGTCGACATGTCCGGCAGCTACTGCAAGGTGTTCTCGAGCGAGGCGGCGTGGTCGTCCGCGGAGAAGTTCGAGGGCGGGAACATGGGCCACCGCCCGGGCGTGAAGGGCGGCTACTTCCCGGTGCCGCCGGTCGACGCGCTGCAGGACATCCGCTCGGCGATGTGCCTCGCGCTCGAGGAGATGGGCGTGCCGGTCGAGGTGCACCATCACGAAGTGGCGAACGCGGGCCAGTGCGAGATCGGCACCAGGTTCGCGCCGCTGGTGCAGCGCGCCGACTGGCTGCAGATCCTCAAGTACGTCGTGCACAACACCGCGGCCGCGTACGGCAAGACGGCGACGTTCATGCCGAAGCCGATCGTCGGCGACAACGGCTCGGGCATGCACTGCCACCAGTCGGTGTGGAAGGGCGGCAAGAACCTGTTCGCGGGCGACGGCTACTCGGGTCTGTCGGAGTTCGCGCTCTATTACATCGGCGGCATCATCAAGCACGCGCGCGCGCTGAACGCGATCACCAATCCGGGCACGAACTCGTACAAGCGCCTGGTCCCCGGCTTCGAGGCGCCGGTGAAGCTCGCCTACTCGGCGCGCAACCGCTCGGCGTCGATCCGCATCCCCTACGTGTCGAACCCGAAGGGCCGCCGCATCGAGGTGCGCTTCCCGGATCCGACCTGCAACCCCTACATCGGGTTCGCGGCGATGCTGATGGCGGGCCTCGACGGCGTGCAGAACAAGATCCATCCCGGCGACCCCGCCGACAAGAACCTCTACGACCTGCCGCCCGAGGAGGACAAGAAGATCCCGACGGTGTGCAGTTCGCTCGACATGGCGCTCGACTACCTCGACCGGGATCGCGGCTTCCTCACCAAGGGCGGCGTGTTCACCGACGACATGATCGACGCGTTCATCGAGCTCAAGGAGGAGGAGGTCACGCGCTTCCGGATGACGACGCACCCGGTCGAATACGAGATGTACTACTCGCTGTAAACCGCGCCAGCGTCGCGGGCGTTGTCCGCATGGCGGCGGGGGCGGGCCCGAGGTCCGCCCCTATCGTCGTCATCGCCGGCTCCGATACACTGCGACGCATGACCTTCCTCCCGGAACGGGTCCTCGCATGCTGCGTCGCCGCCTTCCTCGGATGCGCGAGCGGCCTTGCGCCCGCGGCGACGCTCGCGCAGACGGCGAAGGACTCCGGCTGCACCGACAAGCCGGTGCGCGTCGCGGGATCGGACACGTGGAAGTGCGCGACCAGGACCGGCGCACAGGCGTTCTTCAACGTGCCCGAAGCCTCATCGGAGCCCGCGGCGCCTCCGAAATCCACGGTCACGCGCTCGGTCGCCGTGCCCTCGCCCGCCGGATTCCCGAGGATCGATTCCGGCACGCAGAAGTCGCGCGACGACCTCCGCCGCAAGGTGCTGCAGGACGAACTCGCGAGCGAGGAGAAGCTCCTCGCCGACGCGAAGAAGGCCTGGGGCGACGGCGCGCCGCCGCCGCTGCCGGAGGAGCGCGCGAACGCGCAGGCCTACGCCGACCGCCTCGCGCGGCTGCGCCAGGCGGTGCAACTGCACGAGCGCAATGTCGCGGCGCTGAAGCGCGAGATCGGGTCGCGCTGACGCGCGCCTTCGTTCGCGCGGAAGCGCAGCACGTCGCGGGTTGCCCGTCCTCCGGCCGGGGCCGCGCGCCGCGCACGATGGCGGCGGGGGCCGGGTGATTCGCGCCACGGCGCCCGATCCGCGAAGGCCGGACCCGTTAGCGGGGCTGGATCTGCTGGCGACGGCCGTGCTGCTGCTCGACGGCGACGCTCGCGTGCAATGGGCGAATCCCGCGGCGGAGAATCTCTTCGAGCTGTCGCGGAAGCGGCTCGTCGGCCTCGTGCCGGTGCAGGCGTTCGTCGGAGGGGCGGCGCTCGCCGCCGCGATCGACCGGGCGGTCGCGAGCGGCGCGTCGTACACCGAGCAGGCGCTCGAACTCGGCGTGGCCGGCAAGGCGAAGCTCCACCTCGCCTGCACGGTGACGCCGGTCGACATGGCGGGAGTTGCGACGCTGCTCGAGTTCCGGCACATCGACCAGCAGCTCAGGATCGCGCGCGAGGAGCGGCTGAACGAGCAGCAGCAGGCGAACCGCGAGCTGATCCGCAACCTCGCGCACGAGATCAAGAACCCGCTCGGCGGCATCCGCGGCGCGGCGCAACTGCTCGAACGCGAGCTCGACGATGCGCGCCTGCGCGAATACACGCAGGTGATCATCGGGGAGTCCGACCGCCTGCAGTCGCTCGTCAACCGGCTCCTGACGCCGCACCGCCTGCCCGCGTACCGGCGCGTGAACGTGCACGAGGTGCTGCTGCGCGTGAAGGGCGTCGTGCAGGCGGAGTTCCCGCAGGTTCCGGTCGTGCTCGACTTCGACGCGTCGCTGCCCGAGGCGGAGGTCGACCCCGAGCAGATCGTGCAGGCGGTCCTGAACGTGGTCCGCAACGCCGCGCAGGCGCTCGCCGGAACGACGCCCGACCCGCGCATCGTCGTGTCGACGCGCATCGCGCGCAACCTGATGGTCGCGCGCCGGGTGCATCGTGTCGCGGTCGCGATCAGGATCGAGGACAACGGTCCGGGCATTCCGGAGGCGCTGCGCGACCGGATGTTCTATCCGCTCGTGTCGGGGCGCGACGGCGGGAGCGGGCTCGGGCTCACGATCGCGCAGACCTTCGTCGCGCAGCACGGCGGCACGATCGACTGGGAGAGCGCGCCCGGCCGCACCGTGTTCACCATCGCGCTGCCGTTCGAGTCTCCGCACAACGCGCACCAGAACCGGGATGACGCCGATGCACGACGCTGACGACACGCCGCGGAGCGGCGAATCCGGCCGGAGCGTGTGGATCGTCGACGACGACCGATCGATCCGCTGGGTGCTCGAGAAGGCCCTGGCGCGCGAGGGCGTGCCGCACCGGACCTTCGGCTCGGCCTACGAGGTGATGCAGGCGCTCGCCGTCGACAGGCCGGCGGCGCTCGTCTCCGACATCCGGATGCCGGGCGAGTCGGGCATCGCGCTCTTGAACCAGGTGAAGGAGCGGCACCCGCAGCTCCCGGTCATCGTGATGACCGCCTACTCGGATCTCGAGAGCGCGGTGCAGGCGTTCCAGGGCGGGGCGTTCGAGTACCTGCCGAAGCCCTTCGACGTCGATCACGCGATCGCGCTGATCCGGCGCGCGATGTCGCAGTCGCCGGCGGTGGCGCCGACCGCGGGCACGCTCGGCGAACCCGCGGAGATCCTCGGGCAGGCGCCGGCGATGCAGGAGGTGTTCCGCGCGATCGGCCGACTCTCGCAATCGAACGCGACCGTGCTGATCACCGGCGAGTCGGGCACCGGGAAGGAACTCGTTGCCCGCGCGCTTCACCGCCACAGCCCGCGCGCCGCCGGACCGTTCATCGCGATCAACACGGCGGCGATCCCGAAGGACCTGCTCGAGAGCGAGCTGTTCGGCCACGAGCGCGGCGCGTTCACCGGCGCGCAGAGCGCGCGTCGCGGGCGCTTCGAGCAGGCCGAGGGCGGGACGCTGTTCCTCGACGAGATCGGCGACATGCCCGCCGACCTCCAGGTGCGCCTGCTGCGCGTGCTCTCGGACGGCGAGTACTACCGCGTCGGCGGCCACGCGCCGCTGCGCTCGAGCGTGCGCGTCATCGCGGCGACGCACCAGAATCTCGAGGAACGCGTGCGCGGCGGCCTGTTCCGCGAGGACCTGCTGCACCGGCTGAACGTCGTCCGGCTGCGCCTGCCGCCGCTGCGCGAGCGTCCGGAGGACGTCCCGCCGCTCGCGCGGCACTTCATGCAGAAGAGCGCGCGTGAACTCGCCGTGGACCCGAAGGTGCTCTCCGACGACGCGATCAAGGTCCTGCAGGGCTTCGCGTTCCCGGGCAACGTGCGTCAGCTCGAGAACATCTGCCACTGGCTCACCGTGATGGCCCCCGGGCAGCGCATCGAAGCGGCGGACCTGCCGCCGGAGGTGCGCGAGCCCGCGACGCTGCCGGGCGTGCGCCCGGGCGAGGCGAGCTGGCAGCACGCCCTCGACCGCGAACTCGCCCAGGCGCTCGCGCGCGGCGAGAAATCCGCCGGCAACCGGCTCGAGCGCGAGTTCGAGATGACGCTGATCCGGCGCGCGCTGATGCACACCGGCGGGCACCGCATGGACGCCGCGCAATGGCTCGGCTGGGGCCGCAACACGCTCACGCGCAAGATCCGCGAACTCGGGATGGAGGAGGAGTTGCGCAAGGGCGGGTGACAAAGGGGTCAGAGCCGCGATACTCGCGCGACTCGACGGCGCCAGGTCATCAATGATCGCGCGAGTATTGCGGCTCTGACCCCTTTCTACGGAGCGACGCCGCGCCGCGGCCCGCGCACCAGATAGTCGGGCGCGATCGGACCGCGAGGCACCGCGAACCAGTCCGGAGCGATGACGACGTAGCCGTCGAACACGCCGATGCCGTCGTCGGGGCCGATCCGCCAGTCGAAGCGCGCGTCGGACGACCAGAGGAGGTAGAGCGTGTGCGGATCGAGCGGCCCGTCGGCGAGCGCGACGGCGAGCTTGCGGTTCGCCTCCGCGATGTTCGGACCCGAGATGCGCGCGAACTGCCCGGTGTTGATCGCCATGCCGTGGTCGACGGCGTAGAGCGCGAGCCACGGCCAGCCGCGGGCCATGTTCGCGGCCGGCGCCACCCGGATCGTGCGGTAGTGCTTCGCCGCCTCGGCCCAGAACGGCGAGGCGAGCGGGCTCTTGCGTTCCGCGGGCACGGTGAAGTAGCGCTCGTCGAGGTAGCCGCGCATCGCGGTGAAACGCGGAGCGAGGTCGACGAGTTGCAGCGCGACCGCGGACACGACGAGCGCGGTCGCCGCGCGGGGCGCGTAGCGCGCCGCGACGATCGCCGCCGCCGCGAACGTGAGGCCGTAGATCGCGACCCACGCGAGGCGCCCCGAGGCGCGCAGCGTGCCGAAGAGTTCGAGGAGCTTCCCGCGAATCGGGATCTCGAGGACCACATGATCGCCCCACGCGACCTGGTGCGAGAGCGCGGTGAGCCAGAGCCCGAAGCCGATCGCGACGAGCGGCAGGTACGGCTTCAGGTTCGCGCGCGGCGTCCCTGGCGCGACGAGTGCGACCGCCGCCGCGGCGAGCAGCACGAGAACCCCGAGGCCGAGGTAGGCGTGCCCCTCGAGTTCCGCGCCCTTCATCACCGGCAGGCCAGGGAGGAACGCCGATCCCCAGCCCGGGTTCCAGAACCCGTTCAGGTTGGTCGCGAACTTGCCGTAGTAGGCGCCGCCGCCGGAGATCCCGTGCGCGGGGAGCACGAAGTACCCGGCCAGCGCCATCGTCGCGCCGAGTGCGATCGCGACGATCGTCACGTGACGGAACGCCGCGCCGAAACCCGGCCGCGGCTGGGGGTCGAAGTGACGCCGGCGCAGGACGTCGGCGACCCACAGCGCGAGCGCCAGGTAGAGCAGGTACGCGTGCACGAGCGCGGCGAGGCAGGCGAGCGTCGCCCACTGCGCGGTGGCGAGTTCGCGCTGCGGGCGCAGCGCGAGCCACAGCCCCCACAGCACGATCCAGTGCGACATCAGCGCGTAGTGGCCGATGGCGCGGTCGAGCAGCGGCACGCTCGCGACGAACAGGAGCGTGATCGCGTAGCGTTCGACCGGACGCTCCGAGGCGAGCGCGGCGAGGAGCCCGCCGAAGAAGCCCTGCAACGCGAAGCACGCGAGCATCCAGAACCCGAAGTACTGGAACGGATCGGGCAACACGCCGCGCAGGAGCTTGGCCGGGAACGCGAGGAGCGGCAGCGAGTCCGGGTAGGGAATCGCGCTGCCGACCTCGAGGCCGTAGCTCCTGAGCGCCCCCGGCGGCCACTGCCACGCCTCGGAGCGGAAGAAGCGCCAGCCGAGGTACTGCGTCGCGGGATCGCCATCCAGCAACCAGATCCAGTACCCGGGGTCGAGGATGCGCGGATCGAGGACGAGGAAGAACAGCACGACGCCCGCGAGCGCGCCGAACACCGCGGACGCGGGCGGCCTCACGCGAATTCGGCGATGACCGGCGCGTGGTCGGAGGGCTTCTCGCCCTTGCGCTCCCCGCGGTCGATCGTGCAGGCGCGGCAGCGCGAGGCGAGCGCGCGTGAGACGAGGATGTGGTCGATGCGCAGGCCCCGGTTCTTCGGGAACGCGAGCATCCGGTAGTCCCACCACGAGAACGTCTTCGGCGGCTGGTCGAACAGCCGGAAGCTGTCCTCCAACCCGAGCGCGACCCAGCGCGCGAAGACCTCGCGCTCCGGCGCGGAGAACAGCACCTGCCCTTCCCACGCGGCCGGATCGTGCACGTCGCGCTCCTCCGGCGCGATGTTGAGGTCGCCGCAGAACGCGAGTTCCCGATGGCGCGCGAGTTCGTCGCGCAAGGTCGCGGTAGCCGCCTCGCACCAGCGCAGTTTGTAGGCGTACTTGTCGGAGTCGACCGACTGCCCGTTCGGCACGTAGGCGCAGACCACGCGCACGCCGTCGACGGTCGCCGCGATCAGGCGCTTCTGATCGTCGTCGAAGCCGCGCAGGCCGACCGACACGTCGGTCACGACACGCTCGCCGCGCGTGAGGATCGCGACGCCGTTGTAGGTCTTCTGGCCGGACGCCTGCGCCGCGTAGCCCGCGTCCTCGAGTTCGCGATGCGGGAATCGCGCGTCCTCGAGCTTGGTCTCCTGCAGGCAGACGACGTCGGGGGCGTGCCCGGCGAGCCAGGCGAGGAGGCGCGGCAGCCGCACATTGAGCGAATTCACGTTCCAGGTGGCGAGCTTCACGAGCGGCTCCGAACGGCGTGGCCCGTCATCATGCCATCGTCGCGCCGCGGGGACGCGACGGAGGGCACCGCCCGGTGCGCGCGCCCGGGATGCCCCGGGACGCATGCGCGACGGTACACTTCGCCCGTGTCGTTGCGGAGTCCGCCATGAGGATCGCCACCGTCGTCGCCGTAGCGCTCGTCCAGGCCGTCGCGCATGCGCCGCTCGTGGACGCTGCCGACGTCGTACCGAAGCGGGTTCCACTCGTCGTCCCCGCGCCGCAGACGATGCCCGACGGGCCGCTCGGCGACGCGGTGCGCCAGGGACTGTCGATCATCAACGCGACGAAGGCGGCGCTGCCGGAGAACGTCGGCAACGGTCTCGCGTGCGCGTCGTGCCACCTGAACGGCGGCACCGTCGCCTACGCCGCGCCGCTCGTCGGCGTGTGGGGCGTGTATCCCGAGTACTTCGCGCGGAGCGGACGCGTCGAGGGTTTCGCCGACCGCGTCAACGACTGCTTCCGCCGCTCGATGAACGGCAGGCCGATCGACGTCGACGGCGCGCCGATGCGGGCGTTGATGGCCTACGTCGCGTGGCTCTCGACCGGAGTGCCGGTCGGCGCGAGCGTCGAGGGGCGCGGCTTCCGCGCGATGAGCGCCCCCGCGCGCGCGCCCGATGCGGGGCGCGGCGCGACGCTCTACGAGCAGCGCTGCGCGAGCTGCCACGGCGTCGACGGCGGCGGTTCGCCGCTCGCGTCGGGCGGCTACGCGATTCCGCCGCTGTGGGGGCCGCAATCGTTCAACGACGGCGCGGGCATGTCGCACGCCGCGACCGCGGCGGCGTTCATCCAGGCGAAGATGCCGCTCGGCCGCGGCGGTTCGCTCTCCGATCAGGACGCCTGGGACATCGCGGCGCTCGTGACCGGCGCACCGCGGCCCGCGTTCGCGGGCAAGGCGGGCGACTATCGGGCGGGCGGCCGGCCGGCGTCGCCGAGATAGCGCTACTGGGCCGGGTAGCCGGTGCCCTTGGCGGGCGGTGGCGGGGCGGTCTGCGTCACGGCGGACGGCGGCGGCTCGGGGGCGCGCGGACCTGCGACGGTGCGTCGCGGCGCCGGAGCCTTCGGATAACCCGCCTCGTCGAGCATCGCGGTCCAGCGCGCCTCGTTGAAGCCCTTGGCCACGAGCTTGTCGCCGACCTGCAGCACAGGCGCGGTCATCTCGCCGGTCAGCGCCTCGAGGCGCTTCGCGTTCGCGGGATCTTCGACGTTGACGGTCGAGAAGGGCACGCCGCGCCGGTTGAGCAGCGCCTCGGCCTTCTGGCAGACGTCGCCGCACGCGAAGGTGAAGAGCGTGACCGGGAAGCGTTCGGTCGCCTGCTGCAACTCGAGCGGCGCCTGCTCGGTCTCGATGTAGTTGGCGCCGATGCGCTTCTGCTGCGCCTTCCTCGCATCGGTGGGCGGGGGCTTGTCGGAGTAGACGACGCGCCCCTGCGCATCTTCGTAGCGGTAGACCTGGCCTTGCGCGAGCGCGCCCGAGGCCAGCGCGGCCGCGATCGCGCCGGCGGCGCCGGCAGCGAGGAAACGACGGGACGGTCGGACACGGGCCATGGCAACTCCTTCAGGCCAATGACGTTGTCATCCCATTATGCCGCAGAAGCGCGTCCAGTTGGGGCTCGCGCCCGCGGAAGGCGACGAACGACTCCATCGCCGGCCGGCTGCCGCCCTTCGCGAGGACCTCGTCGCGGAAGCGCGCGCCCGCCTCCGGCGAGAGCACCCCGAGTTCCTCGAACAGGCTGAACGCGTCGGCGGAGAGCACTTCGGCCCACTTGTAGCTGTAGTAGCCCGCCGCGTAGCCGCCGGCGAACACGTGCGCGAACGCGTGCATGAAGCGGTCGTAGGGCGCGACCGGCAGCACCCGGACCTCGGAGCGCACCGCGTCGAGCACCGCCTGCGGCGAGGCGTATCGACCGCCGCCCCCCGGCACGTAGTCGCTGTGGACGAGCATGTCGAAGAGACCGAACTCGAGCTGCCGCACCGTCGCGAGCCCGCTCTGGAAGTTCTTCGCCGCGATCATGCGGTCGAAGAGCGCGCGCGGCAGCGGTTCTCCGGTGTCGACGTGCGCGGTCATGTGCCGCAGCACCTCCCACTCCCAGCAGAAGTTCTCCATGAACTGCGACGGCAGCTCGACCGCGTCCCATTCGACGCCCTCGATGCCCGAGACGCCCAGCACCTCCACCTGCGTCAGCATCTGGTGGAGGCCGTGGCCGAACTCGTGGAACACGGTGATCACGTCGTCGTGCGTGAACAGCGCCGGCTTGCCCGCGACCGGGGCAGGCAGATTGCAGGTGAGGTAGGCGACCGGGATCTGGACGCCGTCGGCGCGGCGCCGGCGGTTGATCGCGTCGTCCATCCACGCACCGCCCTGCTTGGCTTCGCGCGCGTAGTTGTCGAAGTAGAACTGCGCGATCGTGGCGCCGTGGCGGTCCGCGATGTCGAAGAAGCGCACGGTCGGATGCCAGGCCTCCGCCCGCGATTCGCGGATGTGCACGCCGTAGATCGTCTCGACGACGCGGAACAGGCCGGCGAGCACGCGGTCCTCCGGGAAATACTGGCGCACCGCCTCGTCCGAGAACGCGTAGCGCGCGTTCTGCAGCTTCTCGGTGGCGTAGGCGATGTCCCAGGGCTCGAGCTTCGCGACGCCTAGCTCGGTGCGCGCGAATGCGGCGAGTTCGGAGAGATCGCGCTCGGCGTAGGGCTTCGCGCGCCGCGCGAGGTCGCGCAGGAACGCGAGCACGTCGGCGGTGTCCTTCGCCATCTTGGGGACGAGCGAGACCTCGGCGTAGTGCGGGTAGCCGAGCAGGCGCGCGGCCTCGCGGCGCAGCCCGAGCACCTGTTCGATCAGCGGCCCGTTGTCCCACTCGCGCTTCGCGCCGAGGTCGGAGGCGCGCGTCGACTGCGCGCGGTGGAGCTCGGCGCGCAGCTCGCGGTCGTGCGCGTACTTCATGACCGGCAGGTAGCAGGGCATGCGCACCGTGAGCTTCCAGCCGTCGCGGCCCTCGGCCTTCGCGTTCTCTCGCGCCTCGGCGACGACGTCGTCGGGGAGGCCGGCCAGGCGCTTCGGGTCGTCGACGTGGAGCGCGTAGTCGTTGGTCGCGTCGAGCACGTGGTCGTCGTAGCGCGCCGAGAGCGACGCGAGTTCCTCCTGGATCGCCTTGAAGCGGGCCTTCTCGGCCGGCGGGAGCTCGGCACCCGAGAGCTTGAAGTCGCGCAGCTCGTTGTCGATCACGCGGCGCTTCGCCGGGTCGAGTTCCGCGTAGGACGGCGACGCGGCGAGGGCGCGGTACTTCGCGTACAGGCGCTCGTCCTGGCCCAGGTCGGTGTAGAACGCGGTGATCGCCGGCAGGTTGCCGTTGTAGGCGTCGCGGATCGGGGGCGTGCTCACGACCGCGTTCAGGTGCCGAACCGCGCCCCAGGCGCGATGCAGGCGGTCGAGCGCGTCGGCGATCGGCTCGGCGACGGTCGCCCAGGACGGAGCGCGCGTGTCGGCCGCGACCCGGTCAATGGTCGCGCGCGCTTCGGCGAGCAGGCGCTCCACCGCCGGCGTCACGTGTTCGGCGCGGATCGAGGCGAAGCGCGGGAGTCCCGAGAAGTCGAGCAGCGGATTGTCGTTCATGCGGCGTCCTTCGGATCGCGTCCGGATCGGGGCGCGGGTTGCACGGCGGCGTCAGGCGCGGTTCGCGAGCGCGGCGTTCAGCCGGGCCAGGTCGTCGGGGGTGCCGACGTTGGCCCAGGGACCGGCATGATACTCGCCTGTCACCCAGCCCCGACCGATCCACTCTTCGAGGAGCGGCAGGAGTTTGAGCTTCGCGCCGCGCGGAAGTTCGTCGAAGAGCGCGCTGTCGTAGAGGCCGATGTTGGCGTAGGTGAGGCGCCCCCGGCCATCGTCCGCGTGGTCGACCTGCCGCGCGAGCACGCGCCGCGGGGCGCCGCCGTCGCCTTGAACCGGCGCGACGGCGAAGTCGCCCTGCGGGTGGTAGTGCGGGTTGGCCACCATCACGAGATGCACGGCGCGCCCGCGCGCGATGCCGATCTCCGGTCGCAGCGGTTCCAGCGCCGCGTAGTCGTAGGTGGTCCACACGTCGCCGGAGACGATCAGCACCGCGCCGTCGGCGAGGAGCGGACGCGCGGTCGCGATGCCGCCCGCGGCCTCGAGCGGTTCCGCTTCGATCGACCAGTGCAGGCGCACGCCGAGCGCGCTGCCGTCGCCGAGCGCGGAGGTGAGCGCGCGCGCGAGATGCGACGCGTTGATCGCGATGTCGCGGTGCCCCGCGCGCGCGAGCGCTTGGATCTGGTGGACGACGAGCGGCTTGCCCGCGACGCTCAAGAGCGGCTTCGGCGTCGTGTCCGACAGCGGGCGCATCCGCTCGCCGCGGCCCGCGGCGAGGATCATCGCGGTCGCCTTGCGCGGCGTCAAAAGGTCGTCCCGACGACCGCGGCGCGGCCCTCGATCGCGTCGAGCGCGCGCAGGAGCGGGGTGAACGCTGCGTAGCGTCGGCACGCGCCGCGCAGGTAGCCGATGACGCGCGGCATGTCGGCGAGGTAGCCCGGCTTGCCGTCGCGATGCCACAGCCGGGCGAAGATGCCGAGCACCTTGAGTTGTCGCTGCACGCCCATCCACTCGAAGTCGCGCCAGAACGCGCCGAAGTCCGCGTCGACCGGAAGCCGCGCGCGGCGCGCGCGCTCCCAGTAGCGCACCGCCCAGTCGAGCTCTCGCTCCTCGTCCCATCCGACGTACGCGTCGCGCAGGAGCGACACGAGGTCGTAGGTGATCGGCCCGAACACCGCGTCCTGGAAATCGAGTACGCCGGGATTGGGCGCGGTCACCATCAGGTTGCGCGAGTGGTAGTCGCGGTGCACGTAGACGCGCGGCTGCGCGAGCGCGTTCGCGACGAGGAGCGCGAAGGTCTCGTCGAGCGTGCCCCGCAGCGCTGCGTCGACCTCGACGCCGAGGTGCCTCGCGAGGTACCAGTCGGGGAAGAGGTCGAGTTCGCGCCGCAGCAGCGTCTCGTCGTAGGGAGGCAGCGCTCCGTCGCGCGAGGCCGCCTGCCAGCGCACGAGCGCGTCGATCGCGTCGAGGTAGAGTCGCTGGGCGTGATCCCCCCCGAGCCCGGCGGTGTGCGGCGCGCCTTGCGTCAACGCGTCGAGGTAGGTCGTCGTGCCGAGGTCGGTCAGGAGCAGGAAGCCGCGCTCGAGGTCCTGCGCGAGCACGCGGGGCGCGTGGACACCCGCATCGGCGAGCAATCGCGCGACCTGCACGAACGGCCGGCAATCCTCCATCGGAGGCGGTGCGTCCATCGCGATCAGCGTGCGCGCGCCGTGCGCCTCGCGCGAGAGCGTCACGCGGAAGTAGCGGCGGAAACTCGCATCCGCCGACGCGGGGGCGAGGGCGTGGCCGTTGACCCCGAGCGTCGAGGCGAGCCAGGCGTCGAGCAGCGCGAGTCGGTCGTCGGCGGTCATCGGCGGCGCGGCCGCGGCGGAGACGGATGTCGTGCGCTTCGCTGCCGCATCGCTTCGGGATCGCGGTCCGGCGACGGCGAGCGGCTTCGGTAGAATGGACCATTCTAGCAAAGGCGCCACACGCTTCCTCACGTGCTCCTCCTCCGCCGCCCTCGCGCGCGTGCCGCGGCCGCTGCGATCGCCGCCGCACTCGCGGGAGGCGCGCTCGCGCAGGACATCATGGTGCCGGAGGTGCCGCTCAAGCTGCGCTCGGCGGGCGAGATCGCGCCGGCCGCGCCCGCGACGAAACCGGCCTCTCCGGGCGCGCCGTCGTCGCGCCCGCAGCGCCTCCGACTCGTCGAGGACGACGCGGAGCGGGGCGTCGTGTTCCTGCGCGCAGACCGTCTCGAGGGCATCGCGGGCAAGTCGGTGGAGGCGTCGGGACGCGTCGAGCTGCGCGCGCACGGCGAGACCGTGCGTGCCGAACGGCTCGCCTACGACCTCCTGCAGGACGAGGTGCACGCAGAGGGCGATGTCGTGCTGCGCAAGGGCATCGACTGGGTCACCGGGCCGGAGCTCACCTACCGCCGCGCGACGCAGACCGGCACGTTCCGCGGGCCGGAGTTCCACATCGGCGCGACCGGCGCGCGCGGCGACGCGTCGAAGATCGAGTTCAAGGGACCCGACCGCTACCTGGTGAGCGACGGGCGCTACACGACCTGCGTCGCGCCGAGGGAGGACTGGTACCTCGAGACGCGTGAACTCGACCTCGACATGGCGCGCCAGGTGGGCAGCGCGCGCGACGCGACGGTGCGCTTCATGGGCGCGCCGATCTTCGCCTGGCCCTACCTCGAGTTCCCGCTCAACAACGACCGCAAGAGCGGCTTCCTCGTGCCCACGGCCGGCAGTTCCGGCACGCGGGGGTTCGAGCTCGCGCTGCCGTACTACTTCAACCTCGCGCCGAACTACGACCTGACCGTGACCCCGCGCATCATGACCAAGCGCGGGTTGCAGATCGGCACGCAGTTCCGCTACCTGCTCGGGCAGGACCTGTGGCAGAACGCGGGCGAGGCGGACGTGCAGGTGCTGCCCGAGGACCGGCAGACCCACACGACCCGCTACGCGCTGGTGTGGCGGCACCAGCAGCAGCTCGGCGTTCCCGGACTCGGCGGATACCTCGACCTCAACAAGGTGTCCGACGACCTGTATTTCGCCGATCTCGCCGACCGCATCGCGATCACCTCGCAGACGACGCTGCCGCGCGAGGCGGGCCTCACCTACGCGAACGGACCGTGGACCTTCCTCGCGCGCGTGCAGTCGTTCCAGACGCTGCAGGATCCCAACGCGCCGATCGTTCCGCCGTACAACCGCGAGCCCCAGGTCATCGGCAACCTGGCGGAGACCGAGTGGGCGGGGCTGTGGTGGTCGGGCTTCGGCGAGTTCGCGCGGTTCCGCTCCGACACGCAGCCGCAGGGTTCGCGCGCCGTGCTCTATCCGCAAGTGGCGTGGAAGTTGTCGACGCCCGGCTGGTTCCTCGCCGCGCGCACCGGCATCCACCTGCGCCAGTACGACCTCGAACCGCCGGCCACCGGCGACCTGCGGCCGAACTTCGCGATCCCGATCTCGAGCCTCGACGCGGGGCTCGTGTTCGAGCGCGACTGGAAGCTCTTCGGCACCGACTTCATCCACACGCTCGAGCCGCGCGCCTACTACGTCTACATTCCGTACCACGACCAGAACTCGCTGCCGGTGTTCGATTCGGCGACCGACGACTACAACTTCGGCCAGCTCTTCACCGAGAACCGCTACCTCGGCGACGACCGCATCGGCGACGCGAACCAGCTCACCATAGGCGTCACGTCGCGGCTCCTGCAGCCGGGCACCGGGGCGGAGCGGCTGCGCGTCGCGATCGCCCAGCGCTTCTACTTCGAGGACCAGCGCGTCACGCTGAACGAGACGCCGCGCTCCGCGTCGTCGTCGGACGTCCTGCTCGCGGTCGAAGGCCGCATCACCGATGCGTGGGCGGTGGCGGGCCTCGTGCAGCAGAACCTCGACGCCGGACAGAACGAGCAGTTCAACCTCGCCGTCCGCTACACGCCGTCGCTCGGCCGCGTGCTCTCCGCGAGCTACCGGTACACGCGGCAATTCTCCGACCCCACCGGACCGGGCCAGGAGCTGAAGCAGATCGACCTCGCGGCCGAGTGGCCGGTCACGCCGCAGTGGACGCTGATCGGCCGCTACAATTACGACCTCGCCAACAGCAAGCTGCTGGAGGGCATCGCGGGGGTCGAGTACAATGGCGACTGCTGGGTCCTGCGCGCCGTGCTCCACCGGCTCGCGACGACGGTCGACCAGACCAACACCTCGTTCTTCATCCAGCTGGAACTCAACGGGCTCGCGCGGGTCGGAACCAGTCCGCTGGATCTGCTTCGCCGCAGCATCCCGGGCTACGTCCCGGTGAACGACCCGTTGCTGACGCAGCGCGACCGCACCTCGGACCCGCTGCCCGAATTCTGAGGCTCACGATGACGATCCTCCCGCGCATCGCCTGCGCCGTTCTCGCCGCCGCGGCATCGCTCGCCTTCGCGCAGCCGCAAACGCCGCTGGGCCCGCGACCGCCGGGGAGCGGCGGGACACCGGGGACCGGGCTGCGGCTCGGCCCGCCGGCCGCTGCGCGCGCGGCGCCTCCGGTGACGTCGAACGCGCCGGTCGGCCTCGACCGCGTCGTGGCGGTCGTCAACGACGAAGCCCTGACCCAGTTCGAGATGAACCAGCAGAAGCAGGTGCTGATGCAGCAGCTGCGCGAGTCGCGGCTGCAACCGCCTTCCGCCGACGTCCTCGACCGCCAGGTGCTCGACCGCCTGATCACCGAGCGCGCGCTCCTGCAGTACGCGAAGGAGACCGGGATCCGCGTCGACGACACCACCGTCGAGCGCACGGTGCTGCGCATCGCGCAGGAGAACAAGATGACGCCGGACGAATTCCGCAAGGCGCTCGATCGCGAGGGCATCCCCTACGCGAAGTACCGCGAAGACATCCGCCGGCAGCTCATCGTGCAGCGGCTGCGCGAACGCGAGGTCGACAACCGCATCTTCGTCTCGGACGCGGAGGTCGACAATTACCTCGCCACCGTCAACGCGCAGGGCGGGGGCGAGAACGAATACCTGGTCTCGCACATCCTGGTGCGCGTGCCCGAGCAGAGTTCGCCCGAGCAGATCGAACAGAGGCGGCTTCGCGCCGAGGACGTGCTCGCGAAGGTGAAGGCGGGCGAGGACTTCGGGCAGGCCGCCGCGACGTTCTCGGACTCGCCCGACGCTCAGCAGGGCGGCAGCCTCGGCTGGCGCACGCCGGCGCGGTTGCCGGCGGTGTTCGTCGATCCGGTGCGCGCGCTCGCGAAGGGCGGCGTCTCGCCGGTGCTCCGCAGCGCGGCGGGATTCCACATCGTGAAGGTCGTCGATGTCCGCGGCGGCAACCAGCCCGACGTCGTGCAGCAGACCCACGTGAGCCACATCCTCGTCAAGGTGAATGAACTCAACTCCGACGTCGAGGCGAAGGCGAAGATCGACCGCATCCGCGAGCGGATCGAGGCGGGCGCGAAGTTCGAGGACCAGGCGCGCCTCAATTCGGAGGACGCGTCGTCGGCGAAGGGCGGCGACCTGGGCTGGGTGAGCCCGGGCGACCTCGTGCCCGACTTCGCGGTCGCGATGGACAAGCTCAAGATCGACGAACTCTCGCAGCCGGTGCGCTCGCCGTTCGGCTGGCACCTGATCCTCGTGGTCGAGCGGCGCCAGCAGGACGTCTCGAAGAACCGCCAGCGCGACCAGGCGCGCCTCGCGCTGCGCCAGCGCAAGGCGGACGAGCAGTTCGCCGAGTTCGTGCGCCAGACGCGCGATCGCGCGTACGTCGAGATCAAGGCCGACGAGCGGTAGGCCTGCCGATCGCCTGACGGACGCGCGCCGCGTACGCACGGGCGGGTCGGTCCCGGCCCGAAGTCCTGCCGTACGGGCATCGGCGCCCGATCGCCCGGTTGACGTTCGCAAGGCTCGTGTTTCGGTGCGCCGTCGCAGGCGACACGTCTAACGTCGCCCCGCACGCGAATCGCGCCACTCCCACCGCAGCCCGCGCCAGGCGCGAATCGCCAGCCGTCGCGGGCTCGCGAGCTGCCACTTCGCCATCAGGTGGCCGGGCAGCCGCTCATCGGCCGATGGGTGCGCGCCGATCCGCGCCTTCGGCACCGGGTTGGCCCTTGGTAAGATCGCCGCGCCGCCGGGTCGCCGGACGACGTCTGCGGCACATGTCACGCGTGCGGCGAGGAGAGGGCGTATGCAGTCGGGAATGTCGGGGTTGATCGGCCGGCGTCTGCTGGCGGGTTTCCGGAGCCGGTGGATGCTCGCGACGCTGTCGCTCGTGGCCGGCATCGGCGGAATCGCCGCCCAACCCGTCGAAGTGGTCGAGTACTACGACGCGGACGTCGACCACTACTTCATGACCGCGGCGCCCGCCGAGATCGCGATCCTCGACGCGGGCGGCGTCGCGGGCTGGGCGCGCACCGGCGCGTCGTTCAAGGCCTACGTGACGCCCACGGCCGGCGCCAACCCGGTGTGCCGCTTCTACCTGCCGCCCGGGCACGGCAACTCGCACTTCTACTCCGCGTCGCCCGACGAGTGCGCGCTGGCGGCGGCGCTGTTCCCGGAGTTCATCCATGAATCGCCGAACGTGATGTACATGAGGCTGCCGGACACGACGACCGGCGCGTGTCCCGCGGGCACGCTCCCCGTCTATCGCGTCTGGAATCGGCGGCCGGACACGAACCACCGCTACACGACGGACCTGAAGGTGCGCGACCGGATGGTCGCCATGGGTTGGGTCGCGGAAGGCTACGGCCCTGGCGCGGTGATCATGTGCAGCGTCGATCCGGGCAAGGGCCGGTTGCTGGTGCGCGCTTGGAAGCCGGACGGTGCGCCGGCGACCCTGGGCGACTTCACGACCCTCGTCAGTCGCAGCGGGAACCTCGTCAACTACGGGAACTACGGCGTCTACCCGATGGGCAGGCTGCCGGCCTCGCCGCAGGCGGGCTTGGGCCCCGGCCCGGTCTTCGAGGGAGGGGTCGACTACATCGGCTTCGACGTGCCGGCAGCGGAGCCGTTCTACTTCACCGCCCTGTGGGAAGCGCCGGTGATCGGTGCGGCGTTCATGCGCGCGGACAACGGCGGGGCGGGGATCGTCGTGCAGCCGGGTCAGTCGCAGACGATCGAGATCCCGTATCACTTCGCGCTGTCGGAGTTCGAGCAGGCGAAGCGGTTGCTGCCCGCGGAGCCGCTCTCCGGAGGAGTGCAGGCGTTGCTCGCGCAGGCAGCGGCGGCCGTCGACGCCGCGAAGGCCGCGGCGACGCCGCAGGCGCGCGCGCAGGCGTCGTACACCGCGCTCTCGCTGGTCATGCCGCTCAAGGAGCGCATCGTCGTCGAGAACGCGAACCGCTCGATCGTGGCCCGCGGACGCCGTGCCGATTTCGATCTCAACTACGAGGGATTCGGGAGCTGGACGGAGGCCTCGAACGCCCTGACCTATGCGACCGCGAAGGACGCAGGCTTCCAGTCCGTCTACACGGCGATCGACTGGAAGATCGTCTCGCCCTCGCGCGGCACCTACGATTTCTCCTACCTCGACTACCAGATCGACCGCGCACGCGAGATGGGTTTCAAGGTGGCGCTGCAGGTCAACTGGGGGCTCGGCAGCCTGCCCGCCTGGACCTGGAGCCTCGGCTTCGACGAATTGAAGGCCCTGTACTACGACCAGGCACGCATGGTGGTGCAGCGGTACGGGTCGAAGGTCTCGGTCTACTACGCGTGCGGCGAAATGGAACTCGCCACGAAGGGGCTTTCGATGGAGCAGGCGGCCGAACTCGCGCGCCAGTCGCTCGCAGGCGCGCGCTCGGCCTCTCCCGGCACGCCGTTCGGCATCTACATGAGCGCGTCGGCGTACGTGGGGTACCAGATGAACGTCCCGCCCTCGCCCGAGCATTTCTCGGGCACCGACCTGCTCGCCTACCTCCGCTGGAACGCGATCGACTTCGACTTCGTCGGGCTCCAGATGCAGTACGGCACGATCTTCGCGCCGATCGACCTCCAGCGCTTCCAGGAGGTGCTGCAGCAGACCCACGACATCGTGAAGGTGCCGATCGTCCTCGGCGAGACCGGCTTCAGTTCGCGGACGGAGGACTACGGCATCCCCGCGCAGACCGGCTGGCACGGCGGCTTCACGCAGCAGGCCCAGTACGAGTGGGCGGACGGCACGCTGCGCGCGCTCTACGCGCTGCCCTTCGTGCGAGGTTACTACTGGGTGCACGTCGATCCGGACGACTACGGTCGTGACGACCCCTTTCTCTCGTTTCTCACGGGAACCGGCCTCGTGCGTGCCGACGGACAGGTCAAGAAGGTGCGCAGCGCGTTCAAGGACTTCACGAGCTGGGTGAACGGCCTGCCGCTCCAGTGACGGTTGCGCGCCCGCCTTCCTGGTGGGTCGGGCTTCAGCCCGACAAGCGAAGCGCCTGTGGGTCGGGCTTCAGCCCGACAAGCGAAGCGCCTGTGGGTCGGGCTTCAGCCCGACAAGCGAAGCACCTGTGGGTCGGGCTTCAGCCCGACAAGCGAAGCGCCTGTGGGTCGGGCTTCAGCCCGACGGGGTTGGTGCCGATGCGCGGGAACGGCGTCGGCCTGAAGGCCGACCTACAGCATCGGAACCCGTCGGCCTGAAGGCCGACCCACGAGGCATCAGCGAAGCGAGGCACCGCCCGCCGCCGCCGCGAGCAGCGCGAGCGCCCACCCGACGACGATCAGGATCGGTCGTCGCATCCAGTTCACGCCGTCGTCGACGCGCGCGGGCCAGCGCGCCCGGTCGAGGAACACGCGCTCGACCGCGTAGTAGGAGGCCGCGCTGATCGCGAGCGCGAGCGGAAGGACCACCGCGACCATCGCCGCGAAGTCGTGCAGCGACGCGTCGCCGCGGTGCGGGACGAGCCGGTGGTCGACCACGAACTCGATCACCGAGAAGTGCCACAGGTAGAGGCTGTAGCTCACCGTGCCGATCCACGCCGCGAGGCGATTGCCGAAGACGGCGGCGCCGATGCGCGACGCGCCGGGCATGGCCAGCGCGTAGAGCATCGTCGCGATGGCGAGCGAGAGCCCGAGCATGCGCGCGAAAGTCCGCGCGTCGTTCGTCCACCACATGATGTCGTAGCGGCCGCACAGGTAGCCGATGGCGAAAAGCGCGAGCGCGCCCGCGACGAAGAGCGCGTCGGCGGCGGCGGCCGGCATGCCGGAGGAACGCCTCGCCCACGCCGCGGCTGCCATCCCGCTCGCGAACTCGATGGCGCGAAACGGCGTCCAGGCGAGGAGCCATTCGAGCGCGGGCAGGGCGATCACCGCGCGATGGACGGCGAGCGTGACGGCGAGCGCGAGCGCCACCAGCAGCCACGTGCGGCCTCCGGACAAGAGCCACGCGCCGAGCGGGAACACGAGGTAGAAGTGCCACTCGATCGGCAGCGACCAGAACACGCCGCTGATCGTGCTCACGTAGGCCGGCACGGCGTTGTGGGTCATCGCGAGATGCAGCGCGACGTCGGGGAGTTCGGGTGGCGTCCAGCGGCCGACGCGGAGCCAGGCGAGCGGCAGCAGGATCGAGAGACAGGCGAGGTACGCCGGGAAAACTCGCAGCACGCGGCGGCCCAGGAAGCGACCGTACGCGCGCGCGCCGAGCCAGGGGAACATCGCGCGGTCGCGCTCATGCTCGACCTGCCACTGGAGGACGAAGCCCGACAGCACGAAGAAGACATCGACGCCGAGCCAGCCCGAGGCCAGCAACGGATCGAGGCGCCATGCGCCTGCCCCGCCCAGCACCGGACGGCCGGTCGCGATCCACGCGTGGTATCCGACGACCCAGAGGGCGGCCAGCGCGCGGACCCCCGTAAGCGCGGGGACGTCGGCGCGCCGGAGCGTCACGGATTCGCCCCGGGTTTCCCGGCGCGTGCCTGACCGCTGTGGTAGGCGTCGCGCGCAGGGTAGAGCAGCACGCGGTCGACGCGCGCGGTCGCGACATCGGGCGCGTAGTCGAGGTCGATCCGGAACTGACTCGCGATCGCGTCGCCCCACGCCTTCGGCCAGGAGAGCGCCACGCGCTCGCTTCCTTGCGACCGGCCGATCTCGGTCCAGCGATCGCCCTGCTCGAGCCGGGCATGAACGGCGATCGAACGCGGCTTCGGTCCTGCGAACGCGCGCACTATCGCCAGATCGAGCCGGTTCGGCCGGAGCACCTGGTCGGGCGGCGAGACGAGTTCGACGACGCCGCGGTCGGGCGCGACGCCGATGTAGCCCTCGCCTTCCGAGAGCGTGCCGCGCGAGGTGGTCCAGCCGTCGTCACTCGCGAATCCGGCCGCGCCGAAGGTCCACAGGCGCGAACCGCGCGGCAGGTCGGCGCGCGCGACCATCGAGTCCTTCATCGCGCGCTCGGAATCGGTGTTGCGGAACGCGGTGTAGGGCACGAAATCCGGATCGTTCTCGAACAACCCGTTCGAGCCGTTCCACGCCATCAGCGCGATCTGGCGGCCGTCGTAGTTCGCGATGCTGCGGAACATCCGGTACGACGCCTCGTAGTCGGGCTTGCGCCTGGGCATCTTGAGGTCGGTCGCGTTGGACTCGACGATCGCCCAGCCGTCGTCGTAGCGCGCGATGTTGCTGTAGACGCCGCGGCCGTTCGCCATGCCGTGGCGGTCCTGCGCCGAGAGCCCGTACATGAGCGTGCCGAGATGGCCGTGGCGCGGCACCGAGCCCTCGATCGACACGCCGGCGGAATCGTAGTCCGGCGTCCAGCCGCGCAGTTTGATCGACACCGGGCGCAGGCCCGGGTCGGGCGCGGTGAACGCCTGCGCGGTGAAGATGCGATCGGCGGGAATGCCCATCGCGTACACCCAGTCCGCGAGTTCGACGTAGTGCAGGTGCACGACGTGCTTGCGGAAGGCGTCCCACTCCAGGTACCACGGGTCGAGCCAGAACGGCGTCTCGCCCTCGGGCACCTTCAGGCTGTTGACGCCGACGAGTTCGCGCGGCGGCTCGACCTCGTCCCACGACGTCCACGATTTGCGCGCGAGCGCGTTCACCTGCGCGAGCGTCAGCGAACCGGGGCGGCGGAACGAGCGGAGGTCGGGCACGCCCGGGCCGCCGCGACCGGCGTACGGACCGGTGCCCCGCAGCCACTCGCGGAACTGCCGCAGCATGCCCGGGTTGTAGTCGAACCGGTAGCCACCGCCGAGGAACGGATTCATGTAGGTGTCGGCGTCGAGCGTGACGCCGACGAGGAGGTCCGGGTGCTCGCGGTAGAACGCCGCGAGCCGCTTTGCCGCGGCCTGCAGGTTGCGCTTCTTGTACGCGCGGATCTTCGGGGCGTAGACGTGGTAGGTGAGCGAGCGGCCGAGCTGCGGGCCGGGGAGCGAGCCGGGCACGTCCTTCATCAGGTCGTCGGGATGCTCCTTGTCGTGCTGGTCCCACTGGACGTTGGCGCGGTCCTGCTCGAGATGATCGTTGAGGTCCCACGCGGGCGAATCGCAGGACGCGTCGCCCCAGATGCCGCCGTTCAGGATCACGTTCACCGGCAGGCGCTTCGCCACCGCGTAGCGCAGCACGCCGTCGAGCGAATCGTCGGCGATGCGCCGGTCGCCGCACTTCGGGCCGTCGATCGGAAAGTCGGGATCGAACACCCAGTCGTGCTGAGCGCCCTTGGTCGTGCGCATGTAGAGCACCGGCACGCTCATGCCGACTTTCTGCGTGCGCGACTGGTAGGCGACGTACTGCTCGGCGATCTCGTCCGCGCCGCCGAGCGCGACACCGGAGGTCATCATCAGGAAATAGAACCGGCGGGCGGCGAGTTCCGGACGCTCGTCGAGGAGCGCGCTCCACTGCGTCATCGCCGCGGGGGGAATGAGGCTCCTGCGCGCGATGACCGCTTCGCGACCGTCCTTGCCGATCGCGACGACCGTCACGTTGTGCCGCATCGGCGCGAGGTCGCCGAAGTCGCCTTCGAACGTGAAGCCGCCGTTCGGATTGTCGGGGAAGCCCGGCTTCTCCTTCGCGACATCCTCGCGCGGCAGGCCGATCCGCGCCTGGTAGGTGCGCTCGTCGACGCGCACCTCGACCCGCGCGATGCCGTCCTTCGCGAGCGCCCAGCCTGCGAGCGCGAGTTTGGTGCCGACGATCGCCTCGTCGGCGGGCGTGTCGAGCCAGCCCTCCGGCGCGCTCGGCTGCGCGACGGCGGGCGCGGGAACGGGGGCTGCCGGGGCGGCGGCAGGTGTCACCGCCGCGGGCGTGGGCTCGGGTGCGCGCAGCCGGCCGTATTTCTGGATCGCGTAGAACTCGACCGCCACCAGCGCGGCGATCGCGCCGAGGATGCCGATGAACCAGCGCGGCAGCTTCGGCGTCATCGCGCGGAACGCCCGGAGCAGCCACGCGGGCGGACGCCCACGGATGCTGGCCGGATCCTGGGATTCGGGCGAAGACATGGTCGAGAGGGCATGCGGCGCGACGATCGGCGTTCGACCGGCCTGGCGGATCCGGGTTCGCGGCCCCGCAGGCCCCGCGCGGCATTGTATCGGCCGCATGGGTCGGGACCGGCATCAGGGAGAGTCCCGGGCAGCCTTGCGTCGGAGATCACGCGATCTTCTTGGTCATGACGATGCACTCGAAGCTCTCGCCCCCTCCGAGCGCATGCCGCGCGCGCGTCTCGGCGCGCCACCCGAGCGATTCGTAGAACGCCGCCGCGTTGAGCGACGCATCGAGGAGAAGGGCGGAGCGGCCATGGGCGCGCGCCGCGTCCTCGATCGCGCCCATCAGCGCGCGTCCGACGCCCTGCCGGACGAAATCGGGATCGACGTAGCACGCGCGCACGATCCCGGCATGCGGATCGAGTTCGGCGAAGCCGGCGAGGCGGCCATCGTCGTCCTCGGCGACGACGAGGACGTGCGTGGCGATCGAGGCGGCGAAGGAGACCGGAGACGTCCGGCTGGACCAGGCGTCGACGGTCCCGGGATCGTAGTGCGCGGAAGCGACCTCCCGGATCGCGCGCGTGTGGATCGCCCAGATCGCCGCCGCATCGGCGGGGACGGCGCGACGGATGCGCCAGGGGCGCATCGGAGACGCTATCGCGTCTGGCTGAAGTAGACGTACGCCGGCTGGGGCACGCTGCCCTGATCCATCCTGCGGCGTTCGGCCAGATCGCGCGGCAGCTTGTCCCACCAGATCGCGCGACCCTTGCGCTGCTCGTCGACGACGTTAGGCTTCTGCTCGAGCACCTCGCGGATGAACTGCGTGTGCTCGGAAACGTAGTGGCGGGCGGGGAGCATTCCCATGGCAGGGCGGGCAAGGGCTTTCGGAACCGCAATTCTAGCGTAGGCGGAGGCTGCGGCTACGCGTCGACCTCCACGACTTCGGCGGACGAGGCCGGAACCGGAACGTCTTCGCCCTCCGCGCGCAGGCCCCCGACATGAAACGCGATGGCGTCGCGAATGAGTTCGAGCACCGCTTCGCGGCTCTCTGCGGCAGCGACGCAGCCGGGAACATCGGGCACGTGCGCGCCCCAGGATGCCGGTCCCTTTTCGACGACGACGAGATAGCGCATGGTCAATCCTTTCGCAGGAGCCCGCTTGCTTCAACGCGCTCTTCAGCGGTCCGATCGGAACGTCCGCACTCGACTTGCCGGACACGGTGACCCTGCCGGGCTCGACCGGGTGTCGATTCTGACGGTGACGGCCTCGCAAGCGGACCAGGTTCCACCCGTCCAGCTTCAGGCGGTCGACGAGCTCCCTCACTTTCATCGACGGGAGCGTGCAGGAGCCCGTCCCGATTTCGCGATGGTACCAACGGACGATGCCGGACGCGACGGCGCGCGGCCGGCTCAACGCTCGAGTTTGCCCGCGACGATCCGGTAGGCGTAGAGCCGGCACTCGATCGCGCCGTTCCACAGCGGTGTGCGCCGCTCGGCCTTGAGGCCGAACTTCTTCGGGAGGTTGGCATCCCCCGAGAACAGGAACGCCGACCAGCCGGCGAATCGGGCCTTGAGCGCGTCGCCGAACTTCGGGTACATCGCGGCCACGCGCTCCTGGTCCTCGAGCCGGATGCCGTAGGGCGGATTGGTGACGATGACACCGGAAGGTGCCGGGGCAGGCCGCGTGAGCGCGTCGGCCTGCTCGATCGCGAGATGGCCGTCGAGTTGCGCGAGCGACGCGTTCGCGCGCGTCTTCGCGACCGCCGCGGGCAGGCGGTCGCTCGCGTGGATCGTCGGGCGCTCCGGGGGCGGCTTCACGCGGTCCCGCGCGCGCTGCTTCATGCGCTGCCAGGTCGGGCCGTCGAACCACGCGAGCTTCTGGAAGCCGAACGTGCGCGTGAGTCCGGGGGCGCGATCGGCCGCGATCGCCGCGGCCTCGATCGCGATCGTGCCGCTGCCGCACATCGGGTCGAGGAACGCGAGGTCCGGCGTCCAGCCCGACAGCGCGATGAGCCCGGCCGCCAGGTTCTCGCGCAGCGGGGCTTCCTCGGTGTCGCGCCGCCAGCCGCGCTTGAAGAGCGGCTCGCCCGAGGTGTCGAGGTAGAACGTCGCCTCGCGCTCGGTGAGGTAGGCGTGCACGCGGACCTCCGCAGCACGCTTGTCGACCGACGGGCGCTTGCCTTGTTCGTCGCGGAAGCGGTCGCAGACCGCGTCCTTCACGGTGAGCGTGGCGAACTCCAGGCTTCGGAGCGGCGAGCGCGTGGCCGCGACGTCGACGCGGATCGTGCGGTCGACGCGGAAGTGCTTCGGCCATGCGATCGAGCGGGCGAGCGCATTCAGTTCCCGCTCGTCGCGGCAGGCCCCGCCGCCGACCTTCCACAGCACGCGGCTCGCGAGGCGCGATTCGAGGTTCGCGCGGCAGGCGAACTCGAGCGCGCCGGCGAAGCCGACGCCGCCGTCGACCGGAGCGACCGAGGCGGCCCCGAGACGCTCGAGTTCCGCGCCGAGCGCGGCCTCGAGCCCGCGCGGGCAGGGCGCGAAGAAGGCTTCCACGCGGTCAGAACGGCTTCAGGACGACGAGGAACACCACGGCGACGAGGATCGGCAGCGCGGGAATCTCGTTCAGCCAGCGGTAGAACACGTGCCCGTGCCGGTTGCGGTCCTGCGCGAACGCGCGGACGAGGCGGCCGAGGTAGACGTGGAACGCGACGAGCAGCACGACGAGCGCGAGCTTCGCGTGCAGCCATCCGCCCGAGATCCCGTAGCCGAGCCACAGCCACGACCCGAACCCGATCGCCAGCACGGCGGAGGGCGTCATGATGCCGCGGTAGAGCTTCCGCTCCATCACCTTGAAGCGCTCGCTGCCGACGCGGTCGTCGGGCGCGCATTGGGCGTGGTAGACGAAGAGCCGCGGCAGGTAGAAGAGCCCCGCGTACCACGCGACGACGAAGACGATGTGCAGCGCCTTGACCGTCAGCATCGCGGCCTCCCCGTGCAATCTCGTCCGGCGCAGCGAAGTGCCGGACCCATGACGGACGCCCCGGGCGCGGCGGTCACTTGAGGAGCCTGCGCCGGGTGAGAACGAGCGCCAGCCAGTACGCGGCGGCGGCGTAGGTCGCCAGCACGGCGAGGTGCAGCGCGACGGCGTCGGGCACGCGCCCGAGCATCAGCGGGCGGGCGAGGTCGATCGCGTGCTTGAGCGGCAGGACGTTCGCCGCGGCCGCGAGGGCGCCCGGCATCTGGTCGACCGGGAAGTACACGCCCGACAGCAGCAGCATCGGCGTGATCACGAGGGTGAAGAAGTAGGTGAAGAAGTCGTAGTTGGGGGCGAGCGCGGTCATCGTGAGGCCGAACGCGCCGAACACGAGGCCGACGAGGAAGCCGAGCGGCAGGATGAAGGCCGCGAACCACGTGTGCCCGAATCCGAGCGCCAGGACCACCGCGAGGATGGCGGCGGTCGACATCACGGCCTTGGTGCCGGCCCAGATCCACTCGGCGAACACCACGTCGTCGAGCGAGATCGGCGCATTGATGATGCCCTCCCAGGTGCGCTGCACGTGCATCCGCGAGAACGCCGAATACATGCCCTCGAACGACGCGGTGAACATGGCGCTCTGGCAGACCATCCCGGTGCCGATGAACGCGACGTAGGGCATCCCGCCGACCTCGCCGACGAGCGCGCCCAGGCCGTAGCCGAGCGCGAGCATGTAGAACAGCGGGTCGGCGATGTTGCCGAGCACGCTCGCGAGCGCGAGCTTGCGCCAGACGAGCAGGTTGCGCCGCCACACCGGCACGAAGCGCAGCGAGAACGACGGCGGCGCGGCCAGGTGGGCGGGGAGGCCGAGGGAGATCGCCCGCACCGTCAGTCCCGCAGCTCGCGGCCGGTGAGCTTGATGAACAGGTCCTCGAGGTTCGCGGGCCGGTGCAGGTAGCGCACGCCGCCGCGCGTCGCGAGGTCGGAGACGAGCGCCTGCGCGTCCATCGCATAGCAGAACGCGGTCTCGCCCGCGATCTCGAGGCGTTTCGCGAGCTTGCGTCCCCGCGCATCGGCCCAGGCCCGTGCGCCGTCGCCGTAGACCTCGACCACCTCGGGCTCGACGTGCTCGGCGATCAGCGCGCGCGGCGCGTCGCAGGCGATCATGCGCCCGTGGTCGATGACGGCGAGCCGGGTCGCGAGCCGCGCGGCCTCGTCCATGAAATGCGTCGTGAGCAGGATCGTCTTGCCCTGCGTCAGCAACTGGCGCAGGCCGTCCCAGATCAGGTGGCGGGCCTGCGGATCGAGTCCGGTCGTCGGCTCGTCGAGGATGAGGAGTTCGGGATCGTTGACGAGCGCGCGCGCGAGCGTCAGGCGCCGCTTCATGCCGCCCGAGAGCGTGCGGATGGGGGCGTGCGCCTTCGCGGCGAGCCCGGCGAATTCCAGGAGCCGCGGCAGGCGGCGCTCCAGCGTGGTCCGGTCGATCGCGAAGTAGCGTCCGTAGACGAGGAGGTTCTCGGTGACCGTGAAGTCGGGATCGAGGTTGTCCATCTGCGGCACGACGCCCACGCGCACGCGCGCCGCTCGCGCGGCCTTCGGCACCGGCTCGCCGCACAGCTCGATCGTGCCGCCGTCGGGCTCGATGAGTCCGAGGCAGCAGCGCAGCGTCGTGGTCTTCCCCGCGCCGTTGGGCCCGAGGAGTCCGAAGCACTCGCCGCGACGGATCTGGAACGACAGGCCGCGCACGACCTCGTTGCCGCCGTAGCGCTTGACGAGTCCGTCGACCGCGAGCACGCGATCGCGCCGGCCCGCCGCGAGTCCGGGCAGCACCCGATCGACGATCGACGCCATCATTCGCCTCCGCCCGCGCGCGCGCGATGCCACATGCCGACGATCGTGTCGCGCAACTGCGGCAGGCGTCCGTGGAAGAAATGCGAACAGCCGGGGAAGACGACGATCGGCAGCGCCTGCGGGCGCGCCCAGTCGAGCACGTCGGCGAGCGGCACCACCTCGTCGGACTCGCCGTGGACGACGATCGTGTCGGCGGGAACCGGCTCGACGGCGAAGCGCTTCACCGCGGGCCCGACCAGCACGAGGCGCTCGGCGTCGACGCGTTTCGCGACGCGCGTCTGCACGTAGGAGCCGAACGAGAACCCGGCGAGCGCGACCGGCGAGTGCGCGCCGAACCGCTGCCGCGCCCATCCGAGTGCCGCGAGCGCGTCGTCGGTCTCGCCGATGCCGCCGTCGAAGCGGCCCTCGGAGGCGCCCACGCCGCGGAAGTTGAAACGCACGGCGACGTAGCCCAGCGCGTGGAACGCCTTCGCGAGCGTCTGCGCCACCTTGTTGTCGAGCGTGCCGCCCTGCTCGGGGTGCGGATGCGCGACGAGAGCGATGCCCCGGCGCACGGACGACGGCGCGTTCGCGACGATCTCCAGCGCGCCGGCGGGGCCGTCGGCGACGACGCGCTCGGTCGCGGCGGCGAATCCCGACGTCAAATGCGCAGCCTCTCGACGATCTCGCCGCCGACGAGGTGGCGGTCGACGATTTCGTCGATGTCGTCGCGGTCGACGTAGGTGTACCAGACGCCTTCCGGGTACACCACGAGGCAGGGCCCCTCCTCGCATCGATCGAGGCAGCCCGCGCGGTTGATCCTGACCTTGCCCGGGCCGGAGAGCGAGAGCGACTTCACGCGGTCCTTCGCGTACTTCTGCAGCGCGGCCGCGCCGGCGCTCGCGCAGCACTTCTCCGGCGCGTCGCGCTGGTTGAGGCAGAAGAAGACGTGGCGCTGGTAGTAGCTCATCGGCGGTGCAGGCCCGGGCAAACGAACATTGTAGCCGCGGGACGGGCGGTCCCGGAGGCGGCGTTCAGTCCGAATCCCCGGGCGCGCCCCAGGCCGGGCGGCCCGACAGCGCGAAGAGCCAGCCCGCGGCCGCGACGGGCCACAGCAGCAGCACCGTGTGCGTCAGGCCGTTGAAGTTGAGCAGGTGGCCGTAGCGCCACGAGAACAGCGTCAGCGGGGCCCGGGCATCGAGGACGTCCGAGGCGAGCACCGGCGTCAGAAGCGAGGTCAGCAGCGCGACGCCGCAGAGCGCGATCATCGCCGGCCGCGGCAGCGCGATCGCGGCGAGCAGCGCGAGCGCGCCCGCGGCGGCTCCGATCGACACGCCGGGCCGCAGCCACCCTTCCCACGCCGCGGGTTTGAGCAGGAGCAGGGCGGCGACGCCCTTCAGGAGCAGCGCGGTGCCGATCAGGAGCAGCACCGCCACGCCGGCGTGTCGCCTGTGGCGAAGGAGGAGCGTCAGGAACAGCCCGACGCCGAGGAGCTGGAACGCGCTCTCCGCGGCCTCGATGACGATGGACGCGGAGTCGGATCCGGGCACCTCCGCGACGAGCCGCTCCGTCGCCGGGTCGAACGTGATCGCGAACAGCGGAATCGCGGGATTGAGCTGCGCCGCGAGCCACAACGCGAGCAGCGCGAGGCCGATGTCGCCCAGCGCGCCCCGCAGGAACAGCCCGCGCCGCCACGCGGTGAGGCGCGCGCGGGCGTCGGGCCGTCGCGCGAGCGCTGCGGCGACCGCCGCGCCGGCGAGCGCGCCCAGCGTGTTGGACGCGAGGTCGATGACGTTCGCGTCGCGCGGCGGGATCCACGCCTGCAGCGACTCCATCGCGAAGGACAGCGCGAGGCCCGCCATCGCGCCGAGCGCGATCCGCCGCGCCGGCGATGCGCGCCTCGGAATCAAGGCGACGAAGGCGCCGAGCGGCAGGTACGCGATGAAGTTCGCGATGACGTCGTAGCGCGGCCAGCGCAGGCGCCCGGGCGAGAACAGCCAGAACGGAGCGTCGGGGGGCGGCGCCAGCACGTCGCCGAACGGCTGCAGGCTCGCATAGACGATCGCGAGCGCGTAGATCCCGGCGAGCGCGTGCGGGAGGAGCGACCGGGGCCGGCCGTGGACCGCGCCGGACGCGTCCCATCCCGCCGGATCGTTCATGGCTCCACGGCGGGCGCGGGGGCCGTCAGCCACTTGCGCACGACGGTGAGATCCGCGGTCTCGCCGATCGGGAGAAAACCGCGCGACGCGAAGAGCGACGAAGGGCCGTGGTAGTGGTCGCCGGCCTTCGTACTGTCGCCCGCCTTGAACGGGAACGCGTCGACGAGCGCGATGCCGCGTTCGCGCAGGTCGGCGAGCGCGCCGTCGAGGAGCGCGCCGGCGACGCCGCGCCGCCGCCACGCCGGCGCGATCACGAAGCAGACGATGACCGCGGCGTCCTGCGGCGGCACGTCGATCGGCGTCGGCGCGACGTTCAGGCGCTCGAAGCAGTGCGGCAGCTTGTGCCGGGGCGCGGCGTGGAGCCAGCCGACGGTCTCGCCGCCGGATCGCGCGAGGTAGCCTTCCGCTTCACCCGCGTCGATCGAGGCGGACACCGCGATCCGATTCTGCCCGGCGGTGAACGCGGTCCAGTCGAGCGCGCGCGGGACGCGGTAGAACTGGCAGTAGCAGCGCGCCCACTCGGGGTTGTCCGAGAACGCCGGCCCGCGCTCGTGATCGAAGAACGCGAGATAATCCTCGCGCGCGGCCGGCGACAGGCGGACGACGGAGATGCCGGTGCTCGGCATTCCGTCATCTTAACCTCCGCCGCCGGGCACGCACCCGGCATCGGGGACGCGACGTCTACCGCGCGGCCTTGATCTCGGTCCAGAGCTTGTTGCGCAGGCGCCGCTGGGCCGGCGTGAGGTCCTGCAACTGCTCGAGTTTCGCGGCGACGTCCTTCGGCGGGAACACCGCCGGCAGCGCCTTCAGTTCCGGCTTGATGTACTTCGCCGCGTCGAGGTTCGGGTTGCCCGACCCGATCAGGTTGGTGAGTTCGGCGGAGTTGCGGCCGTCGAGCATGAAGTCGATGAACCGGTGCGCGAGGTCGGGGCGCGGCGCGTTCTTGTGGATCACCATGTTGTCGACGGCGAGGACCGCTCCCTCCTTCGGCATCCCCTGCAGGATGCGGAACTTGCGGCCCGCGGCCTGCGCGTCGAGGTCGGCCTGGAAGATGTCGTTGCTGTAGCCGTGGACGAGCCAGATGTTGCCGACCGTGAGTTCCTTGATGTACGACGACGCGTTGAACGCGGCCCAGTAGGGCTTCGCCTTCTTGATGACGTCGGCCGCCTCGCGCCAGTGCTTCTCGTTCGTGTCGTTGGCCGAGTAGCCGAGGTACTTGAGCGCGGCCGCGAAGAGCTCCGCCGGGCTGTCGAGCACCGTGACGCGGCCCTTGACCTTCGCGAGGTATTTCGGGTCGAAGATCACCGCCCAGGTGTCGGTCGGAAGCCCCAGCTCCTTCATCTTCTGGTCGTTGTACCCGATGATCGTCGTCGACATCGCGTAGGGCACCGAGTACTTGTTGCCCGGATCGAACCGGGTGTCGAGGTAGACGCGGTCGACGTTTTTCAGATTCGGGAGCTTCGAGAGGTCGATCGGCTGGAGCTGGCCGCCCCGGATGAGCGCCTGGACCGTGCCGCCGGTCGGCACCATCACGTCGTAGCCCTTCGCGCCCGCCGCGAGCTTCGCGAGCAGCTCCTCGTTGTCCGAGTAGTAGGTCTGGACCACCTCGCACTTGCACTCGGCCTCGAAGCGCTTGACCGTCTCCGGCGCGATGTAGTTGTTCCAGTTGTACAGATGGAGCTGGTCGGCGGCGCCGGCCGGCGCGGCCGCGACGAGGGAGGCGAGGGCCGCCGCGAGGGCGGAAGCGAGTAGGCGAGAAGTCATGGCGTCAGTCCGATTCGGTGCGAAGGAGGCTGGGGGAGAGGCGTGCGGCCACCACGATCAGCACGAGCGTCAGGAGCATCAGCAGCGTCGACACGGCGTTGACCTCGGGGGTGACCGCGATCTTGATCATCGAGTAGATCTGGAGCGGAAGGGTAACCGTACCGGCGCCGGCCGTGAAGAAGGTGATGACGAAGTCGTCGATCGACAGCGTGAAGGCCATCAGCGCGCCCGCGATCACGCCGGGCATGATCAGCGGCAGCGTGACGCGCCGGAACGCCTGCCAGGGCGTCGCGCCGCAGTCCCGCGCGGCCTCGACGAGGCTCTCGTCCATGCCGGCGAGGCGTGCCCGGACGACGATCGCCACGAACCCGATGCAGAACGCGATGTGCGCGATGGCCACGGACACCAACCCCAGCGTGAAGTTCAGCATCACGAAGAAGATCAGGAGCGCGACGCCCATCAGGATCTCCGGGATCGCGATCGGCGTCAGCACCAGGACCGGGAGCAGCCTCAGGCGGTAGCGATGCATCGCGACGCCCGCCATCGTGCCCAGCGCGGTCGACACGACGCTCGCGGCCAGCGCGATGGCGAGCGAGTTCACGGCCGCGGTGATCATCTCCTCGTTCTGCGCGAGCTTGCGGTACCAGTCGAACGTGAACCCCACCCACTCCGCGTTGAGCCGCGAGTCGTTGAACGAGTACGCGACGACGATCGCGAGCGGCAGGTACAGGAACAGGTAGGCGACGATCGCCGCCGCCCACAACGCGATGCGCGTGCCGCTTCTACGCACGGGACGATCCCCTGCCGCCGCGACGTCCGACCCAGGCGGCGAGCCCGGCGAGCCCGAGCGCCGCGGCCGTCAGCACGATCGACAGCACGCTGCCGAACGGCCAGTCCCGCGATTCGAGGAACTGCTGCTTGATCAGGTTGCCGATCAGGCTGTCGTTCGGCCCGCCGAGGATGTCGGGAATCGCGAAGATGCCGAGCGCGGGGATGAACACGAGCGCCGCGCCCGCGTAGACGCCCGGCAGCGACAGCGGGAAGGTGATCCGCCAGAACCGCTGCCAGCCGCTGGCGCCGAGGTCCTGCGCCGCGTCGAGCAGCGCGCGGTCGTGCTTCTCGAGGTTCGCGTAGAGCGGGAGCACCATGAACGGCAGGTGCACGTAGACGAGGCACACGAGCACCGCGAACGCGCTGAACAAGAGCGGGACCGGCTCGGCGCCGAACAGGGCCAGCACCGCGTTCACGCCCCGGGCGAGCGCCGCGTTGGGCCCGAGGATGATCATCCAGGCGTAGATGCGGATGAGGAAGTTGCTCCAGAACGGCAGGATCACGAGCAGCAGCAGGAGGTCGCGGTACTTCCTCGGGCTCTGCGCGATGAGCGTCGCGAGCGGATAGGCGAGCAGCAGGCAGGCGATCGTCGTGACGAGCGCGTAGGCGACCGACTTCAGGAACACCTCGAGGTAGACGGTGCTCTCGGCGAGTCGCGCGTAGCTTTCGAGATTGAGGTCGAGCCGTCCGTCCGCGCCGACGAGCGGCGCGAGGCCGCCGAAGTCGCCGGGCGTGCGGAACGACGCCGCGAGCATGATGAGCGTCGGGATCGCGAAGAAGAAGAGCAGGTAGGCGAGCGGCGGGCCGCTCACCGCCCACTTGCCCCAGTCGACGCGTCCGCGCGCGGCCATCGCTCGAGCGCTCAACCGGCGATGAAGTGGCCGGCGTCGACCGCCCAGCTCATCTCGACCGCGTCGCCCACCTCGAAGAACTTCGCGCGCCCGCTCTGCGAGTTCGCGAGCAGCGCCTCCACGCGCGCGCCGCCCGGCGTCTCCACCTTGTAGACGGTGACATCGCCCATGTACAGGAGGTCGGCGACGCTGCCCCGGACGTGGTTGTCCGGCGTGCCTTCCGGCGCCCGCGCGACGATGCGGATCTTCTCCGGCCGCAGCGCGACCGTGCCCTGCGCCGGAGCGCTCGTGCCCTCCGGCGCGGACGTGCGGACCACGCCGATCCCGGGCACGTCGAGCGACAGGACGCCGTTCTCGTGCGCCACGACCGGGCCGGACAGCAGGTTGCATTGGCCGATGAAGTCGGCGACGAAGCGCGTCGCGGGCGAGCCGTAGATGCGCGACGGCTCGTCGAGCTGCTCGACCCGGCCGCGGTTCATCACCGCGATGCGGTGCGACAGCGCAAGGGCCTCGGTCTGGTCGTGCGTCACGTAGACGAACGTGATGCCGACCTCCTTCTGCAGGTTGATGAGCTCGATCTGCATCTCCTCGCGGAGCTTCGCGTCGAGCGCGGCGAGCGGTTCGTCGAGCAGCAGCACGCGCGGGTGGGTCACGAGCGCGCGCGCGATCGCGACCCGCTGGCGCTGCCCGCCGGAGAGTTCGTGCGGCATGCGCTTGCCGAAGCCGGTGAGCCGCACGTCCTCGAGCGCCTCGGCGATCTTGCCGGGAATCGCGGAGGGCGGTGTCCGCGCCATCTGCAACGGGAACGCGATGTTGCCCTCGACGGTCATGTGCGGGAACAGCGCGTAGCTCTGGAACACGGTCCTGACCGGGCGCCGTTCGGGGGGGTCGGCCGCGAGGTCCTTCCCGTCGAGCAGGATCCGGCCTTCGTCCGGGAGGTCGAATCCGGCGATCATGCGCAACAGCGTCGTCTTGCCGCAGCCGGAGGGCCCGAGCAGCGTGAAGAACTCCCCGGCCTCGATCGCGAGGCCGACGCGGTCGACCGCCGTGAACGCGCCGAAGCGGCGCGTGACCCCCTGGATGTCGAGCAGCGCCACGGGCGCGAGCCTCCGGACCGGCTGGGAAGAACGGTGCGCGGATTGTAAGGCATGGCGCAGTGCATCATCCGGCGAGACGCCCGGCACGTCCCTTGCATGGTCCGGCGGGTCGGCCGTTCGAGGCGCGGGAGCGCCCTGTCCGAACGGCCGAGATCGGGGCGTCGGCCCTTGTGATACCTTCGAGACGATGTCGACGAACAAGACTTCGGGGTCGCTCCTCGAGACGCTCCGGGCCCAGTCCGATGCCGTCCGGGGGCAGGGAGAAGCCGCCCGGCGCCCGCTCGAGGAGTCGATCCGCGAGATCGACCGCCGTCTGTGGCGCGCCTTCAAGTGGCTGGACGAGGCGGTCGCGCACCTCGAGGTGATCAAGCCGGTCGTCGCGCACGAGTTCCGCGCCGACGACCTCGTGACCATCGCCTCGCCCAGGTTCGACAGCGGGTTCCTGTCGTTCCGGCGCAAGTCCCTCGGGGTCTCCGAGGTGATCGAGCAGATCGAGTTCTTCTACAAGCTCGCCGGCGACAAGCCGATCGTGCTCAAGGTCGCGCCGGCCGCGGTGGCCTCGACCGAGAGCCGGCTGAACGCCTGCCAGCTCCGCTTCAAGTACCGAACCGAGGTCGACCCGCTGCGGCAGGGCGTGTTCACGGTCGAGCCGATGGTGGTCGCGATGGTGCGCTTCGTGCCCGACTACAGGCGGCAGACCGTCGAGGTCACGATGCGCAACGTCGACCGGTTCGAGGCGGTGACGCTCGAGTTCTCGGCCGGAGCCCTCGAGGAGCCCGCGCTGGAAGACATGGTGCGCCTCATCATGGGCGAGGCGAACACGTTCCTGCGGCGCGCGCCGCTCGCCGGGATCGGCGCCGCCCGCCGGACACCGGACGTCGCCGGCCCGGAGGTCTACCGGATCGAGAAGACCGTCCGGCCCCGGTAGTGCGGGTGTCCGGCGGGGGCCGGGCATCCCGTCGAAAGACGCGGCGTCAGGTGCGCCGCACGAAGAGCTCGACCACCACCAGCACGAGGAGCGCCGCGACGATCGCGAGCCAGCGGTTGCGCGCGCGCTGCGCTTCGGCGAGAACCTTGAGCACCTCGTCGGAGGCCGCGGGCGGGCCGGAGAGCCTGCGGTGGATGAGGCGCGGCAGTTCGGGGAGCGTGGCGATCAGGTAGGGCGCCTCGGTTTCCAGACGGCGCGCGAGCGCGCGCGGCCCGATCTGGTCCTCCATCCAGCGTTCGAGGAACGGCATCGCCGTCGTCCACAGGTCGAGTCCGGGGTCGAGCTGGCGGCCGAGCCCCTCGACGTTGAGCAGCGTCTTCTGCAGCAGCGTGAGCTGCGGCTGGATCTCGACGTTGAAGCGCCGCGACGCGCGGAAGAGCTGCAGCAGCACCTTGCCGAGCGAGATCTCGGAGAGCGGCCGGTCGAAGATCGGCTCGCAGACCACGCGGATCTCCGCTTCGAGTTCGTCGACGCGCGTGCCCGGGGGCACCCAGCCCGACTCGACGTGCGCGGTGGCGACGCGCCGGTAGTCGCGCCGGAAGAACGCGAGGAAGTTCACCGCGAGGTAACGCTTGTCGGTCTCGGAGAGCGTGCCGACGATCCCGAAGTCGAGCGCGACGTACTTGCCGTGGTTCGCCGCATCGGTCGCCACGAAGATGTTGCCCGGGTGCATGTCCGCGTGGAAGAAGCCGTCGCGGAACACCTGCGTGAAGAAAATCTCGACGCCCGCGCGCGACAGCCGCTTCAGGTCGACGTTCGCCTGCTTGAGCTCGTCGATCCGGCCGATCGGGATGCCCGCCATCCGCTCCATCACGAGCACTTCCGGCTCGGTGTAGTCCCAGTGGACCTCGGGGATCAGCAGCAGCGGCGAGTGGCGGAAGTTGCGTCGCAGGAGCGAGCCGTTCGCGGCCTCGCGCGTGAGGTCGAGTTCGTCGCGGATGGTCTTCTCGAACTCGGCGACCACCTCGCGCGGCTTGAGGCGCTTGCCGTCGGACCACAGGCGCTCGACCAGGACCGCGCCGGTGTGCATCAGGCCGAGATCCTTCTCGATGACGCTGCGGATCTCGGGGCGCAGCACCTTCACCGCCACCGGCGTCGGCGCGCCCCCGTCCTTCGGGGGAAGCTCGGCGAAATGCACCTGTGCGACCGACGCGCTCGCCACGGGCTCGCGCTCGAACGACACGAACACGCTGTCGACCGGTCGGCCGTACACGCGCTCGAGCGTCGCGACCACCTGCTCGCTCGGAAACGGCGGCACGCGATCCTGCAGCGTCGCGAGTTCGTCCGCGATGTCGGGCGGCAGGATGTCGCGCCGCGTCGACAGCACCTGCCCGAACTTGACGAAGATCGGGCCCAGGTCGACGAGCGCGGCGCGCAGCCGCTCCGCGCGCGGCTGCGAGAGATCGCGCCAGAACAGCACGCCGTTGACGAACGGCCGCAGGCCGCGGACGCGCTCGTGCCCGAGCAGGAACTCGTCCAGGCCGTGCCTGAGCGCGACCTGGACGATTCGCGCCAGGCGCAGGATGCGCAGCATCCCGCGATTCTAAGCGGGCAGGTGTCGGTTGACAGTTGTCGGTTGACAGTACTGCCGGTGTCACCGGTGGCGGCGCATCGAGCGCCGGGTTCGGGGGTCGAGGACCGGAGGACAGAAGATGGATGCTGCAGGCCGGCTTACAGCACGAATCGCGGCCGGCGCCTGCGCTTCGCGCGGACCCGGAGGCCGGAGCGTCGCGAACGCGCCTTCGGCTTCGATGACCTGGCAGTCATTGCGGCGGCGCGGGGAAGGCGACGACCGGTCCGCGCGCCGACTGGCCGGGCGGCAGGTTCGCCGGCGCAGGCTCGCCGGCGACGCCGAGCGAGCGGGCGTAGCGGTACACGGCGCGGAGGTCGTCGTCGCTCATCGCGCGAAGCGAAGGGGTGGACATCGGCGGCAGGAATTCGCGCGTCCGCGCCATGGCGAGCCATGACGTCTCGTCGAGCGAGGCGAAGGTGCGCCGCAGGTTCGGCGCGTAGGTCGTGCCCCAGGGCCCCTGCCAGCCGAGCGCGTCGCCGGTGAGCCACGCCTGCTCGGGCGTCTTGCCTCCGTTCATCGCGAAGCCCGGCGTGTGGCAGTCGTTGCAGCCCGCGATCGAGATCACGTAGCGCCCGCGCGCGACGCCGTCCGCAGGCCCCGCTGCGTCGGCGGTCGCGATCAGACTCGTCGCATCGGACGCCACGGTGTCGTCGCGGCCGAGCGAGAGTAGGAACGGCGCGAGCACGGCCGTGGCGCCGAGGGCGCCGAACGCCGTGGCCGCGACCCATTTCGAAACGGTGTTCATCCTGGTCTCCTCTTCAGGCGATCGGCTTCATCGCGACCGCGACGATCTCGGCGACGCGCGGGTCGATGGTCGACGCCGCGACGCCGATGGCGAGCGCGCACAGCGCGATGATCACGGCCGCGCAGGTCAGGCTGGCGCGGCAGCATGGGGGGTTCGCTTGCATGTCGTGTCTCCAGAGGGTCGGTCTACGCCGCGAGCGCCTCGATCGTGGGCAGGAACGCGGCGTCGCCGAGTTCGCGCAGCACGAGGCGCGCGAGCTCGCTGTCGGTGCGCGGCGCCATGCCGCGCGGGAAGGCGCGCAGGAATCGCGCGAGCGGTGCATGGCCGAGGCGCGCGTGCGCATGCACCGCGTCACGCGTCGCCTCGATGCGCTCGACGACGGCGCGCACGTCGGGGTCGGCCAGCGCGTACGACGGCGGCAGCACGGCACCGACGACTTCCGCGAGATGCGCCTGGCTCGCGAGCGCGTCCGGGTCGCCTTCCGCCAACGTCACCACGCGGGCATACGCCGCGAACGCGTTCGCGATCCAGCGCCGCGGAAACCGCGTTCCCGAGGCGCGGGCGAGCGCCCCCGCGTAGGTGTCGATGGCGAAGGTGTGCGCGACCGGCGTGAGGTCGAGCGGACCGGCAGCGCGTCCCATCGCCTTCCGCAGCAGCAGCCGCGAGCGCTGCGGCAGGCGGTCGTCGAGCATCCGGGCGAGTTCGTTCCACCCGGCGCACGGCTCCGAGGCGATCCACAGCGTGGACTCCGGCCGGAGCGCATGCGAATCGGCGGCGCAGGGGCCGTCGACCACGAGCACGCGTACCGGGACGACGGCGCCGATCCGCCGTTCGAGCACCTCGCGCGCCATCTGGACCGCGAATGCGATCGCGCCGGCGGCGGACCTGGCCTCGGGCTTGTGGCGGACCGCGAACGGCAGCCAGGGCATCGAAACCGGTTCGCCCGTCCGGCCGACGATCGGCAGGGACGTGAGGTGCGATCCGGAGCGGAGGTCAGCGGGCGTTTGCATGGTGTTCCTCATCTTCGTGGCATCGATTGGACGAGGCGCATGTTGCTATGCAGCATCTGGCGCATGACTCACGGTTCGCCCGGCCGGGGCTTCCGATCGTGGAGTGGTCACTTAACCAATTGAAAAACAGGGACATGGCCGCGCGGATCGCCCGAGCGCCCGGGCTCGAGGTCGGCCCGCCGATGGGGCTTCGGATCGACTGACGGATGACTGACCGGAGGCTGGCGGCCGTCTCCCGGCCTCGATTCCTCCGAAGGCCGACGGGGACGATCGCCTGGCAGTTCCCCGATGGCCGGGACCCTGGGGCGCCCGCGCGCCGGCGCCGGCCGGGGAGACGGGCGTCAGGCGGTCGAGAGCGTGCGCCGGACCGCCTCGGTCTCGGGCGCAGGCGTGCGCCCGAGGACGATCGACAGGAGTTCGCGGCAGCGGCGGTAGGTGAGGAGGGCGCCCGCGGCGTCGCCCAGTTCGCGCTGGCAGACCATCAGCCGGCGGTAGACCGCCTCGGCCAGGTTGTCGCGTTCGAGCGCGGCTTCGTAGAGCGCGCGCGCCGCGTGGAAATCACCGCGGGCCTCGTGCTCGCCGGCCTCGGCGATGACCGCGCGCAGCAGGCGGGCCTTCAGGCGATCGCGTTCCCGCGCGGCCCAGGGCACCGCGCCCTCGTCGGCGAGGAAGTCGCCGCGCGCGAGCGCGAGTGCCCGTGCGACCGGCACCGGCGATTCGTCGAGTATCTGTTCGAGCGCCCGCGCGTCGACCCAGGCGAGCCCGGGGTCGAGCGTGAGCTTGCCCTCGGACAGCACGAGCACGCCTTCGACGCCGCAGAGCTTGCGCAGCCGGTAGAGCGCGCTGTCGAACGACGCCTTCGCGTCGTCGCCCTCCGCGTCGGGCCAGAGGAGCGCGGTCAGCATCGCCGCATCGACGCGTCGGCCGCCGTGGGCGACGACCGCCTTCAGCAATTCGAGCGGTTTCTTCTGCGCTTTCCCCTTCGAGACGACCGGTTCGCCGTCACGGCGGAGTTCGAACGCGCCGAGCGTGCGGATCGCGAGCGGCCACGGCCAGTCGATCGTGTCGGGCGAAGGCGCGGCGAGCTTCCGCGCCCGGGCGAGCGCGCGCGCGTACTCCGGCTCGATGCCCTCACGGAGCGCGAACGCGACGACCTTCGCGACGTCGCCGGGCGGCTGGCGGATGAAGCCGTGGAAGCCCGCCTCGCGGCAGGCGCGGAAGAGCGGCGCCACGATCGCGCGCAACGCGTCGTCGCGGCCGTCGCGCTGCGCGAAGATCGCGCGGGCGAACTCGCGATGGTGGCGGAAGCTGCGGGCGTCGACCGGGGCCGCCATCGCGATGGCGTCGTCGTAGGCGGCGATCGCGCCTTCGCGGTCGTCGACGGCGACCAGCGCGTGCGCGCCGAGCGCCATCAGGTGCGGCAGTTGCATCGACGGCATGCCCGCCTCGCGTCCGGCCGCGACCGCCTCGCGCGACGCGGCGGCGGCCTCGCGCGCGCGGCCGGAGATGAGGTGCACGCCGGCCTCCTGGTGGCGGAAGTACGCGACGTCCATCCGGCGCGCGGGCCGGAGCGCGGTCCGCAGGCGATCGAGCGCCGCCTGGGCGCCGGGCACGTCGCGCGCGGCGGACGCCGCGCTCACGTCGGCGTGGTAGATCTCGAACAGCACCGAGGCGAGGCCGTGCTCGCGCGCGATCGCCTCGGCCTCGGCCATGCGCTTGCGCGCCTTCGCGTACTGGCGCGTGATCTGTTCGTGGAACGCGAGATGCACGAGGAACCACACGCGGTTGAGCGGCGTGGCCTGCGGATCGTCGAGCCAGGGCAGCGCGAGCGCGATCAGCGCGTCGGCGGATTCGCCCTTGGTCGCCCAGTTGCCGTAGTTGAACAGCACCGAGGCCGCGGACAGCCGCAGGTTGACCGGCGTGGCGGCGATCTCGCGGCTCGCGAGCAGCGCGGCGACCGCCTGCGCGTGTCGCGCGAGTTCGGGATGGTTCGGCTGGCGGAACAGGACCGCGAGCAGCAGGCTCGCGCGCACGCGGAGTTCCTCGGCCGCGTCGCGCAGCACCGGCGGGCCCGCGAGCCCGCGCTCGATCACTTCGATCCAGCGGTCGAGCGGCGCGAAGTCCGCCCACTCGTGGTAGTGGCAGTCGATCGACGCGGCGGCCGCGAGCATCGCGTGGCGCGTGTCGCCCGCGTCCGCGAAGGCGTCGTGCGCGCGGGCGAAGAGCGCCTTCGCGCGCGCCGGGTCGCCGTAGGCGCAGGTGGTGGCGAGCGCGTAGACGAGTTCGGGCTCGCGCTCGCGCTCGGACTCCGGCAGCGCCTCGATCCATTCGCGCAGCGTCTCGTGCCTCCCTTCTCCGATCAGGCGGGTCGCGACTTGGCACGCGAGCGAGGCGAGTTCCTTCCACGATCCGGCGTCGCGATACAACGCCGCGGCCGCCTCGACGTCGCCGCGCTCGGCGAGCGTCCTCGCCGCGCGCGCCAGCGCGGCGCGCCGCTCGACCGGATCGAGCCGCTTGCGTCCCTCGGCGAGCAGGAACTCGCGGAACAGCGCGTGGAAGTGGTAGCTCGTGCGATCTCCCGCGCGCCGCCGGTCGACGAACATGTGGCGGCGGTACAGGTGCTCCAGCAGGCGCAGCGCATCGGGGTTGCCGGACAGCGCCTGCGCCTCGTCGGCGGTGACCGACGGCAGGAACGCGCACAGCATCAGCGTCTGGCGATTCTCGGGGCGCGCGCGCGCGAAGATCTCGCCGGTGAAGAACGCGAACACCGCCTCGCGGCTGTCGTCGAGGGCGGAGGTGCTGCGCAGCGCGCCCGCGTCGGCGAGCGACAGGCGCTTCATCGACTCGCGCATCAGCACGAGCCCCGCCGCCCAGCCGTCGCTCGCGCGGTGGATGGCCTCGACGATCGCCGGCGACTCGCCGACCTTGCCGACCACCGCGGCGGCCTCGTCCTCGGTGAAGCGCAGCGACTCCCAGCCGAGCGACACCATCGCCTGCGTCGCGACGAGCCGGCTCATCTCGGGCGGCGGGTCGACGCGCGACAGGAAGATCAGGTTGATGCCGGCGGGGATCTCGGCGAGCGCTTCGATGAACGCCGCGCGCCACTCCTGGCTGCCGGCGGCCTCGTGGAAGTTGTCGACGACGAAGAGCGAGCCGGGGGGAAACAGCGCGAAGAACTCGCGCAGGAACCGCCGCGTGAACGCCGCGAGTTCGTTCGCGTACCCCGGGTTCCAGCGCGGCAGCGAGGATGCCTTGCGCGCGGCCTTGCCGCCGATCGACGCCGCCGCCACAGCGAGGTAGTGGAAGAAGGTCGGCGGATCGGCGTCCCCTGCGTCGGCCTGGAACCAGAGTCCGGGCGTGCGCCGCACCTCGACGTAGCTCGCGACGAGCGTCGTCTTGCCCGCGCCCGGCGGACCGGCGATGAAGATGACCGGGTGCGCGCGCGCGTCGTCGATCAGGCGGAACAGGCGCTCGCGCTTGACGACCGCGTACAGGCGCGGCCGGCTGAACTTCGCGAGCGTGGGAGCAGGAGCCATCGTGCGGGCATTGCCGGGCTCGGAGTCCGCCCGGAAAAACCCGCTACGTTACCGCTTTCGGGCGCCGCCGTGGGCGCGGCCCGGTCGATTCGATCGCGGCGATGCGCTCGGCGAGCGCGTCCACGCGCGCCTCGGCTTCCGCCGTGCCGCAGGAGAACGCATCGAAGTCGGCGCGCCGCGCGACGACCTCGGACTCCGCGGCGAACTCGCCCAAGCTCGACGCCGCGTGCTTCGACAACGCGGCCGGGACGCCGAGGAGCGAGCGCCCGGCGTCCGCGATCGCCTGTCCCGCGATCGGGCCGAACGCGGAGGCGAGCGCTCGCTCGACCACCCACGGGAAGGTTTGCGCCAGTTCCCCCAGCGTCGCCGCCAGCGCGGGATCGCCGTCGTTCTCCACCAGTTCGCTCCAGCGAGCGGGGTCGGAGGCGATGAGCGGCAGCGAGAACGGCGAGGTCGTCACCGTGAGGGCCGGCGCCGCGCCGGCGGGCGCGGGCGCGAGCGCACCGTCGCTGCCGATCGCGAAGGTCGCCGACAGCGGACCCGCCGTCAGCGCGAAACTGCGTCCGGCGAACGCCGCGAGCTTGGCGCGTGCCCAGTCCTCGCGCGCCAGCGCCCGGTTCGCGAGGCCCGCCGCCAGATCCTCCGGCGACATGCCTGCGTTCACGAGGGCACGACCTGCTGCTGGATGCCGGCGACCCGCCAGCCGGCGCTGCCGTCGACCGGCTTCACCAGGTTCCACACCTCGTCGAAGGGCTCGAGCACCCCTCCCTCGCGCGCGGTGCCCGAGAAGCGAACGCTCACCCAGTGGTTGCGGCCCTCGGTCGCGACGTCGATGACCTCGGCGTCGACCTCGGCGATCTCGGTCGGCCGCGCCGCGCCGGAGAGGTCCATCTCGCGCGTGAGTTCGCGCAGCAATTCGGGCGTCATCACATCGGCGAGCGCCTTCGTGTCGTGCCGATCGTGGGCGGCCTGAACGGCGAGGAACTGCCTTTTCGCCTCGCGCGCGAAGCCCGCGGCATCGAAGCCCGCGGGCACGTGCGGCGCGGCGCCCATCGCGGGCACGCCGCCGTACGCCGGCTCGACGCGCGCGGTGCGCGGCGGGACCTGCGTCTCGTAGCCGCCCGGCGTGGAGCCGAGCCCCGCGCCGGCGCCGGCGTAGGGCATCGCGGCGCGCGCGGGGGCGCGCCGGCCGAACGCGAAACGCAGCAGCGCGATCGCGGCCACGACGAACAGCGCGATCAAAAGGACGCTCGCGAGTTCTTCCGAGAACCCGAGGTACGACGCGAGCGCGGCGAGACCCAGGCCTGCCGCGAGGCCGGCGATCGGCCCGAGCCAGCGCGACCGGCCCGAGGCTGCCTGCGCCGCCCCGGCCGTGTTCGCCGCGCCTTGGGTGGCCGCCGCCGGACGGGCGTTGGCTCCGCCGGCGGGAGGCGCCATCACCGGATTGCTCGCCGGGCCCGCGCCCGGAGGCGTGGCCGCTGCGGCGTTCGAGGTCGACGCGCCGGCCGGGCTCGCGGCGGGCGCGGAAGGCGCGGGCGACTGCGCAGGGGGCGCGGCCTGACGCTGCGCGCCCAGGCTGCGGCCGCCGGAGAGCCGGCGTGCGTCGGCGACGTCGGCCGCGACGAGCGCGGTGGCGACGGCGAGGATTCCGAGGACGGTGAGCTGTTTCACGTTCGACTCCATCGTGTGACGGGCGGCGGGGCGCCGCGCGAGGGTGTTCCCCCGATGTTTCAGTAGACCCGCCCGACGTGCAGCGCCACCACGCCGGCGGTGAGGTTGTGGACTTCGACCGCGTCGAAGCCCGCCTGTTCCATCATCGACTTCAGGGCTTCCTGGTCGGGGTGCATGCGGATCGACTCGGCGAGGTAACGATAGCTCGCTTCGTCCCCGGCGACCAGTGCGCCGAGGCGCGGCAGTACCTTGAACGAATACCAGTCGTAGGCCGGCGCGAGCGGCGCGGCGACCTTCGAGAATTCGAGGACGAGCGCCGCGCCGCCCGGAACGAGCACGCGCCGCATCTCGGCGAGCGCGGCCTCCTTGCGCGTGACGTTGCGGAGACCGAACGCGATCGAGACGCGGTCGAACGACCGGTCGGGGAACGGCAGCCGCTCCGCGTCGCATTGCACGACCGGCAGTTGAATCCCGGCGTCGAGGAGCTTGTCGCGGCCCTCGGCCAGCATCGCGTGGTTGATGTCGGTGAGCACCACGCGTCCGGTCGGACCTGCCGCCTGCGCGAACAGCCGCGCGAGGTCGCCGGTGCCGCCGGCGAGGTCCAGCACCCGCGCGCCCGCGCGGACCGCCGCGACGCCGATGGCGTAGCGCTTCCACAGCCGGTGCAGCCCGCCCGACATCAGGTCGTTCATCAGGTCGTAGCGGCGCGCGACCGAGTCGAACACGCCGCGCACGCGGCGCGTCTTCTCGTCGGGCGAGACGCGCTCGTAGCCGAAGTCGACCGGATCGGTCATCGCGACGGTGCGGCGATCGTTGCCGCGGCGCGCGCTGCGGAGGCGCGTGCGCGACGCGGGCTGCGGCTATCGGGGGTCACGCGACGCTCCCGCGGCGGCGAGCCGCTCGAGGTATCGCGCCCAGTTCTCGTCCTGCCGCTCGCCCAGGTCGTAGAGGTAGTCCCAGGAAAAGATGCCGCTCGCGTGGCCGTCGGTGAACGTCGGGCGGATCGCGTAGTGGCCGACCGCCTCGATCTCCGAGATGCCGACCTCGCGCTTGCCGACCTGCAGGGTCTCCTGTCCGGGGCCGTGCCCGCGCACTTCGGCCGACGGCGAGTAGACGCGCAGGTACTCGCAGGGCAGCCGGAAGGACCGGCCGTCGTCGAACGCGATCTCGAGCACGCGCGAGGCCTGGTGCAGCGTGATCGCTCTGGGGCGCGGCGTGGAAGGATCGAGTCCGGTCATGGAGCGGATGGCACGAAGGGCGCGAAGGCGGGATGGCTCGATTGTACGACGGGCGCCGGGAGGTCGGTCCGCGCGAATGAGGCTAGACTTCCGGCGTGCAGGAACGCCTGGCCTCGCTCGCGAATTCGTTCTTCGCCGGATCGCCGCTGCGCCACGCCGCGTACCGCTCGTTCTACGCGGGGTCGATCGCCGCGGCGCTCGGCTACACGATGCAGACGACGGTCGCCGCGTGGCTGATGGCGACGCTGACGCCGTCGGCGGTGATGGTCGCGCTCGTGCAGACCGCGAGCACCGCGCCGGCGCTGGTGTTCGGCCTCGTGGCGGGCGCGATGGGCGACATCATCGACCGCCGGCGCATCATCGTGGTCACGCACGTCGTGCTGGTGGCCCTGACCGCGCTGCTCGGCGTCGCCGAGCTGGCCGGACTCGTCGGACCGGCCGCGCTGCTCGCGGTCACGTTCCTGATCGGCGCGGCGTTCGTGTTCTACCAGCCCGCGCAGAGTTCGAGCGTCAACGACCTCGTGTCGCGCGCCGAACTGCCGCAGGCGGTGTCGCTCAACGCCGTGGCGTTCAACGTCTCGCGTGCGCTCGGGCCCGCGCTCGCCGGGGCGCTGACGGCGTGGGTCGGCACCGGGAGTGCGCTCCTCGCGAGCGCGGCGTTCTTCGTCGTGATGATCTTCGCCGCGCGCAGGCTCCCGGTGCGTCCACCCGCGCACCTGGGCGTCCCCGAACGCCTGCTCTCGGGCGTGCAGAGCGGCGTGCGCTACGTGCGCCATTCACCCGCGATGCGCGCGTTCATCATCCGCACGCTCTCGTTCTCCGTGTGCGCGAGCGCGCTGTGGGCGCTCCTGCCGGTGATCGCGCGCGACCAGCTCGCGCTCGGCGCCGGCGGGTACGGCCTGCTGTTCAGCATGTTCGGCCTCGGCGCGGTGACCGGCGCGATCGCGATGCCCGCGCAGCTCAAGGTGCGCACGCTCAACCGGACCGTGTTCAGCGGCATGGTGCTGTGGGCCGCCGCGAGCGTGCTGATCGCGGTGACGCTGGAGGTCGCGTTCGCCGCGGCCGGCGCGTTCGGCTGCGGCGCGGCGTGGGTCACCGTGCACGCGAGCCTGTCGACCGGAACGCAGACCACTGCGCCGGCGTGGGTGCGCACGCGCGCGGTCGCGATGAACCTCGTCGCCGTGCAGGCCTGCCTCGCGCTCGGGAGCCCGGTCTGGGGCGCGGTCGCCGCGGCCTTCGACACGCGCGTCGCGATGGCGCTCTCCGCCGCGATGCTGCTCACGCTCGTGCTGCTCAACCGCCGCGTGCGCGTGCGCATGGGAAGCGAAGCCGACGTGACGCCGGGCACGTTCGACGCGCTCGGGATCGACGAGGAACCCGGCCCCGACGACGGGCCGGTGCTGATCCAGATCGAGTACCAGATCGACCCGCCCGACCGCGAGGCCTTCGTCGACGCGATCCGCCGCGTGGGGCCGACGCGGCGACGCAACGGCGCGACGAGCTGGCGCGTGTTCCGCGCGATCGGCGTCGAGGGCCGCTACGTCGAGCGCTACGTCGTCGAGTCCTGGGCCGAGTACCTGCGGCTGCGCTCGCGCATGACGATGGCCGACCGCGCCGTGCTCTCGCAGGCGCAGGACCTGCAGTCGGCCGAGGTGCCGCTGCGGGTGTCGCGGTTCATCGGGGTCGATTGATTCAGTTGTCAGTTGACAGTTGGCAGTTGACAGGGGCGGCGGAGCGTCCGGTGGCGGCGCATCGAGCGCCGGGTTCAGGAGTCAGGAGTCGGGCGACAGAAGTCAGATGCGGCGGAGATTCCGGTGGCGGCGCATCGAGCGCCGATGCGCGATCCTCGCGGATCGGGCCGAAGATCCTCGTGGGTCCGGCTTGAGCCGGACGCCCTTCGCATCCATGCGCAGAACTGCGACGTCAGGAGACGCTGCGATCGACATCACGGCATCTTGTCATGCTGGGCATGGCTGCCGATCCACGCCCACAGGCAACCGCCGTCGACCTCCACCGCAAGCGCACGATAGTGCAGGCCAACACGCGCGGACCACACTCCCGAGCTTCTTGAAATGTAGCGACGGATGCGACGAGTCCGTTTTCAGCAACCGGAAGTTCTTGTCCGCGAGTTCACGAACCTCCGTCGGCAATGCGCTGTACTGCGCCCGGAATCGCGACGACGCCGAGTGTTTCACATCGGCCGGGTCTTTCCTGTGCGATGCTCGGCTAGCGCCTCCTCAACCAACGGATCGAGCTTTCCCGCAGCGGCATCAGCTTCGATCCGCCGATCCCACCGCGCATTTTCGTACGCGATGAACCAATCACGAAATGCAGCGAACGTCTTGTCATCAAGGCGCTCGATCTCCCGCTCGATCGCTCTGATGTCAGTCATGGCGAAGTTCTCCTCCGACCGCGCCGCCATTGCAGCGGCAGGCGCGGGCGCCTGGATCGGTGGTGCTCGCGTGGGTGTCGTTGCTTCGCGGCCGGCCCTTCCAGTCGGCCAGGGCATTGCGCCCGCCGTCGCCTGGCCGCTGGTCGTCCGACCCGTCCTTGGGTCGGAGCTTTTCTGTCTCGCCCACGCCTGGTTTAGCGTCCCGTCGACCGGGTAGTGCTCCATCGACAGCAGGCCCTGCCGATCGGCCAAGCGCAGGACCTCGGCGAAGAACCCCTCCACGACCCGGTGCGCCAGCAGCCGGGCGCGGCCCCTGGAGAAGGCCGAGTGATCCCACACCGCTTGACAGCCTCTCAGGCATCACGCCTTGCGCGCGCCCTCGCCGGCCAAACGCGAAGCGGGCAGTGCTTGGCGGCGTGCGCGAAGTACTTGTCGGTTGCAAGAAGCGTCGGATGTTCTCACGCTGCATCGCGCCGCGTAGTTCGCGCTCGATAAGCGCCTGGGCGAGCAGCGCAAAGAAGTATGGCGTGAAGCCTCGATGCGTCCCTCGTTCTTGAGGAACACCGGGGCGATCTCGCGCACGGTCTTGACCTGCTCGAAGCGCTTCTCGATAGTGGACCGGCCCTTGTGGGCCTCGAGCACCTGGGCGGCGGTGAGGTTGCGGTGGTTGCTGAGTAGCGGACACATCCCGTCGCTTCTGCGGTCGTAGGCGACGGCGTCCTCGTCGAGGCGATACTCGATGTCGAAGCGGCGGAGGGTGATGCGGCGGTAGGCGGTGTCAGGACCGGGGCGGCCACGCCGGGCCTGCTTGAAGCTGTGCTCCTCGCGCACCACGCGCTGCACCTTCAGGTAGCGGGCGACCCGGTACTGCTCGAGGATTTCCTGCACGCGGCGGTCGATCTCGGCGGCGCCGCGCAACCGCGCCCGGGCGCCGGCGAGGCGCCGGTGCAGCTGCTCGAGTTGTTCGGTGGCGGCGGCGACCCGGCGGTCGCGGGCGGCGCGCTGCTGCAGGGTGAGCAGCGTGCTCCACACCCAGGGGATGGGCCAGCCCTCCATCGAGGACAACTGCGGCCGGTACACGTACCAGCAATCCCGCGGGCCGTCGGCGTGCCGGACATTCGGCCGCTCCCGGACCAGTTCCCAGTCCGGGGTGTGGGACTGGATCCACTTGCGAAAGCGCGCATCCTCCTGGCGGCTTCGCGGCATCACGGTGACGAAGCGCCCGCCCGCAGCGTCGATGTGCTGCATGTTCGCGTACGAGCACAGCTTGGGGTCGGCGACGTACAGGAAATCGGACCGGCCGGCCACCGCGCGGTACCGGCCGCAGAAGGCCACCGAGGTCGAGTCGTCGTGCGGCCGATCAAAGGTCACGCCAAAGCGCCGCCCCACCGCGACCACCACCTCGGTGAGCAGCGCCGCGCGGTCGGCGTCGAAGAGTCGATCCAGGGCGCGGCCGATGCGGTCGTCTGACAATCGCCGCATCTGGTCGGCGTCGATGCCGAACATCCCCGCGGCGAAACCGTGGACCGTCTCCTGTCGGCGTGGCAAGCTCGTGCGCCGCCGTCTCTCGGCCGAGCAGGCCCGGCTCATGCGTCAGGCCCTCGCCAACTACCGCAAGGTCAAGAAGCTACTGCGTGCCTGGGAGAGCGAAACCGAACGACTCATCGAGGCCGAAGCGCCTCGCGATCACTGATCCCGGCGAGCGCTCCGGAAATTACCGGGAAATGCGTCCGGCGATGTGCGGAATGCAAGACCAGCAGCTCCAGAAGCAGCACCGACGAGCAATGCAACATTCCCAACCTCCATTTCGCCTATCCTATCCAAAGACCCTTGGAAGACGAATTTCGAGGGAAAGCTCAGAGTGCTCCTCGTGCGATTCACTTTCGTCCGGTGGCGCGTCCGCGGGGGCGACGAAGCCGAACTGCCGGATCATGCGGCGCAGGCGCGGCCGCGATACCCGGAGGATCTCGCAGGCCTGTCCGCGGTGCCAGCCCGTGGCTTCCAGCACGCGCAGGACGTGCGCCTTCTCGATCTCGAGCAGGCTGCGTTGCGCGACGGGCTCGGCCGGCTTCGCGATCTGGCCCGGGTGCGAGCAGAGGTGCGCGGGCAGCATGTCGCAGCCGATCGTCTCCGACGAGGACAAGGCGACCGCCTTCATCAGCACGTTCTCGAGCTCGCGCACGTTGCCCGGCCAATCGTACGCCTGGAAGCAGCGCAGCGCGTCGCGATGCATGCGCACCGTGCCGTGCCGCACTTCCCGATTGATGCGCACGAGCAACGCCTGCACCAGCTCGGGCACGTCCTCGCGCCGCTCGCGCAGCGGCGGCAGGTGAATCGTCACCACCTGCAGGCGGTAGTACAGGTCCTCGCGGAACGCCCCCTGCGCGACGCGCTCGCGCAGGTCGACGTTGGTCGCCGCGATCACGCGCGCGTTGGTTTTCTGCGGAGTCCGGCCCCCCAGCGGCACGAATTCCCTCTCCTGGAGCACGCGCAGGAGCTTCGCCTGGACGGCGGGCGACAGCTCGCTCACTTCGTCCAGAAAGATCGTGCCGTTGTTCGCCATGGCGAACTTGCCCGCGTGCCGCTCCACCGCGCCGGTGAAGGCGCCCTTTTCGTGCCCGAACATGTCGGACTCGATCAGCGTATCCACGAGCGCCGCGCAGTTGACCGCGACGAACGGTCCGGAGGGATTGGCGCCCGCGCGATGGATGGCGCGCGCCACCAGCTCCTTGCCGGTGCCCGATTCGCCGGTGATCAGGACGGTGACCGTGCTCTGCGCGGCAAGGCCGATGGTCTTGAACACCTCCTTCATCACGCGGCTGTGTCCGACCATGACTTCGCCGCCGGGCCGCGCTCCGCCCGGCGCCGGAACGACCAGCACGCTGTCTGCGTCCGCGTCGTGCGCGCGCAGCGCCTTGGCGACCGCGGCGTCCAGCTCGTCGATGTCGATCGGTTTCTGGATGTAATCGGTGGCGCCTCCCTGCATGGCCTGGATGGTGCTCTCCATTTCATGGAACGCGGTGATCATGATGACCGGCGCGGTGGGGCAGACCCGCTTGAACTCGGGCAGGGCCTGCAGGCCGGTGCGCCCCGGCATGCGGATGTCGAGAACCACGAGGTCGGGACGCAGCGCCCTCGCCGCGGCGAGCCCTTCCTCCGCGCTGTGCGCGACGTGGGCCGCGTGGCCCTGGGCACGCAGATGAAGCTGCAGCGTGCGGCAGCTCGCGAGGTCGTCGTCGACGATCAGGACCGCGCTCATGCGACGACCCCCTGCGCCGCGGCCAAGGCCAAAGCCCTCGGGCTCACGCCGCATCCCCCACCGGACCGACCGGCAGGGTCACCGTCGCGCAGGTCCCCCCGTGTGGAGCGGCGCGCAGCTCGAGCCGGCCGCGGTGCTGGTCGACGATGCGCTTGGCGATGGACAGGCCGAGGCCGGTCCCCTTGGCGCGGCTCGTGTAAAACGGCTCGAAGACGCGCTCGCGCAGCGCCGGCGGGATTCCGCAGCCGTTGTCGAGGACTTCGACGCAGATCTCGGCCGGCTGCGGCCCGAGGCGCAGCCGGGCGCTGACCACGACCTCGGGGGTGCGACCCGCGACACCCTCGGTCGCCTGCACCGCGTTCATGATGAGGTTGGAGAATGCCTGCCGCAGCTTGTTGGCGTCGCCGTGCAGCGTGGGCAGGCCGGGTTCACAGCGGGTCTCGACCCGCGCCTTGCGCTCCTCGATTTCGCGCTGGGCGAGCAGCACGGCGGCGTCGAGCAGCTTGCCCAGACTGAGCCAGGTCGGCTGCAAGGCGTCCGGGCGCGAATACGTCAGCAGGTCGGACAGAACCTCCTCCATGTAGCGCACCTGGTCGAGCGCGATGCGGTTGATCTCGTGCTCGCTGTCGGTCGGCGGCCGGCCGGTCTGCTTGCCGAGGATACCGAGGCTCATCTTGATGGTCGACAGCGGGTTGCGCAGGTCGTGCGCGATCATGCTCGCCGCCTGGCCCATGGCCGCGAGCGCCTGCGTTTCGGCGTGCCGGCGGTTGCTCGCCGCGACCTCCTCCTGCAGCCGCCGGCGCTCGGTGATGTCTTCGGCCTCGGCCAGGAAATGGGTCACGGCCCCGCGCTCGTCGCGGATCGGCGAGATCGCGATGTGCTCCCAGTACGTCTCGCCGTTCTTCCTGCGGTTGCACAGCTCGCCCCGCCATTCCGCCCCCGCGCGGATCGTGGCCCACAGCTTGTCGTAGGTCTCCCGCGGCGTCTGGTTGCTCTTCAGCATGCGCGGATTGCGCCCCCTCGCCTCGTCGAGCGTGTAGCCGGTCACTTGCGTGAACTTGGGATTGACGTATTCGATCGTGCCGGCGGTATCGGTGATCAGCACCATGGTCGGACTCTGCTCGACCGCGCGCGAAAGCTTCCTCAGCCGCTCCTGCGCCGTGTGGCGCGCCGCGATCTCGCGCTGCAACTCGCGGTTGGCGGCTTCCGCCTCGGTCTCGCGCGCGCGCGCGATCCGCGTCAGGCGGGTCGCGAGCGCGAGCAGCAGCGCGAGGGTGAGCCCTCCGGCAAGCACCGCCTGGGGCAGCGGCGAGCGCATCGCGGCGCGGGTCCCGGCCTGCGGCCAGATGCGCATCCGGCCGTCCGCGTTCGCCAGCCGGATGGCCGTCTCTTGCTCGAACGGCGAATCGGCATCGTCGAGCGCCTGCCCGCGCAGGTAGATCGTGCGCTCGCCCTCGAGGATCCGGATGCCGTACCCGGGGGCGATGTCCTCGCGCAGGATTTCGTCGAGCAGCGCTTGCACGCCGTACGCGGCGACGATCAGCCCGCCGAATCCGTGGCCGCCGAGGATCGGCACGTCGACCATCAGGACCTGCTGGCCCGCAGGACCCGCGACGAAGCGGGTGAGCGCGACCTGCCCGCGTCCGAGCGCGGCGCGCCACGCCGCCTGCACGGCAGCCGATCCCGGGTCGAGCAGCGCGCCGGCGGCGTCGGCCGACCGCACTTCCCATTGCACCTGGAGCAGCGGATCCACCCACGCGATGCTCAGGAGGCCGCGGTAGTGGCGCATGTAGTGCGCGGCGTCGGATTCCCACTCTTCGCGCGGCGGCTGGCCGCGCGCTTCCCAGCGCCGCGCCATGCGCAGCTGGGCGAGGATGCGCGCTTCCAGGTGCACGCGAAGCTCGTTGCGCACACGCTCGAGCTGGAGCGCGGTGGCGCGGCTGAGTTGCGCCTGCTCCTGGGCGAGCAGCGCCGCCCACAGACCGAGCGTCGCCGCGCTCACCGTCAACCCGATCAGCCAGGCGAGCCAGCGCGAAGCGAACCAGCGCGCGCCCCTCCCGGCCGAGTTCACCGGCGGAACGCACGCGGCCGGGCTCTGCCGTTGCAGACTGGAGGGTCCAAACGCCATCGGCATGACCGCTCCGACAAGGTGCCAACGCTCTACATTGTAGTCGCCGGCGCTGGTTCCCGGCGGGGCGGGGCGTGTGCGTTGGCGCGCGCGTCCCACCCCATCGCGCCGTCCTGGCACAACTGCGAACAGATTTCGCGGGCGCCGGCATGCCCGCTCACGATCCGCTCGCGGGTCGAGACGCCGTCGAGGTAGCTGGCGGCCAGGTGCAGGCCCGGCCACAGCCGCAGCCGTTCGCGGATGCGTCGCACCCGTTGCAGGTGGGCGCCGTGGTACAGCGGCAGGGCGCGCCGGTGATGCGCCACGTACACCGTTTCCGGCGTGCCCCGGAGCCCGAGCACCGGGGCGAGTTCGCGCAGCGCCGCGTCGGCCAGCCGCGTCTCGTCCCAGGCGCCGATGTGCGCGGCGCGCGCGCCGCCGAGGTACGCACTGAGCAGCGCCTTGCCGGCCGGCGCGCGGCCGCTGAACACGCCGCTCGTCCACTGGCAGCCGAGCAGCGCACCGCCTTCCGCGCGCGGGGCGAGAAAGCCCATGCCGTCGAGACGGCTGGCGACCGCGGCGCGGTCGAAACCGAGATGCACCACGGCGAGCGGCGCGTAGTCGATTTGCGCAATGAAGCCGGCGAGGGCGGGGTCGCTCGGCCCGAGCAACGCCGCCGCCTCCGCGCCGGGGACGCTCAGCACGACGTGCCGCGCGTGCACGCTGCGCTCGCCCGTCGTGCCGCGCCCCTGCGCGTGCCAGCCTCCCGCCTGACGCACGAGCGCGACCGCCGCGCAGTGCGTGCGCAGCCGCACGCCCGGTGCGAGCGCGAGCGCGTCGACCAGGGTCCGCATGCCGCCCTCGAACGAGAACAGCTCCATGGCCGGAGCGGCCTCGCGCCGGAGCTTGCGTACGATCACGCCGGCTGCGATGCTGCCGTAGCGGTCCTCGAGCGCCGCCAGCCGCGGCAGCACCGCCCGCGCCTGCGCCCGATCCGGGTCGCAGCCGAACGTGCTCGCCAGGAACGGCTCGAAGATCTTGTCCAGCGCCTCGCGGCCCAGGCGGCGCTCGATGAAGGCGCTTGCCGTTTCATCCTCGTGGCCGCCGCGCGGGACCAGCGGCTCGGCGAGCAGCCTCAGCCGACCCCGGCAGCTCCAGAACGGCGCGCAGGCGAGCGCGCCGGCGCGCATCGGCACCCGGGCGAGCGCCCCGCGCTGCATCACGAAGCGCGGCAGGTTGCCCGGCAGCGAGAGCTTCCTGGACGCGAGCCCGGACTGCGCGAGCAGCGCGGCGACCTCGGGACGGAAATTGAGCATCAGCGAGGCGGCGGTCTCCATCGCGTAGCCGCCCGCCCGGTGCGTGCGGATGACCCCGCCGGGTGCGCCGGCGCGCTCCCAGACCTCCACCGGCACGCCGCGCTGCGCGAGCCACCAGGCGACCGACAAGCCGGAGATCCCGCCGCCGACGACCAGCACTTCGGGGTTCAACGGTCGCTCTCGCCGGCCGGGCGCGCGGACGCGGGCGCGGCGTGGCGCAGATGGGGGCACAGCGCATTCACGGCCTCGAGCACGAGATCCCCGGTGACGATCGTGTGGTCGCGTTCCTGGGCGAAGCGCAGGATCGCGAGGCGCGCCATCGGGCGGGCGAACTCGGGCACGCGCGCCAGGCGCTGCTCGGCCTGCGCGGTCCAGCCGATGGTCGCTTCGGCGAGAAGCTCCGCGGGCGGCCGGTGCGCTCGCGCGCCCAACAGCACGGCGCAGTCGACCGCGCGCAGCAGGCGCTCCGCGTTGCCGCCGATGTCGAGCCCGGCGTCGGCGTGCACGCCGAGGCGGCCGACCATGAGCAGCGCGGGCCGCAGCTCCCGGACGTGCCGCGCGATGGCCACGCACGGCTTGCCCTCGAGCAGTCGGGTCTGGATGGGCACGCCGTGTTCGCGCGCCATCGACTCCGCCACCGCGAGGTGGCCCTCGTAGATGCGCGCGAGTCCGCCGTCGATGATCTCCTCGTGCAGGCGCTGCTGGGCCTCGAAGCGAAACAGCGCCCGCGCTTCGTCGGAGAGCACGCTGTTGAGGCGGCGAAACGCGGTGTAGTGGAAGTGCGGATCGTAGGCCGACACCGCGTGCAGCGGCGCGCGCAGGTGCCGCGCGAGCGCGAGCGCGCAGCGCAGCGCGCCCCAGGACTGCGCCGACCCGTCGAGCGCGACCAGGAGCGCGCCCTCCGCCAGCGCGCGCTGCGGCTCCTTGACGATCAGGCAGTCGATCGCGGCCCGGCGCGCGACGCGCTCGCACACCGTGCCGAGCTCGCCATCGGCACTCGCGCCGAGGCCGTTCGCGCCGAGCACGACGAGGTCGTGCCGCCCCGAGTTGGCCTCGTCGAGCAACGCACGGTAGTTCTTGCCCTCGAGGCTCAGCGGCGTGAACGCGATGCCGCGCGCCGCGCAGGCGCTTGCGGCGGCGTCCAGATACGAGTCGGAGATCAGCCGCAGCCCGCGCTCGATGAGCTCGTTGTGCACCGCGCGCTGCTCGCCGAGCCGCTCGTCTTCGCGGTACGGCTCGGGTAGCCCGCCCTCCATCTGGCGGAAACGCAGGTCGTGCAGGCGCGCCGCGTAGATGTGCGCCGCGGCGAGCCGGGCGCCGAACGCGGTAGCAAGCGCGAGCGCTTCGGCGAGCGCACGGTCCGAGCGGTCCGAGCCGTCGAGCGCGGCGAGAACGGCCCGGTACCCGGGTGCGGCGGCGGATTCGCTCGGCATGGCGCGCGCTGCGGGCGCGGCCGCGTGATCGGCGACAGACTGGCTCATGAGCGCTTCAGACCCCGTCGGCAAGTGTCTGCGCGCTTGAGGCAGAGATCGTGCCAGCAAGGGCGCGAGATCGTGCAGTGCGATTCGCCGTGAGGGCAGCGTGGCGTTGAACGAATCGTTCCGTCGCGCGCCGACATTCGCGCTGCGGATTGAGCAATTCGTTCAATCGGCGACCGCGAAACGCGACGGTGGTGGCCGCGGACGTCTGGTCCGAATGTTGCACGCGCCCGCCGTGGGGGAAGCGAGCGCGGGGGAGCGAATGGCGGCAGGCAATGCGACTCGAGCCTGGCGGCGCGGCGCCGCGCGTATGCTGGGCGCCGCGCCGGCCGTCTTGTGTGGCGCGGCGTTGGCCCAGACGCCCGAGTCGGCCGCCTATGCCACGATCCTCGGTATCGACAGCCGCCTCGCGGCCTGGATCGCGGCGCAACTGCACCTCGAGTTCGCGGCGTTCGTGCTCGCGGTGCCGATGTTCGCGCTGTTCATCGAGTACCTGGGGTGGCGGGCCGAGAAGACCGACCGCGTCGCCGCGCGCCGCCACGACTGGCTCGCGCACGAGATGGCGAGCCTGCTGCCGGTTGCGTACTCGCTGACCGCGATCACCGGCGCTTTGCTCGGCTTCCTGCTGTTCGCCGCGTATCCGGGTTTCATGCGCCACATGACGGGGGTGTTCGGCCCGACCTTCGTCGTCTATCCGCTGTTCTTCATCGCCGAGACGCTGTGCCTGTACTTCTGGTACTACGGGTGGAAGCGGTGGCAGGGCCGTTGGAAATGGTTCCACCTGCTGCTCGGGCTGCTGCTCAACGTCTTCGGCACCATCGTGATGTTCATCGCCGATGCGTGGGCGACGTACATGATGACCCCCGCCGGCGTGAACGAGCAGGGCCAGCTCGTGAGCCTGTTCGACGCCGTGTGGAACCCCGGCTGGATGCCGCTCAACATCCACCGCCTGGTCGCCAACGTCACCTTCGGCGCGCTGCTGTGCTCGGCCTACGCCGCGTACCGGCTGCTGCTGAGCGAAGACGCCCGCGAGCGGGCGCTGTACGACTGGATGGGCTACACGGGCAACCTGATCGCGCTGTTCACGATGCTGTTCCTGCCGTTTGCCGGTTACTACTTCGGCTTCGAGCTGTTCGCGTTCTCCGCCACCTACGGCGTGACGCTGATGGGCGGCGTGCTCTCGTGGCTGTTCATCATCCAGGCGATCGTGATCGCGGTGCTGTTCATCGGTGCGGCGTACTACTCCTGGCTCGGGCTGCTGCGCATCCCCGGCTCGCAGGCGCAGCAGCGCTGGAGTCCGGTGTTCAACGTGCTGCTCATCGCGGGCTTCGCGGTCTGGGCCACGCCGCACACGATGGCCGCGAGCATCGAGGAATCGACCGGCGGCTTCCATCCCGTGCTCGGGGCGCTCGGCGTGATGGCGCCGAAGATGATCGCGGTGACGCTGGTGCTGGTGGTGCTGTACGCGAGCTACCTGTTGTACCGCCGGGCCGGGCGCGAGCCGGCGGTCGCCTGGGCGCGCACCGGGACGAGGGTGGAGTGGGGGCTCGTCGGCCTGATGGCGCTCACCATCACCGCGCTCGGCATCTACGGCTATTTCGCGCCGGCGCACATCCGCATCAAGACGTCGATCTGGCAGATCTACGTGCTGATCGGCGGGATCGCAGTCACCTTCGCGCTCGACCAGGCGCTGCTGCGCGGGGCAAGGACGGTCGCGGCGGTGCGCTGGGGCACCTTGCCGCGCCGCGGCCAGTACGTGCTGGTGCTGCTCGCGGTCGTGATCGTGTGGCTGATGGGCCTCATGGGTTACGCGCGCAGCGGCGCGCGGCTCAACTGGCATGTGTTCGGGATCGTGGAAGACACGTCGCCCGGCGCGGGGCTGCCTTCGCTCGGCGAGGCGGCGCTGGTCATCACGCTGATCACCGCGATCTTCTTCGCGCTGCTCGCGGTGGCGTTCGCGATCGCCGGCATGGCGCACCGGACCGAGGAGCGCACACTGGTCGACCTCGCTCCGCAGGGACAGCCGCAGTGAGGAGCGCCGCCGCGTACGCCGCGCCGGCGCTGCCGGCGGTGATCGTGGTCGGATTCTTCGTCTGGTTCGCCAACTGGATTCCGCAGACGCGCTGGCAGCCGCCGCAGAAGCTCGCGATCACGGAAGCGATGACCCCCGCGGAGCTCGCTGCGCTCGGCGCGACGCTGGTTCGCCAGCGCGGCTGCATGACCTGCCACACCCTCGAGCCCGGCGCGGGCGTGAAGGGCGGCGGCCGCGGGCCGAACCTGGCCGACGTCGCCACGCGCCGCGCCAGGGGCGCGGCCGGCGGCCCGGGCGGCCTCGTCGAGTACCTGGTGCAGGCGCTGTACGAGCCGGGCGCGTACGTGGTCGAGGGCTACACCAACATCATGCCGCGCTCGACCGGCGTGCCCGCGAAGCTCAGCTACGAGGAGATCGTCGCCGTGGTCAACTACCTCCAGTCGCTCGGAGGGAAGCCGTCGGCCAAGATCGGCGAACTACCGCGGCCGGCCGGCGCGGCCGCCGCCCCGGCGCCGGCCGCCGCCGCGACGCTGGATGCGAAGGCGCTGCTCGGCACGCTCGGATGTCTCGGCTGCCACAGCCTCGAGGCCGGCAAGAAGGTGCTGGGGCCGAGCCTCGAGGCGGGCGGGCTGCGGCAGGTCGCGGCGGGGCGCAAGATGAGTCTCGAAGCCTTCCTGGTCGAGGCGATCGTCGATCCGAAGGCGTACGAGGCGAAGGAGTTCCCTGCGGGGATGATGCCGCAGGAATACGGCAGCATGCTGACGGCCGCGCAGCTCAAGTCGCTCATCGAGTACCTCGCCGGGAGCAAGCCATGAAGCGGCTGCGCGCGGCGTGGGCGCAGCTGCCGCTGCCCACCGGCGTGGTCCTGGTGGTGGCGGCGATCTACGTCGGGCTGAAGCTCGTGCGCCCGGTGATTCCGGGAAGCGTGATCCTGCTGTACATGGGGTTCGTCATCGCCGGCGCGATCATCCACGTCACCCTCGACGATGCGCGCATCCGCCGCTTCGTCGACTTCTTCGTGCAGGTGCCCGAGCGCGAGCCGCGCGCGATCCGTGGCCAGCGCTGGGCGCTGCTCGCGGTACTCCCGCTGGTGCTCGGCTGGTGGGTCTACGACGCACTGCGCCCGCACTACGCGCCGCCGGTAGAGATCTTCCAGCGCCACCCGACCGTGGGCGAAGAGGTGCTCAAGCGCATCGCGGTGCCGGCCTGGGCGGCGGATCCGGCCAAGTGGCGTGCCGAGGACGTCGCCGCCGGCAAGCGCGTCTACGAGGCGAACTGCGCGGTCTGCCACGGCGAGAAGCTCGACGGCCGGGGCCCCGCCGCGGACGCCTTCCGCTACCCGATCCGGCCGGCGGATTTCACCGACGCCGGCACCATCGCGCAACTGACGCTGCCCTACGTGTACTGGCGGCTGACCATCGGCGGCCTCCAGAACCAGTTCAACAGCGCCATGCCGAAATGGGTGGCCGGCGACGAGGAGCCCGACGCCTCGACGCTGCACGCGAACGACCTCTCGCCCGACGAGGCGTGGCAGGCGATCCTCTACATCTATCGCGCGAGCAACTTCGAACCGCGCAGGGAATAGCGTCCATGAGCAAGCTCACGCGCAGGCAGTTCCTGCAGCGCGCCGCGACCGCCGGCGGAGCGCTCGCCGGGCTGGCGGCGACCGAGCGTGCGTTTGCCGGCCGCACGCTGGTCGCCGCGCCGGGGATCGACAACCCGCTCGAGCACTATCCGGAGCGCGACTGGGAGGAGGTCTACCGCAACCAGTACGCGTACGAGCGCAGCTTCACCTACATCTGCGCCCCCAACGACACCCACATGTGCCGCGTGCGCGCGTTCGTGCGCAACGGCGTGGTGACGCGCATCGAGCAGAACTACGACCACCACCGCTACAAGGACCTGTACGGCAACCAGGCGACGGCGGCCTGGAACCCGCGCATGTGCCTCAAGGGCTTCACCATGCATCGGCGCGTGTACGGGCCCTACCGCGCCAAGGGACCGATGATCCGCAGCGGCTGGCGGCAGTGGGCCGACGCGGGCTTTCCGCCGCTGTCGGACAACCCGAAGCTGCGCAGCCAGTACCGCTTCGACGCGCGCGGCACCGACACCTTCGTGCGGGTGTCGTGGGACGAGGCGACGACCTACGTCGCCAAGGCGCTGATCGCGATCGCGCGCACGTACAGCGGCGCGGAGGGCAGGCGCCGGCTGGTCAAGGACGACGGCTACCCCGAGGACATGCTCGAGCACTGGGACGAGGCCGGCACGCGCACCATGAAGCTCGGCAGCTCGCTGCCGCCGCACGGCGTGATCGGCAAGTTCGGCACCTTTCGCATGGCCAACATGCTCGGGCTGCTCGACGCGCAGGTGCGCAAGGTGGGCCCCGACAAGGCGAAGGGCGCGCGCGAATGGTCCGAATACACCTGGCGCGGCGACCAGGCGCCGGGCCAGCCGTTCGTCCATGGCCTGCAGACCTCGGACATCGACCTCAACGACCTGCGCTTCACCAAGTTCACCGTGCAGGTGGGCAAGAACCTGATCGAGAACAAGATGCCCGAGGCGCACTGGCTCACCGAGATCATCGAGCGCGCCGGGCGGATCGCGGTCATCGCGCCGGAGTACAACCCGGCGGCGAGCAAGGCCGACTACTGGATCTCGGTGCGCCCCGGGCTGTCGGACACCTCGATCTTCCTGTTCGTCACGCGCTACCTGATGGACAAGGGCTGGTACGACGAGGCCTACGTCAAGCAGTTCACCGACTTTCCGCTGCTCGTGCGCACCGACACGCTCAAGCGGGTGAAGCCGCAGGAGGTCATCGCCGGCTACCGCAACAAGGACATCTCCAAGGGCCCGGGAATGGCCATCCACGGCCTGACCGCCGAGCAGCGCGAGCGGGTCGGCGACTTCCTGGTCTGGGACGGCAAGGCGGGCGGCGTCAAGCCGGTCAGCCGCGACGACGTCGGCAAGCACCTCGCCGCGCAGGGCATCGAGCCGCGGCTCGACTGGAAGGGCAAGCTGCGCCTCGTCGACGGCAAGGAAGTCGAGGCGATGACGGTGTGGGAGATGTACCGCGTGCACCTGCGCGACTACGACCTCGACACCGCGAGCGACATCAGCGGCGCGCCGAAGGACCTGCTCGAGCAGCTGGCGAAGGATTTCGGCCGCCGCTTCTGGGACCCGGATTACAAGGGCAAGCCGCGCGAGGCCTACCCGATCGCGGTCCACTACGGCGAGGGGATCAACCACTACTTCCACGCCACGCTGCACAACCGCGCGGTGTGCCTGCCGCTGATGCTGGTGGGCAGCATCGGCATTCCCGGCTCCGGCGCGCACACCTGGGCGGGCAACTACAAGGGGGCGCTGTTCCAGGGCTCGCTGTGGTCGGGCCCGGGCGTGGGCGGCGCGTACGTGGAGGAGGATCCGTTCAAGCCGGTGCTCGACCCCAAGGCGAAGATCGGCCGGGAAAACGTTCGCGAGTGCCTGCACGGCGAGGAGATGAGCTACTGGGGCTTCGGCGAGCGTCCGCTGATCGTCCAGACCCCCGCGGGCCGCAGGAACTTCACCGGCAAGACCCACATGCCGAGCCCGACCAAGCTCATGTGGTACAACAACGCGAACCTGATGAACCAGGCGAAGTGGATCTACCACCTGCTGGTCAACGTCAACCCGAAGATCGATTGCATCATCGATCAGCAGGTGGAGTGGACCGGTTCCGCCGAGTACGCCGACGTGGTCCTGCCGGCGAACACCTGGCTCGAGTTCGAGACCCGCGAGTGCGGCGTCTCGTGCTCGAACCCGTTCCTGCAGATCTGGGGCGGCGACGGCATCAAGCCGCTGTACGACTCCAAGGACGACGGCATGATCTTCGCCCTCGTCGCGGACAAGCTCGCCAAGCTCACCGGCGAGCAGCGCTTCCGCGACTACTGGAAGTTCATGCTGGAAGGCAAGCCCGAGGTGTACATACAGCGCGTGCTCGATGCCTCGTGCACCACCCAGGGCTACCAGGTGAGCGACATCCTCGCCGGCAAGTACGGCGAGCCGGGCGCGGCGCTGCTGCTGTTCCGCACCTACCCGCGGGTCGCGTTCTACGAACAGATCCACGACAGCCTGCCCTTCTACACCGACACCGGGCGGCTCAACGCGTACACCGACATTCCCGAGGCGATCGAGTACGGCGAGAACCTGGTCGTGCACCGCGAGGCGCCGGAGGCCACGCCCTACCTGCCGGGCGTGATCGTCTCCTCGAGTCCCTTCGTGCGGCCGAACAACTACGGCGTGACGCCGCAGATGCTGCAGGCGAAGCCGCTCGACGCGGACCTGCGGGCGGTGGCCAACAACAAGCTGCCGTGGAAGGAGGTCAAGGCGACCAAGAACCCGCTGTGGGAGCAGGGCTACCGCTTCTACTGCATGACGCCCAAGAGCCGGCACACGACGCACTCCTCGTGGGCGACGGTGGACTGGAACTGGATCTGGAGCACCAATTTCGGCGACCCGTACCGCATGGACACGCGCCAGCCCGGCGTCGGCGACTGGCAGGTGCACATGAACCCGCAGGCGGCGAAGGACCTCGGCATCGAGGATGGCGACTACATCCACGTGGACGCCAACCCGGTCGACCGGCCGTTCGCCGGCTGGAAGGAATCCGACCCGCGCTACAAGGCGTTCCGACTGTTGACGCGCGTGAAGTACAACCCGGCGTATCCGTACAACGTGGTCATGACCAAGCACAGCGCCTGGATCGCCAGCGAGCGCACGGTCAAGGCGCACGAGACGCGGCCCGACAAGCGCGCGCTCGCGGCCGACACCGGCTACCAGTCGAACTTCCGCTACGGCTCGCACCAGAGTGTGACGCGCGGCTGGGCGCCGCCGATGCACCAGACCGACAGCCTGTTCCACAAGAAGGTCGGCGGCATGGGCTTCGTGTTCGGCTTCGACGTCGACAACCACGCGGTGAACACCGTGCCCAAGGAGACGCTGGTGCGCATTCAGAAGGCGGAGCCCGGCGGGCTCGGCGGCAGCGGCGTGTGGGAGCCGGCGGCGAGCGGGTACTCGCCGGCGCACGAAAGCGCGTTCGCCGCGCGCTACCTCAAGGGCGAGGCGGTCAAAGTGAAAGGCAAGGCGTGACGAAACCGGCGGAGCAGGGCGACCCGATGGCGCTGGTGGGCGTGAGCGTTCCGGCGGGCGACCCGACGGCGATGGCGCGCTGCCTGATCGAGGAGTATCTGCTGCTCGGCTGGGACGAGCGGCGGATCGGCGCGCTGTTCGCGCGTCCGGGCTATCGCGCCACGCACGGGCTGTACCGCACGCTCGGCGAGGAGCGCTTCCGCGCGCTGATCGGCGAGGTCTTCGCGCAATGGGGGACCCGCGATGCCTAAGGTCCACAACTGGCAGCTCGGCCGGCCGATGGAGTACCCCTACCGCGCGGCGCATCCGCGCGAGCAATTCGTGTTCGTCTTCAACATCAACCGCTGCATCGCCTGCCAGACCTGCACCATGGCGTGCAAGTCCACCTGGACCTTCTCCAAGGGCCAGGAGTACATGTGGTGGAACAACGTCGAGACCAAGCCCTACGGCGGCTACCCGCAGTTCTGGGACGCGAAGCTGCTCGAGCTGCTCGACGCCGCGCACCGCGACGCGGGACGCGAGGCGGCATGGGACCCGTCGAAGCAGGACCCGAAGACCGGTCCGTACGGCGTGTACGAAGGCATGACGGTGTTCGAGGCGGCGCGCGCCGCGGACCGCCGCGATGCGGTCGCGCTGGGCTACGAGCCGACCGACCTCGAATGGCGTTTCCCGAACATCTACGAGGACACCGCCACCGGCTCGCAGAACCAGCGGGCCTCGCTCAACCTCAAAGCCGCCGTGCTCCCCGAGCACGAGACCTGGTTCTTCTACCTGCAGCGGCTGTGCAACCACTGCGCGTACCCGGCCTGTCTCGCCGCCTGCCCGCGCCGCGCGATCTACAAGCGCGGCGAGGACGGCATCGTGCTGATCGACCAGAAGCGCTGCCGCGGCTATCGCAAGTGCGTGGCGGCCTGTCCCTACAAGAAGCCGATGTTCCGCGCCACCACGCGGGTGTCGGAAAAGTGCATCGCCTGCTACCCGCGCATCGAGGGCAAGGATGCGCTCACCGAAGGCGAGCCGATGGAGACCCGCTGCATGGCCGCCTGTGTGGGCAAGATCCGCATGCAGGGGCTGGTCGAGATCGGCACCGACGGCGCCTGGGTCGAGCAGCCGGACAACCCGCTCTACTTCCTCGTCAAGGTGGAGAAGGTGGCGTTGCCGCTGTACCCGCAGTTCGGCACCGGGCCGAACGGCTACTACATCCCGCCGCGCTGGGCGCCGCGGGCCTACCTGCGACAGATGTTCGGACCGGGCGTGGACGAGGCGATCGAGCGCTACACCCGCCCCTCGCGCGAGCTGCTCGCGGTGCTGCAGCTCTTCCGCGCCAGCCAGACCGTGGTGTCGCGCTACAAGATCGTTCCCGGCCCGAAGGTGTTCGAGGCCACCGTGGGCGGCCGCAAGTGGGAGATGTACAACGACACCGTCATCGGCTACGGCCGCAGCGGCAAGGAGGTCGCGCGCGTGACCGTCGAGGAGCCGAAGATCGTGCGTTCCGACAAGCACTACAACTCGATATGAAGGCTTCGCTCGCGCCGCACCGCAGCAGCGTCTACCGCTACCTGTCGCTCGCCTTCGCGGACCCGCAAGCCGCGCAGCTCGCGGAGCTGCGCCGCGAGGTGGCCGGACTCGAGTCGGACCTCCGCACGCTCGGCGACGCGGTGGCGCTCGCGCAGGCGCGGGCGTGGCGGACGCTCCTGCCGCGGCTGCGGCCGCGGCGCTGGCTCGCGGCGCACGTGCAGTGCTTCGGCCACGCGATTTCGAAGGAATGCCCGCCGTACGCGGCCGAATACGACCAGGCCAACCTGTTCCAGAAGACGCAGACGCTCGCCGATATCGCGGGCTTCTACCGCGCGTTCGGCCTGCAGACCGCACCGGCGCTGCACGAACGCGCCGACCATGTGAGCGTCGAGCTCGAATTCATGCACTTCCTGTGTCTGAAGGAGGCGCACGCGGCCGAGCGCGGGGAAGCGTCCGACCGCGCCGCGCAATGCCGCGCGGCGCAGGCCAAGTTCCTCGGGCAGCACCTTGCGACCTGGACGCGTGGCTTCGCGCAGCGCCTCGCCGTGGTCGCCGGCGAGGGGCCGTACCGGTCGCTCGCGCTGCTGCTGGAGGCTTTCGTCGCCGCCGAGGCGGCGCGGCTCGAGGTGCCGGAAGGCGGAGGCGGCCGCTTGAACGAGGCACCGGAAGCGTCCGACGGAGCGTGCGCGGCGCGATGCGGCGCGCCGGCGGCGGCCGGAGGAAGCGAGGTGAACCATGCGTGCATCTAGGCCGAACAGCGGGCGCCGCTCGTGGCTCGCCATGCCGCTTGCCGCGCTCGGCGGCTGGCTCGCGTCGCCGGCGGCTCGCGCGCAGTCCGCGGACAAGGCAAGTCTGCTCGCGCGGCCGGTGGACAAGATCCCCGACGACCCCGACGCGCAGGCCTGGCAGGAGTCCGACGTGCTCGACGTGCCGCTCGCTGCGCAGGCGGTCGTCAAGCCGCGCCGCTACGATGCGGGAGTGAAGGCGCTCACGGTGCGCGCGCTGTACAGCGCCGAGCGCCTCGGCCTGCGCCTGGAGTGGCGCGACACCGAGCGCAACGCGATGGAAGGCGGGGCGCAGGCGTTCCGCGACGCGGTCGCGATCGAGTTTCCCTACGATCCGGCCAAGGGCATTCCCTTCTTCGGCATGGGTGAGCGCGAACGCCCGGTGGTGATCTACCAATGGAAGGCGGACTGGGCGGCAGACGCGCCCCCGGACGTCGACGAGAAGTACCCGCAGATGGCGGTCGACTGGTACCCGTTCTCCGCGCGCGCCGCGAACGAGATCGCCGAGGCAGCCGACTACGGCAAGGACGGCGCAGACAAGGCGTTCGTGCCCAGCCGCTGGGTCGGCAATCCGCTGATGGACCCCGCGCTCGCAGGCAAGCACGCCGCCGAAAAGCTCGTCGCGCACGGCTTCGGCACGCTCGAGCCGGTCGCCGCCGATGCGCAGGACGCCGAAGCGAAGGCGCTATGGAAGGACGGCGTCTGGAAGACCGTGATCTCGATCCCGCGCGCTCAGGACGCGTTCAGCTTCGACCGCGGCAAGACCTTCCCGGTCGCGTTCGCGGCCTGGAACGGCGAGAAGATGGAGCGGGGCGGCGAGAAGTCGGTTTCCACCTGGTACTTCCTGAGCCTCGAGCAGCCCACCGGCGTCGCGACCTACCTCGCGCCGCTGGCCGTGATCGCCGGTGTGTTCGCCGCCCAGGTCGCCGGCTTGCGCCGGCTGCGAGGCCGCTCCCGCAGCGCGGACGGGAGTTGAGCGCGCCGCCCGGCTTGCCGGAGCGCGGGGCCGCGAGCGTGCCCGCGCCCCATCTCATTTCGTGGAACCTCACGCGGCGGTGCAACCTCGCGTGCGCGCACTGCTACCTCGACGCCGTGCAGCGCGGCCAGGCGCGCGACGACGTCGACAGCGACGCCGCCCGCGAGGTGATCGCGCAGATCGCGCCCCTCGCCCCCGGAGCGATGCTGGTGCTCACCGGTGGCGAGCCGCTCATGCGCCGCGATCTGCCCGAACTGATCCGGGCCGCCGCCGCCAGCGGCCTCGCGCCCGTGGTCGGCACCAACGGCACGCTGCTCGACCCGCGGCGCGCAGCGGCCCTGCGCGCCGCCGGCGCGCTCGGGGTGGGCGTCAGCCTGGATTCGGCGACGGCAGGGTTTCACGACCGCCTGCGCGGCCAGCCGGGCGCCTGGGCGGGCGCGCTGCGCGGCATGGCGGCGGCGCGCGCGGCCGGCCTCGCTTTGCTCGTGCAGGCGACGGTGTTCGAAGAGAACCGGCGCGAGCTCGCGGCGATCGCGGACCTGGCGGTGGCGAGCGGTGCGATCGCGTTCAACGTGTTCTTTCTCGTCTGCACCGGCCGTGGCGCCACGCAGACCGATCTGTCCCCCGAAGCCTACGAGCAGACGCTGGCGCAGATCGTGCACCTCCAGCGCGCGCAACCGCAGATGAAGGTGCGCGCGCGCTGCGCGCCGTACCTGCGCCGCGTGCTGGGGCTGCAGGCGACCGAGGCCCGCGGCGACTTCGCGGACTGGTCGAGCGCGTGCCTCGCCGGCCGGCGCTATCTGCGCATCACCCCGCAGGCGACGGTGACACCGTGCCCCTATATCCCGGAGGTCGTCGGTGACTTGCGCAAGGAGTCGCTGCGCACGATCTGGGAGCAGCACCCGACGCTCGTGCGGCTGCGCAGCGAATTGCCGCGCGGGCGATGTGCCGACTGCGACTTTCGCTATAGCTGCGGCGGCTGCCGTGCGCGCGCCTTCGCGCGTCATCGCGACCTGATGGGCGAGGATCCGAATTGCCGGCACGTTCGGGCGCCGGCGCGTCCGCCCGAGCCACCGCCCGCTTCCTGCGCGGGCAGCGCCGCCAGCGCGGCCATCGCTTGGGAGCCCGAGGCCGAGACCCGGCTGCAGCGCATCCCCGCGTTCCTGCGCGAGCGCATCCGCAGCCGCCTCGAAGAGCACGCCCGGCGCGAGGGCGTGGGCGTCATCACCGGCGCGTTCATGGCGGCGCACCGGCCGCCGGGCGGCCCGCCGGGAGCATCGACGGTCGCGCGGTAAGGGCGCCCCGGGCTCGGGCTCGGCCGATCTCAGGGTTGACGGATGGCGCTCGCCATGAAATAGCGCGAAACGTTCATTCAGTGTAACCGCTCGCCGAGCGGCGTACTTGTCAGAGCGCGAGGCGCTCGATCTCGGAACGCAGCCGTTGGTGGGCGAAGTGCTGCTTCCACAGCCGCGGCGTGAGTTGCTCGACCTCGGTCGCGGGATGGCGGTCGACACGCTGCAAGACATCGACCAGGTAATCGTAGGCGTTGATGTCGTGCAACTGGCAGGTCACGAGCAGACTCTGCACGATGCCGATCTGCCGGGCACCGAGCTCGGTCCAGCTGAACATCCAGTTTTTCCGACCGAGCGGGATGGGACGCAGGCTGCGTTCGAGGTGGTTGGTGTCGACCGGCAACTCCGGATCGCCGAGGAACAGCGACAGCGCGTGTCGTCGCGCGTGCGCGTAGCCCAGCGCCTGCACGAACCGGCTGGTCGGCAACAGCGCCTGGTCCTCGAGCCGCTGCCGGACCCACTCGAAGAAGGCCTCCACCTCTGACTTCGAGTGCGTCAGTCGATGCAGGTGCTTGTTGGCACCCGCGAGCTTGCGGGTGCGGATGTCTTCCTCGATCTCGTAGATCCGGCCGATCCGGGCCAGCGCCTGGCCGGCGAGTTCGGGCTCCACCGCCTGCGCCTTGAAGAACTCGCGCCGGCAATGCGCCCAGCACTGTGCGTGAGCGATGCCGGTCTTCTCGGCGTAGGCCGCGTAGGCGCCGTAGCCGTCGCTCAGCAGCACCGCATCGCGGCGCGGCTGCAAGCCCAGGATCGCCTCGACACTCGCGTGCGCGCGGGTCGCGAAGAACGGAAAGCACACCTCGTCGAGCTCGCCGTACACCGGCCAGAAGTAGCAGGCCTTCATCTTGCCCGGCGCCGAGCGCCCCGCCTTGATCGGCGTCTCGTCGATCGCCTTCACCCGCGAGCCGCGGATCGATTCGAGCTGTGCGTCGTAGATCGGCTCGAGCAGCCCGACCGCCTGCGCCGTGATCTCGGTGAGCCAGCCGCGGCTGACCCGAATCCCGGCCTGCACCATGCGCTGGTGCTGCCGGTGCAGCGGCAGGTGCCACTGCATCTTGTCGATCAGCAGGCCGGCAAGCAGGCTCACGTCGGCACGGCTGCCCTCGAGCACCCCCCGGACTTGCCCATCGACGGGTGGACGCCCATCTCCCTGCACCGCTTGCCGAACGCCAGCGCCGGGTTGCGACCCACGGTCCGAATGATGGATGACCGGCTGCTTCGGCTTCCGCTGCGCAAGGGCCATGTTCAACGCCGCCAGCACGAGGTCGGCCGTCATGCATTCGCCGATGGCCCAGCCGACGATACGCCGACTCCAGACATCGAGCACCACCGCGAGATAGATGAAGCCATCCCAGGTCGGCACGTACGTCATGTCGGCAACCCACAGCTGATTCGGTCCCGGCGCCGTGAATGCCCGCTGCACCAAGTCCGGCGCCGGTTTGCTGCGTCGCGTGCCCGCGCTCGACGCGCAGCCACCGGAGTCTCCGTCGCAACTGTCAACTGACTCCTGTCATCTGAAAACTGTTCCCGACGCCGGCGTCGGCGCATCGGGAACGATGTCGAGGTTGCCGAGGCCGGAGAACACGTTGCGGTTCTTCGCCTCCTTGCCCTCGAGCTTGATGGTGAGGCGCAGGTCGTTGAGGGAGTCGGCGTTGCGCAGCGCGTCCTCGTAGCTGATGAGGCCGCCCTCGTAGAGGTCGAAGAGCGACTGGTCGAAGGTCTGCATGCCGAGTTCGCGGCTGCGCTTCATGATGTCCTTGATGCCGCCGACGTCGCCCTTGAAGATCAGGTCGGAGACGAGCGGGGAGTTCAGCATGACCTCGACCGCGGGCACGCGGCCCTTGCCGTCGCGCCGCGGGATCAGGCGCTGCGCGACGAACGCGCGCACGTTGAGCGAGAGGTCCATCAGGAGCTGGCTGCGCCGCTCCTCGGGGAAGAAGTTGATGATGCGGTCGAGCGCCTGGTTGGTGCTGTTCGCGTGCAGCGTCGCGAGGCACAGGTGGCCGGTCTCGGCGAACGCCACCGCGTAGTCCATCGTCTCGCGGTCGCGGATTTCGCCGATCAGGATGACGTCGGGCGCCTGGCGCAGCGAGTTCTTGAGCGCGATCTGCCAGCCGTCGGTGTCGACGCCCACCTCGCGCTGCGTGATGATGCAGTTCGAGTGGCCGTGCACGAACTCGATCGGGTCCTCGATCGTGATGATGTGGCCGAAGCTGTTCTCGTTCCGGTAGCCGAGCAGCGCCGCCATCGACGTCGACTTGCCGCAGCCGGTCGCGCCGATGAACAGCATGATGCCGCGCTTGCTCATGATCACGTCCTTCAGCACCGGCGGCAGCCCGAGGTCCTCGAACTTCGGGATGTTGGTGTTGATGGTCCGCAGCACCATGCCCACGCGCGCCTGCTGGACGAACGCGTTGACGCGGAAGCGTCCGACGCCCGGCGGGCTGATCGCGAAGTTGCACTCCTTGGTCGACTCGAACTCGGCCGCCTGCTTGTCGTTCATCACGCTGCGCACCAGCTCGATCGTGTGCTGCGGCGTGAGCGAGGACTTCGACACCGGCGTGATCTTGCCGTCCACCTTGATCGCGGGCGGGAAGTCCGCGGTGATGAAGAGATCCGAGCCCTTCTGCTTGACCAGGAGGTCGAGGAGCTCGTGGATGAACTTGGTGGCGCGTTCTCGTTCCATGGCGGTATCCCCGTCGGAGTCAGCCCGCGAACAGGTCCTTGTTGACGGCGCGTGCGCGTGCCTCGGCGCCGGAGACCTGGTTGCGCCGGACCATCTCGACCAGGCATTGGTCGAGCGTCTGCATGCCCATCGCCTGCGAGGTCTGGATCGCCGAGTACATCTGCGCGACCTTGTTCTCGCGAATCAGGTTCCGGATCGCCGGCGTTCCGATCATGATCTCGTGCGCCGCGATGCGCCCCTGTCCGTCCTTGGTCTTGAGCAGCGTCTGCGAGATCACCGCGACGATCGACTCGGAGAGCATCGCGCGGACCATGTCCTTCTCGGCCGCCGGGAACACGTCGATGATGCGGTCCATGGTCTTGGCCGCCGAACTCGTGTGCAGCGTGCCGAACACGAGGTGGCCGGTCTCGGCCGCGGTGAGCGCGAGCCGGATGGTCTCGAGGTCGCGCATCTCGCCGACCAGGATGTAGTCGGGGTCCTCGCGCAAGGCCGCGCGCAGCGCGTTGGAGAACGACATGGTGTGCGGGCCGACCTCGCGCTGGTTGATCAGGCACTTCTTCGACTCGTGCAGGAACTCGATCGGGTCCTCGATCGTCAGCACGTGGCCGTACTCGTTCTCGTTGACGTGGTTGACCATCGCGGCCAGCGTCGTCGACTTGCCCGAGCCGGTCGGGCCGGTCACGAGGATCAGGCCGCGCGGGCGCGTCGTCAGGTCGGCGAAGATCTTCGGCGCGTTCAGCTCCTCGAGCGACAGGACCTTCGACGGGATGGTGCGGAACGCCGCCGCCGCGCCGCGCTGCTGGTTGTACGCGTTGACGCGGAAGCGCGCGAGGTTGGGGACCGCGAAGCTGAAGTCGCACTCCAGCGTCTCCTCGTACATCTTCCGCTGCGCGTCGCTCATGATGTCGTACACCATGGCGTGCACGTCTTCGTGCTCCATCGGCGGCAGGTTGATGCGCCGGATGTCGCCGTGGACGCGGATCATCGGTGGCAGCCCCGACGAGAGGTGCAGGTCGGACGCCTTGTTCTTGACCGCGAAGGCGAGGAGTTCGGTGATGTCCATGGTGGGGGCCCTATAATCCCCGGACTCTGATCAACGACGGTTGGGCGCGAACCGCATTCCCGTTTCCGACGGCGGCAGCGCAGCAGATTCCCGCAAGCACGAAGCGTGCCGTCCGGCGCGCGATGCCAACGTCATCCGATTATGGGCCTCGACGAGAAGGCATGGCAAGACGCGCGGGTGCGCATCGTCCGGGCTGCCGAGGCGGCCGGCCGCGACCCGGCGGCGATCCGGCTGTGCGCGGTGTCCAAGACCCGGCCGGCGCAGGCGGTCCGCGAGGCATTCGGCCTCGGACAGCGCTGCTTCGGCGAGAACTACGTGCAGGAGGCGGCGGAGAAGCGGGCGGCGCTTCCGGAACTGGCCGGCCTCGAATGGCGCCTGATCGGTCCGCTGCAAAGCAACAAGGCGGCGCTGGCCGCGGAAGTGTTCGACGCGGTCGAGTCGATCGACCGGCCGAAGATCGCGCAGCGTCTGTCGACGGCGAGGGCCGGGCGCACGCCGATCGAGGCGCTGGTCCAGGTCAACATCAGCGGCGAGGCGTCGAAGAGCGGCGTCGCGCCAGAGGGCGCGCTCGCGCTCGCACGGGTCGTCGCGTCGCTGCCGGGTCTCGCGTTCGCCGGCTTCATGGGCATCGCCGAGCCGACCGACGACCTGCGCCTGCAGCGCGCGCAGTTCGCGCGGCTGCGACGCTGCCGCGACGAAGCGCTCGACGCGGGGCTCGACGCGCGCGTGCTGTCGATGGGGATGACCGGCGATCTCGAATCCGCGATCCTCGAAGGCTCGACCGAGGTGCGGCTCGGCACCGCGCTCTTCGGCGAGCGGACGCGTTCACCCTCGCGCGGGCCGGCATGAACGCGCAGCGCGCGGCGGACAGGACAGGTCGGCGACAATGACGGTACGATGGCCGCGCGCGACGTGCGGTGCGCGGCGGCTGTTCCCCGACAGGTTTCATCCGACATTCATCCACGACATCTCTCCATGATCACGTTCATCGGCGGCGGCAACATGGCGAACGCGATCGCCGGCGGCCTCGTCGCGCGCGGGCGTCCGGCGCGCGACATCGCGATCGTCGATCCGGTCGACGCGCAGCGTTCGAAGCTCGAACGCGCGCTGCCCGGCGTGCGCACGTTCGCGTCCGTCAACGCCGAGGCGGTCGCGGGCACGAGTGTCGTCGTGCTCGCGGTCAAGCCGCAGCAGATGCGCGAGGCCTGCACGGCGCTCGCGCCCTTCGTCGCGCCGGTCCCGGTCGTGCTGTCGATCGCGGCGGGTTCGCGCAGCACCGACATCTCGCGCTGGCTTCGCGGCTACGCGCGCATCGTGCGCGCGATGCCCGACACGCCGTCGCTCGTCGGCGCCGGCATCGCGGGCGTCTGGTCGGCGCCGTCGGTCGACGAGAAGAGCCGCGCGTCCGCGGTCGCGATCCTCGAGGCCTGCGGCGAAGTCGTGCCGGTCGACCGGGAAGAGGCGCTCGACGCGGTGACCGGCATCGCGGCCTCGGGCGTCGCCTACGTGTTCTATTTCATCGAGGCGCTCGAGGCGGCGGCGCGCGCGCACGGATTCGATGCCGAGGACGCGCGCCGGCTCGCGTACGCGACCTTCGACGGCGCGGTCAAGCTCGCGCAGGCGAGCCCGGAGGATCCCGCGACGCTGCGCATGCGCGTCACGTCGAAAGGCGGCACGACCGAGCGCGGCATCGCGGCGCTCGAGGCCGGGAAGGTGCGCGAGGCGATCGCCGCCGCGGTCGACGCGGCGACGCGGCGCGCCGCCGAGATGGGCGTCCTCCTCGGCCGCGACGACTGAAAGGACGACATGGCCAGCCAGGCGCTCGGATTCGTGCTCGAAGTGTTCTTCGGGCTCTTCATCTACGGCTTCCTGCTGCGCTTTCTGATGCAGGTCATGCGCGCGCCGTTCCGCAACCCCGCGGGGCAGGCGATCGTCGCGCTCACCGACTGGGCGGTGAAGCCGCTGCGCCGCGTGATCCCGGGGGCGGGAGGCTGCGACTGGGCCTCGCTGGTCGCGGCCTACCTGGCGCAGGTCGCGCTGATCGTCGCGATGTTCGCCGTCTTCGGCAGCGGCTTCGCGTCGGTGAACGGATCGGTAGCGCTGTTCGTGCTCGCCTCCGCGGCGATCGAACTCATGAAGGCCGTGGTGTGGGTGCTGATCGTCGTCGTCATCGTCCAGGCGCTCCTCTCCTGGGTCGCGCCCGACGGCCCGCTGTCGGGACTCCTCAACGCGATGACCTTCCCGTTCCTGCGGCCGCTGCGACGCGTGATCCCGCCGATCGGCGGCACGCTCGACCTCTCGCCGCTGATCCTCATCGTCATCCTGAACCTGATCCTGATGCTGCCGGTCCGCTGGCTCGAGCACGCGGTGGCGACGCTGATGCGCTGACGATGGCGCCTGCGTGGCTGCGCGAGGAGGCGGGCGCGCTCGTGCTCACCGTTCACGTGCAACCGGGCGCGCGCAGGAGCGAAGTCGCGGGCGTCCACGGCGATGCGATCAAGGTCCGGCTCGCGGCACCGCCGATCGAAGGCCGCGCGAACGACGAACTCGTGCGGTTCCTCGCGCAGGCGTTCGGCGTCGCGCAGAGGCAGGTCGCGATCGTCCGCGGCGAGACCTCGCGCCGGAAGGTCGTGCGGATCGCCGCACCGGCCCGCAGGCCGGATCGCGATTGGGGCGGCGGGAAGGAGTGAGCCTCTCCGCAGCCGATCGCGCCATCGTCGTGGGTCGGGCTTCAGCCCGACACGTGCATTTCGCTGCAACCGCGTCGGCCTGAAGGCCGACCTACGTGGGGGTGGTGGGTCGGGCTTCAGCCCGACGGGGTTCGCCGCGTCATCCGTCGAGCGGGCGCGCCTCGCCGGCCAGGCGCACGAACTCGTCGACCGACAGGGTCTCGCCACGCCTCTGCGGATCGATGCCCGCGGCGGCGAATCCGGAAGGCGGCACCCACGCCGCGAGGGCGTTGCGCAGCGTCTTGCGGCGCTGCGCGAACGCGGCAGCCACGATCGACGCGAAGCGATGCGGATCGCCGATCCGCGGCCGCCGGTCCCCGAGCGGCACCAGGCGCGCGACCGCGGAATCGACCTTCGGCGCGGGCCGGAACGCGCCGGGAGGCACGACGAACAGCTTCTCGATCGCGAAGACCGAGTGCAGCATCACCGTGAGCCGGCCGTATTCGGCGGTCGCCGGCGCCGCCGTCATCCGCGCGACGACTTCCTTCTGCAGCATCACGGTCACGTCGCGCAACCGGTCCGCGTGCGCGGCGAGTTGGAACAGGAGCGGCGAACTGATGTTGTAGGGCAGGTTGCCGACCACGCGCAGGTCGCGCCCGAGCGAGGCGTAGTCGAAGGCGAGCGCGTCGCCTTCGATCAGCGTCAGGGCCTCCGGCGCGTGCCGCTCGCGCAACCGCGCGGCGAGATCGCGGTCGATCTCGATCGCGACGATGCGTCCCGCGCGCGCGATGAGCGCCCCGGTGAGCGCGCCCAGTCCCGGGCCGATCTCGACGACGGTCTCGCCGCGGCGCGGCGCCACCGCGTCGGCGATGCGCGCGACGTAGTGCGGGTCGGCGAGGAAGTTCTGGCCGAACCGTTTGCGCGCGACGTGGCCTTCGACGACGCGGCCGCTCGCTCGGGCCATCGGTTCGCGCGCGGCGGCGGTCAGCGCGCCGCGCCGCGGGCGAGCGCGATCGCGAGGTCGACCGCCTCGAACAGGCTGCCGGGGTCGGCGCCCGCGGCGCGTTTCGCGTCGGCGGCGAGGTCGAGCGCGGTGCCGTGGTCGACCGACGTGCGCGGGAACGGCAGGCCGAGCGTCACGTTGACGCCGCGCCCGAAGCTCGCGGCCTTGAGCGCGGGCAGTCCCTGGTCGTGGTACATCGCGACGATCGCGTCGAAGCCTCTCGCGTGCGCCGGCACGAACACGGTGTCGGCGGGGAGCGGTCCGTGCACGTCGATGCCCTCGGCGCGCGCCTCGGCGATGGCCGGCGCGATGACCTCATGCTCCTCGTTGCCGAGATGACCGCCTTCGCCGGCGTGCGGATTGAGCCCGCACACCGCGATGCGCGGCGCGGCGATGCCGAATGGTTGCGCGAGGGCGGATGCGACGATCGAGATCGTCTCGCGCACGGCGGTCCTCGTGATGGCCTCTGGCACGCGGGCGAGCGGCAGGTGCGTGGTGACGAGCGCGACGCGCAGCGGGGCATCCACGGCGCCGCCGTTCAGCATCATCACGACGCGACGCGTCCCGGTGCGCGCGGCGAAATACTCGGTGTGACCGGTGAACGGCACGCCGGCGTCGAGGATCGCGCTCTTCTGCACCGGTGCGGTGACGAGCGCGTCGAACGCGCCGGAGGCGCAGGCGTCGCAGGCATCGCGCAGCGATTCCACCACCGCCGTGGCGTTCGAGGGATCGGGATGGCCCGGCGTGACCGGCGCGACCAGCGGGTGGTGCCACACCTCGATCGCTCCCGGCGGGCCGCTGGTCGATGCCGTGTAGTCGGCGTAGCGCGGCGTGAGGCCCGCGCGTGCGGCGCGCGCTTCCAGGAGGTCGCGGTCGCCGAGCACGACGATGCGCGCGTCGAACGGCGCGCGCGCATGGCGCAACGCGAGCATCGCGCAGAGTTCCGGGCCGATGCCCGCGGGCTCCCCCGAGGTGACCGCGATCGCGGGCCAGCCGTCCATGACGCGATCGTGGCGCTCAGCCGCCGAAGGTCACGACGTCGACCCCCGGCGCGGTGCGCAGCGTGAATCCGCCCTCGCCGTCGGCCTCGACGCGCGCCTGCGTGAACCCGTCGAGCGAATTCGCCGACGTGCCGAACACCCAGAGCTGCTCCAGCGGATTCGCGGCGTCGATCTCGCCGGTGTGCTGCACGGCGCGTCCGAGCGGCAGCGCGTGGCCTTCGCGGCCGAACGCCGGGAACTGGTCGAGTCCGGCCCGGTAGCGCAGCACCTGCCGTCCGGCGTGGCGCACGCGCGTGTTGAGGTCGTACCACGCGCCGGGCGGCAGCGCGACCTCGACTTCTCCGCCGGGCGCGACGATCGGCGCGACGAGGATCGACTCGCCGCACAGGAACTGCGTGTCGGCGTGGCGCGTGAGCGCGACGCCCGGGAACGCGAGCGGCATCGCGCGCATCACCGGCAACCCGGTGCGCGTCGCCTGCACGACCGCGCGCTCGAGATAGGGGATGAGCCGGGTGCGGAACGCGAGCCACTTGCGCGCGATCGCCTCGGTCTCCGTGCCGAAGGTCCACGGCTCCCGCTCGCCCGGTCCGTGAATGCGCAGGTGCGAGCCGAACACCGCCGCCTGCAGCCAGCGCAGGAAGAGTTCGGCATCCGATGCCGCGCCGTGGCTGCCGCCGACGTCCATGCCGTGGAACGGCGTGCCGCTCATGCCGAGCGAGAGCGCGCCCCGAATCGCCGCGGCGAGGCCCTCCCAGTCGCTCTGCGCATCCGCGCCGGCGCTCAGCGGATAGCGGTGGCTCGCCGACCAGCCCGCGCGGCCCCACGAGAACGGCGGGGCGGCGTCCTTCGGCTGGTAGCGCGTCGTCGCCTCGAACACGCATTGGTGGTAGAGCTGCGGGTAGACGTTGTGCAGGCGCGCACCCGAGTCGCCGTTGAACGCCTGCGCGTCGTCGGGGACGTGCTCGCCGCCGGCGCTGTCGATGACGTCGACGCCGCAGGCGAAGAGCGAGCGATGCTGGTCGCGCCACCACGCGAACGCCGCGGGGTTGGTGAAGTCGACGATGCCGCTGTCGGCGGGCGTTGCGCGCGCGTCGCCTGTTGCGCCGGGGGCGACGCCGGCCTCCGAACGGATCACGCAAGGCTCGCCGTACGGCGTCGTCAGCAGGTAGTGGCGTTGCGCGAGTTCGGCGAACAGCGGGTCATTCACCGACACGTAGGGCGCTTCGCTGACGCCCACGCGCAGGTGCTGCGCCCTGATCTTCGCGAGCGCGGCGGGCGGATCGGGGAAGCGCTCCGGGTCGAAGCGGAACGAGAATCCGGTCTCCTTCGGCCAGGCGGCGCTCGCGTCGAGCGTGAGGACATCGCAGGGCAGCTTGCGCGCGCGATATCGCGCGGCAACCGCGGCGGCCTCGTCCGGCGTCTTGTACGACGCACGCGAGATCCACAACCCGAGGCTCCAGCGCGGCACGCCCGGCGAGCGGCCGGTGAGCTGCGTGAACGCGTCCAGGATGTCGGAGGGCGCGGCCGCGGCGAAGACGAAGAGATCGAGCGCTTCGTCGGCGACGAGGAGCGCGTAGCTGCGGTGCGACCAATCCGGATGCCCGACGCCGTGGGTCACGCGCGAGGGCGTGTTGACGAACACGCCCCACGCGCCCGCGCCCGTGCCCGGACTCCAGGCGAACGGGATGCCCTTCGAGGAGAGCCCGGCGTGCAAGCCGTGCGCGTCCTGCACGTCGGAGTGGAGGAGCTGGCCGCGCTTGTCGAGCGGTCCGGGCTTGTCGCCCAGTCCGTACACGGCCTCGCCCGAGGCGAGCGCGATCGAGGCGATCCACGCGGGCGCGCCGCGGACGCGGCCGAACGCCCGCAACCGCGGCGACCCGCGCACGTGCCGGTCGGTGCTCGACTCGGCTACCACGCGACCCTTCCACATCAGGCGGAACCGCAGCGGCGAACCGGAGAGTTCGAGCGTCGCCTCGCCCGAGGCGAAGGTCCACGCATCGGGCGCCGGCTGCGCCACCGTGCAGGCCTTCGCGCGCCCGCTGACGATGCCGTAGTCCGGCCTCGTGTTCGGGCCGGCACGCACGCGGAACACGCCCGGACCGAAGCACGACACCTCGAGGATGTCGCCGGTCGAGGTCGCGAACGACGCGCCGGTGGACGTCGCGCCGAGGCTGTTGAGCGCGTCGAGTCCGAGGAATGCGGAGGGGTCGATCATCGCCATCAGAGCGCGCAGCGCGGTTCGGGCAGGCCGGGCACGTCGACCCGCATCGCGAAGAGGCCGCCCGAATGCGGGAAGCGCGCGAGTTCGTCGGCGGGGCGCTCGTTGCGCGCGCTCGTCACGTACAGCGTCTTCAGGTCGGGACCGCCGAAGCACGGCATCGTCGGGCAGGCGGCCGGGAACGGCACCTCGCGGAGCAAGCTCCCCTGCGGCGAGAGCTGCAGCACCTTGCCGCCGCGGAAGAACGCGATCCAGTAGTTGCCCGCGCTGTCGACCGCCGCGCCGTCGGGGCGGTCGGTGTCGCCCTGCCAGCGCGCGAACGTGCGCACGGCGGACGGACTTCCGGTCGCCGGGTCGAAGTCGTACGCGCGCACGATGTGCGCGGGCGTGTCCGCGTGGTACATCGTGCGCCCGTCGGGGCTCCACGCGATGCCGTTGGACACGGTGAAGCCGTCGAGCACATGGGCGAGGCGACCGTCGCGCTCGAGCCGGTAGAGCGCCGCGGAGGGCGCGTCGCGCTTCTCGTTCATCGAGCCCACCCAGAAGCGGCCCTGCCGGTCGACGCGGCCGTCGTTGAAGCGGTGGTGCGCCGGATCGTACGGCGCGTCGGCGAGCTTGCGTTCGAGCTGTCCGCGCGCGTCGGCGAGCCAGACGCCGTCGCGCAACGCCACGACGAAACCGCCGCGCTCGCGCAGGCCGATGCAGCCGATCGACGACGGCATTGCCGTCGACGTGAGCGCGCCGGCCGCGGGATCGAAGCGGAGGAGCGCGGGCGCGAGGATGTCGACGAAATAGAGCGCCTGCTCGTCCGCCGACCAGGTCGGGGACTCCCCCAGCGACGCCTTGAGGTCGAGCACGCAGCGGAACGGGGTGTCGGTCATCGGGTCGATTCGCGCGGCCGCGAGGACCTCGCGTGGATGCGCATCGTACAGGAGAACGCGCTTCCGGGAGGCAGGATCCTCGTGCCGGTGGCCGCCTCGCCGCGCGCGGCGCGGTTGAACGCGTCGGTCATGTGGCTCGCCGGCTCGAACGCGAGGAAATCGCGGCCCTCCGGCACGTAGACGACGCGGCGGTCGAGCGCGCTGTCGGCCGCGATCTGCACCTCCAGGCCGCGTCCGGGCCACGCGATCGTGGCGGGGCCGCGGGCCCCCTCGAACACGTGGTCGAGCACGAGATCGCCCAACGGACGCGGCGGCGTGAACCGCCACACCGCGGGGACCGGCTCGCACGCGACCGGAATGAGCGTCGCGTCGGTTCGCCACACCCGCGCCGCGTCGAAGGCGATCGTCGTGTCCGGCGTCTTGGGGAAGAACGGGTGCCAGCCGAGCCCGAACGGAAACGGTTCGGCCGCGCGGTTCTCGATCGCGAGGCGGAGCGTCAGGAACGCCTGCCCGCCGGAGGCCGCGAGCGAGAACGCCTGCGTCGCACGAAACGGCCACGGCCATGCGGCAGTGTCGCGCGCGTCGTGCTCGCAGGCGAGGAGCGCGTCGCCCGGGGAGCGCGATACGACCGTCCACGCGCGCTGCCAGCCCAGGCCGTGAATCGAATGCGGCGAATCGCCGAAGTTCCGCGCGAGTGGAAACGCGCGCCCGTCGAACGCGAGCCTCGCCTGCGCGATGCGGTTCGAGTAGGGGACGAGCGGATAGCAGGCGTGGCGCCGCACGTCGAGCGACGCGCGCGCGTCGGAGGGCGTCGGCCGGAAGATCGCCTCGCCGGCGAGCGTGAACGACGCGACCGACCCGCCGACGGCCGGCGCAATTTCGACGACCGCGTCGCCCGCCGCGAGTGCGAACGCTTCACCGCGGGTGTCAGACACGCGCCTGACACCCCGGCGGTCAGTAGGACCCTTGCGCGGAGGGCGCGGAGGCGTGCGGCGTGCCGCGCGCCTGGCCGAGCCACTCCTGCGCGCGGCCCATCATCATGCTCATGTCCGAGCCGATCGCGACCCAGGAGTAGCCGTAGCCGACGTAGCGCGCGACCATGTCGGGATTCGGGCCGATGATGCCGGCGGGCTTGCCCAGGCGTTTGCAGACCTGCGCGGCGTGGGCGAGCTTCGCCTGCACGTCCGCGTGCGCGGCGTCGCCCAGCAGTCCCATCGAGGCGGACAGGTCGGCCGGCCCGACGAAGATCGTGTCGACGCCCGGCACCCGCGCGATCGCCTCGATTTGGTCGAGGGCGGCTTGCGTCTCGACCTGCACGGCGACGCAGATCTCGCTCGCCGCGACCCGGAAGTAGTCGGGCACCGTCCCGTAGCGGCTCGCGCGGTGCACGCCCGCCGCGCCGCGGATGCCGTCGGGCGGATAGCGGGTGGCCTCGACCGCGCGCGCGGCCTCGCGCGCGTCCTGCACGAACGGGAACAGGAGCGTCTGCGCGCCGGCGTCGAGCGCGCGCTTCGCCATCACCGCGTCGTTCCACGGCACGCGCGTGACCGGCGAGGCGTTCGTCCCCGCGACCGCGCGCAGCAGTTCGATCATCTGCGGCGGGTCGACCGGCACGTGTTCCATGTCGACGACGAGGAAGTCGAAGCCCGCGCAGCCGAGCGCCTCGGCGGTCGACGGCGCGCCGCTCATGAGCCAGGCGCCGTAAATCGTGCGTCCGGCGGCGATCGCGTGCTTGAAGGCGTTGCGCGGCAGGTCCATCGCGGCCTCCGTCAGTGGGGACGCGGCGCCATCGTCGGCGCGGTGTCGGAGAGGAACTTGCCGAGCCCCTCGACCTGTCCGCGGTCGAGCATGAGCGCGATCCAGCCGAACGTCGGCGTGCGCACGCCGAGCGCGACGCGCGTCTGGTCGGGCGTGATCTGCGCGGCGAAGAGCGGCGTGTCGAGCGCGGGGCACGAACCTTCGGTCGGATTCGGGCCGACCCCCGGGTTCATCGTCGCGCGAAGATCGCCCAACTGCAGCGCGAGGCGCTCGACCTCGGCGGCGCCCAGGGTGATCGGGCCGCCGGGCAATTGCAGGACGACGCGCTCGCGCGTCTCGTTCAGTTCGAAGCGGATCTGGCCGGAATCGGGGCTCGTTGCCATGGCGCGGGCACGCGGGATGCGAAGCCCCGCAGCATATCAGCCGAAGGCGCTTGCGAGCGCCGCGGCGATCTCACCGACCGCATCGTCGGAGAGCCCGGGATGGAACGGCACGCCGAGCAGGCGTTCGCCGATCGCGTCCGCGTTCGGCGTCGGCGAGTGCGAGACGTGGCCGAAGGCGGGCTGGCGGTCGATGGTCGGCCGACGGCCGCCGCGAGGCGGGGCTCACGTAACATTCGACTTCCCGACGCGCGGAGGGTGCGGCTCCACCCTCTCGCGATCCTCGCGTTCTCTTCCCATGCGCCACCTCGTCGCCACCAAGGACTTCCGCGAGGGCTTCGTCGACATGCTGCCCGCCTGCGTCGGGCTCGCCCCGTTCGGCGTCGTGTGCGGGGTCGGCGCGGCGTCGGCGGGCGCGGACTGGCTCGTCGCGCTGGGCATGGCGCTCGTCATCTTCTCGGGCGCGGCGCAGATCCTCGCGGCGCAGCTCTACGCGGCGAACGCGCCGGTCGCGATCATCGTGCTCACCTGCTTCGTGCTGGGCCTGCGCTTCCTGATGTACAGCGCGTCGATGGCGCCGTACCTGCGACCGTTGCCGAAATCGTGGCAGCGCGGGCTCGCGTTCCTGCTCACCGACCAGGCGTTCGCGGCGGCGATCCGGCGGTTCCACGCGAAGGACGACCCGCGCGGCGGCGGGCTCCATTTCCTCGGCAGCGGCGTCGCGATCTACCTGAACTGGATCGTGACCAACATGACCGGGTACTTCGCCGGAGCGTCGATCCCCGCGTCGTGGTCGCTCGACTTCGCGGTGCCGTTGTGCTTCATCGCGCTGGTCGCGCCGCTCTTCCGCAGCGTGCCGTCGATCATCGCCGCGGCCGTGGCCGGTGCGGCGGTGCTCGCGCTCGCCGGGCTCCCGATGCGTCTCAACCTGGTCGCGGCGGGACTGATCGGCATCGTCGCGGGCACGCTCGTCGACCTCTCGGCGGAACGATGCAAGACTCGCTGACGCTCTGGATCGTGATCCTCGCGGTGGGCGCGCTCAACTACCTGTCGCGCCTGTCGTTCATCGCGTTCTTCGCGAACCGCGAGATGCCGCCATTGCTCGCGCGTGCCCTGCGCTACGTGCCGGCGGCGATGCTCACCGCGCTGGTGCTGCCGATGGTGCTGACACCTTCGGCGGCCGGTGCATTGGCGGGGATGAATCCGCGCATCCCCGCGGCGATCCTCGCAGCCGTCGTCGCGTATTTCACGCACAGCACGCTGAAGACGCTCGCGGCCGGCATGGCGACGCTCTGGCTCCTCCAGGCCGTCGCCGGCTGAAGCGCGAGATCGACGGCGCGGTATCATCGGCGTTTCCCCCGCGATCGTTTCCGCCATGCGCTTCGAAGGCACCGATTCCTACGTCGCCACCGACGACTTGAAGCTCGCGGTGAACGCGGCGATCGCGCTCGAGCGCCCGCTCCTCGTCAAGGGCGAGCCGGGCACCGGCAAGACGCTCCTCGCGATCGAGGTGGCGCGCAGTCTCGGGCGCCCGCTCTACCAGTGGCACGTCAAGTCGACCACCAAGGCGCAGCAGGGGCTCTACGAGTACGACGCGGTGTCGCGGCTGCGCGATTCGCAGTTGGGCGAGTCGAAGGTCGCCGACATCGCGAACTACGTGAAGAAGGGCGTGCTGTGGGAGGCGTTCGAGTGCGAGACGCCCGCCGTCGTGCTGATCGACGAGATCGACAAGGCCGACATCGAGTTCCCCAACGACCTGCTGCGCGAGTTGGACCGGATGGAGTTCTACGTCTACGAACTCCACCGCACGATCGAGGCGCGCCACCGGCCGCTCGTCGTCATCACGTCGAACAACGAGAAGGAGCTGCCAGACGCGTTCCTGCGCCGCTGCTTCTTCCATTACATCCGCTTCCCCGACCGCGAGACGATGACGAAGATCGTCGACGTCCACTACCCGGGGCTGAAGAAGGCGCTGCTCGCCGAGGCGCTGGAGGTGTTCTTCGGGCTGCGCGAGGTGCCGGGGCTCAAGAAGAAGCCGTCGACCTCCGAGCTCCTCGACTGGCTGAAGCTGCTGCTCGCCGAGGACATCCCGCCCGAGGCGCTGCACAGCGCCGACCGCCGCGCGGTCATCCCGCCGCTGCACGGCGCACTCCTCAAGAACGAGCAGGACGTCCACCTGTTCGAGCGGGTCGCGTTCATGGCGCGGGCGGGGCGGTAGGACGCTGCTGTGGGTCGGGCTTCAGCCCGACGCAATTGGCCGTTGTGGGTCGGGCTTCAGCCCGACGGCGCGACGCAGTGTCGGCCTGAAGGCCGACCCACAGGATGGGGCGGTGGGTCGGGCTTCAGCCCGACGGGACGAGGCAATGCCGGCCTGAACGCCGGCCCACGGGGAGAAGGAATGGCGCGTTTCATCGAGCCGGTCACGTTGAAGGGGCGCCATGCGACGCTCGAGCCGCTTGCGGCAACGCACGCCGATTCGCTCGCGGCGGCGGCCTCCGACGGCGAGCTGTGGCGGCTCTGGTACACCGGCGTCGCCGCGCCGGACCGGATGACGCAGTACGTGGCGGCGGCGCTCGACATGCGCGAGCGCCTGGGCGCGATGCCGTTCGTGGTGCGCGACGCGTCCGGCGCCGTCTCGGGGTGCACGCGCTACTTCAACGTCGACGCCGCGAACCGCCGCCTCGAGATCGGGCACACCTGGTACGCGAAGCGCGTCCAGCGCACCGCGGTGAACACCGAGTGCAAGCTGATGCTGCTCACGCACGCGTTCGAGACGCTCGGCTGCATCGCGGTCGAGTTCCGCACGCACTGGTTCAACTTCGCGAGCCGCGAGGCGATCGCGCGGCTCGGCGCGAAGCAGGACGGCGTGCTGCGCAACCACCAGCTCCTCGCCGACGGGTCGAGGCGCGACACCGTGGTGTTCTCGATCATCGACGGCGAGTGGCCGGCGGTGAAGCGGCACCTCAGCTTCCAGCTCGACAAGCCGCGCTGAACCGGGGCCCGGGCGCAGGCGGCGCGCCGCGATGAACGCGACCAGGCGTCTGTTCGGTCCGATGCGCGTGCCGTTCCTCGCGCTCACCGTCGTGTGCGTCGGGCTCGGCATCGCGACCGCCCATCAGGCGACCGGGGAGGTCGCGTGGCGCCACGCCGCCCTGGCATTGATCGCCGCGCTCGCGGCACATGTCAGCGTCAACGCGCTGAACGAGTACCTCGACTTCCGCAGCGGGCTCGACCTTCGCACTGCGCGCACGCCGTACTCGGGCGGGAGCGGCACGCTTCCCGCCGATCCTTCGGCCGCGCCGATCGCGCTGGCGGTCGCGGTGCTCGCGCTCGTCGTGGCGGTCTCGAGCGGCCTGTGGCTGGTGGCCGAGCGGGGGCGGGCACTCGTTCCGCTCGGCGTCATGGGAGTCGCGCTCGTGCTCGCGTACACGACCTGGCTCACGCGCCACCCGGTCGCCTGCCTGATCGCGCCCGGCCTGGGATTCGGGCCGCTCGTCGTCGTCGGAACGCACATCGCGGCCGCGGAGCGCTACGACGCGATCGCCGGCGTCGCCGCGCTCGTACCGTTCTTCCTGGTCGACGCGCTGCTGCTGCTCAACCAGTTTCCCGACGTCGAGGCGGACCGCATCGCCGGCCGGCGCCACGCGCCGATCGCGTGGGGTCGGCCACGCGCCGCGCGGGTGCTCGCGGCGCTGTACGCGCTCGCCTACGCGACGATACTCGCCGCCGCCGTCGTCTGGAACGCTTTGCCCTTGCCGTGCCTGCTGGGGTTGCTCACCTCTCCGCTCGCGCTCCTGGTGACGCGTGACGCCGTGAAGCACGCCGACGATCCGGCGGCGCTCGCGCCGGCCCTGGGCCGCAACGCGATCGTGTGCCTCTCGACGCCGGCCCTGGTGGCGCTCGGCCTCGTCCTCTGACGCCCCCCCGGCGTACAATCGCTCGCGCCCTTCCGCACCATGCGCATCGTGCTCGTCGACTTTTTCCTGCACCTCAAGTCGTTCCGGCTGCCGGTCAGCACGCGGGAATTCCTGACGCTGCTCGAGGCGCTCGAGGCGCGCGTCGTCTCGCTGTCGATCGACGACTTCCACACGCTCGCGCGCGCGACGCTGGTGAAGGACGAGCAGCACTTCGACCGCTTCGACCTCGCGTTCGGCAGCTACTTCAAGGGCGTGGACGCGATCTTCGACATCCGCGCGAAGATCCCCGAGGAGTGGCTGAAGCGCGAGTTCATGCGCACGCTCTCCGAGGAGGACAAGCGCATGGTCGAGGCGCTGGGCGGCCTCGACAAGCTGATGGAGCGCTTCAAGGAGCGGCTCGCCGAGCAGCGCAAGCGTCACGCCGGCGGCAGCAAGTGGATCGGCACCGGCGGCACGAGCCCGTTCGGCGCCTACGGCTACCACCCGGAAGGCATCCGCATCGGGCAGTCGGAGGGCGGCTCGCGCCGCGCGGTCAAGGTGTGGGACGCGCGCGAGTTCGCGAACCTCGACGGCGACGTCGAGCTCAACACGCGCAACCTCAAGGTCGCGCTGCGGCGCCTGCGCAAGTTCGCGCGCGAGGGCGTGCCGGAGGAGCTCGACCTCGACGGCACGATCGAGGGCACCGCGCGCAACGCCGGCTGGCTCGACTTGAAGCTCCAGCCCGAGCGGCGCAACCGGGTGAAGGTGCTGCTGTTCCTCGACGTCGGCGGGTCGATGGATCCGCACGTCGAGGCCTGCGAGCAGCTCTTCTCGGCGGCGAAGAGCGAGTTCCGCCACCTCGAGCACTTCTACTTCCACAACTGCATCTACGACCACGTGTGGCGCGACAACCAGCGCCGCCGCAGCGAGCGCACCTCGACGCTGGAGTTGATCCGCACCTACGGCCCCGACTGGCGCGTCGTCATCGTCGGCGACGCGGCGATGAGTCCCTACGAACTCCTCGAGACGCACGGCAGCGTCGAGTACGACAACGACGAGCCGGGACTCGCGTGGCTCACGCGCCTGTTCGAGCACTTCCGGCACCGCATCTGGCTCAATCCGGAGCCGCCGCGCGCGTGGGAGTACACGCGCTCGACGCAGATCGTGCTGAAGACGCTCGGGCCGCGGATGTTCCCGCTGACGCTCTCCGGCGTCGCGGAAGGCATCGACGCGTTGCGCAAGTAGCGAAGGGCTCGGTTTGAAGGCAAGGCGTCGGCCTGAAGGCCGACCCACGGGGAGGGGTGGGTCGGGCTTCAGCCCGACGGAGTTCGTGCGCATGGCAGCGAAAGGCGTCGGCCTGAAGGCCGACCTACGGGATGCGGTGTCGGCCTGAAGGCCGACCCACGGAATCGCGTCAGCGCACGCGAAGCGTTGCCCCCGCCGTCGCGAGCCGTTCGTTCGCGCATTCGAGCTTGAGCCGGAAGTCGTACGAACCCGCTGACGGCCGCATCGCCTCCAGCGCGAGCGGCACGCGAATCCGCCCGCCGACCGCGAGATCGAAGCGTGCGGAGCGGCCGTGCAGGTAGCCGTTCTGCGCCGAATACCCGTCGACCATCGCGTAGCAGTCGCGCAGCGGTTCGACACCACTGTTCGCGACCTCGACCGGCAACGGCGCCACCGGATGCGCCGAGGTCATCTCGGCCGTGCCTGACACGCGCAGTTCCACACCGCGCCCGGTGAGTCGCGCCTCGAGGGGCAGCAGCGCGCCGCTGTCGGCCACGAGGAACGCCGGGATGAAGAGCAGCGCGGCGACGCCCACCACGCCGACGAGCAGGATCGCGAGGTCCGCGGCCATCACGATGCCGGACTTCGGCAGCGACGCGCCGCGGCCGGACGCGCCCCAGGTGCCGGCGTCGAGCGGGTTCAACGATTCGCGCACGCGCACGCCCAGCCGGCTGCCGAGGCGCGCCATCAGCCAGGGCCGCACGCGGGCGAAGAAGAGCGCGATCCACGCCCAGTAGATCGCGAGCAGGACGACACCGAGGACGACGGCAGGAGTCATCGAAGCGGCGCGGGAGGAGGGGTGGACTGGATTGTCCCGGCGGCGGCGAGGATTGCAACCGGTTTCGCCAGCGGCGTACCTGAGGGCTGGCTCCGATCGCGAGACGGTCCGGAGGCTGCCTGAGGCTGGCGACCTTCGGGGTTGCGCCGCCTGGTCGCGATCCAGCGGACATCGGCGGCAATGCAGTTCATCCACCGGAATGACCCGAACGCGGTCGGACCGGGTATCGACCCCGCGGCCGAGCCGGCGTATCGTCGCGCCGATGCTTCGACGGAACTGCCGGCGATGACCGAACCCGCGGTGGTTGCTCCGACGAAGCCCGAGCGCGTCGACCTGCTGCCACTCATCGCGGCGAACGTGGCGCCGATCGCCGGGATGCTGTTCCTCGGCTGGTCGCCGCCCTCGCTGGTCGCGCTCTACGCGGTCGACACCGCGCTCGCGACCTTCGCGCTGGTGTGGCTGGTGATGGAGCACATCACCGAGGCCAACTCGCCGGATCGCGGCGTCGTGCGCGTCGCCAAGCTCGGCTTCGCCGCGCTCTTCCTGGGCACGCTCCTCACGGCGATCCTCGTCGGCCCGATGGTGCTGATGCTGGGCGAGGGTGCGTGGGCGCTCTCGAAGCCGTGGCTCGACCGCGGCTTCCAGGGCGCGCTCGCGGCGCAGGCCGCCGGATCGGCCTGGTCGCTGGTCTCGATGCACCGCATGCTGGGCGAGCGCAGCGACGACGACGCGGTGCTGAAGCGCGAGTTCCAGTTCCTCGTCGCGCGCTGGGTCGTCGTGCTGGGCGTCGTGTTCCTCGGCGTCGCGAGCTTCCTCGGCGAGCGGTTCGGCGGCGCGCTGATCGTGATCGTCTACTGCGGCGCGACCGTGTGGTTCCGGATGTTCCCGGAGCGCGCGAACCGGATGTTCTTCCCCGACAAGGCGAAGCCGCCGGGCTCCACCGCGCGCTGACGTCGCTCGCGCGCGGGGAAGCGACCGGCCGTCAGTGCGCGAGCAACCCTCTGACGGCGGCTTCGTTCCACTCGATGCCCGTCCCCGCGATCTCGCGCGCGCGGGCCATGCCGTCGCGGATCTCCAGCGGCTCCGCGAGGATCGGCGACGCCCAGTCGACGAACTCCAGCCAGTGCCGGGTCGGCGTCGCGGCCATCAGGTGCACGCTGACCTCCGGGAACAAATGCGTCGAGATCGGCATGCCCGCGGCGTCCGCGAGCGACGCCGCCTGCATCCAGCCGCTGACGCCGCCGATCTTCATCGCGTCGGGCATGCCGAGATCCGAGGCACCGGCGTCGAGGCTCGCCGCCATCTCGCCCGGCCCCCACCAGTTCTCGCCCATCTGGATCGGACAGGTCGATCGCGCGCGGACCCGGGCGTAGCCGCGGTAGTCGTGCGCGAGGCACGGTTCCTCGATCCATTCGAGTCCCTCGTCCGCGAGCGCGCGCACGCGAAGTTCGGCCTCGGCGACCGACAACGCCTGGTTGTAGTCCGACATCAGGCGAACTCCGCCACCGATCGCGGACCGGACGGCGCGAACGACCGCGAGATCAGTGGCGAGGTCGGGGTACCCAAGGCGCACCTTGATCGCCGCGAACCCCGCGCCGGCCAGTGCCTCGGCCTCGGCGGGCGCGGCGTCGGCGCCGATGAGTCCCAGGCCGCAACTGTTGTAGGCCGGAACGGGCACCGGATCGGCGCCGAGCGCGCGCGCCAGCGGCTGTTGCCCGGCCTTCGCGAGCGCGTCCCACGCCGCCATGTCGATGCCGGCGAGCGCCATGCCGACGACGCCGGTCGTGCCCAGCAGGCGGAATCGCGCGCCGAGCAGCCGGCTGATCTCGAGCGGCGCCGCGGAACACCCGGCGAGCACCGGCCCAAGGTTGGCGAGCAGGTCGCACACCGGCTTCAGCACGAGCGGCGTGTAGCAGAACAGGTAGGTCCGTCCCGTGATGCCTTCGTCGGTGTGCAGGTCGATCAGCGCGAGCGGCGCGGTGCGGACGGAGCCGTTGCTCGTCTGCAGCGGCCGCCGCATCGGCACGTCCACGGCGCGCACGGCGAGATTGCGGATGGTCAACCTGCCTGCTGCACCCACGATGGCCTCCTCTGCCGGGGAAGAACCGCGCTCATGTGCGGCGCCACGCCGCGTTCGCGCCGGCCGGCGCGCGGACAAACGCAACGCGCGGGTCATGATAGGACAAGTGGAGTGAGGATCCACGCAATTCGATGATCGGCACATGGCAAGCCTCGCCGACCTGCGGGACTCGCCGGATCGGGGAGGCGGGTCATGCCGCGCACGCCTCGGCCTGCCCTCGCCGGGCAACGACGCGCTCGACCGTCACGGGCACGGGGCGGCAGATCGTGTTGCACACCGGCGAGTGCCGTTGGGCGAACGCGATGAGTTCCGCCAAATCCTCGTCGCTGCAGTCTCTTTCGATGTCCATGGCGACCCAGATCGATTCGTAGCCGGCGGGGACGCTGTCGTCGAGGAGTAAAGGGGTCAGACTCGATTGATCCGAGCGATCGCGCGAGGTCGAACAATCGAGTCTGACCCCTTTGACACAGCGGATCCCGCTGCAGCGCTTCGACGTCCCGGGCACCGCCTACGAGACGGTGATCGGCATGGCGGTGATCGCCCCCAACGTGTCGATCGGCCGCCACGTCCATCCGGGGGTGGAGTCGGGCTACGTGATCGAGGGCAGCGCAGAAATGCTGATCGACGGCCAGCCGCCGAGGCTCCTCGAGGCGGGCGACTCCTACGTCATTCCGGCGCGTACGGTGCACGACGCCAAGGCCGGGCCGGAGGGCGCCCGGGTCATCGCGACCTACGTCGTGGAGAAGGGACAGCCCCTCGCGTCCCCGGTCGACTGAAGCGGCTTCGGCCGGGTACGGATCGGCCGCGGGATGCCTCGATCGTTTCCGGCCTCATCGATCCTGCTGCGTCGGTGCGGCCGGCGACGTGCGGTTCTTGCGGAAAAGGGCAAAGGGGTCAGACTCGATCGATCGCAATTGATCGGAGCGATCGCGGGGGTCGAACAATCGAGTCTGACCCCTTTGATGCGATCAGTGCTTCGCCGGCGGCGCGCCGGCGGTGAGCGCGCGCACCGGCGCCTGCACGTCGATCGTGAAGCGCTTGCCGGCCTTGTCCTCGAACGTGAGCGTGACCGGGATCCTGTCGCCTTCGCGCGCCTGCGCCTTCAGTCCCATCAGCATCACGTGGTAGCCCCCCGGTTCCAGCACGACGCTCCGGCCGGCGGGAAGGTCGAGGCGCTTCACGGCGGACATGCGCATCACTCCGCCCTCGTGCTTCATCTCGTGGAGTTCGACGACGGCCGCGGCGGGCGACGACGCGCCGACGAGCGCTGCGTCGGTGGACGCCTCGAGCCGCATGAACGCGCCGGTCGACTTCTGCGCCGGGACGGTGCCCCGGACCCAGGGGTCGTGGACCGCGACCTGGGCCAGTGCAGGCTGCGCGAACGCGAAAGCCAGCGCGGCGAACGCGAGGCGGGGGAAGAGTCGGGTGGCGGTAGCGCGATGCATCGGCCGATTCTATCGGACCCGGACTTCCGCCGGATCCGCGCCGAACGAGAACCATGATGGTCCGGTCCCGCGCAGTCTTGACCCGGATCAAGAATTCGGGGGTTGGCGCCGAGGCCCGGTTGCCGCCCCAACATCGTGGGGCTAGGCTCGACCCGGACCACAAGGGATGGTGGTCCGGCGGGGATTGTCGCCGCCGGACGCCGGCAAGGGGGAAGCAGGATGAGCGCACCGACCGGGGCCGCAGCGGCCGCGTCACCGCAGGCCATCGTCAAGCGCGACGGGCGCCGCGTGGCGTTCGACGCCTCGAAGATCGCCTCGGCGATCGAGCGCGCGGGCGCCGCGACCGGGCAGTTTCGCGCCGACGAGGCGGCCCGGCTGACCACGCTCGTCGTTCGGGCCGTCACGGCGCACGATGCCGGCGGCACGCCCGGCATCGAGACGATCCAGGACGCCGTCGAACGGACGCTCGTCGCCGAAGGCTGGTTCGAGACCGCTCGCGCCTACATCGTCCACCGCGAGCGCCACGCGCGCCTGCGCGAGGACAAGCGCACGATCGTCGACGTCGCGGCGTCGATCGACGAGTACCTCGAGCAGCGCGACTGGCGCGTCAACGCGAACGCCAACCAGGGCTACTCGCTCGGCGGGCTGATCCTCAACGTGTCGGGGAAGGTCGTCGCGAACTACTGGCTCTCGCACGTCTACTCGCCGGAGATCGGACGCGCGCACCGCGAGGGCGACGTCCACATCCACGACCTCGACATGCTCGCCGGCTACTGCGCCGGCTGGTCGCTGCGCCGGCTCCTGTTCGAGGGGCTGAACGGCGTGCCGGGCAAGGTCGAGGCGGGCCCCCCGAAGCACATGTCGAGCGCGGTCGGGCAGATCGTGAACTTCCTCGGCACGCTGCAGAACGAGTGGGCCGGCGCGCAGGCGTTCAGCTCGTTCGACACCTACATGGCGCCCTACATCCGCGCCGACGCGATGGCCTACGACGAAGTCAAGCAGTGCATCCAGGAGTTGATCTACAACCTGAACGTGCCGTCGCGCTGGGGCACGCAGACGCCGTTCACCAACCTGACCTTCGACTGGACCTGTCCCGACGACCTGCGCGAGCAGGTGCCGGTGATCGCCGGCCGCGAGATGCCGTTCACCTACGGCGACCTCCAGGCCGAGATGGACATGATCAACCGCGCCTACATCGAGGTGATGACCGAGGGCGACGCGAAGGGGCGCGTGTTCACCTTCCCGATCCCGACCTACAACGTCACGCCGGACTTCGACTGGGACCACCCGAACGCCGAACTGCTGTTCGCGATGACCGCCAAGTACGGGCTGCCGTACTTCCAGAACTTCCTGAACTCCGAGCTGAAGCCGAACATGATCCGCTCGATGTGCTGCCGGCTGCAGCTCGACCTGACCGAGCTCCTGAAGCGCGGCAACGGGCTCTTCGGCAGCGCGGAGCAGACCGGTTCGCTCGGCGTCGTGACCGTCAACTGCGCGCGCCTGGGCTACCTCCACGCCGGCGACGAGGCGGCGCTCTACGCCCGCCTCGACGAGTTGCTCGGCTGGGCGCGCGACAGCCTGGAAGTCAAGCGCAAGCTGATCCAGCGGCTGATCGACCAGGGGCTCTTCCCGTACACGAAGCGCTGGCTCGGGACGCTGCGCAACCACTTCTCGACCATCGGCGTGAACGGCATCAACGAGATGATCCGCAACTTCACGCGCGACGCCGAGGACATCACGACCGAGGCGGGCACCGCGTTCGCGCTGCGCCTGCTCGACCACCTGCGCGAGCGCATCCGCGGCTTCCAGGAGGAGACCGGCCACATGTACAACCTCGAGGCGACGCCGGCCGAGGGGACGACCTACCGGTTCGCGAAGGAGGACCGCAAGCGCTGGCCGGACATCCTGCAGGCGGGCACGCCGGCGACGCCCTACTACACGAACAGCTCGCAGCTTCCGGTCGGCTTCACCGACGACCCGTTCGAGGCGCTCGCGCGCCAGGACGAACTGCAGCGCAAGTACACCGGCGGCACCGTGCTGCACCTGTACATGAACGAGCGGATCTCGTCGGCCGCCGCGTGCAAGGCGCTGGTGCGCCGGGCGCTCGAGCGCTTCCGGCTGCCGTACCTGACCGTGACGCCGACGTTCTCGATCTGCCCGACCCACGGCTATCTCGCCGGCGAGCACGAATTCTGCCCGAGCTGCGACGACGAGCGGCTCGAGGAGAAGCGGCGGCGGCTCGCCGCGTGAACCACAGGCCGCGGTCGCCCGCGGCACGACAGGAAGCCGGCCGACGCCGGCGCGACCCGACAGGAGGACACGATGAACGACATGACCGAACTCCACCGCATCGCGCAAGCGAGCATCACGCTGACCGACGACGAGCGGCAGCGCTGCGAGGTGTGGACGCGCGTGATGGGCTACCACCGACCGGTGGCGTCGTTCAACATCGGCAAGAAGGGCGAGCACGCGGAGCGGCGGTTCTTCCGCGAGTCGTGCGCGACGCGCCACCTGTGACCGTTGCGGCGCCGGTCCCGCGCGACGCGGTGGCCGAGCCTCGCGCGGGCGGTGCGTTCGTGGGTCGGCCTTCAGGCCGACGCTCTTCGGCCGGCGATTCGCCGCGGCTGCCGGTCGGCGGGCTCGTGCCGTTCACGGCGGTCGATTTCCCTGGAAAGCTTTCGGCCGTTCTCTTTCTGCAGGGATGTCCGTGGCGCTGCGGGTACTGCCACAACCCGCACCTGCAGCCTTCGCGCGGCGAACACGAGATCGCCTTCGACGCGATCCTGCGCTGGCTCGACGGGCGACGGGGCCTCCTCGATGCGGTCGTGTTCTCGGGCGGCGAACCGACGGCGCACGCTGGCCTGCACGACGCGATCGGCGAGGTGCGCGATCGGGGATTCGCGATCGGGCTGCACACCGGCGGAGCGTACCCGCGCCGGCTGGCCGAGGTCCTGCCGCTCGTCGACTGGATCGGCTTCGATGCGAAGGCGCCTTCGGGCGGATACGCGGCGGTCACCGGCGTCGCCGGCAGCGATGCCGCGGCGACGGAGAGCCTGCGGCGCGTCGTCGATTCCGGCGTCGCGCACGAGATCCGCACGACCGTGCATCCGTCGCTCGTGCCGGACGATGCGCTGCTGCGACTCGCCGATGAACTCGCCGCGCTGTTCGTGCGGCAATGGGTGCTGCAGCCGTTCCGTCCGACCGGCTGCGCCGACACCGCGCTCGTCGCCGCGGCACCGCGCGGCGCGCGCATCGACGCGGCGCTCCTCGCGCAATTGCGCCTTCGGGTACCGGACACCACCGTGCGCGCGTAGCTCCCCGATGCCGGATTCGCGCCCGGCAGCTCGAGGCGTGGGTGGCGGCGCGAGCCCGGCCGCGACGTCGCTCAGGGAGCGCCGGCCGAACCGAAGGGGCTGTCGATCGCGAGGAGCCAGCAGCCATCCGGCTGGCGGCGGATGACGTCGGAGGTTTCGCCCGCGAGGTGGATCGGGCTGCCGTCGGGCGCCTTCGCGTCGAGCGTCCAGCGCGCGAAGACGACCGCGATGTCGTCGGCCTGCAGCGTCCGGATCGACTCGAAGCGGAACGTGCCCTTCATCGCGAGGAACGCCGAGAGCGACTCGCGGATCGCCGAAGGCCCGCGCGCGACCTTGCCCGGCTGCGGGACGAGAATCGCCGTGGGCTCGTAGAGCGACAGAAGCGCGTCCATGTCACCGGCGGCGAAGTGCCGGCCGAACAATGCGTGGACGTCCTCGGGCTTGCGTGCGGCCATCATCGTTCCTCGTCGGGGGCGGGGTGTAGCATGCGGCGCACGCTACACGCGAGGGCCGCGGCCGGTCAACCGGAACGGCGGCGGAACACGGCCGCGGCGAGCGCGGCGACGAGGAACGCGGCGAACGCGTTGTGCGCGAGCGTGGCGGGGAGCGAGGGCTGCGCGAAGGCCGCCGCCGCCCCCGACACGGCCGCGCCGAGCGCCGTCAGGACCGTCGCGCCGGCGAGCGCGCGCTGCCTGCGCAACGACCACGCGGCCGCGAACGAAGTCGCGAGCGCGGCGATCGCGAGCAGGCGATGGAGCACCACGAGCGCCGCGGCGCCGTCGGGCGGGCGGACGCGTCCCGCGACCACCTCGATCCGCCGCAGCGGATCGAGCGCGCCCGACCCCGCGACCGAGGCGAGATCGGCGCCCGGGCAATCGAACGCCGCCGGACAGGAGGTGAGCGCGTACTGCGCGCCGATCATGCCGCCGGTCGCGACTTGTGCGAAGACGACGAGGAGCGCGATGAGCGCGAGCGTCGTGCTCCCGGACGACCGGATGCCGGCGATCCGCACCGCGAGTACGACGAGCGTCGCGAGGAGCGCGAAGCCGCCGACGAGATTGCCGAGCGCGATCGCCGGCACGCGCGCGCCGGGCGTCGCGATGCCCAGTGCGGCGAGGCCGAGCGCGATCGCGAGCGCGAGCCACGCCAGCCTCCGCTCGGCGTCGAACCCGCTCCGCGCACGCAGCGCCAGGAACGGGATGAGCGCGGCCATGATGAGCGCGGCGGACGCCGCGAAGCGGTGGACGAGCCGCGCGAAGAACGCCCCGGGGATCGCCTGCGGCGGATCGACGACGCCATAGCATGCAGGCCAGTCGGCGCACATGAGGCCGGCGAGCGAATGCCGCAGCCACGCGCTCGCGACGATCACCATGAACACCGCGCCGGCCGCGCCGATCGCGAGCCGCCGCGCGAGGACGACGCCGTTCACGCGGGGCGCTTCCGGTCGCGCACCGCGAGCGCGACGACGACGATGAACAGCACGCCGCCCGCGACCGCGACGAGTCCGCCCGCGCCCATGAGCCCCATCCCGGCGATCTCGCCGGCCGAGCGCAGCACCTGTTCGCCGCCTGCGACCTTGCGCTGCACGCCGTAGCCGCCCGACCAGAGGAGCCCGGTGACGTGCATCAGCTGCCCGGCGCCGTAGAGCACCGATTGCCACACCGCGAGCCGCGGACGCGGCGGCGCGGCGCCGAGCCGCGGCAGCAGCCAGTACGCGAGCCCCATCATCGCGATCGTGACGCCGACGATCGCGCCGTGGTAGTGCGCCGGGATGCGGACGTCGCTGCCGCGGATCAGGAAGCCGATGACGCCGCCGGCGCCGAACAGGACCATCGACACGACGAGCGCGGCGACGAGCGGCCTCGCCTCCGCGGCCATCGGGGCGGCACGAAGGCGCCGCGCGAGACCCACCGCGATCGCGGCGGCGACCACCGGAATCGCGAGCGTGCCGCCGATCCGCATCAGCCAGGTCTGCATCCGGTGATGCTCGACCGACGTGACGTCCCAGGCGAGGTAGACGATCGTCGTCGCGAAGACCGCGACGAGCTGGATCCCGAACAGGAGCGCGACGACGCGCGGCGAGATCGGCACGCGGACATCGGCGGCATCCGCGAGCACGAGCCAGGCGACGAGCAGCAGGAGCGTCCACGCGAACTGCAGCACGTGGCCGCCGCCCCAGAACGCGAGTTCGTACCACGCGCGCGGTTCGAGCGAGGGCGGCACCGCGGCGATCGACCACGCGAACGCGAGGATCGCCACCGCGCCCGCGACGAGCGACGCATTGATGCCGAAGCGGAGCGCGCCGGACCCGTCGAGGCGCACGCCCACGAGCGGCGAGGCCGACAGTCCCCGCAGCACCAGCAGCGTCGCGCCGGCTCCGAAGGTCGCGAGTCCGGCGAGGAACACCGGGCCGTCGATCACCGGGATGTAGTTCGCCATGATCGGGGCGGCGGGATCGAGGAACGGCGCGACGGCGATCAGCATGGCGCCGATCGCGCCCAGCGAGAGCGCGATGCGGCCGGCGACGATCCCGCGCGTGGTGCTGTTGAGGCTCCAGATCGTGCCGGCGAACGCGACGAACCAGACGAGCACCGAGAGGTCGACGTGCGCGACCAGCACGGTGCGGAAGAAATCGCCCGCAGGCAGGAAGCGGCCGACACCCGGCGTGCGCGCGAGGGCGAGGAAGACGGCGAGGAGGCCCGACGCGGCGAGCGCGCCCACCCCGAGCGCGAACCATCCGGTCGCGAGCGCCGCGCGTGCGTCGTGCGGGACGTCGATCGTGTAGCGGCCGGAGTCGGGGACGGCGTCGGAGCGCACGGCGGTCGCGCGGCCGCGGTCGGGCGCGGTGGCGGCGGTCATGGCGAGGCCGCCATTCTAGACGGCTCGCGTTTGGGCGCGACCACCGACCGGTGTTCCGCATCGGGCAACGCGGCCAGGTCGCGGCGGAACGAGGCGAGCGCGGCGTCGAGCGCCGCGCGGTCCGGTGGACCGGCCCAGGCGATGCGCACGCGCTCGCGCGGCACGACCGCGCGCAGCTTCGGCGCGCGGTCGCCGGCGAAACGCTCGCCGACCCAGTCCTGGCCCAGCCGCCAGACGCAGTCGCCTTCGCGACATCCGGTGACGAGCACGCCGTCCGCGCCGCTGCGCAGCGCGTAGTCGACGAACGACGGCGGGAGTTGCGCGGTGCACAGGAGCGGGAGCGCGGCGGTGTCGCGGTCGCGCAACGAGCGGACGTCGATCGCCTCCTCGCAGCCGACGACCACCACGCGCGGCGAGCGCGCCGCGCCCTCCCGCCGGGAGGCGGCGATGCGCGCGAGTTCGCGTTCGAGCGTCTCGCGCATCGCGCCGATCGGCTTCTGCGGCATGTCGATGCCGGACACGAGGTCCGCGACCGAGCGGAACGGCACCGACGACGGACACGCGCCGGCGCAGATGCCGCAGCCGGCGCAGCGGTCGGCGGCGACGCGCGCCTCGAACGGATGCGCCCGGCCGTCGGAGCGCGGCACCATCTCGATCGCGTCGTACGGGCAGTCGGCGACGCAGCGGCGGCAGCCGTTGCAGAACTCGAGCGCGACGACCGCGGCTTCGGGCCGCGGTGCGCGCGCCGCGCGCGAGCGCCAGGGCAGCGACAGCAGCAGCGCCGCCGCGGCCGCGACCACCGCCCACAGCGCCTGCGGCGAGGACGCGTCCTGCAGCGCGTGCGGCGCCAGGTAGAACCAGTCGAGGGCGAGGGTTTCCGGAACCGTCGCGAGATCGGCGGGCGCGTGACTCGTCACCGGCACGGCGAGCGAGACGAGCACGAGCGCGGCGAGCGTGCCCCACGCGACCGTTCTCGCGGGCTGCGTCGCGGGGCGCTTCAGGCGCTGCACGTGCGCCCACATGAGCGCGAGCGTGGCGAGCGGGATGCCGATGTGCAGGAAGATCAGGAGCGAGAACAGCCGGTCGTCGATCCGCGCGTTGGCGTCGAAATTGCCCGCGAGCGGCTCGGCGAAGATCGGCAGCACGTCGAGCCACTCGGTCGTCGCGACGATCGAGTATTGCGCGAGCCGGTCCCAGACGAGCCAGAATCCGACCAGGCCCGATCCGTAGACGAACGCGACGAGCGCCACCCCGGTGATCCAGGCGTAGCGATGGACGTGCGCGTAGCGTCCGTGCGCCCATTCGCGCGCGAGGTGGAGCATCGTGACGAGGATGAACGCGTCCGACGCGTAGCGGTGCAGGCTCCGCGCGAGCGCGGATCCCGGCCACGCGTTCGCCGACATCCGCTCGACCGAGGCCCAGGCGCCGTCGGCGCGGGTGTCGAACAGGACGTAGACGTAGATGCCGCTGACCGTGGCGATCCAGAAGAGGATCCAGGCGAGCCCGCCGAGCGTGCGCCAGGGATTCGCGCGCGGAGGAAACGCGGCGTCGAACGCGACTTCGATGCGGTCGAACGCGGCGCGGGCGACCGATCGCACTCCGCCGCGCGCGGCGCCGCCGGCGTCGGATGGCTCGTCGGAAGCGGGCGACCGCATGAATCCACTCTACGGGGACCGCGCGCGCGCGTCATTGACGTGCGCCAAAGATTGCCCGGGCCGGTCCCGCGCCCCCGCCGCGACTCAGGAACGGAACAGCCAGCCGCCGGACTTCGCGTCGAAATCGAGCAGCAGGATCGCTCCGGGCGCGAGCGTGACCGTGGCTTCCTTCACGTGCCCGAATCCCGGCTCCGGCGAGTCGCCCAGTTTCGCGACGACGCGATGCTCGCCCGCGGGCACCGCGACCCGGCGGTAGAACGTCGAACTGCCGTCCCGCGCGAGCCCGGAAGGCGGCAGGACCTCGGAGACGATCGTGCGGCCGTCGAGCGCGATCTCGACGGCGACCGGGACGCGCTCGCGCGGGCAGACGCTGGCGGCGCGCATGTTGGGCGCGAGCTTCGCGAGTTCCTCGGGTGTGCGCTCGCGGCAGGCCTCCTTGCGCTGTCCGGCGTGCTGCAGCGACACCTTCACGAGCGCGGTGTCCGGAGGGATCGGATGCCATTCCGGGCGGACGGCGAAGTAGGCGAGCGCGACGCAGAACGCGGCGTAGCCGACCGCCTGGCCGGCGTAGCTCACGACACGGTTGACCGGATAGGCACCCATCGCTCACGCCCCTCCGAGGCGGACGGCGTCTTCCTCCGGCGTCTCGCGCGCGAGATGCGGCGAGAGGCGGAAGGCATCGGAGAAGCAGTCGTTCGGATCCATGCCGCGTGCGCGGAACGCCGGGTGCGCGGCCTCGACCATCGCGACCGAGCCGCAGGCGTACACCTGGTGGTCGGCGAGCGACGGATAGTCGGCGAGGATCGCCTCGTGCACGAGGCCGGTGCGCCCGGTCCAGCGATCGTCGGGACCGGGATCGGAGAGCACCGGCACGAACGTGAAGTTCTCGTGCTCGCGCGCCCAGCGCTCGCACAGTTCGCGCGCGTACATGTCGCGCGCCTTGCGCGTGCCCCAGTAGAGCACCATCGGCCGCTTCATGCCCTTGGCGAACGCGTACTCGACCATGCTCTTGACCGGGGCGAATCCGGTCGCGCCCGCGACGAACACGATCGGCTTCTTCGAGTTCTCCCGCAGGAAGAACGACCCGAGCGGGCCCTCGAACTCGACCGGATCGCCGACGCGCATTTCCTCGAACACGTGCGTCGTGTAGCGGCCGCCGGGCACGCGCCGGATCTGCAGTTCGATCCGGCGGCCGTCGCCCGGCGCCGTGGCGAACGAGAAGCTGCGCTTCTGCCCGTCGGGCAGCAGCACGTTGATGTACTGGCCGGCGTAGAAGTGCAACTCCTCACCGCGGTCGACCGCGAGGTGGACGATCATCACGTCCTCCGCCGCCTTCGCGATCGAGGCCACCTTGGCGTGCCAGACGCGGGGGACGTTGCCGCCGGGGAGCGCGACCGGCTGATACTCGATCTCGACGTCGGTCGTCGGCGTGGCGATGCACGCCAAGACCTTGCCGGCGCGGCGCTCGTCGTCGGTGAGGACGTCGGACTGGTACGCGGCGAGTTCGACGTCGCCGTACAGGACCGTGCACTTGCACTGCCCGCAGCCGCCGCTGCGGCAGTCGTAGGGCATCGGGATCGACTCGCGCAGCAGCGCCTCGAGCAGCGATTCGCCGCCCCGCGCGGGAACGATGCGGTTGTCCGGACGCACCGCGACGTGGCGGATCACCTTCGATTCGCGCTTCGGCGGCAGCCACGGCAGCGCGAGCGCGAACACCGTGGCGCCGATGACCACCGCCCACACCAGCGCCGGCCCCCACACGTCGTGCGCGGCGAGCGCCGGCAGATAGAACCAGTCGAACGAGATCGACGTCGGCACCGTCATCAGGTCGGCCGGCGGGAGCGACACCGCGGGCCGCACGATCGACAGGACGACGAGGGCGACCGTCAGCGGGATCGCGATCGAGCGCGGCGGGCGGGTCTTGGCCCCCGGCACCCGCTGCGTGTGCACCCACAGGAGCCCCAGCACGCCGAGCGGCAGCCCGATGTGCAGGAACGACAGCAGTGAGAAGAGCCGGTCGTTGACCGCTTCGGGCGTGATGAAGTTGCGCACCAGCGTTCCGCGGAAGATCGGCAGCCAGTCGAGCCACTCGGTCGTCGCGACGACGACGAACTGCGCGAGGCGGTCCCAGGGCAGCATGTAGCCGTTGATGCCCGAGATGTAGACCAGCCACAGCAGGACGACGCCCGACACCCACGAGAACCAGCGGAACGCGCGGTAGCGGTCGAAGGTGAAATGGCGGACGACGTGCAGCAGCATCGTCAGCACCATGCCGCCGGAAGCGTAGCGGTGCAGGCTTCGCATGATGCCGCCGACCCAGCGCTGTCCGTGGGTGATCGCCTCGACCGAACTGAAGGCTTCGACGACGCCGGTGGAGAAGAACACGTACAGGTAGAGTCCGCTCGCGACGACGATCCACAGCAGGAAGTGGCTGATCGCGCCCAGGTGGTAGAACGGGTTGGACGCCTCGCCGAAGGCCCGGTTGAAGATCCGTTCGACCGCGAGGAACACGGCCTGTCCGGAGCGTTGGATGAGGCTCAGCATCGCGTGGGGGAAGTCGAATCAGGCGAGAAGATCCCGGCCGCGGGCGGAGGCATGTCGCCCGGGCCGGGGACGCACCAATGGACGGCGTCACCGCGATGGTGACCCAGGGCATGCACGCGCGTAATGATCTAGATCACGCCACCGCGAGAACGCGCCACCGGGCGCTCAGGCGGGGTTCGGACCGGGCGGACCGCGGCGGTCGCGGCGGCGGGATGCCGCGATCAGGTACCAGAGGGTGCCGATGATGATGGTGGTCCCGGTGAAGAGCTCGATGAAGAGTCCGTAGTCGAGACGGTAGCGGCCGGAACGGGGATCGTAGATCGTGCACAGCACCCGCACGCGCTCGACGAGGCTCGCGAGATCGACCGCCGGCGCCGGGTCGCCCAGCACGAGCGCTCGCATCGGCGCCACGAACATCGGCAATTCGAAGCGGTCGCCGTAGACCTGGCGCACGACGCGGCCGTCACGGTCGAGGATCGTCGCCTGCGTCAGGTGGTCGAACCCGCCGCCGGTCGACACCCACTGGAAACCCGTCTCGCGCGCGAGGGCATCGAGCGACTCGGGCGTCGGCGTGGCGAAGGTCCAGCGCGGGTCGATCACCGCGTGCTTGCGCGCGAACTCGCGCATCGCGGTCGGCGAATCGAACGGCAGGTTGAAGCCGATGGTCAGCACGCGGAAGCTGTCGTCGCCGACCGCGCGGCGCGCCGCGGCCACCGCCTCCGCGAGGAAGCCGGTGGTCACCGGGCAGACCTGGAAGCAGCCGGTGTAGATGAACGAGACGACGAGCGGCCGGCCGCGAAACTCGGACATGCGGATCCGGCGGCCGTCGGAGGTCGTGAGCACGTGGTCGCCGACGGTGCCGCCGATCGCCCGCTGACTCGTCTCGAGCGCCCGGCGCTGGTCGAGCGCGGTCCCGGCGGGCAGCGCCTGTCCCTGCACCACGCCCCAGGCGATCAGGAACACGAGCCCGAGGAACGCGGCGAGCAGCAGCCGGTTCAGCGCCTTGGGGTCGGGAGCGTCAGGCACGGAACAGCGGATCGGCGCAGGCCGCGACGATCAGGAACGAGAGTTGCACGAGCGAGGCGTGGAAGCTCGCGAGCGCGCGCGCGCGCGTCGGCTCGAGCGCGAGCTGTCCGGCACGCGCGAGGAGGAGCGTCCCACCGGCGAGCGCGCATGCGACGTAGAACCAGGACATGCCGAGAAAGCCCGGAACCACCGATGCGATCACGAGCATCGCGGCGCCGGAGAACACGGCGCGCGCGGCCGCGGCGTCACCCGCCACCACCGGGAGCATCGGCACGCGCGCCGCCGCGTAGTCGTCGCGGTAGGCGATCGCGAGGCTCCAGAAATGCGGGGGCGTCCACAGGAACAGGACGACGGCGAAGGCGAGCGTCACCGGATCGGGGATCCCGGGAGCGACGGCGGCGGCGCCGGCCAGCACCGCGAAGCTGCCGGCGAGTCCTCCGATCACGATGTTCCAGGCGGTCCGGCGCTTGAGCCACACGGTGTAGACGACGCCGTAGGTGAACGCGCCGAGCGCGGTGTAGAGCGCCGCGAGACCGTTGGCGGCGACCCAGGCGAGCGCGACGCCCGAGGAGGCCACCACGCCGATGACGAACGGCCAGAACGGACCGGCGGCGAGGCGGCCGGTGACGAACGCGCGATGGCGGGTGCGGCGCATCGAGCCGTCGATGTCCCGCTCGACGTATTGGTTGAACGCGCCGGCGGCGGCCGAGGCGAGCGTCACCGCGAGCACGACCGCGGCGGCACGCCATGCGGAAACGGCGCCTGGCGCGATCGCGAGGCCGGCGAGCGCCGTGGCGCCGATGGCGACGCCGATGCGGAGCTTGAACAGGTCGAAGACGAGCCGCCAGCCGGACATCGACCGCGGCGCGCGGGAGAGGGCGGGTGTCGTGGTGCTCATCGCGGAAGTCCTTGCGCGGGGGTCCGCGGGCGGGCGGCGGGGGCGGAGGGCCGCCCGCCGCGCGCGGACGCGAGCCGCGTGGTCAGGACATCGGCCACACGGTGGACAGGTACTTCCAGTTGACGAAGTAGTAGAGGATGAACGCCGTCAGGAACACCAGCGCGAGGACGAAGGTCCCCGGCGCCACGAAGCCCGCCGTCCCGATGCCGGTGTGCGCGACCGGAGCTGGCGCGGGCACCGGCGCCGGAGCGCGGCCTTCCTTGACCGGCACGTACTTGAAGTCCGGCGTCTCGATGCGCTTGCCGATGAACACGCTGCACACCGTGATAAGGAGGTATGCTGCGCCGCCGACGATCGCGATGACGCCGCTGATGCCGGTGAGTCCCATCATCAGGTACGCGGTTCCCGGGAACTCGTAGCCGAGCGCGTTGCCGGCGAACGACATGTCCCAGTGGCGCCGCGGCACCCCGAGCGTCCCCGCGCCCATCATGAAGAGCGTGAACGCCATCATGCCGAGCCCGAACAGGTAGGGCTGCCACTTCGCGAGCGTCGGGAACATGAGCTCGCGCCGGAACAGCGTCGGGATCAGGAAGTAGGTGAGCCCCATGAACGCGAGCGTGGTGCCGACGACGACCGTGGCGTGGAAGTGGCCGGGGACGTAGATCGTGTTGTGGATGATGAGGTTCAACTGCTCGGTCCCCATCATCACGCCCGAGATCCCGCCGAGGAAGCCGAAGCCGATCAGCGACATGAACATCGCCGAGAAGCTCGGATTCGACCACGGCGCCTTGCGCAGCCATTCGAACAGGCCGCGGTTGTAGCCCTTCTCGCGCTGGGCGACCTCGATCGCGCCGGGGACGGTCAGCCCGTGCACCATCGACGCCAGCACCGCGAGGTACATCGCGTAGCTGGTGTTGAAGATCTTCCAGTTCGACGTGAGACCGGGGTCGGCGAGCAGGTGGTGGGCGCTCGCGAGCTGCAGGAAGCAGATGTAGAGGAAGAACGCCACCCGCGAGACCTTCTCCGACATCGGCTTCGCGCCGAAGACCACGCCGGCGATCGCGTACCAGACCGCGACGTGCGCGGACACGTTGATCTGCTGCGAGCTGTGGCCGAAGCCCCACCACACGGTCCGGTACATCAGCGAGTCGACGTGGTCGATCAGCCCGAGCGACCACAGGAAGGTCGGGATCAGGATGATCGCGCCCGACGCGATCGTGAAGACCGCGATGATCCCGGCCGTCACCGCGCCGAACGTGACCAGCGGCACCGAGCCGTTGTAGGTGCGCTCGGCGCGCCCGATCACGAGCGTGCCGAAGAACACGAAGCAGGCGATCAGCGCGCCGACGGCGAACAGGATGAGGCCGAGGTAGAACGCCGGGTGCGCGCCCATCGGCACGTACGAGGTGAACATCACCGACGAGTCGCCGCGGAACACCGCGACGTTGTTCACCAGCGCGCCGATCACCATCAGCCAGAATCCGGCCCAGGCGATGCCCGGGGTCGCGATCCGGCACTTGAGCAGCACGCTGGCGGCGAAGTAGAGCACCGCGATCTCGAAGAAGATGATCCAGTACACGAGCATGTTGAGCCCGTGCGCGGTCAGCGTCAGGTAGAACCAGTCCGGCGGCAGCAGGTGGACGGCCGGCCAGCGCGTGAGCGTGACCAGCAGCGCGAGGATCCCGCCGACGAGCAGCGAGACCACCGCGGCGACCGCGTTCCAGCGGATGAGCTTCTCCGCCGGCGCGTGGTAGACGAGCCCGCTGGACGGGCAGGTGCGGAACATCCGGTTGACGGCCATGTTCATCCCCTCACTTGGCCTTGACGACGTACAGCCGGCTCGCCATCGTGTGATGGTTGATGCCGCAGTACTCGTTGCAGATGATCGAATAGGTGCCGGCCCGGGTGGGCGTCACCGTCATGATGTGTTCGTAGCCGGGGTGGACCTGGACGTTGATGTTCTCGGGCTGCAGCGAGAATCCGTGCAGCCAGTCCATCGACGCGAGGTGCAGCCGGTAGGTCTTGCCCTCCTCGAGCTCGACCATCGGCCACCACTGCCACAGCCGCGCGATCAGGTAGACGTCGCTGCCCGGCGGCGGCGCGACCACGGGGATCTTCTGCTCGGTCTCCTCGCGGATCGTGTACTTGTCCACCATGGCCTGGGTCTTCGCCTGGTAGGCCTCGGGCGTGGTGCGGTAGGCCTCGTTGCTGAGGTTCTGCTTACCGAACACGTGCCAGTACGGCATCATGAAGAACATCACCATGCACCAGATGAAGGCGATGCCGATCCAGGTGCCCTCGACACGGTCGAGCGGCTGTTTCCACCATACGGGATCGGTGGGGGACGAGAGGGCGCTCATGCGGCGTTCTCCTTGGGCTGGCCGGTCACTTGGCGATGGGGATGCCGACGATCTCCATCACGCCCCACACGATGTAGAGCACCGTGGGCATCGCGACGCCGATGAAGAGCAGGAGGAAGGGGTTGTCGAGGATCTGCTGCATCGCGGGGACGGGTTCGTCCTCGCTGTCGCGCGGCGGGTGGTTCGTGCTGGCCATGGTCGTGCCCCCTGGTTGAACGCCGCGGCGCACGAAGCTCGCGCAGGTGCGGCGATGTCGGGAATTCTCGGGGTCGCACGCGCATGGCGTAATTGATACCCATCAAGCTTCGGATATCGGCCCTCCGGGCGCCGTTCGATCCAGGTCAAAGACCGCGCGGGACGCGGCGGTAGAATGCGGGCGGTGGCTCACGCGACTTCCTTTTCCGCCGCGCCGCGCGGCGCGAGCGCACGCGCCGGCGATGCGCGCCGCGCGGTCGCCGCGTGGCTCTTCGCGTGCTGTGCGCTGGTGTTCGCGATGGTCGTGGTGGGCGGCGTCACCCGGCTCACCCATTCGGGCCTGTCGATCGTCGAGTGGCAGCCGATCGTGGGGACGCTGCCGCCGCTCGACGACGCGGAGTGGCAGGCGACCTTCGACAAGTACAAGCTCACGCCGGAGTACCGGCTGGTCAACGCGGGGATGTCCCTGGACGAGTTCAAGGGCATCTTCTGGTGGGAATACTTCCATCGGCTCCTCGGTCGGCTGATCGGCGTCGCGTTCCTGCTGCCGTTCCTGGGGTTCCTGCTGCGCCGCCGCATCCCGGAGGGCTACGGCTGGCCGCTCGCCTGCATCTTCGCGCTCGGCGGTCTGCAGGGCGCGATGGGCTGGTACATGGTCGCGAGCGGACTGGTCGAGGATCCGCGCGTGTCGCCGCTGCGGCTCACTGCGCATCTCGGGCTCGCGCTCCTGATCTTCGCCGCGATGCTCTGGGTGGCGATGTCGCTGCTCCGCCCCGACCGGGTGCGCCGCGACGACGAGGGCACGCGAAGCGCGCGGCGCTGGAGCGCGGGGACCGCGCTGCTCGTGTTCGCGATGGCGCTGTCGGGCGGGCTCGTCGCCGGCATCCGCGCCGGTTTCGCGTACAACACGTTCCCGCTGATGAACGGCAGCATCGTGCCGCCCGAGATCATGATGCTCGAGCCGTGGTGGCGGAACTTCGTCTGGAACATGGCGACCGTGCAGTTCGACCACCGTCTCGGCGCATGGCTGCTCGCCTTCGCGGTTCCGGTGACGTGGTGGAAGCTCCGCCACGCGCGGCTCGGTGCGCACGTGAGCCGCGCCGGTGCGCTGACCCTCGCGATGCTCGCGGTGCAGATCGGACTCGGCATCGCGACGCTGCTCTACGTCGTGCCGCTCTCGCTTGCGGCACTGCATCAGGCGGGTGCGGTGATCCTGCTCGCCCTCGCCCTGAACGCCGCGCACGTCACGCGCCGGTCCTGACCGGCCATTGACCGGCATCAAGGCGATGGCCCGGTCCGGCCCGGTTCAATGCGCGCTGGTCGCTCGACAGCGGGACAGCGCATGACCCAACGCCACGAGATCCTCGATGTCCGCGGCATGCAGCCGCCGGAGCCGATCGCGCGCGTGCTCGAGACGATCGACGGATTTCGTCCGGGAGACACGCTGAAGCTCGTGATCGATTGCGAACCGAAACCGCTGTTCCGCATCCTCGACGCGAACGGCTACGCCTGGCGCATGGTGCCGGGCGAGATCTCGCTCCACGAAATCACCATCTGGGTGCGCGAGTAGTGGGGGTCGCGATGGCGGTCGATCTCCGCGCGGCCATCCGCACGCTCGGCCGCGGTACCTGCGAAACGCACGGGCTCGATCGCGCGGCGGCCGGCGCGCTGTTCGCCTCGCTCGTCGACGGCGAAGCCGGCGAACTCGAGACCGGCGCGATCCTGCTGGGCCTGCGCGTCCGGGGTGCCTCCACCGAGGAGACGCTCGGTTTCCTCGACGCGCTCGACGGCCGCGTCGTGCGGCTCGCCCTTCCTCCCGAACTGCCTCGGCCGGTGGTGCTGCCGAGCTACGGAGGCGCGCGGCGCGGAGCGAACCTCACGCCGCTGCTCGCGCTCCTGCTCGCACGCTACGGCGTGCCGGTGCTGGTGCACGGCGTGGACACCCGCGAGGGCGACGCGGACGGCGACGAGGACGCGACGGGGCGCGCGTCGGGGGACTCCGCGGGGGTCGTCAGCAGCGCGCAGGTCTTCGCGGCGCTCGGAATCGTGTCCTGCCGGTCCGCGAGCGAGGTCGAGTCGCGGCTCGTGCATTCGCGCGTCGCCTACGCGCCGCTCGAACTGCTCGCGCCCGGGCTCGCGCGCCTGGTCGGCTTGCGCGCGCGGCTCGGCCTGCGCTCGGTCGCGCACACGCTCGTGCACCTGCTCGCACCGTGGCGGGGGCGCGGGGTGCGCGTGGTGGGCGTGACGCACCCGGACGCCCAGGCGCGCATGCGCGAGATGATCGCGGCGACCGGCGCCGACGCGATGCTGCTCGAGGACACCGAGGGGGAACCGTACGCGAACCCGCTGCATTGCCCGCGCATCGAGATGTACCGGCACGGCGAACTCACGCGAAGCGTCGAGGCCGACGAAGGTCCGGCCCAACCGGCACCCGCGCTTCCTGCCGCGCGCGACGCCGCCACCGTTGCGGCGTGGGTCGAAGCCGCGCTCGCCGGCGAGGTGCCGATTCCCGCGCCGCTGCTGCAGCAGATCGGCTGCCTGATCGAGGCGTCGCGCGAACCCGCGCGCGAAGGCGGACCGGGACAGACTTCCGTCTGACGTCGGACCGCGAAGATGCGGCGACGCCCCGTGTTCCTCGTGGGTCAGACCAGTCTGACGGGGTTGGCCGCGTAGCAGCGAACGACTTCCGGTTACTGAAGCCGGACCCACGGGGTCAACGCTGCATCGAAGCAGAAGGCGTCCGGCTGACGCCGGCCCCGCCGATGTTGCAGTGGCCCGCCTGCGCCTGATGCTCCCCCGCGGGGGTACCCGAGCGAACACCTGGGGTTTTCCTGAGGTAGATCAAGTATCCACCCCGCTCCTAGGGTTTCCCCTGACCCCCTTGATGAACGTCAAGGTTCCGCCGGTCCCGGTTTTCACAATGACGTCAGGCAATGGGCGGTTTTCCGTTCCTGACACGCTAGGACCAGGGAGAAGGAGATGGGCATGGGCATTCGCTGGTGGTTGGGCGCGGCGGCCGTCGCCGCGTTGCCGTTCGCCGTTTCGCAGGCATACGCGCAGCAAGCCGCGGGAGCGGCTCTGACCGCGGCCGAGAAGGAGCAGGCGAAGAAGATCTACTTCGAGCGCTGCGCCGGCTGCCACGGCGTGCTGCGCAAGGGCGCGACGGGCAAGAACCTCGAGCCGCACTGGTCGAAGAAGCTCGCCGACGGTTCGACCCAGGAAGGCGGCACGGTCAAGCTCGGCACTCCGAGGCTCGAGAAGATCATCGCCTTCGGCACCGAGGGCGGGATGGTCAACTTCGACGACATCCTGACCAAGGAGGAGATCTCGCTGATGGCGCGCTACATCCAGGAGGTCCCGGATGTGCCGCCCGAGTACAGCCTGAAGGAGACGCGGGACTCGTGGAAGGTGATCGTTCCGGTCGCCGAGCGGCCGAAAAAGCAGATGAACGGCATCAACCTGAAGAACGTGTTCTCGGTCACGCTGCGCGACACCGGCGAGGTCGCGCTGATCGACGGCGACACCAAGGAGATCCGCAGCATCGTCAAGACCGGGTACGCGGTGCACATCTCGCGTCTGTCCAAGTCGGGCCGCTACATCTACGTGATCGGCCGCGACGGCCGCCTGTCGCTGATCGACCTGTGGATGGAGAAGCCGGCGGTCGTCGCCGAGGTCAAGATCGGATTCGACGCGCGCTCGGTCGACACCTCGAAGTTCAGGGGTTTCGAGGACAAGTACGCGATCGCGGGCTCGTACTGGCCGCCGCAGTACGTGATCATGGACGGCAAGACGCTCGAGCCGATCAAGGTCGTGTCCACGCGCGGCATGACGGTCGACGGCGAGTACCACCCCGAGCCGCGCGTCGCGTCGATCGTGTCCTCCGAACTCAAGCCCGAGTGGGTCGTGAACATCAAGGAGACCGGGCAGATCCAGCTCGTCGACTACTCGGACATCAAGAACCTGAAGGTCACGACGATCGAGTCGGCGAAGTTCCTGCACGACGGTGGCTGGGACGCCTCGAAGCGCTACTTCCTCGTGGCCGCGAACGCGTCGAACAAGATCGCGGCGGTCGACACCAAGACCGGCAAGCTCGCGGCGCTCGTCGACACGAAGAAGATCCCGCACCCGGGGCGCGGCGCCAACTTCAAGCATCCGGAGTACGGTCCGGTCTGGGCGACGGGCCATCTGGGCGATGCGGTGGTCACGCTGATCAGCACGCCGTCCGACAAGCCTGCCGACGCCAAGTACAAGAAGCACAACTGGAAGGTCGTGCAGGAGGTCAAGCACGTCGGCGCAGGCAACCTGTTCGTGAAGACGCACCCGAAGTCGAAGCACCTGTGGGCCGACGCGCCGCAGAACCCCGAGCGCGAGATCGCCGAATCGGTGGTCGTGTGGGACATGGCCGACCTGTCGAAGCCCAAGAAGGTGATCAACGTCGCGAAGGACTCCGGCCTGCCGGAGACCAAGGCGATCCGGCGCGCGGTGCACCCCGAGTACAGCGCGGACGGCACCGAGGTGTGGATCTCGCTGTGGGGCGGCAAGACCGACCAGTCGGCGATCGTCGTCTACGACGACAAGACGCTGGCGGTCAAGAAGGTGATCACCGATCCGAAGATGATCACGCCGACCGGCAAGTTCAACGTCTACAACACCCAGCACGACATCTACTGAGTCGCGGCACGGACGGCGGGAGCGCCCGGTCGCGCTCCCCCGCCGCGCGCCCCGGCGTCCCGCGAGGCCGTCACCGCCGGAGGTCTTCGGCCGAGGTGGACACGCGGGGCGCCGCCGATTCGACGACACGACGGGGAACGACGATGACAGGCAGCAACGAGGGCGGTGGCGAGGACTCCGGCGGCGGGGGGGCGCTCTCCCGGCTCTGGACGTGGTTGCGCCGTCCGAGCCGAACGATCTCGGTGCTCTCGCTCCTCGCCGTCGGAACCGCGGCCGGCATCGTCGTCTGGGGCGGGTTCAACACCGTCGTCGAGGCGACCAACACCGAGACGTTCTGCATCTCCTGCCACGAGATGCGCGACAACGTCTACGCCGAGTACAAGCAGACGATCCACTACTCGAACCGCACCGGCGTGCGCGCGGTGTGCGCCGACTGCCACGTGCCGCGGGACTGGACGCACAAGATGATCCGCAAGGTCCAGGCCACGAAGGAGCTGTACGGCAAGGTGATGGGCACGATCGACACGAAGGAGAAGTTCGAGGCGAAGCGGCTTGAACTCGCCCGCAGCGAATGGAAGCGGATGAAGGCGGCGGACTCGCGCGAGTGCCGCAACTGCCACGGATTCGAGAGCATGAACACCGAGGCGCAGAAGCCGCGCGCGAAGAAGGCGCACGAACTGGGGCAGCGGGACGGGCAGACCTGCATCGACTGCCACAAGGGCATCGCGCATCGCAAGCCGCAGGGCATGACCGAGGAAGACGAGGGCTGACCGGCCCGACCTTCCGCGCACGACACCGACAGGAGCACGAGCATGGGCAGGAAGACGATGTTGGCTGCCGCGCTGGCCGCGGCGTTCGCCGCCGCGGGCGCGGCGCAGGCCGCGGCGCCCGACTGGAGCAAGGTGCCGGCGAAGCAGATCACGGCGTTCTATCCGGGCGCCTCGCCGATGGAGTGGATCATGAAGGGCACCGAGCACGGCGGCGCGCGGGCGCTCAAGAAGGGCGAGACCTGCGCGTCGTGCCACAACGACGAGGCCGCGGACATGGGCAAGAAGATGGTGAGCGGCCAGAAGCTCGAGCCCGCGCCCCCGAAGGGCAAGGCCGCGGCGATCCCGGTCTCGGTGCAGGCCGCGAACGACGGGACGAACCTCTACCTGCGTTTCCAGTGGAAGCAGCCGCCTTCGGCCGGCGGCGCGAAGATGGACGCCGAGAACCAGGTGAAGCTCGCGCTGATGCTCGACGACCACAAGGTCGAGATGGCGAACCTCGCCGGCTGCTGGATGGCCTGCCACGAGGATTCGCGCACGATGCCGGGCGCGAAGGACGACAGGAAGACCAAGTACGTGAAGGACGGAAGTCTCGCGAGCGGCAAGTACTACGACCTCCTGCAGTGGAAGAGCAAGGGCAAGCCGGCCGACGGCTACGTCGCCGAGGCCCGGGTCATGGAGGGCGGATCCGCGCTCGTGTCCGCGGAAGGCAAGAAGGACGGCGACACCTGGACGGTCGTGCTCACGCGCAAGCTCGCCGGCGGCGGCAAGGGCGACATCGCGCTCGTGCCCGGCAAGACCTACAATTTCGGTTTCGCGATCCACGACGACTACGCGGCGGGACGCTTTCACCACGTCTCGCTCGGCTACACGCTCGGCATCGACGCGAAGGCGGACATCACCGCGGCGAAGTAGCCTGTCCGGGCCGGAGCGACGCCGCTCCGGCCGCGACCGTTCGACGGGGGCCTCGCGCCCCTGTCGGCGTTGCTTTGCCGCGCGTCGGCGGCCGACGGCCGTCCGGACGGTTCCTCGCCGTGGTCGCGCGATGCGTTCGACGGCTGCACTTGGAACGTTTGACAGGCATCAAGGCCGACCCTGCGCGCGTCATGGAGACTCCCCGCCGCGGCCCTCGATCGCGAGGCTTGCCTGCCGCGGCGACGATTCCACGAGGCATCATGACTTCGAGCAACAGAGGCTGGACCCACTCGCTGGCGCTGGCGATGGCGGCGGTGGCGTTCGCGGCCGGCGGCGCATCGGCGCAACAGGCGCAACCGACGTCACCGCACAAGGAACTGACCGCTCCCGAGACCGCATACCAGGCGGGCAGCTCGCCGCTCGGCGCGGTGGAGATGTACCAGGACATCAATCCGAAGGCGCCTCCGATGTCGAAACCCGAGTTCGACAAGGCGCGGCAGATCTACTTCGAACGCTGCGCGGGTTGCCACGGCGTGCTCCGCAAGGGGGCGACCGGCAAGGCGCTGACGCCCGACATCACGATCGACAAGGGCAGCGAGTACCTGAAGGTGTTCATCAAGTACGGCTCGCCCGCCGGCATGCCGAACTGGGGCACCTCCGGCGAGCTCTCGGACGCCGAGGTCGACCTGATGGCGCGCTACGTCCAGCAGACGCCTCCGCAACCGCCCGAGTTCGGCCTGAAGGAGATGAAGGCGACCTGGAAGGTCGTCGTCCCGCCGGAGAAGCGGCCGAAGAAGAAACTGAACAAGTACAACCTCGACAACATCTTCTCGGTGACGCTGCGCGACACCGGCGAGATCGCGCTGATCGACGGCGACACCAAGGAGATCATCAACATCGTCAAGACCGGCTACGCGGTGCACATCTCGCGCATGTCGGCTTCCGGCCGCTATCTGTTCGTGATCGGGCGCGACGGGAAGGTCAACATGATCGACCTGTGGATGGAGAAGCCCGACACGGTCGCCGAGATCCGCACCGGCCTCGAGGCGCGTTCGGTCGAGACGTCGAAGGCGAAGGGCTGGGAGGACAAGTACGCGATCGCCGGCAGCTACTGGCCCCCGCAGTTCGTGATCATGAACGGCGACACGCTCGAGCCGCTGAAGATCGTCGGCACGCGCGGCATGACCGTGGACACGCAGGAGTACCACCCCGAGCCGCGGGTCGCCGCGATCGTCGGTTCGCACTACAAGCCCGAGTTCGTCGTCAACGTGAAGGAGACGGGCAAGGTGCTGCTGGTCAACTACCGGGATCTCGACAACCTCGCCATCAAGGAGATTCCGACCGCCCAGTACCTGCACGACGGCGGCTACGACTCGACCAAGCGCTACGTGCTGATGGCGGCGAACCAGTCGAACAAGATCGCCATCGTCGACACGAAGGACGGCAAGCGCACCGCGATCGTCGACGTGGACAAGATCCCGCACCCCGGCCGCGGCGCGAACTTCGTGCACCCGGTCTGCGGACCGGTCTGGGCGACCGGGCACCTCGGCAGCGAGAAGATCTCGCTGATCGGCACCGATCCGGTCAAGCACCCGAAGAACGCGTGGAAGGTCTGCGAGACGATCGACGCGCAGGGCGGCGGCAATCTGTTCATCAAGACGCACCCGAAGTCGCGCAACCTGTGGGTCGACACGCCGCTGCACCCGGATCCCAAGATCGCGGGCTCGATCGCGGTGTTCGACACGAAGGACCTGAAGGCCGGCTTCAAGGTGCTGCCGATCGCCGAGTGGTCGGGCGTGGGCGAGGGCGCGAAGCGCGTCGTGCAGCCGGAGTACAACAAGGCGGGCGACGAGGTGTGGTTCTCGGTCTGGAGCGCGAAGAACCAGGAGTCGGCGCTCGTCGTCGTCGACGACAAGACGCTCAAGCTCAAGAAGGTGATCAGGAACCCGAAGCTCATCACGCCGACCGGCAAGTTCAACGTCTACAACACGCAGCACGACGTCTACTGATCCGGGCTTCGGCAGCGACCGGCGAAGGGCGGCCCTCGGGCCGCCTTTCCGCGTCCGTCCACGAACCCCGTCAGACTGAAGTCCGACCTACCCGGAACGCGAGCGTCTGGGTCGCCTGTGGGTCCGGCTTCAAGCCGGACGCCTTTCGCTTCGATTCGAAGAACCCCGTCAGACTGAAGTCTGACCCACGAAGGCTGCGGGGCGCCGCGGGTTGCTCGCGGGTCCGGCTTCAGTAACCGGACGCCTTTCGCGTCGGCGACGAGGTGTGGAGCGCGGACGACCCGGCCTCGCGCACATGCCTCCGACGGGTCGAGGCGGCCGCTTGAGGTGCGTCAAAGCACTACGGAGCCCCTTGCCCGATCATGGTTGCACTCGAGGAGGATCGACGTGAACGCCGGCCGACCCAGGATATTCGCCGTCGCGATCGCAGCGGCGGCGGCGCTGGTGTCGCACGCAGGAGCGGCCGCCGATCCCGGTCCGGAGCGGCAGCGCGAACTGCTCGTGCTCCTCAAGCAGGACTGCGGTTCCTGCCACGGCATGCGGTTGACCGGCGGTCTCGGTCCCGCGCTCACGCCGGAGGCAATGAGCGCGAAACCGGCGGAAAGCCTGGCCGCGACGATCTATCACGGCCGAACCGGAACCGCGATGCCGCCATGGCGGCGATTCGTATCCGAGGCGGAGGCGCAGTGGCTCGCGGCCCGGATCATGAGCGGGGCGACCGATGTCGATCTGCGGTAGGCCGTTTCATCGAATCCGTCTCCCCGGCACGCTGATCGCGCTCGCGGCCGCGTTCGTCGCGGCGACGGCGGCCGCGACGGACCTGCGCGGAACCGGCGACCTCGGCGTCGTGATCGAGCGCGCCGCCGGACGCGTGCAGGTCGTCGACACGACCGCGCGCAGCGTGCTGGGCACCGTCGACGGCCTGGGCGATCTCTCGCACGCTTCGGTCGTCTACTCGCGCGACGGCCGCTACGCCTACGTGTTCGGACGCGACGGCGGCCTCACCAAGGTCGACCTGCTCGAGCGGAAGATCGCGCGGCGCGTGATCCAGGCCGGCAACTCGATCGGCGGCGCGGTGAGCCAGGACGGCCGGATCGTCGCCGCGCAGAACTACACGCCGGGCGGCATCAAACTGTTCGACGCGGTCACGCTCGAACTGCTCGCCGACATTCCGTCGGTGCCGGGTCCCGACGGCAAGCCGTCGAAGGTCGTCGGGCTCGCCGACGCGCCGGGACGCCGGTTCGTCGCGAGCCTGTTCGACGCGGGCGAGATCTGGGTGATCGACGCGCGCGATCCGCGCGCCCCGAAGGTCGAGCGCTTCCGCGACATCGGCAGGCAGCCGTACGACGGACTGGTGACGCCCGACGGCCGCTGGTATCTCGCCGGCCTGTTCGGCGAGGACGGGCTCGCCCTCGTCGACCTGTGGCACACCGAGCGCGGCGTGCGGCGCATCCTGCCGAACTACGGCCGCGGCGAGGAGAAGCTGCCGGTCTACAAGATGCCGCACCTGCGCGGGTGGGCGATCGGCGGCGGCTACGCGTGGCTGCCGGCGGTCGGACGTCACGAGGTGCTGGTCGTCGACACGCGCGATTGGCGCGAAGTCGGCCGCGTGGCGGTGGCCGGGCAGCCGGTGTTCGTCATCGCGCGGCCGGACGGCCGTCAGGTGTGGGTGAACTTCGCGTTCCCCGACAACGGCCGCGTGCAGGTGATCGACACCGAGAAGCGCGAGGTGACCGCGACGCTCGAGCCGGGGCGCGCGGTGCTGCACCTGGAGTTCACGCCGCGCGGCGAAGAGGTCTGGATCTCCGCGCGCGACGACCACCGCGTCGTCGTCGTCGACACCGAGTCGCTGAAAACCGTCGCGACGCTCGCGTCCGACAGTCCGGCGGGCATCTTCTTCACCTCGCGCGCCGCGCGCATGGGGTTCTGAGCGTGGACGCGCGATCGCCGGTCGCCCCGCTCGACGCCCTCGAACGCCGGCTCGTCGACGGCTTCCAGCGCGGCTTCCCGATCTGCGCGCGGCCGTTCGAGCGAATCGCGGCAGGGCTTTGCGCCAGCGAGGCCGAGGTGATCGGCGCGGTGTCGCGCCGGCTGGCCGACGGGGTATTGAGCCGCGTGGGCGCGGTGTTCCGGCCGAACGTCATCGGTGCGTCGACGCTCGCCGCGATGGCCGTGCCCGAGCGGCGTCTCGCCGAGGTCGCGCGTATCGTGTCGGCGCGCGAGGAAGTCAACCACAACTACCAGCGCGAGCACGCGTTCAACCTGTGGTTCGTCGCGGCGGCGGCCGATCCGGCGCGACTGGAGGCCGCGCTCGCGGCGATCGAGGAGGAGAGCGGAACGCGCGCGATCCGGGTGCCGCTGGTGCGCGACTACTGGATCGACCTCGGCTTCGACGTCCACGCGACGGGAATGCACGTGCCGCCCGCGCGCCGCGTCGCCGCGCCGGTCGCGCCGATGGTGCTCTCGGAGCGTGACCGGCGCATCGTCGGCGCGCTCGAGGAGGGTCTGCCGCCCGTTCCGCGGCCCTACGCCGAAGTCGCGTGCCGTGCGGGCGTCTCCGAGGCGATGCTGACGGTCCGGCTCTCCGAGTGGCTGAACCGCGGAGTCGTCTCGCGTTTCGGGCTGGTCGTGCGCCACCGGACGCTCGGCTACGCCGCCAACGCGATGTGCGTCTGGGACGTGCCCGACGACCGCGCCGACGCGCTGGGTGCCGCCCTCGCGGTCGAAGACGCGGTGACGCTCGCGTACCGGCGCCGCCGCGCGGACGGGTGGCGCTACAACCTCTACGCGATGATCCACGGCCGCGACCGCGGCACGGTGCGCGCGCGGCGCGACGCGATCGCGGCGTCGGTCGGCCTGGACGCGTACGCGCACGAGGTGCTGTTCTCGCTCGCGGCGTTCAAGCAGCGCGGCGCGCGTTACGCGGCGCGCGACCGCCGGGTGTCGCCGACGGGCGAGGGCGCGATCGCGCGGACGGTGCCGGCGTGAGCGGACTCGCCGACCCCGTCGACCGCGCGATCGTCAACGCGTTGCAGGGCGATTTCCCGTTGTGCGAGCGGCCGTTCGCCGCCGCCGCGGAGGCGCTCCGGATCACCGAGGACGACCTGATCGCACGCATCGACCGCATGCTCGCGGACGGCACGCTCACGCGCTTCGGCCCGCTGTACGACGCCGCCCGGTTCGGAGGCGCGTTCACGCTCGCGGCGATGTCGGTGCCCGAGGCGGACTTCGACCGCGTCGCCGGCATCGTCAACGCCTTCCCCGAGGTCGCGCACAACTACGCGCGCGACCATCGACTCAACCTGTGGTTCGTCGTCGCGACGCCTGCGCCGGAGGACCTCGATCGCGTCGTCGGACGCATCGAGTCCGCGACCGGCCTGCCGGTGCTCGCGTTTCCGAAGGAGCGCGAGTATTTCGTCGAACTGAGGCTCGAGGCGTGAACGCGCCGATCGACGTCGCCACGCTCGACCGCGCGATCCTGCGCGCGACGCAGGCCGGATTGCCGCGCGTGCCCCGGCCGTACCACGCGGTCGCGGAGGCCATCGGCGCGCCTCCCGACGTCGTGATCGAACGCATGCGCGCGATGCTCGCGTCGGGCGCGATCCGCCGCATCGGTGTCGTGCCGAATCACTACCGCCTCGGCTGGACCGCCAACGGCATGAGCGTGTGGGACGTGGACGACGCGCGCGTCGACGAACTGGGCGAGCGCATCGGCGCGATCGACGGCGTATCCCATTGCTACCGCCGCCCGCGCCGGCTTCCGGCGTGGCGTTACAACCTGTTCGCCATGGTCCACGGGCGCGACCGCGCGGAGGTGGAGCGCCAGGTCGATGCGATCGCCGCGGTGCTCGGCGACGCCGCCCGCGCCCACGAAGTCCTCTACAGCACGCGCGTGCTGAAGAAGACCGGCCTCAGGTTCCGTTGACTCCGTTCGACCGGGATCAAGGTTTCGCGGCCCGCCCCGCGCGATACTGCGGTCCGACCCGCCCAAGGCGCCCACGATGTTCCGCGTGACCCAGTACCTCGAGGAAATCCGCCGGCCGACGCCCTTCGGGCCGAAGCGCAGCCCGCCCGGGCCGGTCGTGATCTGGAACCTGATCCGCCGCTGCAATCTCGCGTGCCAGCACTGCTACTCGATCTCGGCGGACGTCGATTTCCCCGGCGAGCTCCCGACCCCCGGGATCTTCCGCACGATGGACGACCTGAAGGCGTTCGGCGTGCCGGTGCTGATCCTCTCGGGCGGGGAGCCGCTCCTGCACCCGGACATCTTCGAGATCTCCGCGCGCGCGAAGGCGATGGGCTTCTACGTCGGCCTGTCGACCAACGGCACGATGATCGACGAGGCGATGCTGCCGAAGGTCGCGGCGATCGGCTACGACTACGTCGGCATCAGCCTCGACGGCATCGAGGCGACGCACGACCGGTTCCGCCGCAAGGCGGGCGCCTACGCGGCGTCGCTCGCGGCGCTGCGCCGCTGCCGGGACGCAGGCCTCAAGGTCGGCATCCGGTTCACGCTCACGCAGGACAACGCGCACGACCTCCCGGCGCTGCTCGCGCTGATGGAGGCGGAGGACATCGACAAGTTCTACCTGTCGCACCTCAACTACGGCGGGCGCGGCAACGTGAACCGCAAGACCGACGCGGTGTTCCAGACGACGCGCCGCGCGATGGACCTGATCCTCGAGGCCGCGTGGCGGTCGGTCGTGTACGAACGGCGGCGCGAGTTCGTCACCGGCAACAACGACGCCGACGGCGTCTACCTGCTCCGCTGGGCGCGCGACCGCTTTCCGGAGCGCGTGGATCACCTGCGCGCGAAGCTCGCGCAGTGGGGCGGCAACAGTTCGGGCGTGAACATCGCGAACATCGACAACCTGGGCAACGTCCATCCGGACACGTTCTGGTGGGACTACCCGCTCGGCAACGTCGAGTCGCGGCCGTTCTCCGCGATCTGGAACGACACCTCGGACCCGCTGATGGCGGGGTTGAAGTCGAGCCCGCGCCCGGTGAAGGGGCGCTGCGCGCGCTGCGCGTACTTCGACGTGTGCGGCGGCAACACGCGGGTGCGCGCCTGGCAGATCGCGAAGGATGCCTGGGCGGAGGATCCGGGCTGCTACCTCGACGACGACGAACTCGGCATCGAGGGCGGCGGCGAGCGGCTCGTCGCGAAGCCCTACGTGCGCGTGCGGCGCGCGGACGCGGCGACGGAGCCCGTGCCGAACGTGCACGCGGGCGGGGGAAGGACGTGACGTTCGATGGCCGGTGCAGGAGTCCGGGAACCCCGGGATCGGGTTCGGGCCCCGGGCAGGCGACCCGAAGCTCCGGCCTCTGGCGCTGGCGCTGCGCGATCGGCTGGGCCGTCTACGTCGCGATCGCCGCGCTCGTCGTCGCGTTCTCGGGCGCGGCGGCGTCCCAGACGAACGCCGCACCGCCGGCCGCCATCGACGCGGGTGCGCTCTACGCGACCCACTGCGCGTCCTGCCACGGCGCCGACCGCTTCGGGCTGATGGGGCCCGCACTGCTGCCCGAGAGCCTCGAGCGCCTGCGCAAGCCGGCCGCGTCGGAAGCGATCGCGAACGGTCGCGCGGCGACGCAGATGGCCGCGTTCTCGCCCGCGCTCTCCCGGGCCGAGATCGACGCTCTCGTCGCCTACATCTACGCGCCGCCCGCGACGAAGGCGGTCTGGACCGAGGCGGACATCCGCGCGTCGCACGTCGTCCACCGCACGCGCGACTCTCTCGCGGACAAGCCGTCGTTTCGCGCGGATCCGCTCAACCTGTTCGTCGTCGTCGAGGCGGGCGACCACCACGCGTCGATCCTCGACGGCGACCGGTTCGAGCGCATCGCGCGGTTCCCGACGCGCTACGCGCTGCACGGCGGACCGAAGTTCTCGCCGGACGGGCGCTTCGTCTATTTCGCGTCGCGCGACGGATGGATCTCGAAGTACGACCTCTGGAACCTCGCGATGGTCGCCGAGGTACGCGCGGGCCTCAACACGCGCAATGCCGCGGTGTCGGGGGACGGCAGGTTCGTGATGGTCGGCAACTACCTGCCGCACACCGTCGTCGTCCTCGACTCGGACCTCCGGCTCGTCAAGGTGATTCCGGCGCTCGACCGCGAGGGCAAGCGCAGCTCGCGCGTGTCGGCGGTCTACGACGCCACGCCGCGCAGGAGTTTCGTCGTGGCGCTGAAGGACATCGCCGAGGTCTGGGAGGTGAGCTACGACCCGAAGGCGCCGGAGATCGCGGAGGGCGTCATCCACGACTACCGCAGCCGCGAAGGCGCGTTCGTCCCCGGCTTCCTCAACGTTCGCCGCTCGGTGCTGCAGGACACGCTCGACGACTTCTTCTTCACCCGGGACTACAGCGAGGTGATGGGCGCGTCGCGCGAGGCCGGCAAGGGGCAGGTCGTGCACCTCGACGTGCGGCGCAAGATCGCCGACCTCGACCTGCCCGGCATGCCGCACCTGGGCTCGGGCATCACCTTCGTCCACGACGGCAGGACGGTGATGGCGACGCCGAACCTCAAGGAGGGCGTCGTCACGGTGATCGACACGAAGACCTGGAAGGCGGTGAAGCAGATCCCGACCCTCGGCCCGGGCTTCTTCATGCGCAGCCACGACGCGACGCCCTACGCCTGGATCGACTCGATGATGGGTCCGCGCAAGGACACGCTGCAGGTGATCGACAAGCGCACGCTCGCGATCGCCGGATCGGTCACGCCGTCGCCGGGGAAGACGGCCGCCCACATCGAGTTCGATCGCCACGGCCGCCATGCGCTCGCGAGCGTGTGGGAGATGGACGGCGCGATCGTCGTCTACGACGCGGCGACGCTCGAGGAGGTGAAGCGCATCCCGGCGTCGAAACCGGTCGGCAAGTACAACGTCTGGAACAAGATCACCCGCGAGGCGGGGACGAGCCACTGACGGTCCGATCCCCGCCGCTGCCCGGCCGGGCGCCTCCGGTCGGCGGCTCGCGCGCTATCCGGTGTGCGCCCTCAACCGGCCGACGTCGACGATGTGCACGTCGCGGCCCTCGACCCGGATCAGATCGAGCGACTGCAGCTCGTGCAGGATGCGCGAGAAGTGCTCGGGCGTGAGGTTGAGGCGCGAGGCGACGACCGCCTTGGTCACCGGCAGCGTGAGCCTGGCGGGGCCGGTGTCGGCCTCCAGCGCATCGTCCTGGCGGAGCAGGTAGCCGATGACGCGCTGCGTCCCCGACTGGAGCGAATAGCTCTCGACGTCGGAGATGAGCGAATGCAGGCGGCGCGACAGGCCGGCGAGCATCTTCTTCGCGAATTCCGGCTCGCGGGCGAGTCCTTCGAACACCACCTCCTTCGACACGTGCAGCAGCATCGTGTCGGCGAGCGTCTGCGCCATCACGATGTACGGGCGTCCCATGAACATCAGCGCCTCGCCGAACGAATTGCCCGGCGTGATGATCTCGACCACCTTCTCCTGCCCGGAGGGCGTGACGAACGAGAGCTTCACCTGGCCGTAGATGACGAGGAAGAAGCCGGTGGTCGGGTCGCCCTTCTGGAACAGGATCTCGCCGCGCGGCACGTGCAGTTCGGTCGTGCCGCCCGCGAGCCGGTCGAGCTCGGCGGGCGCGAGTTCCTTGAAGAGCGGCAGCGTCGCGAGGAACGCCTGCGTCTTGATCTTCGGTGGCATCGTCGTCGGAGTGTGGCGCGCAAGCGTAGCACGGCGCCGGAAAGCGCCGCGGAAGCCGGGCCGGGCGATGCGTGTATGCTGGTCGGCCAATCCTCTGGGCGGAGCATCGCCCGATCCCCCGGATGTCCGATCGCGCCCTAGACGAACCCCTGTCCGACGCCGAGCTCGACGAGCTCGAGGCGTTCCTGTCCTCCGACGCCGTGCCGCAGGACTGCATGGACCTCGAGATGCTCGACGGCTATCTTTGCGCGATCGTCAGCGGACCGGAGGTCATCCAGCCCTCCGAATGGCTGCCCGGCGTGTGGAGCGAAGGCGGGCGGGCGGCCACACCCGCGTACGCGTCGACCGAACAGGCGCAGCGCGTGATGGCGCTGATGCTGCGGCACGTCGTCGGCCTGCAGCGCACGCTCGACGAGTCGCCGACGCGGTTCAAGCCGCTGCTCTATCTCGCGGATCCGGAGCGCCCGCGGCCGGACAAGACTCCCGGCGAGGCCACCGCGTGGTGCGAGGGCTACATGTCAGGCGTCAAGCTGCGCGACGACGACTGGCAGCCGCTCTACGACGCGCGCGACGCGCGCGACTGGCTGTTCCCGGTCGAGGCGCTCGCCTTCGGCGACCAGGATCCGGAGTTCGCCGAGTGGATCGACGACAAGGAGAAGCGCGCGTCGCTCGTCGACGAACTGCCGCTCGCAGCGGTGCTCATCTACCGCTACTGGCACGAGCGGCGGCGCGCCGACGCCACGCGCGAGCGCGGGTCGCGCCGCGGACCGCCGGACGGCGGTCGCAAGACGCGCGAGCGCCTGCACTGACCCCTATTCCTGCGGGTTGCTGACCTCGACCAGGTTACCGTCCGGGTCGCGGAAGTACACCGAGCGGATCGGGCCGGTGGCGCCCGTGCGCACGACCGGGCCCTCCTCGATCGCGATGCCCTCCGAGCGCAGGTGCGCGACCACATCGTCGAGCGGCACGCGGGAGAGCAGGCAGAAGTCGCCGGCGCCCTTCGTCGGGCGGGCCGCATGCGGCGCGTACTCGGCCCCCGCGGGATGCAGATTGATCTTCTGCGCCCCGAAGCGCAGCGCGCGGCGACCGCCCGCGAACGTCTCCCGCCGCATGCCCAGCACCCGTTCGTAGAAGCGGACGGTCGCCTCGACGTCGGCGACGGTGAGCACGAAGTGGTCGACCGACGCGACCTCCATCGCGGGCGTCGACGTGCGGGCTGCCGCGGACGCTTGCATGCCCGCCGGATCCGACAGGAGCGCGGGCCTCGCGTCCGCGCGCGAGGGCGCGATGTCGGAACCGATCCGCAGCGCGGACCCGCGCCAGCCGCGGTGACCGCGCGTCGCCGCGAGCACGAGCCCGCCGAATATTCGCACGGCCAACCAGTAGATGCCCGCGAGGCGGAACTCCGACTCGCGCATCAGCAGCAGGAACGCGCGGTCGCACTGCGCGCGCGACAGCGGCAGGCCGTCGCCGCGGAACTGGTAGAGCGCATCGTGGACGAGCGAGGCGAAGTAGGTCTTGCGCTCGCCGGTGCGCGCGTTCACCACGCCTTCGGGGGTCCCGATCAGGAGGTCGAGCAGGCGGAACTTGGGACTGCAGCCGTTCCAGGCGTAGCCGCGCGTGACGGTGATCGTGCCGCCCCGCTCGAGGACGAGCCGCACCCGGCCCTTCGCATCGGTGAACGAGCAGTCGGTGTCGAAGTCGAACGGCGAGGCCCACGCGTAGCTCGCGTCGAGCCGGTAGAGCCACTTCGCGACCTCGTGCGCCATCGTGCTCAGCGGTAGTCCGAACTCCAGCGCTCGTCGTCGAGCTTCCAGGCGCCGCCCTCGCGCAGCATCTCGATCCGGCCGGACCACTTGACGTGCGAGGCGTCGCGCGCGACCGCGCCGAGCGCGCAGCGGTCGCCGGCCTGCGCCTGCGCCTGGATCGTGACCGGCCCGGGCGGGAAGCGCCGGAAGCGTCCGAACCAGTCTTCGCGCTCCTCGCGCGGCAGGTTCGCCACGACGCGGCGGTAATTCGCGGACAGGTAGGGCAGCACCTGTTCGACGCCCGTCGCCTTCGCGGCGAGCGTGCGGAGCGCGAGGTACGCGTGTGCGGGCGCGCCGAGTTCGATCGCCGAGTGCGCCGCCGTGTAGGAGGACGCCAGTGCCGCACCCGCCATCGCGGCGAGGATGCGCCGGCGCAGGTTCGAAGGGGCGCCCACCGCGTCAACCTCTCCCGCCCGCCGCGGCCGGCGCTGCGAAACGATGGCGCCTGCGCCACTCGCCCGGCGGCGCGCCGACGATGCGCTTGAACGCGCGGCTGAACGCCGCCTCGGAGTCGTAGCCGACGTCGAGCGCGATCGCCGCGACCGGTGCCTGCGACTCGGTGAGCGCGCGTGCCGCCAGCTGCATGCGCCACTGGCCGAGGTACTGCATCGGCGCCTGTCCGACGAAGTGCACGAAGCGCTCATGCAGCGCCGAGCGTGACAGGCCGACGCGCTCGGAGAGGCGTTCGATCGACCACGCGTCGGCGGGATGCTCGTGCAGCAGCGCGAGCGCCTTGCCGACCGCGCGGTCGCGCAATCCCGCGAGCCACCCCTTCGATCCTTCCGGCAACGCGCCCAGGTGCCGGCGCACCGCGTCGACGAACATCATCTCGGAGAGCCGCTCGAGGACCGCCTCGCTTCCCGCGCCGTGCTCTCGTGATTCGCGCACCGCCTGATGCATCATCGGCGCGACCCAGTCGCCTCCGCCGTTCGCCGGGATGTGGAGCAGTCGCGGCAACGACGCGACCAGCGGATTGAACGGCCGGAGGTCGCAGCCGAGAAAGCCGCAGACGAGGACGTTGGGCGCGCGCTCGTCGGGGACCGGTCCCGGCGGACTCATGCCCCGCATCGCGATCAGGATCGGCTTGGGCGCGCGCGCAGCGGCGACGATCGCCTCGCGCGTGTCGACCGGCGGGCGCAGGCCCGGGGCGCTGGACACGACGTGAGGATCGCCGTGCGGGAACATCACGATGTCCCCCTCCGACAGGCGGACCGGCGGGGCGCCGACGACCGCCGCCCAGCAGTGGCCGCGCGCCACGACGTGGTATTCGATGACGTGGTCGACGCCGGGCATCACCGCGGCGGCGATGTCGCGTCCCGGAGGCGCCTCTGCCGCCCAATCCGCCTCGCCGGTGACGTAGAAGTACACGGCGCCGTGCAGGCGCACGGCGCGCAGCACTTCGGAGAGCGTGTCCTGGCCCATGTCGCGCATAGGGACTCCTGGGCCCGCCGGGGTTTCGACCCGGCGCGACGGACGGACGGTCAAGACGCATGCACGCGCCGGATGCACGGGCAAGCCGCAAGGATACGCGATCAGGCGCGAAGGCTCCATCGACGGCACCATGGGTTCGTTGCGCCCCGCCGCGTCGGGCTGCGGGGCACCGTCAACCGGAACGCCAAGGAACCCCGTCATGCCTACCGTCACCGAACACGCGGCTTCGGCCGCGATTCCCGCGCCCGTCGTCGACCTCGCCGCCATCAAGGCCCGCCAGCAGGCGACCTGGGCTTCGGGCGACTTCGGCATCATCGGCACTACGCTGCAGATCGTCGGCGAAACGCTCTGCGAAGCCGTCGACCTGCAAACGGACGAAACGGTCATCGACGTCGCGGCCGGCAACGGCAACGCCTCGCTCGCCGCCGCCCGCCGCTTCGCGAAGGTCACGTCGACCGACTACGTGCCCACGCTGCTCGAGCAGGGTCGGCTCCGCGCGGAGGCCGACCGGCTGCCGATGGCGTTCCGCGAGGCGGACGCCGAGGCGCTGCCGTACGCCGACGGCAGCTTCGACGTCGCCCTGTCGACCTTCGGCGTCATGTTCGCGCCCGACCACGACCGCGCGGCCTCCGAACTCGTTCGCGTCGTGCGCCGCGGCGGCCGCATCGGCCTCGCGTGCTGGACGCCGGGCGGCTTCATCGGCGACCTGTTCCGGCGGATGGCGTCGTTCGTGCCGCCGCCCGCGGGCCTGCGCTCGCCGATGCTGTGGGGCACCGAGCCGCACATCGTCCAGCTCTTCGGCAAGCACGCCGCGGACATCCGCTGCGAGACGGTGCCGTTCATGTTCCGCTACCGCTCGGCGCAGCACTGGATCGACATGTTCCGCAGCTGGTACGGCCCGACGCACAAGGCGTTCGCAGCGCTGCCCGCGGACCGCCAGCGCGAACTCGAGCGTGCGCTCCTGGAACTGCTCGGGCGCTGGAACCGGCCCGGCTGCGACACGCTGGTGGTGTCCGCCGATTACCTCGAGACGGTCATCACGCTCGCCTGATGCCGCACGTGAGGGAAGATGTCGTGCCGGCGCCGATCGCGCCGGGACGTCCTGCGCGAGCGGCGGTCCCGCGCGAGCGTCAGGCGGGAAGCGGAGCGCCCGCGTCGCGCGTCTCGCCGCGACGCCTCGCCGCCGGCTCGCCGGCGCGATCGAGGCCGAGCGCCACGTAGAGGCGGTCGAACTCGTCTTCGCACATCACCGGCAGAAGCGCGCCGCGCGTCGTGATGTTGGTGTGCGGGTGGCCGACGGGCACCGCGCGGCAGAGCGTGCCCGACGGCACGAGCGCGGGCCCGTCGCGCCGCCAGCCGAGCGTGAACGCCGCGGCGAAGTCCGTCGTCGCGTCGAACGCGTCGAGACGGGTTCCGTCGAAGATCATCGCGCGCACGGCCGCGGGCTCGACCCGCTGCTGGGCGACGTAGTGTCCGGGCGATCGCGCGACGAACGCGACGAGGTGAGGCCACAGCGCGGACCAGCTCGCGCCGTCGATGCGGCCCTCGCGGTCGAGGGCGAACGTCACGCCGGCTTGGTCGGCGAGATCGGCGATCGCGACGCGACGCACCACTGAAGTCCCGCCGGCATGTTCGACCCATGGCAGGCGCTGCGTCGGCCAAGACGGCTTGGCGCCGACGATCACGGAGCTGCCGCCGCAGCCGAAGCGCGCCTTGATCACCCAGCGATCGCGCGCGTCGCACAGCTCGTTCCGGGTCGCGACGTCGTCGCCGATCGCGAACGCGTGCGGCGCCGCCTGCTGCAGCACCGCTGCGTCGCCCGCCGACAGGCCGAGGGAGGCGCGCAGCGCGTGCGCGTTGGCCTTGTCGACCGCGTGCAGCTTGTCGTTCTCGCACAGCTCCCGCCCCGGCCAGGCGCTGATCCCCAGCACGCGCCCCTCGAGGAAGGCGCGGGCGAGATCGCGGGTCGCCGTGTCCGGGCAGTCCACCGCGGCCGCCACGTAGTCCATCGAGTCGGTGACGTAGAGGTCGCTCCACACCGCGAACGAGTCGGCGTCGCTGGTGCCTCGGCGCTTCACCAGCGCGAGGTCGCGGTCGCGCACGCGCACGCGACGGCCGAGTTCGAGATCGGCGAAGCCGACGAAGTAGTCGGCGGCGACACCGTAGTGTTCGGTGATGCGTGCGGCGATGCGCGGTCCCTCGATGTCGTTCACCATCCGGCCCGAATAGGGGCCGCTTACGAACGCGAGCGGCACGTGGCCGCGCGGGAATGCGTGCGCGAAGCGCCGGTCGGTCATCCGGTCGGCGAGCCAGTCGACGAAGCTCTCGTACACGTCGTCGACGAGCGCGTCGGGGCGATCGAAGATCCTCCTGCCCTCGAGCCCGAGACCCGCGAGCAGCGCGTGGTTCACCGCCGAGCAGATCCAGTGGCCCTGCGAGCCGCCGTTGTTGACCTCGATCGGCGCGAACCGCGTCGCGAGCGCCGCGGAGCCCGCGTCCGCGACGCCGCCCGGCGGCATGCCCGCGCGCAGCAGCGTGTCGACGCGCAGCCGGTGGAAGCCTGCGCGCATCCGGCTCTCGAACTCCGCCGCCGACGAGGGCAACAGGTGCGCGAGCACGCGCGGATGCCAGCCCTGGGCGAGAGCGTCCCCGAAGATCGCGTCGAGCGGACGGCGCAACGCAGAGGTTTCCTCGGTCGAGGCGGCGAGCGACGCCGTGCGCAACCCCGCGTCGCGCAACGCCCGGGGCAGCACGATCGGCGTGAGGCCCACGCCGATCGGCTTCAGGGCGGTCGCCGGCGCATCCGCGAGCGGCGTCGACCAGTCGGGCGGCGCGACCGCGCGCTTCACGAGGCCCAACCGCGGCACCGCCTCCTCGAGCCGCGCCTCGACCGCCTCCTGGTTCGCGGCGAGCCAGGCGCGCAGATGCGCGAGCTTCTCGTCGAGCGGCGGCAGCGGCGGCGCCGACACGTGCACCGTCGACCCGGTGCGCAGCGGCACGTGGAGCGCGACGAACAGCGCGGCGGCGGCGGCCGCGATCGCGAAGAGCGCGAGCGGTTCGAACCCCGCGTAGCGCACCGCGAGCGCTCCCAGCACGTACGAGGTCGCGTCGATCGCGACGAGCAGGCCGGCGATGCGCTGCCGGCGCCCCTCGGGCACGAGCGCGGCGCGTTCGGCGCGCACCCAGACCAGGAGCGGGGAGAAACTCGCGGCCAGCGCGATCGCGGCGAGCGCGGTGGCGAGCGCCGAGCCGGCGAGGGAGAGCGCCGCCATCGACGCGAGGTACGCGACGAACGCGCAGCGCACCGCGGCAGGCTTGCGCCGGGGATTCGCGGCCCAGCGCGACCACGCGACGAGCAGGAGCGCGGCGGCGATCGACTCGAACGCCTTGTAGTGGGTGAGGAACAGGACATCGGTCGGCGCGAGCCAGGCCGGCAGGCCCGCCGCGGTGCGGCTCGCGAGCAGGAACGGCAGCGCGCCGAAGATCATCGTGACCGGAACGCTCGCGACGAGCAGAAAGCCGGTGAGCGCGCGCGCGCGGCGCGCTCCCGCGAGCCAGCGCCAGGCATCGCGGTCGACGAGCGAGAGCCGCGCAGGCGTGCGCGCGTTCGCGTGGTCGTAGACCGCGCCCAGTCGCGCGGCGGCGATCGCCGCCCCGGCCGCGAGCGCGAAGCCGAGCGCGATCACCGCGAGCGGCGCGTCGAACGCGAGCACGAGCCAGCCTCCGAGCGGCAGCGCGCAACCGGTCGACGCGAGGTCGACGACGCGCACCCGCGCGGGCACGTTCGCGGCGCCCGCCTGCAGCAGCGAGACCGTGCACGCCTCGGTCACGACGTTGCCGAGCGTGATGCCCGCCTGCATCACGACGACCGCGGCGGCGAGGAGCGCGACGGTGAATGCGACGTTGCCGTGCGGCAGGGCGATCGCGGCGGCGAACAGCGCGAAACCCGCCGCGCACAGCGCCTGAGCCAGCGCGAACGACACGCGGCCGCCGATCGCGTGCGCGAGCTGTCCGCCGTAGAGCGACATCGCGAGCCGCACCGCGGCTTCCGCCAGCATCACGAGGCCGGCGAGGTCGATGCGCTTCGTCGTGCTCCAGACGATCCACGGCAGGAGAACCGGCGAGAGCATCGACATCGCGGTGACCGCGAAGCGCAGCGCGTAGAAGCGCGCGAGCGACGAGGCGTGCGCCGGGGGCGCCGGCGCCCGGCCGCGGTGGCGATCGTCGCGGAAGGCCATGATCGGTCAACCGCCGCGGGCGGCGGTCGGGTCCGAAACGAGCGTGAACAGGGGCGTCGGCACGCGTTCCTCGTCGGGGCGACGCGAGCTGTTGCCTACGGCGGCGCTCCGAAATCGATCGCGCCGAAGCCGTCGCGCCGCGCTGCATCCCCCCTGGTCCGGGCGGCGTTCCGCCCATGATGCCGGATTCCGGCGGCCGCGCGCTACAGCCTGTGCAGGACAGCGCGTGGATCTGCGGCGCGTGCCGGGCTACGTGTGCGCTACAGAATGGGCGAGCCCGGATGGGGGAACACTGGATGTTGTGGTCCCGAGGTCACGGAGAGCGCCGCAGCCAACCGGCCGGGAAACGAAGCCCGCTCAGGCGCCGCGGGGCGTCACGGCATGGTCTCGCGTCCGGACGGACGTGCGACCGCGTCGCGGGCCGGCACGACCCGGGAGCGCAACGGGCGATGCGCCGCGATCGCTCAGTGCGGCGGGTAGCGCTCCAGCCACCACGCGGAGGCGTCGGTCGACGGCTGAAACTGCCCGATCGGCCAGGACGGAAACGTCGCGAGGTCGTCGGCGAGCACCCTGAGCGCCTCGACCAGTTCGAGTCCGTTGGTGAGGCGCGACGGAATGGCGTCGATGCCGTGCAGCGCGCCGAGCAGATTGCCCGCGATCGCGCCGGTGGAGTCGCTGTCGCCGTCGTGGTTGACCGCGAGGCGGACGCCGGCGTCGAAATCCTGCGCGGCGAGCGTCGCGTAGACCGCGATCGCGGCGGCCTCCTCGGCGACCCAGCCTTCGCCGAGTCGCCCGACGTACTCGGCCGACGGTGGGCCGGCGGCCGCGAGCTTGCGCGCGTGCTCGACCGCGGCCATGGTTTCCGCGTGACCCGGCCGGCGCACGAGCTGCGCGGCCGCGCGTTCGAGCGCTTGCGGCAATGGCAAGCCGAGCGCGAGCAGCGCGACGAGCGCGGCAACGTAGCCCGCGGCGATCTGGCCGTTCGGGTGGCCGTGCGTGAGCGCGGCGGTGTCCGACCCCAGGTCGAACGCGTGCTTCGCGATGCGGTCGGCCGACATGCCCTCGTGCAGCCGCGCGCACCACAGGCCGACCGGCGCGACGCGCATCACGCCGCCGCACCCCTTGCTCGTGTTGCGCGGCCGCTCGCCGAAGTCCTTGCGCTCGGAGAGCGAGCGCATCACCGTCGCGCCGGGAACGCGCGACGCGAATAGCGCCTTCTCGCCGATGAGCCAGCCGTCGAGCGCGGGCGCGACGCCCGCACGCCCCCGCTGCGTGTGCAGCCAGCGCAGGTACGCGTGGCCGACGATCGCGGGCGCATCGGCCGATCCGGTCGTCGCGCTGCAGGCGTAGGCGCGCAGCAGCCCTTCGGCCGTGAACATCGTCATCTGCGTGTCGTCGGTGATCGCGCCGAAGCGGCCGAACGCCTGCAGGTAGCCGTGCACGCCGCCCGCGCCGAGCTGCTCGCGGATCTCGGCGAGCGACATGAACTCGACCGGCGCGCCGAGCGCGTCTCCGACGGCGCCGCCGATCAGGCAACCGCGCCAGCGCCGCCGCCGCTCGGGCGTGGGCTTCGGCCGGTCGAGCCGCGTCGCGCTGTCGCGCACGGCGGTGCCCGGGACGACGGTCGTCGCGGCGGCGGGGTCGACGGTGGGGCGGGGCTTCATGCGGGCGACGGGGCGTCGTGCGGAGGGCCATCGTAACCCGGAGCCGCGGTCGCGCCATCGAGACACCGCCGAGGGCCCGGCGGCGCCGGGGCGATCAGGCCGCCCAGTCGGTCTTGCAGCGCCAGTTCTGCAGGCGGTAGAGGCCGCGCGGGAGCGGAGAGCGCGCGCCGCATTCGCGCAGCAGGTCGTCCGACAGGACCGCATCGCAGAGCGCGGGAAACGACGACTCGTCGCCCCAGCTCTCGAGCATCAGGATCCAGCGCGGGACCGCGTTGGCTTCGCTCCTGACTTTCTGCTCCTCGGTCTTCACCGCGCTCGCGTCCGCATCGGCGACCATCAGGTGCACGCCGGCGACGTCGCGGCGCCGCGCGACGCCGGGGAGGATCTCGCCGCACATGCGATCGAGGTGCGCGGGCGCCTCGCGTTCGTCGACGTCGTAGCGCCAGGTGGCGACGAGGCCGCCGTGGCCGCGCCCGAAGGTCCCGGCCACGCGGCAGATCGAACGCGATACCGCGCGGAAGTGCCGGACCGCTTCCCGCGTCCAGGGCGTCGGGGCGTTCAACCGCGCCTGGTAGTCCGCGCCGGTGAGCACCTGCGGCGAGACCGCCTCGTACAGGTTGAAGTACTCGAGGTCGGCCGCGAGCGCCACGTAGCGGCGGCCGCGCAGGAACCCGGGAATGCCCACGCGCTCCGGCATGTGCTCCTCGCCGTGCCAGGCGTGGAAGTCCGCGCGACCCTCGGGCGCGATGTCGTGCCAGATCGCCACCGTGCCTTCGCCCGCGAGCGCCATCGGAGTCTCCGGTTGCGGCCGTCCGTCGCGGCCTATCGACAAAACTGGAATTCCGTTCCAGTATAGAACCCGGGTCCCATTTCGTACACTCCCCGACCCATGACGGTCGCCGCGGTCCATCGCTGTCTCGACGTGCTGGAGTGCCTCGCCGGCGCGATCGGCGGGCTCGAACTCCACGACATCGCCGCGCGCGTCGGCTCGCCGAAGAGCGGCGTGCACCGCCTGCTCGCGACGCTCGTCGACCGCGGCTGGGTCGTGCAGGACGCCGACACCGGGCATTACGTCCTCTCGCTCCGTTTCTCGACGCTCGCGTTCCGCGACCTCGACGCGCGCGTGGTCACCGACGTCGCGCAGGAGATCCTCGACACCCTCGCGCGGCGCACGCAGGAGTACTGCAGGCTCGGGGTCGTCGAGGGCGAGACGATCGCCTGGGTCGCGCGCGCGCAGGGCGCGACCGCGGGGCTCCGCTACGACGCCGACATGGGCCAGGAGGTCGCGCTGCATGCCACCGCCACGGGCAAGGCATGGCTCGCGACGCTTCCCGAGGAGGACGCGCTGCGCCTGATCTGTGCGCGCGGTTTCTTCGCGCACCTGCGCCTCGGTCCCCGGGCGCTGTCGACCGTCGAGGGGTTGAAGCGCCAGTTGGCCGCCACGCGCACGCGCGGCTACGCCGTCGCGGTCGAGGAAGCGGAGCCCGGCATCGTCGCGCTCGCGACGACGTTCCGGACCGATCCGCGGCCCGACGCTCCGGTGGCCGGGACGCTGAGCGTGGCCGGTCCGGTGTCGCGGATCACGCCGGAGCGCTATCCGCAGATCCACGCCGCGCTCGCCGAAGGCGCCGCGGCGCTCGAATCGGTGTGGCGCCTGCGCGTGCGCCAGCGCGCCCGTGCGCAGCGCTACGGCCCGAAGCCGGCCCCGAAGCCGGTGAATGCCGCACGCCCGGGCGCGAAGCCCGCCACGCCGCTCAAGGTGCGCGCGTGAGCGCCGGGACCGCATCGCCTTCGGGCGGCTCCGCCGCGGCGCGCCTCGCCGCGCTGTGGTCGCGCCACCGCAACGTGCTCATCACCTTCGCGCTCCTCTTCGCCGGCTGGGAGATCGCGGTGCACGTGTTCCGCGCGCCGCGCTACATCCTGCCGGCCCCGACCGCGGTGTGGGAGGGCTTCCTCTCGCAGCCCGGGCGCATGCTCGCGAACACCTGGGCGACCACGCAGATCATCGTCGTCGGCTACGCGATCGCGGTCGTCGTCAGCATCCCGCTCGCGCTCCTCATCGCGTTCTCGCGTTTCGTTCAGACGACGCTCTACCCGCTGCTCGTGGTGTTCCAGATCATTCCGAAGATCGCGGTGGCGCCGCTGTTCATCGTCTGGTTCGGCTTCGGGTTCATGCCGAAGGTGATGCTCGTGTTCCTGCTGTCGTTCTTTCCGATCGTGATCAGCGCGATCGCCGGCTTCCGTTCGCTCGACGCGGACGTCGAGGACTTCGCGCGCTCGACCGGAGCGGGGGCCTGGCGGATGTTCTTCAAGATCCGGCTCCCGCAGTCGCTGCCCAACATCTTCACCGGACTCAAGGTCGGCGCGGCGATGGCGGCCACCGCCGCGGTCGTCGCGGAGTTCGTCGGCTCCGACTCCGGACTGGGCTACCTGATCCTCGAATACAACGGCTTCATCGAGACCGCGAAGGTGTTCGCGGCGATCATCCTGCTCTCGCTCGCCGGACTCGCGATCTACTACCTGGTGGAGGCGGTGGAGCGGCTCGCCATTCCCTGGCACGTGTCGCAGAAGTCCGACGACGCGACCGGGCCCCGTTGAACCCGAACGACCGTCCGCGAGGACGGAGCACACCACGCAAGGAGGACATGACCGTGACGACCCCCATCCGCCGCCTGCTGCTCGCAGGTCTCTTCGGACTCGTGGCGAGCCCCGCGCTCGCGCTCGACAAGGCGAGCCTGAGACTCAACTGGGTGCTGATCGGCCAGCATCCGGCCTACTACCTCGGACTCGAACGCGGCTACTACCGCGACGAGGGCATCGACCTCACGATCAACGAGGGCCGCGGCTCCGGCGCGGCGGTGCAACTCGTCGCGAACGGCGAGGACACCTTCGGCCTCGCCGACACCGGCGCGGTGATCGCCGGACGCGCGAAGGGCGCGCCGGTGAAGGTGATCATGTCGCTGTTCCGCACCTCGAACCTCTCGGTGACCTGCGCCGCCGATGCGAACGTCAAGAGCCTCAAGGACCTGTACGGCAAGAAGGTCGCGGTCACGGCGGGCGACGCGCTGCACCAGATGTGGCCCGGGCTCGTCGGCGCGAACGGTCTCGACGAGAAGCAGATCACGCTGGTGTTCATGGACCCGGCCGCGAAGCCGGTCGCGGTGCTGCAGGGCAGGACCGAGTGCCTCCTGGGCGGCGTCGACGATCAGGCGGTCACGATCGAAACCCAGGGCCGCAAGGTCAACGTGATCCGGTTCGCCGACAACAAGTTCAACACGCTCACCGTCAGCGTCTTCACCAACGACAAGGTGATCGCCGAGAAGCCCGATCTCGTGCGCCGCTTCGTGCGCGCGACCGAGCGGAGCTGGAAGGCCGCGATGGCCGATCCGGAGGCCGCGATCAAGGCGGCGGCCAGGGCCAAGCCCGGCATCAACGAGACGGCGCTGCGCGCGCAGATGGAGGCGAGCTTCAAGCTGATCCCGCCGCCGGACGGTGCGCAGATGGCGTTCGGCGTGGCGCCCGCGTCGTACTGGGACCAGACGCTCGCGATCCTGACCAGGTATCAGGGCCTGAAGACCGAAGCGAAGGTCGCCGACCACTACGACTACAGCTTCGCGTCGGGCAAGTGAGCGAAGACGTGGCCCTGGCGCGCTCCGGCGCGCCGCCCCGCCGGGCCGCGGCGGCGATCTCGGCCGAGGGCGTCTCCAAGGTGTTCCGTCGCGGGAACACCGAGGTGCGCGCGCTCGACCGGGTCGACCTCGAGGTCGGCGAAGGCGAGTTCATCGCGGTGCTCGGTCCCTCGGGATGCGGCAAGAGCACGCTGATGCGGCTGGTCGCGGGGCTCGTTCCCGCGACGACCGGACGCATCGCGATCTCCGGCGTCCCGGTGCAGGGGCCGCACACCGACCTCGGCATCGTGTTCCAGGCGGCGACGCTGCTCGACTGGCGCACCGTGCTCGGCAACGTGCTGCTGCAGCTCGAACTGCGCGGGCTCGACCCTGCCGCCCACGAGGCCCGCGCCCGCGCGCTGCTTGACGCGGTCGGGCTGGGCGAGTTCGCGAATGCCTTTCCGCGCGAACTCTCAGGCGGCATGAAGCAGCGCGCCGCGATCGTGCGCGCGCTGGTGCACGATCCGGGAATCCTGCTGATGGACGAGCCGTTCGGCGCGCTCGACGCGCTCACGCGCGAGCAGATGCGCATCGACCTCGAGGAACTGTGGCTGTCGAGCCGCAAGACCGTGATGTTCATCACGCACTCGATCGACGAGGCGGTGCTCCTCGCCGACCGCGTGGTGGTGATGTCGCCGCGCCCGGGCCGCATCGAGCGGATCATCGGCATCGACCAGCCGCGCCCGCGCGGCCTCGAGGGCCGGCGCGCGCCGGGCTTCGCCGAGGTGAGCGACCTCATCACCGGCATCTTCCTCGATCGCGGCGTGCTGCACGGCACGCGCGGCGCGTTCTCGCAGAGCCTTCGGGCGGGCGCATGATCCGGGCGGCGCTCCTGGGCGCCGCCCACTGGCACGTGCCGCTGATGCTCGAGGGCTTCGCGTCCGCGGGCATCGCGGTCGCGGGGGTCTGGGATCCCGATCCGGAGCGCGCGCGCCGGCTCGCTGCCGCGCACGATGCTCCTGTGTTCGCGAATCCCGACGCGCTGCTCGACGCCGGCGGACTCGATTGCGCGTTCGTGTCGGGCCCGCATCGCGACATGCCCGTGCTCGCCCGAGCGGTGCTCGCGCGCGGCGTGCCGATGTCGCTCGAGAAGCCGTGCGCCTGCACCGCGGACGAGGTCGCCTCGCTTTCCGCCGAGGCACGCGCGGCCGGCGTGCCGGTGGCCGTGCCGCTGGTGCAGCGTCACGCCGACCTCGGGATGCGCCTGCTGTCGATCGCGCGCGACGATCCGCCGCTCGAATTCGCCGTGCGGTTCATCGCGGGTCCGCCCGATCGCTACGTTCGCTCGGGCAACGCGTGGATGCTCGACCCGGAGGCGAGCGGCGGCGGCGCGGCGATCAACCTCGCCGTGCATTTCGTCGACCTGGCGATCGAGCTCACCGGCAGCGGTGTGGTCGAGGTGTGCGCATCGCTGAGTTCAGCGGGCCACCGGTGCGCGGTCGAGGACCTCGCGGTGCTGACCCTCCTGCACGGCAACGGCGCGCAGTCGAACGTCGTCGTCGGCTACCGATTCCCCGACGCCGCGCCGTGGCGCGAGTTTCGGCTGACGATGGGCGGGCGGCGCACGCGGGTCGAGACCGACGATGCGGGACTCGTCGTGCGCGGCGCCGCGGGCAGCGTGGCGCGCCTGCCGGTTTCGTTCGACACCGACGCGTACTACGCCGACTACGTGCGGCGCTTCGCCGACGACCTGCGGTGCCACCGCGCGCCGCGCGCCGGGCTCGACGAGATGGCGCGCGCGCTCGCGGTGATCGACGCCGGCTACCGTTCAGCCCGGGAGCGGCGGGCGATGCGGGTGGGCGAATGAAGGGGCGGGGATCAGAGGACAGAGGACAGAGGACAGAGGACAGAGGACAGAGGACAGAGGACAGAGGACAGAGGACAGAGGACAGAGGACAGAGGACAGAGGACAGAGGACCGATTCCGCCGCACCGAGTCCGAGGTTCTGGAACCTGTCTTGTGCCTTGCCGAAGATCAGCGCAGGAGTGTCCGGCTGGACTCGTCGGGCAACTCGAGGAACCGCAGGCAGGTGAACTGCTCTTCGCTGTCGTCGTGGCTCATGTCGTCGCCGCGGTTGGCGTCGCAGGGGATCCAGGGGGTCTGGACGAGGGCGGAGGTGTTCATCGCTGCGCCCGGTCGGCGCGCAAGAACTTCCGGCAGAAGGCATCGACGCCGAGCACCGGGCACAGTCCTCGTGTCCGCGCCAGCACCAGCAGATCGCGGTCGCCGGTCACGATGGCCCGCGCGCGGCCCGCAAGGGCCAGATGCAGGAACGGCAGGTCGAACGGATCGCGGCAGGCAGGCGCGGCGGGTGGCGAGTCCGGAATCTGCACGACCTCGACCCAAGGCATGAAGTCGGCGAGCAACTCCTCCCGTTCCTCGGCCGACAGTCGGAACTTCGGGTAGCCGAGCACCCGAACCAATTCCTGCGCCGTGGCCGTACTGGCCAGCGGTGCGAAACGCCCGGATTGCCAGCCCGCGCGCACGCGCGCTGCCGGGCCGCCGCCGAACAACAGCGCCGACAGCACGACGTTGGTGTCCAGCACGACGCGCGGCGGCGACTTCCCGGTCACGCGCGGCGCGCCGGCTTCTTGCGCGGCGCCGGCTTCGCCGCGCGCGGCCCGCCGGTCGCGCAGGCGACGTCCGGCTCCGCCGCCCTGGGTGACGACTTCGCCGCCGTCGCCGATCGAGTCCTGCGCGCCCATTGCACTGCGTCCACGACGTCGGCATCCTCGAGACCCAGCGCCGCCAGCTTGGCCCGCACCGCGTCGCCGCGCTGGATGCGCACCGGGGTCAGCACGATCTGGCCGGCGCGCACCTCGACATCGAAGTACCCGGAGGCGCCGACCGCCTGCACCGCCGACTTGGGCAGCGTCAGCTGGTTTTTCGACGTCAGCTTGGCGAGCATCGCGAATCCTTGAAACAAGGATTCATTACTCTACCGTATCCCGGCGTCGATTGGACCCGCGATCACGCGCCGCGGCTTGGCCGGGTCTGGAACGCGTCGCGCGCCACGCCGAGGATCGGCGCCGGCGCGTCCGACGGCCGGTCCGGATCTTCCACAAAGCGTGGCGCCGCGCCGAGTCTCCAGCGGGCGAGGCCCCGGTCAGCGCGTGCCTGCTCCGGCCGGATCGGGCGGCGACGGATGCGCGAGTTCGTAGGCGTCGATCAGCGCGACGAGTTCGTCGAAGCGCCGGCCGGACGGCGTGTCCGGGTCGCAGAGCATCAGGGCGTCGAGTTCCTCGAGCGCGGACAGGTACTGGCGCGGGCTGGTGATCGTCCTGGGGTCGAGCGCGTGCGGCATGGCGGGGATCTCCTGGTCGGGACGCCCGCGGGACTCCGGACGGTGGTACGTCAGGGGAGGAGCCGCACCCTCGTCCGGAGCCGCGGACGATGCCTCGATCCTGCGTCGCCGCGGGCGTGAGCGCCTTCGACCGTTCGGCCGAGGCGCCCTTCGCCGCACCTCGGTCAGCGTAGCCGTCGCCGCCACCGCTGGCGGCAGGACATCCCCGCGTCGTCCTGTCGGACGGTGCCTACAGGTGCGCGAGTACGCCCCGAGGGAGAGTCCGTGCGTCAGACCCGAGGTCCCGCGTCCGGCGCAACGTCGGGCGCCGGAAGGTCGGTCGCGGGCGATGAGCGCGGCGCCGGAACGCCCGCATGGCGCCGATCGACCGCGCTCGCGAGCGCGTTCTTGCGCCCGTCGCGGTCCTGGTGCGCGAGCGCGACGAGCGAACTCGTGGCGAGCACCGTCAGCATCAGCACGCCGATCGGGAACGCGGCGAGCGCGCCGCCCTCGTTCGCGGCGAGGAACAGGAGCACGGTGATGAGCCCGCGCGGCGCGATCCACGTGAGCGGGGCCGCGTCGCCGATGCGGAGCAGCCGCAACAGGCCGCGGCGCGAGACGAACACGAATCCGACCACCGCGGCGGCGATCGCCCACGCGAGCGGATTGCGCAGCAGGTGCTCGACGTCGGTCCAGTAGCCCAGCAGCAGGAAGAAGAACGCCTTGGCCGCGAACGTGAGTTCGGCGACGAGTCCCTTGAACTCGCGCACCGTCTCGTCGTAGTCGGGACTGTGCACGCGCTTCAGACGCGGCACGACGTCGAGCAGGTGCGGATTGCCGATGACGAGCCCCGCCACCAGCACGAAGATGAGCGGGGAGAGGTGCAGCTCCTTGCCGATCGCGTAGAGGCAGACGAGTCCGGCGAGGAGCGGCAGGAAGCGGACGTGGCCCTCGGCCTTGTTGATGAGCACGTAGAGCGCGACCGACGCGACGAGCGCGACGGCGATCGACAACGCTCCACCGCCGAAGAGGTCGACCGCGAACGTCGACAGGCTGCCGCGCGAGGTCACCGCCGCATAGAACACCAGCACGCCGAGGATGTCCGAGAACGAACTCTCGTAGATCACGAACTCGCGCGGCGCCGCGGCGAGTCCCGCCGCGCTCGGAATCGCGACGGCGGAGGAAATCACGGCGAACGGGACGGCGGCGGTCAGGGCCACCGGATACGAAAGGCCGAGCACCTGCGCGAAGAGCAGCGTGAACGCGCCGGCGCACACGACGATGCCCAGGAACGACGAGAGCGCGGCGAGCCCGATGACGCGCTTGCGGTCCGCGGTCACCTCGAGGTCGAGCGCGCCCTCGAGCACGATCAGGATCAGTCCGATCGTGCCGAGGATCGGCACGATCTCGTCCATGTGGTCGAGCTCCATGCCCGCGTGATGGAGCACCTGGCGCATCGCGAGCCCGGTCAGGATCAGCAGCACGACCGAGGGGAGGCGGAAGCGCCGCCCGAGCGTGTCGAGCAGGTAGGCGGCGAGCAGCATGCCCGAGGCGAGCAGGATCGAGGTGTTGGTCACGGTATCGGTTCGTCGGCCGGCCGATGCGACGGCGGGCGGAGATGGCGGACGGCCGCGCTATCCTACCCGCGCCCGGGGAACTTCGTGCCGCTGCGGGCGCTCTCAACCCGGCCATGCCCTCCCGCTTCCGACCCGGCCGCCGAACCGCGCTCTCGACGCTCGCCCTCGTCGTGCTCTTCGGGGCCGGTTGCGCGGCGCTCGCGAGCAAGGAGCGTGAGCTCACGTTCCGCCCGGTGCGCGAGACCTCGGGCTGGTTCCAGGGCCTGCCGCAGGACGTCCGCGAGTTCTACCTGCCGGTGTCCGATGCGCCGGGTGCGGAGCGCCTGTTCACCTGGTACTGGCCGAACGACAACCCGGCCGCGCCGACGCTCCTCTACCTGCACGGGGTGCGCTGGAACCTCACAGCGCACCTGCGCCGCATCGAGAATCTCCGCAGCTTCGGATTCTCGGTGCTCGCCATCGACTACCGCGGATTCGGCAAGAGCGACGGCGAGTTGCCGTCCGAGGAGAGCGTCTACGAGGACGCGGCGGTCGCGTGGCGCTGGATCGTCGCGCGCGAGCGCGACCCCGCCAAACGGTTCGTGTACGGGCACTCGCTCGGCACCGCGGTCGCGACGCAACTCGCGATCGGCGAGGCGGCGCGCGATGGGCTGGGCGGGCTCGTCATCGAGGGCGGCTTCACGTCGCTTCCGGCGATGGCGAACGCGCTCGCGCCGTCGTGGCTGCCGATCGACTGGCTGATCACGCAGAAATTCGACACGGTCGCGAAGATCGGCAAGGTGCCCGCGCCGGTGCTGATCGTGCACGGGACCGGCGACCTCATGGTGCCGCATCGCTTCTCGGAGGCGCTCTTCGCGGCGGCGAGCGATCCCAAGCGCCTCGTGCTCGTCGAGGGCGGAGGCCACTACAACACGTCGTGGGTCGGTTCGGCCGAGTACCGCCAGGCGATCGCCGAACTCTTCGGCGTGCCCGCCCGCGCGGCGGCGAGCATCGCTGCGCCATCGGTGAAGCGCGGTCCGGCGAGGAGCGCGGCGACGATGCCGAAGCCGGTCACGTCGACGTCCGCTGCCGTCATTTCCGGCGCGGAAGCCGCGCTGCCGTGATCGCCGCTCGCGGCGCCACGCGCGCGTCGGCGCGGGCGCCCGCTGACGCGCGGCGCGCGCTGCTCAGGGTAACTGGATCTTGCCGCCGCCCGGCAACCCTCCGCCGGTCAACCCACCCATGCCGCCCAGTCCGGCGCCCGCCTGCGGAATCACGAGACCGGTCTGCTGCTGGCGGCGGATGTCGGCGAGTTCCTTCATCGTGCGGTCCAGCGCGGCCTTGGCAGCGGCGCCGTAGCCCTTCACCGCGTCGGCGAGCGAGGCCGCCTCGATCTCGAAGCTGATCGGCAGCGCGCCGACCTGCGTCATGATCTGCGCCTCGCCGGTGTAGATCTTCGGGCGCGACGGATCGTCCTTGCCGCTCGCGTCGACCGGCACGAGCACGCGGATCGTGCCGAAGCGGCGGTCGGTGTAGATCTCCTCGCGCGCGAGCGAGGATGCGTCCATCTGGATGTCGTCGGTGCGATCGTTCGGGCTGGCCATGGCGGTCACGGGCGCGGTCGGCGCCCCGGAAGGGACAAACGGCGAGTGTACCGCGGCGTCGATCGGCGTCCGCCGGTCGCCGCCGACGCCGGCGCTGCGCCGTCGCCGGTCGCAAGCGAATCACATCGCCGCGGAAACCGGCGCGACACGCACCGCGTCGCGCGCACCGAACGCGTAGGCGTCCATCGAGAGCGCGGGTCCGTCGAAGCCTTCGTAGACGCGTTCCGCCAGGGCGTCGCGTCCTGCCGCGCCCCAGGCGACGAAGATCGGCAGGAAATGCTCCTCGGACGGGTGGGCGCGCGCGCCGCCGGGAGCGCGCTCCCGATAGGCGAGGAGCGCGTCGTCGTCGTGCTTCGCGAGCGTGTCATGGAGCCAGGACGCGAACGACGCCGCGTACGGCAGCGGTTCATTCGCGCCACGATGTCCGATCCAGTCGCGCAGGTTGTGGGTGACGTGGCCCGAGCCCACGACGAGCACGCCATCATGCGCGAGCGGCGTGAGCGCGCGGCCGAGCGCGAGGTGGTGCGAGGTGTCGCGCCCCGGCTGCACCGCGAGTTGCGCGACGGGGACGTCGTGATGCGGATACATGTGCATCATCGGCACCCATGCCCCGTGGTCGAGGCCGCGACAGCCGTCCTGCCCCGCGGTGATGCCCGTGCCCTTCAGCAGTTCGACGACGCGAGCCGCGAGTTGCGGTGCGCCGGGCGCCGGATAGCGCAGCCGGTAGAGCGCATCGGGAAACCCGCCGAAATCGTGGATGGTCTGCGGCTTCGCGTTCGCCGTGACCATCGGCATGTCGGTTTCCCAGTGCGCCGACACCATCAGGACCGCGCGCGGCCGCGGCAACGCCTGCGCGATCGCCCGCCACGCCGCGCCCGCGTCGCCGGGCTCCACCGCGCGCATCGGCGAGCCGTGCGAGAGGAAGAGCGTCGGCAGCAGCGGGACGGCGGGCATGGCGCGCGCGACCGGCGCGCATGGCGCCGGCCGGCCCGTACGTTACGCGGGTTCCTTCACGCCGCGCTCCGCCGCGAGCGCGGCGACGACGGACGGACGCTCGGCGACCTTCTTCATCCAGGCCTGGAGCTTCGGGAATGCCGACAGGTCGACCTTGAGGTAACCCGCCCAGTGGGTGACCGTGTAGAGATACATGTCGGCGATCGTGAATTCGTCGCCGGTGAGGTAGGGGCTCTTCGCGAGCTGCGCCTCGACGATCGCGTAACGTTGGTGCAGCCGCTGCTTGAACGTGTCGATCGCCTTCTCGCCGTACGCGTCGGCGTGCCAGAGCGGGCCGAAGGTCTTGTGGATCTCGGTCGCGATGAAGCCCAGCCACTCGTTCAGCTTGTAGCGCTCGATCGTGCCGTACACGGGAGCGATGGCGCCCGGCTTGCGGTCGGCGATGTACTGCAGGATCACGTGCGCTTCGGAGAGCGGCGTGCCGTCGTCGAGCACCAGGTACGGTACGTAGCCCTTGGCATTGACGGTGTAGTAGTCGGTGCCGTCGGGGAGCTTGTGCGCGCGCAGGTCGACCTTGACGGTCTCCGCGGCGATGCCGGCTTCCTTGAGCGCGACGTGGGGCGCGAACGAGCAGGCGCCGGGAGAGAAGTAGAGTTTCATGCGGTCATCCTCGGAGAGTCGTGGATCGGAACGGAACTACGTCGAACGTCGTGCGCCGCCGGGAGCGGCGCTGCCGGAGAGGGTTGCGCGGTCGTGTCGGCGTCAGGCGGTCGCGAGCCGGCCGTCGGTCGCCTCGGCGCGAAGGGCGTAGCGACCGCCGCCCAGGAGCGCGAGGGCGATCGCGGTGAGGCCGAGGAACGCCGAATACTCCCAGCCGCCGCCGGCCGCGCTGAACATCCAGCCGTTGGGGATGTGCGGGAGCGCCGAGCCGAACAGGATCGGGGCGATCGCGGCGGCGAAGAGTCGCGTGCGCCATCCGACGACGATCGCGATGCCCGCGACGAGTTCGGCGGCGATCACGACATAGGCGAGCGGGCCGGGCAGCCCGATCTTCTCGAAGAACGCGGCGGTGCCGGCGGGTGTGAAGACCACGAGCTTGAGCAGGCCGTGGGCGAGGAGCACCGCGCCCAGCGTCAGGCGCAGCACCAGCGCGGCGAGGTCGATTCGGCGATCTTGCATGGTGACTCCTGTGGGTGAGCGGTCTGGGTGGACGCCGCACTCGAATCATATTGCCAGCAAATGACGGGATAAATATTCGAAATATTGATAGATTGTTGAGCAATATGCAATAATAAGCCGTGGACCGGTTCCAAAGCATTGCCGCGTTCGTCTCGGTCATCGAGAACGGCAGCTTCGCCCGGGCCGCGGAGAAGCTCGGCCAGTCCGTGTCGGCCGTGTCGCGGCGCGTCGCCGAACTCGAGGAACACCTCGACGCACGCCTGTTGAATCGCACCACGCGGCGGCTGTCGCTGACCGAAACCGGGCGGGCCTTCCACGAGCGCGCGGTGCAATTGCTCGCGGACCTGGAGGAGGCCGAGCAGGGCGCGAGTGCGGGCGGCGTCACGCCGCGCGGCACGCTCAAGCTCACCGCGCCGATCACCTACGGCATCCGCGTGCTCGCGCCGATCGTCGCGGCGTTCGCCGCGAAGTACGACCAGGTGCGCGTCGACGTCGACCTGTCGGACCGGGTCGTGGATCTGGTCGACGAGGGCTTCGACCTCGCGGTGCGCATCGGCGAGATCCGCAGCCAGTTCCTCGTCGCGCGGCGCATCGGCGCGACCTCGCTCGTGTGCTGCGCGGCGCCCTCCTATCTCGAACGCCACGGCACGCCGCGCACGCCCGACGACCTCGCGCGCCACTCGTGCCTGACCTACGAGTACGCCGCTACGCGTCACCAGTGGCGGTTCATCGGCGCCGACGGCGGCGACAAGGTCGTGCGCATCGGCGGCCCGCTGCACGCGAACAACGGCCGGATGCTCGGCGCGCTCGCGATCGAGGGCGCCGGCATCGTCTGCGAGCCCGACTTCATCCTCGCGCCGGACCTCGAGCGCGGCGCGCTCGTGCCGATCCTCACGGACTGGACGCTGCCGTCGATCGCCATCCATGCCGCCTATCCGTCGCGGCGGCACCTGTCGGCGAAGGTTCGCGCCTTCGTCGACTTCCTCGCCGGCGCGTGACGCCGGAGTGGCGGCGGTTCAGACCTCCTGGCCCGGCGCGAGCAGCGGCTGCGTCTCGGGATGGCGCTTCATGTACGCGCGCACGTACGAGCAGTACGGCGCGATCCGCAGATCCTCGGCCTTCGCCCAGTCGAGCGCGGCGGCGACGAGCCTGCCCGCGATCCCCCGGCCTTCGAGCGCCTTCGGCACCTCGGTGTGGTGGAGCTGCAGCACGTTGCCGACGCGGCGGTACTCGCAGCGCGCGAGCGCGCCGTCCTGGACCACCTCGAAACGCCGGGCGGCGGTGTTGTGGACGATGTCGATCGGGGGAGGTGTGGTCATGACGGGGCTTCCGGAAATGCGCGACGGGCGATCCGCCGGCGCGTGTGGTCGGCCGGGGCCGTAAACTCGCGGGGTCTCCCGATTCTACGTCGACGCCATGGATGTCGTCTGCCTCGGCCACGCCGCGCTCGATCGCGTCTACACGGTGGACGCGATTCCGTCGACGCCGACCAAGGTGCGGGCGAGCGCGTTCCGCGAGGTCGGAGGTGGCATGGCCGCGAACGCGGCCTGCGCGATCGCTCGACTCGGCGGTCGCGTTGCGTTCTGGGGGCGGGCGGGGGACGACGCCGCGGGCGCCGCGATGGCGAAGGAGTTCGCGTCCTACGGTGTCGACGCGAGCGCGTTCCGGCGGCTCCCCGGCTGCCGTTCGTCGCAGTCGGCGATCGTGGTCGACGCGCGCGGCGAGCGGCTCATCGTCTCCCACTACGGCGACGTGCCCGACGACGCATCGTGGCTGCCGCTCGCGCAGTTGCGCGACGCGCGCGCGGTGCTCGCCGACGTGCGCTGGCCTGCCGGCGCGCGCGCCCTGTTCGGCGCGGCGCGCGAAGCCGGCGTTCCGCGCGTGCTCGACGCCGACGTCGCGGACGGCGTGGTGATCGACGAACTCATGCGGCTCGCCGACCACGTCGTCTTCTCCGAACCGGGGCTCGCGCGCTGGGCGTCGCTGTCATCCGGCGCGGGAGAGGCGGAACTCCGCGCGGCGTTCGAACGCGCCTGGCGCGCGATGCGCGCAGGCGGCGCCGCACGCGCCTGCGCGGTCACGCTCGGCGAGCGCGGTTCCTGGTGGCTCACAGACGAGGGCCCGCTGCACCTGCCCGCACCGCCGATCCAGGCGGTCGACACGCTGGCCGCCGGCGACGTCTTCCACGGCGCCTACGCGCTTGCGATCGCGGAGGGCCGCGACGTCGCGTCGGCGGCGCGCTTCGCCACGCTCGCCGCGGCGATCAAGTGCACGCGCACCGGCGGACGCGCCGGCTGTCCGACGCGGGCCGAGGTGGCGGCGCTCGCCGCACGCGGATGATCCCCCGCGTGGGCGGCAGCGCGTTCCGCGACGCGCACGCTACCGGCCGCGGCGGCATTCACGAGGCGGCGCTTTCCGCGACCTCGCGACCCGTGCCTGTACCTGGATGCCGGTTGCCCGGCCGGGCCGGTCGACTACGGACTCCGGCGCCACGGAGCGCAGTCGTGTACCCAGGGGTCCGACGCGCTTCGCTCCCCCATTCGCATCGGAGTTGACGCGGGTTAACCCCGGGTAGTGCCGCATGGGTGCACACTCTGGCCATCCTTCTTCCGTCGGGAGCTCGCGATGACCTACCGCTCGATCTTCGTCCACGTCGACGACTCCACGCAGTCCGGCCAACGCCTCGATGTGGCCGTGCGCCTGGCGCGGCGCTATCCGGCCGAGATCCTCGGCACCTACGTCGTGTCGACGCGCGACCTCGGCGTGACCGAGGCTGCGCTGATGCCTCCCGAGATCGTCGCGTCGCACCGCGCCTCGGCGCTGAAGGCGCAGGAGGACGCGGAGGCGCGCTTCCGCGCCGCGATGGGCAAGGGCGGAGTCTCCGCATCGACGTGGATGGCGCCGGCGGGAGACGCGATCGAGTCCGCCGTGGTCCGCGCGCGCTACGCGGACCTCGCCATCGTCGGTCAGCCGGCGCCGAGGAACCCGGACACGGGCTTCCAGACCGAACTCGCCAACGCGATCGTGATGGAATCCGGCCGGCCGGTGCTCATGGTCCCCTACATCGGCGCGGGCGGCACGCTGGGCGAACGCGTGATGATCGCGTGGAAGGACTCGCGCGAATCGGCGCGCGCCGTCGCCGACGCGCTGCCCTTCCTCAAGGACGCGAAGGAGGTGCTCGCGGTCGCCGTCACGCCGCGCGCCGACGAGACGGTGCAGGAGTTCATCTCGGACAAGGCGGTCGAGGGTTTCCTGCGCCGCCACGGCGTCAATGCGACGGTGAAGCGTTCGACCGCGCAGGACATCGCCGCGGGCGAGTACCTGCTGTCGCGCGCCGCCGACTTCGGCGCCGACATGATCGTGATGGGCGGCTACAGCCGCCCGCGCCTGTCGCGCCTCATCTGGGGGGGCGTGACCGCGACGATGCTCGATTCGATGACCGTGCCGGTGCTCATGGCGCACTGAAGGCCCGCGCGGCTGTCTGCGGGAGCCTCGCGCGCCGCATGGACCGCGCGGGCGCGGATCGTGCCGCGAGCGCAGGGCATCGCCGAATCGCGGCATCTGCCGGGCGCGGCGATGGCCGGTGCCTCGACCGCGGGGCTGCAGGGTTCTTTCACAGCTTCTCAGTCCTGGCGCGCGTCGATCGGGCTCACGACACCGCGCCCGCCGCGGTTCAGCACATGCGTGTAGATCATCGTCGTCGACACGTCGCGATGGCCGAGCAGTTCCTGCACCGTCCGGATGTCGTAGCCCGACTCGAGGAGGTGCGTCGCGAACGCGTGCCGCAGCGTGTGCGCGGTCGCGGGCTTGGCGATGCCCGCCGCACGCGCCGCACGCTTGATCGCGCGTCCCAGGCCGTCCTCGTGCACGTGGTGCCGGCGCACGATGCCCGAACGCGGATCGCGTGACGGCGTGCGCGCCGGGAACACCCAGAACCAGCCCCAGGCCTCTCCCGCCTTCGGATACTTGCGGTCGAGCGCGAACGGCAGCTCGACGCCCGGAGCGCCTTCGGCGCGATCCTGCGACCACAGCTCGCGGGCGCGCGAGGCCTGCTCCGCGAGTTCGTCCGCGAGCGAACCGGGCACCATCGTCACGCGGTCGCGTCCGCCCTTGCCCTGGCGCACGGTGATCTCGCGCCGGCGGAGGTCGAGATCCTTCACGCGCAGGCGCAGGCCCTCCATCAGGCGCATGCCGGTGCCGTAGAGCAGGCGGGCCATCAGCCGGTGGTCGCCGTCGACGTGCGCGAGCAGCCTTCGCGTCTCCTCGCGCGACAGCACGACCGGCAGGCGGCGCGGCGTCTTCGGCCGCTCGATCTCGCCGAGCCACGGCAACTCGACGCAAAGCACGTCGCGGTAGAGGAACAGCAGCGCCGAGAGCGCCTGCTGGTGCGTCGACGCGGACACGCTGCGCTCGATCGCGAGATGCGACAGGAACGCGACGACTTCCTCCGCGCCCATCTCGGTTGGATGCCGCAACCGGTGGAAGCGCACGAAGCGCCGCACCCACTCGACGTACGCCTGCTCGGTGCGGTAGCTGTAGTGCCGGTAGCGGATCGCGTCGCGAACCTGGTCGAGGAGGCGGGGGCGTGCGGGCGGGGCCGCGGCAGGAGGCGGTGCCACGGCGGGAGGTAGTGCCACGGCGGCGCGCGGCGAAAAGGCGGGACCTGGCGCCCGGGCGGGGCGCGGCTGGCCGCGATCGTACGTATCGTCTCGCCCGGCCATATCGGAAGGCTGGAATCGTGTCGGGACGGGGGGTTGTCCGTTGACCGCCTCCGATTGTCCGGCGCAGACTAACCGGGTACACATCATCCAAACGACCTACTTTGCGTTAGGGCGCGAGAATCGTTGCATATCGCGCTCGATCACACGTGTTCGCGAGTTCGCCCGCGCGGCGAGCGTCAGCGCGATGGTGCTGTAGCGAACGGCGACCGCTTGCCGCGCCACGGTGCCTCCGGTCCAGGCCGCACCCCGACCGCTCCGGCACGCCAACGGCGCTCGTAGTCATCCGCGTCGTGGCCTCGCGATCACCAGAGCTCGCCCCCATGCAGGTCCCGCGCGGCGGCGCGCCGGTGGCTTCGGGTGGCATCACACCACGCGGTGGCGCGCGGGTCCGGTCGTCGGTCGTGCATTGCGAAGGGAAAGCCTTCGGTGCACGATGTCGCCGTGCAACTATCGCGCCCTAACAGGGTGGTCAACCGGACGCGCCGGTACGCGGCTTCTTCCTCGTTCGCGTCGGTGGCGGCGCGCCGGTCACCTTGAGCGTTCGGCGTCTTGAGGCCTGAAGTGGTGAGCGACGATTACCTGTCGATCAAGGACCTTGCGAAGCGCTTGGGGATGGACCGTTCCCATGCGCGTCGCTATGTCATGAAGCTCGGCTATTCGTTCCACAAGCGGCGGACTCCTGATTCGGGAAGCCAGTTGACGCTCTGCGTGACGAACGCCGAGGCTGACGAAATCGTGTCACTGAGAGCGGATAAGGGTTTTACCGCATCGACGGTGGTCGCCATCTCTGATGTTGGCGTTTTCTATGTCATTCAGCTCGTGCCGGACCTTGACCCGAAAAGGTTGAAGCTCGGGTTCGCAGAGAGCTTGGAGCAGAGACTATCGCAGCACCGGACTGCAGCTCCAACTGCGCGTGTGCTGCGTGCATGGCCATGCAAGCGCCCATGGGAATTGACAGCGATTGACGCCCTTACACGCGAAGGGTGCCGGCTGATACTTAACGAGGTTTTCGAGTGCGACGCTCTGGATACTTTGGTCAAGCGGGGCGACGCTTTCTTCAGCATGCTTCCGGCGCCCGATGTCCGAGCACCGCTTGCGAGCGCTTCGCCGTTGAACGCGACCACTCATGATGGCGAAGACGCCGAACAATCCGCTGCAGCGGACGCGCCGCAAGCGGCGCGCCGCTGAACGGAAACATTAGCTGTCCTGCCGCGGGAGTGCTAGGATTGCCGGATGATCGATTGGTCCTCCTGCTCGGCCGTCGAGCGCGATGTTGATCGCGTTAGCGGGGCGTGGGTGTTTCGTGGTACGCGCGTGCCCGTATCGGCCCTGTTCGAGAATCTCGAGGACGGTGTGTCGGCCAGCCAGTTTGTTGAGCTCTTTCCAGGCGTATCGCTAGATCAGGTACGGGCGGTCCTCGAGCACGCCGCGCGTAGTGCACTCGCTCCGGTCTGAGTGCGAGTCCTTTTCGATCAAGGTACACCGGCTCCGTTGCGTGAATCGCTGCGGCGGCACGACGTATCGACGGCCTATGAGCGCGGCTGGTCGAAGCTGACGAACGGCGAGCTGCTCGACGCGGCTGAACGGGAGGGCTTCGAGGTCTTCGTTACCACGGATGCCCGACTTCGATACCAGCAGAATCTGGCAGGTCGAAGGATCGCAATCGTATGTTTGCTTTCGACGAGTTGGCCCCGGATTCAGCGCGTCGCCGTTGGTGTCGCGGAAACGATTGCCGGCTGCGAGCCCGGCAGCTATGTCGAGGTTCGCATTCCCTGACGACGGCTAACCTGCCGGTCAACCGGACGCGCCGAGATGCGACTTGAGTTTTGGCGACGACCGGTGCGGCGCGCCGGTTACCTGTCACGTTAGGGCGCGAGAATCGTTGCATATCGCGCTCGATCACACGTGTTCGCGAGTTCGCCCGCGCGGCGAGCGTCGGCGCGATGGAGCTGTAGCGAACGGTGACCGCTTGCCGCGCCACGGTGCCTCCGATCCAGGCCGCACCCCGGCCGCTCCGGCACGCCAACGGCGCTCGTAGTCATCCGCGTCGTGGCCTCGCA